>NZ_JBHLUA010000007.1:0-125924 GCF_042433895.1 Mesonia maritima | reverse complement strand
CTATAACAATATTAAATTGGGAATAACAAATATTAAAGAAATAACTGATAAATACGGAAAACCCAATGAAATAATAAAAAGTAAATCAATTTTTACCGAGAAATCATATCCTCAATATTTTAATTATAATGATAAGGGGATATTGATTGAGTTTAAACCTGCAAGAAAAAATAGTTACGTAAAAGAGATAATTTTTCTTGAAAATTTTAGTTCAGTTTTGAATATTGGCTTAAGAATTGGTTTAAATAAAAAAGAATGTTTAAAAATTATGCAACTAAATGATTTTGATGAAAAAAAATCTTTTATGAATAAATATACATTTAAAAATGAAAAAGATAAAGGTTTTACTTATTATCTTGTTTTTGATGACTTTGATAACTTAAAATATATTAGTTCAAAAATAAAATTCATAAAATAAATAACTACAGCTAATACACTTTATATAAAAAAGACGGTTTTACTATAAAATTTACAGATTCTTTTTTTTACACAAGCTAGATATTATTACGGTCTCACAAAGGTTTTTGAAACGGAACCTTATAAAAATTCTTTAGTTAGCCTATCGTTGGGTTATTTTTTCAATTAAGAAATAGTGGCTAAAACTATTTTTCGAAAATTTCAGAATAATAATTTTGGTATATTTGAAAAATTGAAATGACGATAGTTTTTAAACGTAAAAATCTATTGTCACCACCAATAAATTAGACCAAATAAGAAGATAATTATTTAGATGAAAAATTTCAGAATTGAATTTAAATGGGCAATCATTTTTAGTGTTTTCACATTAATCTGGATGGTGGGAGAAAAAAGTATTGGTTTACACGATGAATTAATTGCTAAACAAGCGGTTTACACCAATTTAATTGCGATCCCATATATTATCATTTTCTTTTTGGCTATAAAAGATAAACGCGATAATTATTACAACGGAATTATGTCGTGGAAACAAGGCGTTATTTCAGGCGGTGTTCTTTCTGTAATTATTGCAGTTTTGGCTCCAATCGTTCAATACGTGGTAAGTACGCTAATTTCACCAGAATTTTTTCAGCATGCAATCGACCATGCGGTGGAAAGTGGAAGAATGAAACGTGACGGAGCAGCATCGCTTTACAATTTAAATTTCTTTTTAATTCAAGCTATTTTCGGAAGTTTAGCAATGGGCGTTGTAACTTCTGCTATTGTTGCCGCTTTTCTAAAAAAATCACCCAAAAACGACTAATCTATTTTTAATAATAAATTAGGATCAGGACAATTTTCTTTATAAAAATCTAATTTTTCTGCGGAAGAAACGCCGGGATAATCACCTTTAAAATCTTCAATTTTTAAAATAAGTTGAAAATGTAAATGTGGCGCGTAATCACCGTTTACGCTAGAATCTCCTAATTCCGCAAAACGTTCACCTTGCTTAATTGATTTTCCGACTTTACAATTTTCTATTGAATTTAAGGATAAATGCCCGTAAAGTGTATAAAATTTAAAACTTTCAACTTGGTGTTCTAAAATAATTGTAGGTCCGTAATCACCAAAATTCTGATTGTTTTTAAAACTATGAATTTTTCCTTCTAACGGCGCAATAATTTCAGTCTTTGCCGGAGCCCAAATATCTAAACCAATATGAATATTGCGCTCTTTATTAGGGTTTTCTTCAGCTAAAAAATAAGAACTTCGCTTGTAAAGTGCTCTTTTTTCTAAATAACCGCCGTAGGCAACTTTCGCATTTTTCTTTTTTAGAAATTCTGTAATATAATTTTGAAAAATAACTGCTGAAGTAATATCTATCTTTTGTAAAACTTCATTTTCTTCAGATAAATCGATCTTTACATATTCTTCCTGTGGAATAGAAGAATCAATAACCGGTGTAAAATCAGAAGTTAGACTTTTTATTTTTTCAGATAGATTCATATAAAAAAATTGCCTTGCGAAGATAGCAAGGCAATTGAGAAATGTTACAAACAACTATAAAATTAACACTTAACTCTATTTTACTCCATACTTGAGATTTAAATTTTCTGAAACACTTCAGAATTCAACTATTTTCTCTCTGAATAACTTTTGGAATTTCTTTCGAAAAAATTTATTTCATGAGAACTTCACTGAATTTTGCATTTATATTAATAGAGCTATTGGTGTTTCTAGATTTATAATAGCCATTAATAAGTTTACTGTCATAATTATCTAACACATTGGTCGATAATTTTTTCGGAAAATTCACATTACTTCGCGAACCGCTGTAACTAAAATTAAAGGAAGTTTCGGGCAATTTTAATAACAGATCGCTATTTTCTAAATTAATATCTAAACGTTTAAAATCTTTCCCAAGCGCTGCGATAGAAAGTTCGCCAAAAATACCGGAGATAATTCCTGTTTCATCAATATTTTCGATAATTACATCGCTTGCATTCGAATTCAGTTTTATACTTTTTATAGAATTCAATTTACATTCTTTTACATAACTGAGGTTTAAAGCTCCATATTCCCAATTATTCACATTTACCGGCGCATAAGCAACATTTAGCGAAGTTTTTTTACCTGCAATTTCTTCAGCATTTAAAGCTGCATAAGATAAATTTGCTGAAAGATTTTCTACGCGATCTTCTAACGTTAAACTACCGTGACGCAAGTTGAATTTTAGTTTCGATTGCTTTGGCATTTTAATAGTTATCGTCCGGTTAACTTTTCCTGCGGAATTAAAACTGCCAGATTTCACATAATGAACTCGAACAGATTTTGAACCATTAGGACTTGTGGTAACCGTGCGTGTAACTTGTCCGTCATTTTCTTCAAACCGATTTGCCATTTGTTCCATACGTTTTCCCCAAGCTTCCATTCGTTTAGCAAATGCTTCTTGGCGTTTTTCTAACTCACCGCTTTCTTCCATCGCTTTCATTCGAGCTTCAATTTGTTTTTCCCAAGCTTCAGCGTTTTTCTCAAAACGTTCGCCCCATTCTTCCATTGCGTTTTCAAAATCTTTCCCGAAATGCTTTTCAATTTTCTTTTCGTATTCTTCAACATACGCTTCACCATCACGTTTATATGCGTCGTAATCGAAATTTAAATTGCTTATTCCCGAATAAAATTCTGGTGGTAATTGATAAGCGGCAGAGGACATTGTTTCTAACATCGGACCGACCATATTTTTCATTAACGGTTCGATAAATTCTGATGATGTTGAACTTATTGCGTGACTAAGATTGCTGAAACCTTGCGGTTGCACTTTAGATTGAATGGAAATTTTATTGCTATTTCCCATTATTGCGAGTTGCCAAGCATCAGCAATTTCATTTAATTCTTCTTCAGAAACGTCTTCGGCGCTCACGCTTGCTTGTATTTCTACCGTATTTCTATTCCACGTTTCTACAATAACTTCGGTTTGGCGTGTGTCTAGGGAAATTTCCACATCGTCATTTACATCGTAACTTTCGGTGACTTTTTCAACTGAATTCTGTGCGAAAATCAGCGTGGGATTCAATAAAAACATAAACAGGCAGGAAAATGCGAGATAGGTTTTGTTGTGATTTCTTTTCATGATTTTTTAAATTTTATTTTCTTTCATTTCCTCTACAGAGGATTTTTTTATTTCTGTTAATTTATTTTTCAGTTTATAGAGCAATTCTAAACGCAATTCTAAATTATTGATGAGCGCGCTTACCGTTTCTTCATTAATTCCGGTATCATCAAGTTCTGCGTTTAAACGTTGGTATTCTTTGTCTAAATTTGAAAGCTGAAGCATAAAAGAGTCGATTAATTCTTTGTTTTCTTCGGTAATATTTAGTTGCGATAATTCAGCATTTATATTGGCTAAATAGTAATCTTCAATTTTTTTAAATTCCGGTGAAACATCACTTAAATAAACAGGTTGCGTTTCAGTTTTTTCTGAATTTTGTTCTTCTGAATTTACTACCTTATCTGTTTCTGCAAAATTTCCTAATTGGTTGTACATAAAAAAAGTAGTTCCTAATGCTACAATTAGAATTGCGGCTATTTTTAAGAAGAAAAAAGAAGGTTTCTTTTCCTTTTTTTCTGCCGGTAAATTATTATCTAACCGTTCTAAAAAACGTGCTTGGTGACCTTTTTGTAAAGGTTTACCGATTTTCTTTTCTTTTTCTTTTTCAAAAAGTTTTCTAAGATCCTGTGCCATTATATAATGATTTTAATCTTTTTTGTAATTTTTTCTTTCCGCGATGTACTAAAGTTCTTGAGGAAACCGCGCTTATTCCTAATATCTGTGAAATTTCTTCGTGATCGTAGCCTTCAATTAAAAATAACATCATCGGGTATTTGTAATTTTCGGGTAATGCTTCAATTTCTTCTTTTACTTGTTCGATGGAAACATCATCGGCAACCGACCAATTATTATCTTCTTCTGCTGTTCCTAAAGTTTGTTCGTTTATAGCGGTAAAATTTAATTTTCGCGCCTTCAACATATCAATACTTTTATTAATTACAATTCGTTTTAACCAAGCGCCAAAAGTAACTTCACCGGTAAATTGATGTAATTTTAAAAAAGCTTGTATAAAACCTTCTTGCATAGCTTCTTCTGCATCGTGCTGATTTTTCAAAAAACGTAAAGCCACGTAATACATCCCGTCACAATATTTATTGTAAAGTTCTTCTTGTGCCTTCCGGTTATTTTGCCGGCACTTTTCTATTAATTCAATTTGTAACAAAATATCTTTGGTTAGTTTCTGTTCATTTATAAAGACATGCTAAAATTATAGATGTTGCAATTTTTATTCAGTAAATTTAAAATAAACTTTAAGCAATGCGGAAAAAGATAAAATGGACTGTTATTGGATTAATTATTTTAATTCTTGGCGGAATGTTAAGCTTTTTTATTTGGAAAGGAGAAACTAAATCTTACAGTCCCGAAGACACAGTACATTTTCAACAAGAAAGTTTAAAATTTGAAGTATTTTATAATAGACCGTATAAAAAAGGAAGAGAACTTTTTGGAAATCTTATTCCCTACGATGAAGTTTGGAGAACCGGTGCAAATGAAGCTACCACTTTTAAAATAAATAAAGATATATTAGTGGACGGTTCGCTCTTAAAAGCTGGAAAATATACCTTATGGACAATTCCGAATAAAAACAGTTGGAAAATCATTTTTAATGAAAAAATGTACGCTTGGGGAATTGAACTTACTACTGAAAAAGCTGCGAGAGAAGCCGAATATGACGCACTTACCTTAGAAACTCCAGTACGAAAAAACACCGAACCAATAGAACAATTCACCATTTCATTTAAAGAACAACAAGGTTTAATTAATATGAATTTAGCTTGGGGAAAAACGCTAATTACAATTCCTATAAAAGAAGAAAGTTAAACAAACAAGGGTAAATTTATTAAAAATATGTTTTATTATAATATAATTAGTTAATTTACGTTATAAAATATAAATTTTCGTAAATATTTTTATATGAAACGTATTATTCTTTTTTTACTACTCGTTGCTTTCGGTACGTTAACAACTTTTGCTCAATTACATCGCGCTCATTATAAAATTGTTACTGAATATAGAAAGCAACCCGATAGTATGCAAGGCAAGCAAAACCTTCCGCTAGCTATTCTTAACCAAATTATGGAAAGAGAAGAGTTAGTTCCAATTTTAGAAATAACCGCAGCTACCAATTTAATTAAATTTCGCTATTTACCTCCTCGGCAAGAAAATCCTGGGTTAATTACAAAAATGCCTACTGAATTAATTACGTATAACAAAAAGAAAAAAGAAACGGTTATTGTTGACAAAGAAACACAAGCAATAAAAGGAATTTGGATGCTTTCTTCAGATGAACATGAGATATTAAAAGATAAAGACACACTTATAAATGGTGATAATTTAAGAATAATTGAATTAGGTTTAAAAGATTCCCCTGAAGAAGGAACACGTTTATTTTATATAGATGAAAATTTACCTGATAAAATTACGCCCGTGGGAGGAAACTTTCAAAAAGATCTAAATGTTAAAGGTGGAATTCGTAAATATCATGTTATTCACGAAGATAAAATAATTAAATATGTGTTAGAATCGTTTTACGAAATTCCTAATGAAATAATGATGATTTACAATATGCATACGCTACCAAAACCCATAGAAAAAATTGCTTTCTTTTAATATAAAATTCGTTTTAAACAAATAAAAAGCTCGCTTGAATTAAGCGAGCTTTTTTATAAATCAAAAAATTGATGAGTTATTCATCTTCATCTAATAAAAGATTTAGCGTAACATCAATATTATCGCGTGTTGCTCTAGAAAATGGGCAAACTTCGTGTGCTTTATTTACCAATTCTTCCCCAGTTTCAACATCAACACCAGGAATATAAGAATCTAAAACTACCGCTAATTGAAAATCACCTTCATCGGTTTTTCCAATACTTACTGAACCAGTTACACTAAAATCGCCTAACTTCAAATTTTTCTTTTCAGCAATCGATTGTAAAGCGCTTCCGTAGCAAGCAGCATAAGCAGAAGCAAATAATTGTTCAGGATTTGTGCCATCACCGCCGTCACCATTCATTCCTTTTGGTACGCTCAAATTCATATCTATTTTACCGTCATCACTTTTCACGGTTCCTACTCTTCCACCGTAAGCTGTTGATTTGGCAGTATAAAACTTTTTCATAATTCTAATTTTTTAGTTAATAATTTATATTTTGAATATAGAAAGGTTTGAAAGGCTTTTCAAAAATGAATTCATAAATTTGTGCTAAATATTTCAAAGCTTTGAAGCAAACCAACAAACAAAATTCTGCGTTGCACAACAAAGAAGGAAAATCAATTTCCAATAGTGTAAGCGCAAAAAGTGCAGCACGCATAAAAAAACTGCGGAAGAAAAAAGTTTCCGCGGAAGAATTGCTTCAAGCTATTTTAAAAGGAAACAAACCCGCGTTAAGCCGCGCAATTACGCTAATTGAGAGTCAACAGCAAAACCATGCAAAAGACGTTTCCACATTAATCGAAGGTTGTCTTCCCCACGCCAATAAATCGATTAGAATAGGAATTACAGGTGTTCCTGGCGTTGGAAAAAGCACCTTTATTGAAGCTTTCGGAAATTATTTAATTCAACAAGGAAAAAAAGTCGCCGTTTTAGCCGTAGATCCAACTAGTTCCATTTCTCACGGAAGTATTCTAGGCGATAAAACCCGAATGGAAGAATTGGTAAAACAAGAAAACGCTTTTATTCGTCCAACCGCTTCTGGCGATTCTTTGGGTGGCGTAGCAAAAAAAACCCGCGAATCGATAATTTTATGTGAAGCTGCCGGTTTCGATACCATTCTTATTGAAACCGTTGGCGTTGGGCAAAGTGAAACGGTTGTTCATAGTATGACCGATTTCTTTTTATTACTTAAATTGGCCGGCGCCGGCGATGAATTGCAAGGTATAAAACGTGGGATTATGGAAATGGCCGATGCAATTATCATTAATAAAGCCGATGGCGAAAATGAGCGTCCTGCGAAAAAAGCCAAAGCTGAATTTAAAAAAGCGCTTCACCTCTACCCGACGCGCCAAAGTGAATGGATTCCGAAAGTAAAATTATGCAGTGCTTTGTATAATTCTGGAATTGAACCGATTTGGAAAATGATTGAGAATTATAGAAAAATCACCCAAGAGAATGATTATTTCTATCACAATCGGCACGAGCAAAATAAATTTTGGTTGCTACAAACAATAAACGAACAGTTGAAATCGAATTTTTACAATCAACCTACCATCAAAACGGAACTAAAAAAGCAACTGCAATTAATCGAAGAAAATAAAACTACACCTTTTGAAGCGGCAACTTATCTGCTAAAACTCGCAAAAGAATTATAAGAAATTTGCTTTATACCAATTAATTTGTTGCTGCAAACCTTCTTCTAACGTAGACTGCGGATTGTAATCTAACAACTTTTTTGCTTTATCGATATTCGCTTTGGTTCGCCATTGATCGCCCGGTCGTTTTTCAATTACATTTAGCTCTATTTTTTTGTCTAATAATTTTTCTACCGTATCAATTCCATCTTGAGTAGTGTGCTCTACTTCGGTTCCCAGATTAATGATCTCACCGTTTATTTTTTTGTGACGTTCGATGGCTTTTACAATTCCATCAACAATATCACCAACGTAAGTGAAGCTTCGCAAGTGTTTTTCGCTTCCGCTGAATAACGGAAAAGTTTCATTTTTAAAACCGCAAGCGATGAGTTTGGTATATAATTTTTCAGGACGCTCTCGCGGACCGTAAACTGAATAAAGCCGTAACGAACTTGCCGATAATTTATGATTGCGAGCTTCTGCCAATACCAATTGTTCTGCGGCTAATTTGGTCACACCATAATTGGAGGCCGGTTTTGGCGCTACATTTTCAGGAAAAGTCGCTTCTAAACCATAAATAGAAGAAGTCCCGATGTTTACAAAATGTTTCAGGTTTTTATTTTTTAAGCTGAAATCGATAAGGTTTTTAGTTCCCAGAATATTGTTGGTAAAATAGTCTTCAAATGTACAAGAACTAGAAATTCCGGGTTGCGCAGCAAAATGAATAATAAAATCAAAATCGGTTGAAAGTGTATGTATGTCTTCCTTTTTACGAAGGTCAAGATCTAAAATATCGATATTTTTAGCCGAAAGTGCTTTTTCATTTAAACGTTTCAGCGAAAGCGAATAATAATCAGAAAAATTATCGAGGCCAATAACTTCATATCCTCCTTTTTGCAAACGTTCAGCGGTGTGTGAACCAATAAATCCGGCAGCTCCGGTAAGTAAGATTTTCATAAATAATAGTATTAAGAAAACGGCAATCGAAATTACAATGCAAATTAAGAACATTCTGATAATCTGGCGTTGGCTTCTTTTAAAATATTTTTAACACTACTTTATAAATATTAATACATTTGTAAAGAATTTTCTTGGCTTATGAACTACGAATTGACGATTATTGTTCCGCTTTATAATGAAGAAGAAAATCTTTTACGCGTTGAAGAAGAACTTAAAAAGTATTTGAAAATCGCATTAAAAAAAACCTGCGTTCTCTTTGTAAACGATGGTTCTTCTGATAATAGCTTGAAATTGGTTGAAGAAATTTGTCGTAAAAACACCGATTTTCATTTTATTTCATTTGAAGAAAATCAAGGATTAAGTGCGGCGATAAAAGCTGGTTTTGATTATTCTAAAACACCATTAACCGGCTACATTGATTCTGATTTACAAACCGATCCCGAAGATTTTAATTTACTGCTGAAAGAAATTGGAGAATACGCTTTGGTAACCGGAGTACGAACCGATCGGAAAGATTCGTTTGTTAAAAATTTATCATCTAAAATTGCCAACGGAATTCGCCGAAGCTTCACCCACGATGGAATGGACGATACCGGCTGTCCGCTAAAAGTAATTAAAACTGATTACGCCAAACGTATTCCAATGTTTAAAGGTTTACATCGATTTTTACCGGCGATGATTATGCTTCAAAATGGAAAAACTAAACAAGTTCCTGTTCGCCACTACCCGAGAATTGCAGGAAAAGCAAAATTCCATTTAATGAATAGACTTGTAGGACCGCTACTCGATTGTTTTGCGTATTTGTGGATGAAGAAAAAATACATCAATTACAACGTAACCAAGCGTGATGAGTAATTGGCAAATCTACAGTATTGGTTTAATTGCGCAACTTTTATTTTCAGGAAGACTTTTATTGCAATGGATTCTTTCAGAAAAACATAAAAAAGTTTTAACACCTTCGCTATTTTGGAAGTTGAGTTTATTCGCTTCCTTTTTATTATTTGTTTATGGTTATTTGCGGGATGATTTCTCGATTATGCTCGGCCAAGCTATTACCTATTTTATTTATATTCGAAATTTACAATTGCAAGGCGAATGGAAAAAAGCACCTAAACTTTTACGTTGGTTTTTGTATATTTTTCCGCTACTCATTATTATTTATTCGTATAATAACAATACGTACGATATTCATAAACTTTTTTACAATGAAGCGATTCCGTTGTGGTTACTTATTTTAGGTTCTGGCGCTCAAATTGTTTTTAATTTTCGCTTCTTTTATCAATGGATTTATTCTGAAAAAATTAAAAAATCAAGTTTGCCGCTTGGTTTTTGGGTGCTGAGTTTAATTGGCGCGCTTTTAATTTTACTCTACGCGATTATTAGAAAAGATCCGGTTTTATTTATCGGGCATATTACAGGAAGTTTTATTTATATTCGAAATATTATGCTAAGCAGAAAATACGATGGCAAATCTACAGATTTATAAAAACTACTATTTACCCATTTTACTAATCGTTTCGGTACTTATTTTCATTTTTAACCTCGATGTTATTTATGTGAATATCATGGAAGCGCGAAATTTTATTACCGCTCGAGAAATGATTACGCACAAAAATTGGTTGTTAACCACAATGAATAATTTACCGCGCTACGAAAAACCACCTTTACCAACGTGGCTTACCGCAATTAGCGGCTGGTTATTTGGTTTTAAGAGTAGATTTGCAATGCGACTTCCTGCAGCGTTGAGTACTATTTTACTGCTTATTTTTTTCTATAAATTATTACCAAAATTTAAAATATCACTGAAACAAAGTTTTTTTAGTAGCTTAATTTTAGCCTCGTCTTTTTATATTATTTTTTCAGGAAGAAACGGACAGTGGGATATTTTCACGCACGCATTTATGATGGTTTCAATTTATTATTTATGGAAATTTTTCAGTTCCGAAAATGCGTTTTATAAAAATGCAATTTTAGCCGCGATTTTTTTCGGTTTTTCGTTTATGAGTAAAGGTCCTGTTTCGCTTTACGCGCTTTTGCTTCCTTTTTTAATTGCCTACGGAATTGTTTACAAATACAAGAATTTCAAAAAGAAATGGCTTCCGCTGTTTGTTTTTTTAGTCATTTCAGCTATTATAAGCGCGTGGTGGTTTGTGTACGTTCGTTTAGCCGATCCCGATACATTTTTGGAAATTACTTCTCGTGAAGCCGGACGTTGGGGAAGTTATAATGTACGACCATTTTATTATTATTGGAGCTTTTTTACGCAAAGCGGAATTTGGACGATTCCATCATTTGTGGCATTATTATATCCATATTTAAAAAATAGAGTCAGTAATAAAAAAGCCTATTTATTCTCTTTTTTGTGGACGGTTTTATCGGTTATTCTACTTTCTATTATTCCTGAAAAAAAGTCACGTTATTTATTGCCGGTTTTAATTCCGATGGCTTTTAATACAGGATTTTATGTGGAATATTTATGTAGAAAGTTTGCAGAAATTCCATTAAAAGAAAAATTGATTGTTTATTTTAATCATGGGCTAATTGCAATTATTGGAATTGCTTTTCCCATCGCCGCTTATTTTGTCTTAGATTTAGAAGGATTTTGGTTTTATTTTATTGCAACTTCCATTCTATTAGTCGCAATCGGTTTTGCTAAACTTCTTTATTTAAAACGAAATGAATATTCTAAAGTATTTTATTTGACCATCGCATTTATCTGTGTAGTTATGGCGGTTGGTTTCCCATTAACCAATGCTTTATTAGATAACCCGAAATTTAAAAATATTGCTGAGTTACAAACATTCGCTGAAAAAAGAAATATCAAGGTTTACGAATTTGGAGTGGAAACACCAGAATTAATTTGGGAGTTTGGAGCGCCTATTCCACAAATTCATGGCAAAAAAAGTTTTCCCACTGAAGAAAAATTTGGTGTGATTACAAATGAAAACGACCAAAAATTCTTAAACCGAATTAAAGACAAATACAAAATCTTAGAAACCGAACGTTACGATTTAAATTACGTAAATCCTAAAAAATCAGGTTATAAAAATCGGTTAATTCGTACTTTTTATTTACTGAAAAGAATTAACTAAGCAACATATTTACGTAGAATAAATTGCTGTAATTTATAGAAAACAAAGCCAATAATTCCGCCGATAATCATTCCTGTAATTACGTCGCCAGGATAATGTTTTCCTACATAAATTCTACTGTAACTCACAATTACCGCCCAAAAAATCATTCCGACTAAAGCATACTTATACCAGCGTTTTAAAATATTTCCTAAATAAATTGCTAAGGCTGTAGAGCTTGCAGCGTGTGCAGAAAAATACCCGTAACTTCCGCAGTAATCTAAGAGCAATCTTCCTTGTTCAATAAACGGTTCTTTACAAGGTCTTGGACGCTGAAAATAATCTTTAAAAACATTTGCTAATTGGTCTGTACACGTAATCATTCCGGCGACTAACACTACGGTCACCAACGTAGGTTTCCAACCGTAATTTTTGTACAACAAATACAAAAGCACCGCGTATAATGGAATGGCAGCAAATTTGTGTGTAATAAAAACCCAAAACCAATCCCAAGTTTCTGAACCTAAATTATTCAGGTACAAAAAAAGTTCTTGGTCTAGTTTTAATAATTCTTCCATCTTTATTCTTGGTAGCGTTCTACTTCACGATCGTAAAATTCTGAAGCTTCTTTAATTAAATTTTCAGCTTCATTTTGCAATTCTTCTTCGTCGCTTTTGTCAAAATCTTCTAACCATTCTACTTCATCATCTTGAAGATTAATTATAAAACGCGGAAATTGCGTGTGAATTACAAAAATCGCTTCCGGATAATCGGTATTATCACCTAATAAAAATCTAGGGAATTCCATTTATATTTTTTTATGATGTTTTTACAACACCTTGATTAATTAATTTTTTACTCAAATAATTGAACCGAATATACAACATTATTGCTGAAGCAGACAAGCCGGCGAGCAAACCTAACCAAATTCCCATACTTCCTAAAACATCAGCTTTTCCGGTATAATAGGAAACGGGAAAACCAATAATCCAATAAGAAATAAAGCAAATAACAGTTGGTATCTTTACATCTTGCAACCCACGTAGAGCGCCAAGAATTACAACTTGCAGACCATCACTTAATTGAAAAAGTGCCGCAATAACTAACAATTGCGCGGCTATTTGAATTACTTCAGCATTGTCAATATAATAAGTTGGTAAAATATCTTTCAGCAAGATAAAAGCAATTGCAAAAACGGCTTCAATAATAAAAACTAGTAAAAAAGTAGAAAACGCAATGCGGCGCATTTCAACAAAATCACTTCTTCCTTTTTGATTTCCTACACGAATGGTTGCGGTAACACCGATTCCTACAGCGATCATAAACGTCATCGAAGCTAAATTTAACGCAACTTGATTTGCTGCTTGGGGATTTGTACCGAGCGTTCCAGCCAAAAATATAGAACCGGTGAAAATAGCGACTTCAAATAACATTTGTAAAGCGGTGGGAAAACCTAAATTCCAAAGACGTTTAAAAATATGTTTTTGTAATGATTTTTTTGCCCAGATAAAATAAGTACTGAATTTTTTCTTCTTTTTCAAAATAAAATAAAGAAAACCCAACATAAAAAAACGAGAAATTAAGGTTCCGATGGCAGCACCTTCTAATTCTAAACGCGGAAAAATCCACACACCGTAAATCAATAAATAATTGAATAAAACATTCACCAAATTTGCTGCGATTGTCGCGTACATCGCATATTTTGTTTGTGAAAGTCCGTCGCCAAATTGTTTAAACGCTTGAAAAATCATAAGCGGAACCAATGAAAACGCAACAATATCAATATAAGGAAGTGAAAGATCAACAACTTCCGGCGGTTGATCTAAATAATACAACAAGGGTTTTACCGCCCAAACAAGCGCAAAGAGCAGAAAACCATTCAGCAGACACATAATAATTCCGTGTTGAAAAAATGAACGGCCTTTTTCTATATCTGAAGCGCCATCGGCTTCTGCAATAAGTGGCGTAATCGCAAAACTAAACCCGATTCCAATAGAAAGCGCAATAAAAATTAAACTATTTCCTAACGAAACTGCCGCAAGCGGAGCGGCACCTAATTGCCCAACCATTATATTGTCGGCTAACCCAACTAACACATGACCTAATTGCCCTAACATAACCGGATAGGCGATTTTTAGGTTTTTACTGAATTCTTTGGTGTAAGCTTGAAAACGCACGCTGAAAATTTTCGGCAAAGATATTTTATTTCAGTTGAATGAAATCTGTTTTTAAGTGAAGTTTTAAGAGATATTTAATAGGAAGAATACGAAGTTTCTACTACCTTGAAACTTGTTAGCTGTTGAAGCCAAATTACGTTATGACAAATTCTACCGATTTAAAATTCACCAATAAAATAATTCCTTCAAGCATAAAAAAGCAAGTCAACATTGCGTTGAGTTATTATCCTGAATTAAAAGAAACTCCTATTACGTTTAAATTTAAAGACAAGATTAAAAAATCTACCATGCAAGCGCAACCGCGTTATGAGAGTTTTTTAAAAAGCAAAAAGAACCGGAGTTATATAATTTTAATCAGTGAGAAATTTCATATTGAAGAAGAAGAATTTCATATTACCGATGTTGAAGACGAAGTTTTAATTGGTTGGATTGGTCACGAGCTTGGCCACGTGATGGATTATAAAGACCGAAGCACTTTTGGAATGCTTATTTTCGGCATAAAATATCTTTTTTCTAAACGTCATATTAAAGAAGTGGAACGCGCTGCCGATACTTTTGCAGTAGAACACGGAATGTATAAATTCATTTTAGCTACCAAAAATTTCATTTTAAATAACACGAGTATTAGCCCAAAATACAAAGCGCGTATTCAACGATTATACATGTCGCCAGAAGAAATTATGGAACTTGTAAATACTCGAGATACTGAAGAAGTCGAGAAAAAAGTTAAAAAGGAAGTCGAAGAAGAAAACGAAACGTTTAGCTATTGATTTTCTAATTGTTTTTTTACAAAAGCTTCAAAATCTGCATATTTTTCTTCGTTCATTACTTTTTCCATTTTTACTTGTCCGCCTTTTTTCTTATTCGCGCCGCTCCATTCGTAAAAAACACTCATCGGGATTAAATTTACTTTTACGCCTTTTAATGCTTTTGAACGAGCGACTTTATAATTTTTATTGGCGTTTTTTAAACTTTCATCTAATGCTTCAGCAATTTCATTTTCAGAAACGCTAATTTTTTCATCGCTTCCAATATGCCAAACGTGGTAAAATTCGTTATCAATTTTTACGGCGGAAACGGTAAATTCTGGTAATTCAATATCAAATTTTTGTTCTACTTCTTGCACCGCGTCGTTCATTTTATTGACCGATAATTGAGAGCCGACAACATTTAAAAAGAATTTTGTTCTTCCGGTGATTCTAATTTCAGCTTTTTCAACATTAGTAAAAGCAATGGTATCGCCAATTAAATAACGCCAAGTTCCCGAAACGGTACTAATTAATAAAACGTAATCTTTTCCTTCTTCAACATCTGCCAAATTCACAACCGGCGCATCTTCTGTTAATGAACCATCGGAATTAATATATTCAGCTTTAAACGGAACAAATTCAAAATAAATTCCATTATCGGTAATAAGTTGCATAGCTGAAGTATCGGGACGCATTTGGCAAGCTAAAAATCCTTCAGAAGCTAAATACGTATCGATCACGATAATTGGTTTTTCTAACAACGCATTGAAACTTTTTTCATAAGGCTCAAAAGCGACGCCGCCTGAAGTATAAACTTTTAAATTCGGCCAAATTTCATGAATATTTTTTACGTTATGATACTTAATTACTTCTTTCATCATAAGTTCCATCCAAGAAGGAATTCCGCTTAACGCACCGATATCCCAATTTTTAGCATTTTCGGCAATATGTTTTACGCGTTCATCCCAATCGTCTATTTTGGCAATTTCTTCTCCGGGTTTGTAATAACCTCTGAACCAAAAAGGAATATTACTGGCGCTAATTCCGCTAATTTCGCCTTCTAAATGATCTTCTTTTTGTTGTAAATTGGTAGAGCTCCCAAGCATCATAATTTCTTTTTCAAAAAAATCTGACGGCAAATCGAAATTTGATAATGCAGTGACTTGCTTTACGCCGGCTTGACGAATAGAATCGAGCATATCATCGGTGACCGGAATTCTTTTACTGGTTTTTCCGGTAGTTCCTGAACTAATCGCATAATAAGACGGCGATCCTGGCCAGGTGATATCCTCTAAACCTTCGTGCAATTTGTACCACCATTCTTCATTCATTTTATTGTAATCGAAATAGGGTACTTTTTCTTGAAAGGCTTCTTGGGGATTTTCGCTTTCTAATATTTTTGAAAATCCATAATATTTTCCAAATGCTGTATCTTTTGCTTTTTTCAGCAAATTATTCAGCACTTTTTTCTGATTTTCTATAGGATTATCTTCTGCTTTGATGCTTCCGGTAACATCAATTACGCTTTTTATAATAGAACCGATTATCGCCATTTTATTAAATTGAAATTTATAACTCAAAGATAATTTGAAATGCTGCTGATTAGAAAAATAGCACTATAAATCTTTGTTAATTCAGTTTACAAAAAATCGCTTATCACTTATTTAGCGCGGAGAAAAATATATTATTCAGCTACTTTTTTTATCTTCGCATCTTAAACAAGATACCTTTTGGATAAAGAAATTATTATAAATCGAGTTGCGGAAATTTTAAAAGAAACGCCAACTTCTATGGAAATCGTAAAAAAAGGTGGCGATCGTGATGCTCGTTTTCATTATTTAGCTACGCATATGGTTGAAAAAGCGATTGAAAAAGATGCATTGGTACTTTCCGAAAACCAAATGGGTATCGCGATAGTATTTAAAAATAGCGAAAACACGCCTAATTTTATAAAAGATACGGTTGAGAATCTAAAACTGGTTTTTAACGTAACCGGATTTAAAAATGTATCTACAATTTTAAAAAACCAAAAGTACGTTAAAAGTCAGCGACCTAAAGATCAAGACTACTTATACTGCTGGTTTTGGGGAATTTCTAAAGAAGGTAGAGGTGCACAAACGCAAGTAGCTAAGGAAATGAAAGATGAATTTTTGCGTCGCGCACACAAATATAATTTGCCTTTATTTGCTGAAACACAAACAAAAAGAAATACGATTGTGTATCAAAAATTTGGGTTTGAATTATTTCACACCTGGAATCGGTCTGACGGGAAAACAATGTACTTTTTAAAATACGACCCTACAAAACACGAGGATAAATTCAATTAATTCTTCCTTAAAAAATATTTATTTCATGTGAAAATAAAGAATAGAAAATATAAAATAATTGGAAATATTACTTTAATTATTGTTTTCTGTTTATTTATTATTCCTGTTATTTTTTTCTCACAATTACCGAACGAAATTCCACTTCACTTTGGGTTTCACGGTTCTCCCGATAATTATTCGTCTAAAAATAATATTTGGCTACTTCCTATTTTAGGTTTACTTTTTTATGTTGGATCTTTAAAATTAGAAAAGATATTCTTATCAGAACTTTCAAAAAAGGTGAACCATCAACTTATCTTTATGGTTAAAAATCTAAAAATTTTAATTCTAATTATAGTAGTAGGCTTTTTGTACTTAACTATTCAAATGATTTTAGTTGCATTGAAAATATCTGAAGGGTTAGGTTCTTGGTTTATTTACCTGTTCCTTTTTTCAGTAATTATTTTCCCCTTATCACCTTTGATTAATCGGAATAAAAAAATCTAGCAAACTATTTACTCGCAAATAATTTTACGTCTTGCTCTTCAATTTTCTTGCCACCTAGAATAATTAAACGTTCTACCACATTTCTTAATTCGCGAATATTTCCTGTCCAATCGTATTCTTGTAATAATGTGAGCGCTTTTTCTGAAAATTCTTTTGCAGGAGTTCCTTGCTCTTCGGCTATTTTTTCAGCAAAATGTTTCACCAATAACGGAATATCATTACGACGTTCATTTAATTCGGGTACATCGATTAAAATTACAGCCAAACGATGGTAAAGATCTTCTCTAAATTTTTTCCCCTTAATTTCTTCGGAAAGATTTTTATTAGTAGCGGCAATTACACGCACATCAACTTTAATGTCTTTATCGCTTCCTACGCGTGAAATTTTCTTTTCTTGCAAAGCTCTTAAAACTTTAGCTTGCGCTGAAAGACTCATATCGCCAATTTCATCTAAGAAAATGGTTCCGCCGTTAGCAGCTTCAAACTTTCCTGCACGATCTTTATTTGCTGAAGTAAACGCGCCTTTTACGTGACCAAATAATTCACTTTCAATTAATTCTGAAGGAATTGCTGCACAATTTACTTCTATCATCGGTCCTTTAGAGCGTTCACTTTTTTGGTGAATCCAATGTGCGACAAGTTCTTTTCCGGTTCCGTTATCACCGGTTATTAAAACGCGCGCGTCGGTTGGAGCAACTTTTTCTATGATATTTTTAATTTGTTTAATTTCTTCAGATTCGCCCACCATTTTATAGTTTTTACCTACTTTTTTCTTGAGGCGTTTATTTTCGGTAACCAATTCTTTTCTATCGAGCGCAATGCGAACAGTATTTAAAAGTCGATTTAAATCTGGCGGTTTTGAAATATAATCGAATGCGCCAATCTTCATGGTATTTACAGCGGTTTCGATATCGCCGTGACCGGAAATCATGACAAACGGAATTTCTGGTTTTACTTTTTTTGTGGCTTCTAAGACTTCAACACCATCCATTTTCGGCATTTTAATGTCGCAAAGCACTAAATCGTAATCTTCGTTTTTTATTTTTTCCATTCCGGAGAGTCCGTCTTCGGCTTCTTCAACTGTATAATTTTTATTTTCTTCAGTTAAAATTTTTATCAAGACTCTTCGAATTGAAGCTTCGTCTTCAATAACAAGTATTCTAGACATTTTTATATTTTTAATTTAATTCCGGTTCTTACGTAAAAAGTATTGTTGTTTTCAATTACAAAAACATCATCACGCTCATTATTTCTAATTCTGTATTCGTTATAAACGGTATGACCTGCGTAAAGATAATACAAGATGTGTTCTGTAAAATAATGTTCGTAACCTAAACCTAAAGTTACATTGGTCATCGAAATATTTTGACCGACTCTATCTTTTCCTTCAACTACAATATCTTTTTGAATATTGGCAAAAAAACCGTCTAACGTAGCAAAAGCTTGCAAGTGATTTTTTTCATTGAAAGAATAGCGAATTAAAGATTTTGGAACTCCGGCGGTATATGACCACGTATCGTTAATTTCTCTAAAATAATTTATTAAAGGAATAGGATAATTTCTTCCCGGTGTTGTGGTGTAAATTAAACCTAAAATAATTCGGTAAGGTTTCCCTAAAGCGACACCATTTTCGTCTTTATTTTTTACATCATTAATTGCGTAAATAGCGCTTAAAAAAATATAATCGTCACTACCTAAAGTAGTTTGAAAGTTTGAAGAAATTCTCACCCCGGTTTTTGCGGCTATTCGCCAATTTGAATTTCTTATTTTTTTAATATAACCAACGGTAGACTCGATTCGTTGTGTAGATTCTATAGTACTGGTTTTAAATGGGAAACGATCTTCGAAATCTAAATCTAGTTTTCGATATTCACCACCAATAACTAAATAATCTTCATCGTTTAAAGGAATTGGTAATTGCGCTAAAACTCTAAAACGATTTAAAGATTGATTTCCTTTACTGAAAGGAATATGCAAATATTCCACTCGCGCCAAATCGGTTGTTTGTGCTTGAGAAAAACCTACAAAAAAGAGAATTGAAAAGAAACTGAAAAAGAGTTTTAAGGCATTATTCATATAAAAACTTCTAATTGGTTAAGTTAGCTTTAAAATAGAAAGATACTATTTTGGAATAGACTACCTTTACAATTAACTTTTCTTTGGGTTTCAGTAAAAATATAAGATAAATTTTCGTTAAAACTGTTAAACCATCTTAATATTTCAACCATTTATACATTTCCTTATACGTTGGTTTTTTACCGTACATTAAAATTCCTACGCGGTAAATTTTAGCTGCGATTAGCGTTACTAAAAATATTGAAATTACCAAGGTTAACATTGAAAGTAAAATTTCCCATAATGGAACGCCAAACGGAATTCTCATAAGCATCACCACCGGTGAAGTTAATGGAATGAAAGAAAAAATAGTAGAGACAATTCCGTGAGGATTTTCGATCACAGAAAAGAACCCGACATAAATTCCCAACATAAGCGGAATAATTATAGGAAACATGAATTGTTGCGTATCGGTTTCGCTATCTACCGCCGCACCAATTGCAGCGTAAATTGAACTGTATAAAAAGTAACCCCCAATAAAATAAAATAAGAAACAGATAATCAATTTTAAAAGCGGAAGGCTTACAATATCAGTAATTATTTTCTGAATTTCCCCATTTGAAGCTTGTTCCATTGCTTGTTGTGAAACTTCTGGCGGTTGTACTTCTAATCCCAAAAATGCACTTACGCCAACTAGTAGAATTCCGCCTAAAAATATCCAAATTAAAAATTGAGTGATTCCGGCAAAACTGGTTCCTAAAATTTTCCCGAGCATTAAATGCATAGGTTTAACTGAAGAAATAATAATCTCAATAATTCGGTTGGTTTTTTCTTCAATAACACTGCGCATTACCATATTTCCGTAAATAATGATAAACATCATTAATAAATAACCGGCAGCGCCACCAAAAAACATTTTTATGTAAGTTGCCATTTTCGAAGTTTGTTCTCCGGAAAATGTTTCAATTTGTAAAGCAACTTTTGTTTTTGAATCGGCTAATTTTGTTAGATCTACGCCGTTTTCAACTAAATTACGATTCGTAAGTTTATTGGCTATTTTTTGTTCAATTCCCGAGATATAGGAATTGCTTGGTGCATCTTTCGAAAAAAACTCTATATGATTAGCAAGGTAAGTTCTATCAGAATTTTCAGGAATGAAAAGCAATCCGTAATATTCTTTTTTATCTACGGAATCGATAGCTTGTTCTAACGGAAGTTCAGAAAAATTTAAATAAGTTACCTCATCATCATCGGTAAATTCATCAGCAAATAAATTAGCTTGATCGTGAATACCTACAATTCTTTTTTCATCGTTATTTAAACTGCTTAAATAGGCAATTAACGCGATCATACCGACCATAATAATCGGACTAAGAAATGTCATGACCACAAAAGTTTTATTTCTTACTCTTGCCAGATATTCTCTTCTGATGATTAATTTTAGGTTACGCATGATCTTTAATGGTTTTTATAAAAATATCGTTAACGGAAGGAATAACTTCAACAAAATGGTTTACTTCACCGTGATTCATTAAAAAAGACAACAATTCATTAGATTGATGTTTTTCTGAAATTTTTACATTTAATCGTAAATCATCGTGAATCGAATGAAAATTAGGCGGCAAAACATCAAACTTTTGCTTTACTTCTTGTAAAAAATAATCTTCTTGATTCGTTTTTATAGCAACTTGATATTCGTTCGTTTTAAATTGTTGTTTCAACTGAGAAACTTTACCGTCTAAAATCTTGTTTGATTTATGAATTAACGCCATAGAATCGCACAATTCTTCAACACTTTCCATCCGGTGAGTAGAAAATAATATAGTGGCACCGTCTTCTCGCAACTGTAAAATCTCATCTTTAATCAAATTGGCATTTACAGGATCGAACCCACTAAAAGGCTCATCAAAAATTAACAATTTAGGTCGATGTAAAACCGTAACGATAAACTGAATTTTTTGCGCCATTCCTTTCGAAAGCTCCTGAATTTTTTTGTTCCACCAATCGCCAATTTCTAATCTATCAAACCAATATTGAAGACGTTTTTTTGCTTCTTGTTTCGATAAACCCTTTAATTGTGCGAGATACAAAACCTGCTCTCCCACTTTCATAGACTTGTATAAACCGCGTTCTTCAGGCAAATAACCAATATATTCAATATGATGGGGTTGAAGCGGTTCGCCATCTAAAATTACACGACCAGTATCGGGCATTGTAATCTGATTTATAATTCTAATAAAAGTGGTTTTTCCAGCTCCATTTGGTCCTAATAAACCAAAAATACTTTGCTGCGGAATGCTAAGAGAGAAGTTATTTAGCGCTGTAAAATCGCCAAATGATTTTGAAACTCCTTCTGCGACCAAGAGATCATTCATATTATTTATCGTTTACGAAGCCAAATATAAGGATTCAAGCTTATCAATTGACTTAAAAATAAAACCCACCCTTAAAATTTGAAAAATTAAGGATGGGAAAAAAATTGCTATGAAAAAGAAAAATATCACTACTAAATGTCGTAGTGATATTCAAATATATATAAAATTTTGTTAACAAAATGAATTATGAAAACATATCTTTAACTTTTTCGAAGAATGATTTATCGCTTTTCTCCGGATTTGGTCTAAAATTATCATCATCTTGCATTCTTTCAAAAAATTCTTTTTGTTCTTTTGAAAGTGTTTTTGGCGTCCAAACATTTACGTGAACTAATAAATCTCCGCTTCCATAGCCATTTATGCTCGGAATCCCTTTTCCGCGTAAGCGAAGAATTTTACCGCTTTGTACGCCAGCATCAATTTTAATTCTCACTTTACCACTTACCGTTTGAATTTCTTTGGAAGCTCCTAAAGCTGCTTCAGAAAAACTTACGTATAAATCGTAATGTAAATTATCGCCTTCTCGCTGTAAATCTGTGTGTGGTTTTTCTTCAATTGCTACTAATAAATCTCCCGGAATCCCATTTCCCGGAGCTTCATTTCCTTTCCCACCTACTTTTAATTGCATTCCATCTACAACGCCCGGTGGAATTTTAATAGAAACGGTTTCTTCTTGAATTTTTAAACCTTGCGCATCTGCATCGCTTGGCTTTTTATCAATCATTTGCCCGGAACCACCACAAACATTACAAGGTGAAGCAGTTTGCATTCTACCTAAAATGGTGTTGGTAACCCGTGTAACTTGCCCTGTTCCTTTACAGGTGGAACAAGTTTTATAGGTAGTTCCCGGCGCTTGAATTTTTCGCTTAACTTTTATTTTCTTTTCAACGCCATTAGCGATTTCTTCTAAACTAAGTTTTACGCGAATTCTCAAGTTACTTCCTTTAGCACGTCGTTGACCGCCGCCAAAGCCGCCACCGAAACCGGAAAAACCTCCGCCACCAAAAGCTCCACCAAAAATATCACCGAATTGACTGAATATGTCATCCATATTCATTCCGCCACCTCCGAAGCCACCAGAACCATCGAAAGCTGCGTGACCCATTTGGTCATAACGTGCTTTTTTGTCAGGATTACTTAGGACTTCGTAAGCTTCAGCAGATTTTTTAAACATTTCTTCTGCTTTCGGATCGTCGGGATTTTTATCGGGATGGTATTTTATAGCCATTTTCCGATAAGCTTTCTTTATCTCGGCTGCACTTGCATCTTTACTTAAACCTAATACTTCGTAATAATCTTCTTTCATCAAAAATCTTCTTTTCTTTCGTGTCTAAATTGCCAGAATTATTTTCCGGTAACTACTTTTGGATATCGGATAATTTTTTCACCTAAGGTATATCCACGTTCTACTACATCAACAATCTTTCCTTTTAATTTCTTATTTGGGGCAGGAATTTGAGTAATTGCTTCGTGAAGATCTGCATCAAACTTATCACCTTCTTTAACGTTCATTGGTGTTAAACCTTTGCTTTTTAATGTCTCACGAAGTTTATTGTTGATAAGCTCTACTCCTTTAAGTAACTCTTTGTCTTCAGATTTTTCAATTTCAACTAAGGCTCGATCGAAATCATCTAAAACCGGCAGCATAGCTTGCATTACTTCTTGACCCGCGGTTTTAAAAAGTTCTACACGTTCTTTGCTTGTTCTTCTTTTATAATTTTCAAATTCTGCAAATAAGCGTAAAAACTTATCTTTCTCTTTTTCTACCTCATTTTTTAATTGATCAACTTCAGAAAGTTCTTCCTTTTTTTCTCCCTTATCGTTTTCCTGCTGCTCCTTAGATTCAACTTCATCTATAGCATCATCAATAGTTTGTTCAACTTGATCTTTCAAAGCTTCTTTATCATTTTCTTTATGATTGGTATCTTTATTCTTACTCATGCGAAACATATTTTTATTTTGAAATGGCAAATGTACTGCCAATAAGGTAAAATTGTCAAAATGTCACTTTAATTTTTTAATATTTATTTAAGAAACTCATCTAGCGAATGATTTAAATTTGAAGTTTAATAATAACTAAATAATCATAAAAATGAAAAAAGGAATTTTAAATCTTTTCTTACTTGCAACTATTGGAATAATGGCAATCTCTTGTAAGGAAGAAGCAAAAAATAAAACTGAAGCAAAAGAAGCTGAAGAAGTTGCAGAAGCAAGTGCTGAAGCATCTGAATATAAATTAGATTCTAATGAATCTATTGTTTATTGGAGAGGAGCTAAATTAACCGGTGGCGGACATGAAGGAACTATCCAGTTTGAATCGGGAGAGTTTTTAATGAATAACGAAATGTTGGAAGGCGGAACACTTGTAATAGATATGTCTTCTATAAATGTTAGAGATCTTGAAGGTGAGAAAAAAGAAAATCTTGAAGCACATTTAAAAGGAACTGTAGAAGGAAAAGAGGGTGATTTCTTTAATGTAGAAAAATACAATACTGCTAAATTTGAAATTACCGGCGTTAGTGAAAAAGAGGGTAAAATGATGATGAGTGGAAACCTTACCTTAAAAGAGAAGACCAATAATATTGATGTTCCTGTTACGATAACAAAAGGAGATGATAATGAAATGGTAAAAATCAAGAGCGAACCTTTTACAATTGATCGTACTAAATGGGATGTAAATTACGGGTCTAAATCTGTATTTGATAACCTAGTAGGTGACAATGTAATTAATGATGATATAGAACTTGAAGTAAATATTTTAGCTAAAAAGGCATAATTTCATATTGAATAAATTATCAAAAGCGGAAAATAGTACTATTTTCCGCTTTTTTTATACCAAATTTTCAAGGGCTAAATCGATATGAGTGAATTTATAGCGGTAGCCGGAAGCTTCGATTTTTTTATTGCTAACCATTTGACTGTCTAAAACTATAGCAGCCATATCTCCTAAAAGAACTTTCAAAATAAATCCCGGAACTTTAGGAAGAATTAGAGGTTTTTCCATTTTTGATGCGATACAGCTCGTAAGTTTTTTATTAGAAACAGGATTTGGAGCTACTGCATTATAAACACCTTCTAAATTCTTTTGAATCGCGTGCATAAAAATTCCGGCTAAATCTTCTAAATGAATCCACGATTGCCATTGCTTGCCACTTCCTAAAGGAGCACCAACATAATATTTTACAGGTTTCGATATTTTGGGTAATGCGCCGCCTTGTTCAGATAAAACAATACCTATTCTAATTTTTGCAACTTCAATTCCTAAGTCAGAAAATTTATCAGCTTCATTTTCCCATTTTGTAACCACTTCTCCGAGAAAATTATTTGCTATTTCGGGACTTTCTTCATCATATAATCGTTGAAGCGAACTTGGATAAACCCCAATCGCACTTGCAGAAACAAGCTGATCGATAGTGTGATTATTTTCGGAAAGTAATTTATGTAACGTTTGAAGCGATTGAATTCGGCTTTCTAAAATTACTTTTTTATTCTCTTTCGTCCAGCGTTTAGCTATTGAAGATCCAGCTAGGTTTATAATTTTAGAAACTCCCTTTAAACAATTTTTATCAACTTCACCTTTTTTAGGATTCCAATAAAAACCTTTATAGTTATTTTTATGTTCAATTTTATCTTTACTGGTTGTAAGATAATGTACCGAAATTCCTTCTTCTTGACATTGTTTAGCAATTTCGGTTCCGACTAAACCGGTAGCTCCTGTAATTAGAACTTTCATTTTTTTGTTTAAATTACGTAATCACTTCAAATTGAAAATAAGGTTTAATAGACTTTAACAGCAAAGCCGAAATAAAGTGTTAAGAGTTATTTTTTTCAGCGCGGAGCATTTCTCGTTTTCCCGGCGGACCCGGAATTTTTTCAACAGTAAAACCAACTTCTTGCATCGCTCTTTTTGCACTTCCTTTTGCTGAATAAGTTACTAAAACGCCGTTTTCAGTTAAGGCATTATACATTTTCTGAAAAATTGGTTTTTCCCATAATTCCGGTTGAACGCGAGCTCCAAAAGCATCAAAATAAATAAGGTTGAAATTTTGTGTTTCTGTAATTTCTTCAAAGAATAATTTTTCTTTTTTTAAAGAAAACACGGGTGTAATTTCAACTTGCTTTTCCCAATCTGCTTTGTGAATTTTTTCAAATAAATGAATGGCTTCCGTAGATAATTGCTTTCCATAGTTTAAATTTTCTATTTCCTTTTCTGCTATCGGGTAAGCTTCAATTCCTTTATAATTTATATTGATTTTTTTTTGGTTTGCTTCCATAGCTGTTAATAAGGCATTTAAACCAGTCCCGAAACCAATTTCTAAAATATTTATTTTCTTTGGCTGATATTTTTCAGAAAGAAAATGCAATCCTTTTGAAATAAAAACATGTTGTGCTTCTTGAATTGCGCCGTGTTTAGAATGATATTGCTCATTCCAATCGGGAATATGAATGGTTGAAGAACCATCGGCGGTAATTATTATTTCTCGTTTCATTGGTTTATATATAATTTTTTTATCCGAGAAATTGGTCCGCGACATTTTTGTTGATGGCAGCTTATACAAACATCAATCGTATTGTTGTAATTTTTTCTTACAGCTAGCGAATCTTTCGTAATTTGTTTCGCTGTACTTTCAAACAAAAGTGCAAATCGTTTAAATTCTTCATCATTATCTCGCGGATCGGTAAATTCAGCTTCATAAAAAGGTTGAAATGAAAAAGGTAACGAATCTATCGCGTTACCTTTTTCAATCTTGTCTTTTAAAATAGCATGTTGCTTATAGAGATTTTCCATATAAGCTGCCATTTCTGAAAGCTCGTACATTTGGAAACTCTTCTCTGTATTTATAATTTTTTCTCCCGACTTATTCTTGCAACTTGTTAGCAAGATAAAGCCGAAGATGAATAATAGTTTTTTATTCATTTTTATTTTTCATCAATACACCATTTGCCATAAAAGCATATTCACGTTTTGGAGTTGTAATCGCTGCGATTTCGGCTTCACTTTTCCCGGCATCTTTCGCGAAATGGCGTAATTCTTCTACCGGAGTTTCTGTTATATAAGCTTTTCCTTTTACAATTGTTTCGCTGTTTTCAGCATTTAAAGGAACGAAAAAAGCGTAATCTTTAAATTTCACGAATGAAGTTAGCGAATCGTCTAGTTTTAAGGTCATCCAACATCCTTTTTTCTTACAAACTTTTTCAACTTCAGATTTAAATTTTACTGAAATAGTGTCGCCCGGTTTCATAGCGTCAAATTCAGCTTTCATTTCTTCAGCGCTAAGTACATTTTCTGTAGAGAATTCTTCACCTCTTTTTAAGTATTCCTCACTCTCATTTTGAGCTAATTCCTGATTAGTTTGCTCTTCAGCAGGTTTTTTCTCTGAATTTTCACTATTTTTACAAGCTATAATTGTTATCGCACTCAACACGATTAAAATCTTTTTCATAATCTCTTTATTAAATTAATCTTGAAGATAACAAAATTAAAAAATACATTAATCTTTGAACTATGATTAATTTAATACTTTTGTAGAAATTTAAAAAATATCGAATGAAGCCTGAAAATACTAGCCTGGAAATTACCAAAGCTACTTCTTCTACTATTGGAAAAGTAGATTTTGATAATTTGACTTTTGGAAAATATTATGCAGATCACATGATGATTTGTGATTTTATAGATGGAAAATGGGAAACTCCTAAAATTCTACCGTACGGACCGATGCAAATGGAACCTTCTGCTAAAGTTTTTCATTACGGACAGGCGGTTTTTGAAGGAATGAAAGCCTTTAAAGATAAAGACGGAAAAGTTTGGCTTTTTAGACCTGAAGAAAATTTTAAAAGGATTAATAAATCGTCTAAACGAATGGCGATTCCTGAGTTTCCTGAGGAATATTTTTTTAGTGCCTTAAAAACACTTTTAAAACTTGATAAAGAATGGATAAAAAGCGGCGATGGAAATTCACTTTACATTCGTCCATTTGCAATCGCTACGGAAGCTGGTGTTTCTGCTTCACCATCAAATCGTTATCGTTTCGTAATTATTTGTTGCCCGGCAAAAGCATATTATTCTTCTCCGGTAAAAGTAACTATTGCACAAGAATATAGCCGTTCTGCCGATGGCGGAGTGGGTTTTGCAAAAGCTGCTGGAAATTATGGTGCACAATTTTACCCAACCAATCTGGCAAAAGACAAAGGTTACCAACAAATAATTTGGACAGATGCTAATACACACGAGTATTTAGAGGAAGCAGGAACGATGAATATTTTCTTTAGAATAGGAGATAAATTAGTAACCGCACCAACCAACGATAGAATTTTAGACGGTGTTACTCGTAAAAGTATTATTGCACTTGCGGAAAGAGAAAATATTGAAGTTGAAGTAAGACGCGTAACAGTAAAAGAAATTGTTGAAGCTGCTGAAAATGGCTCGTTAAAAGAAATATTTGGAACTGGAACAGCGGCTACGGTAGCACAAGTTTCAGGATTTGAATTTCAAGATAATTATCATGAATTACCAGAAGTTGAAAATCCTTATAGCATGAAATTTAAAAAAATGCTGCAAGATATTCAGTATAACAGAGCTGAAGATCCATTTGGATGGCGTTATGCTGTTGAAGTGTAATTTTTCAAATGATAACAAATAACAAAAAAGCCTCGCAGTTTTGCGAAGCTTTTTTTATTTCTCCAATATCTTTTTAATATCTGGTTTAAAATAATTTGGTCCTTTTAAAACTTTACCGTCTTCACGGTAGATTGGTTTACCATCGGCACCGAGTTTACTCATATTACTACGTTGTATTTCTTCAAAAACTTCTTCTATTTTATATTGCATTCCGTGTTCTATAATTGTTCCGCAGAGAATGTAAAGCATATCGCCTAACGCATCAGCAACTTCAACTTTATCATTTGTATTTGCTGCTTCTAAGTATTCTTCATTTTCTTCTTTCATTAAATTATAACGCAATAAATTTTTTGCTTCTCCCAAATCTGCTATAGGTTCGTCTTTACTTCCCAAACCAAATGCATCGTGAAATTGTTTTACGGCTTCAATTCTTTTCTTCATAATAAATAGATTAATTTTGCCTAAAAATAAGAAAAATGTTTACTGACGGACAATATATATTTGCAGGTTTTTTTGTAGTACTGTTCATTGCAATTATGATTTTCAGCTACCGAAAAGATCTTAAACTTCATAAAAAATATTACCGCGGAAGTTTATTTATACTTGCAGGCTTTCTACTTTTTGTTGCAATACTTTTTCTCATTAAAACCTATCTTCATTAAAATTTATTATTTTAAAAGAAAAATCTTAACGTTATTTCATGAAAACTACCATAGAACTTCCCACTGAAAAATTGGAAGTAGATCTTTCTAAACCTCTAGACATCTCGATAACTTTACGCGGAAATGAAAAAAACCCAATTGCTTGGTATTTAGAATCTCCGAAAATTCAGCCTGTAAAAGAAGGAGAATGGATTGCAAAAGTAAGTGAAGGTTCATCGGTGAATTTCAATAATATTCAATTCAATCCGCATGCGCACGGAACACATACAGAAAGTTACGGCCATATTTCTGAGGAATTTTACAGCGTAAACAAAGCCTTAAAAACGTTCTTTTTTAAAGCAAAAGTAGTTTCGCTAGTACCAGAAACATTAGAAGATGATTTTGTATTCTCTAAAAAACAACTTCAACATTATTTAGCAAAAAATGAAGTTGAATCGTTAATTATCAGATCGTTACCCAACACAAAAGCAAAGAAAAAAAGAAAATACAGCCATAGCAATTGGCCTTATTTATTAGAGGAAACCGCAACATATATTCGTGAATGCGGCATAAAACATTTATTAATCGATTTACCATCGGTCGATAAAGAAAAAGACGAAGGCGAATTATTAGCGCACCGAGCATTTTGGAATTACCCAGAAAAACCACGAAAAGACGCCACAATTACTGAATTAATTTACGTTCCAAATAAAGTTAAAGATGGATTGTATTTATTAAATTTACAAATAGCTTCCTTTAAAAATGATGCGAGTCCAAGTAAACCGGTACTTTATAAAATAATTTAAGATGAAAAAAGCGCTTCAACTAGAAGAACTAGCAATGCTTATTTTAGGCATTTATCTATTTTCACTTTTAGATATTTCTTGGTGGTGGTTTGCAGCTTTGTTTTTTTCGCCAGACATTGGCATGTTAGGCTATGTAATAAATAAAAAAATAGGTGCAATAACGTACAATATTTTTCATCATAAATTTTTAGCCATTATCTTATATCTTGTAGGAATTATTTTCACTTCTGAAATTTTTCAGTTGATAGGAATTATACTTTTTGCACATTCAAGTTTTGATAGAATGCTAGGTTATGGACTAAAATATGAGAAAGGATTTAAATTTACACATCTTGGCGAAATAGGAAATTAACTATGGAATTACTTTTTTTAGGATTAGCTGCCGGTGCAATCGTTGCTTATTTTATTTTTTCTTGGTTAAATAAAAACCGAAAAAAAGAAAAAGAACAACACCAATCGGTCGTTTTAATGGAAAAAATTAGAGCCGTTTGTAAATTCATAACAGTTGAAGGTGACTTTTCTGAAATTTATCACTACCAAAACGTAAAAGATAAATGGATAAATCTTTTCCTCGGAAGCAAAAAAGCGCTCATTTTAATTGAAGCAAAAGCGCACGTAGGTTTCGATTTAACAAAATTAAAAATGAATGCTGAAGTTGACCAAAAAACCATTTACCTCAGCAATTTTCCGCAACCCGAATTATTAACTATCGAAACAGATTTTAAATATTACGATAAAAAAGAAGGTTGGGCAAACCCGTTTACCACTTCAGACTTAACCAATATTAACCGGGAAGCAAAACAATATATAGTTGAAAAAATCCCAAACAGCGGCTTACTAAATGAAGCTTCTAACCAAGCGATGGAAACCATTCATTTAATTGAAAAATTAGTAGAAACCATTAATTGGAAATTAGATTATTCAGCTTTAAAACTGCCGGAAAACAATACGCCATTACAAGAAAAAAATCCTAAAAAAGATGTCAAACCTTAGCCTAATTATTGAAGAACGCGCGGCCGATATTGGTAATTTTATGGTCGGAAGATTATTGCCATTTCGCCAAAAAAGAATGGTAGGACCTTTTGCCTTTATCGACCATATGGGACCGGCAAATTTAAAAGCTGGAGAAAACCTAGATGTTCCGCCGCACCCTCATATTGGTTTATCAACACTCACTTTTTTGTTTGAAGGAAGCATCATTCATAAAGATAGTTTAGGAACAGAAATTGAAATTAAACCCGGCGCGGTAAATTGGATGACCGCGGGTAAAGGAATTGTACATTCAGAACGAACCCCAAATTACCTTCGAGAAAAAGAAAAAACTTTACACGGCTTACAAATTTGGGTAGCCCTTCCCAAAGACTTAGAAAAAATGGATCCTACATTTTCTCATATTGAAAAAGATGAAATTCCCCAATGGGAAAATGATGGCGTATCTTATAAACTCATCGCCGGTAAAGCTTTCAATAAAAAATCGCCCGTTCCTGTTCATAGCGATTTATACTTTATAGAATTAAAAAGCACAAAGCGCCAAAAAATTTCTATAGGAAAACATTTATATGGGGAAAGCGCACTTTATATTTTAGAAGGAAAAATTTATAATGAAAATCACAGCTACGACCCTAAACAAATTCTTGTTGCCAAAGATGCTACTTTATGTGAATTTGAAATGGAAGAAAATACGACAATTTATATTTTTGGAGGTGAAAAATTTCCCGAAGAGCGTATTATTCATTGGAATTTTGTAGCCTCTTCTAAAGAAATAATTACTGAAGCACGCGAACGTTGGAAAAAACAAGAATTTCCTAAAGTTCCCGGAGAAACTGATTTTGTACCCCTGCCAAATTAAAAATATGAATATTGAAGAATTACGCGAATTTTGCCTTCAGAAAAAAGGAATAACTGAAGAATTTCCCTTCAACGAAACTACTTTAGTTTTTAAAGTTATGGGAAAAATGTTCTTGCTCGTTGCGCTTGATAAATGGGAAACCGGCCAACAAGCAATTAATGTGAAATGCGATCCTGAAAAAGCCATACAACTTCGCGAAGAATTTCCCGACGATATTTATGTAGGACCGTATATGAATAAAAAACATTGGAATACGGTAAAAGTAAATACTGTTTTATCTGATAAAAAAATTCAGCATTTTATAAATCACAGTTACGAATTGGTTGTCGCAAAATTGACTAAAAAGCAAAAAGAAGAATTGAAAAATATCAATTAAAAATTTAATTATTTTCTGGAAATATATTTTATGAATTCACCCCATCAAACCTATCAACAAAAACTTACCGAATATCAACAACAACTTTCACGAGTAAAGAAAAAATTATTTGCTTCTAGCATGGTGCGCTTAGCCTTATTCCTGCTGTTGGCGTTTTTGGTATATTTCTTTTTTTCGAATACAAAATTGGTAGTTGGTGTTATTTTAGGCGGAATTACACTTTTTATTTTTCTGGTTTCCAGACATAGTCAACTTCAACTGAAAAAGAAAAAAATTGAAGCGCTTTTAGAAATAAACAAAACCGAATTAGCGGTTTTAGATCGTAATTTCTATCATTTAGATAATGGCGAAGAATTTAAAAATCCGCAACACGAATTCAGTCAAGATATTGACTTATTTGGCGAACGTTCCTTTTTTCAATACCTCAACCGAACAGCTTTAAAAAGCGGAAAACAAAAACTCGCCAACCTTCTTACGGAAAATAGTATCCAGGAAATTGAAGCCAAACAAAAAGCAGTAAAAGAATTGGTGCAAAAAATCGATTTTCGTCAAGAATTTTCAGCAATCGCGAGTATCGTAAAAACCGAAACTTCTTCAAACGTTATTATTAATTGGTTACGCGATTATAAAAATTTTGTACCTAAGATTTTTCGCTGGTTTCCCATAATTTTTTCTATAATTTCTATTGCACTCATCTCGGCTTATTTTTTAGTTGATCTTTCTGGGTATTTTGTGATGGGCTGGTTTTTTGTAGGCTTGGCAATTAGCGGTTCAAAAGTTAAAAAAATGAATCAACTTTCTATTCACGTAAGTCAAACTCAAGAAACTTTTCAGCAATATCATCAATTGCTTCATTTATTGGAAAAAGAAAAATTTGAAACGGAATTATTAAAAATTCAGCAAGAAAAAATTTTAAAAGAAGGCGAAAAAGCTTCTCAATTGCTTCAAAAATTTGCTAAAATAATCGATGCACTCGACCAGCGGAATAATATGATTTTCGGCATTTTTGGCAACGGATTTTTACTCTGGGATTTGCAACAAAGTTATAAATTGGAACAATGGATCGCGCAACACAAAACTAAAGTTGAAAATTGGTTTGCCGTGATTGAATTTATAGACGCTTATAATTCGCTGGGAAATTTTGCTTTTAATCATCAACACTACAGTTTTCCAAAAATCACTTCCAATAAAAATGTAATTAAAGCTGAAGATGCTGTTCATCCGCTTATTAATCCAAAAGATGCGGTACACAATTCGTTCACTATAAATAATGAAGAATTTTTTATCATTACCGGCGCAAATATGGCTGGAAAAAGCACGTTTTTACGAACCGTGTCACTTCAAATCATGATGAGCAATGTTGGACTTCCGATTTGTGCAAAAGCTGCTGAATATTCGCCTATAAAATTAATTACCAGCATGCGAACAGTAGATTCGCTAGCCGATGAAGCTTCGTATTTTTATTCTGAATTAAGTCGTTTAAAATTTATTGTTGAAAAAATTAAAACCGATCGTTATTTTATCATTTTAGATGAAATATTAAAAGGAACCAACAGCACCGATAAAGCCATTGGCTCTCGAAAATTTATCGAAAAATTAGTTCGCTCGCATTCTACCGGAATTATTGCGACACACGATTTAAGTTTATGTGAAGTTGCCGAAGATTTCTCGGAAGTAAAAAACCATTATTTTGATGCCGAAATAATTAACGACGAACTCCATTTTGACTATAAATTTAAAGACGGAATTTGCCAAAATATGAATGCTTCTTTCTTACTCCGAAAAATGGAAATTGTGGATAATTAATTTATTTTTCAGTATTATTTAATTCAACTTCATTTAAAGAGTTTTTCAAAAAATCTGTTTTTTTAAATTCATTGGGGACTGGAGTATCGCCAGGAAAAGACTCCCATTCATACTGAACTTCAGGAGAAAAATTTCTAAGTTTCTTTATATCTGATAGACTAAGAGTATCATTTTTGAGTATTACAAAATCTCCCTTAGAACCGATTTCTTTAAAAGTATCACTCATTTTTTTACCAATCGCCAAAGAACCATGATCCATTAAATAAACATGTTCTTTAATCGTTCTGATAATTTTTTCTTCCGGTTTTTTTATTTCTTGTTTAAAATTATTCTTCTCACAAGGATAACATATTCTTTCAGCAATTAATCCTTTATTTAATTTAGAATCATAACTTTCTAAAATCACTCCCGGCAAACCGAATAATTTCCAAGGACCATAAGGATAAGAGATTTCTTTAGTGAACCAAACAATATACTTTCTCCCTCGAAAATAACCTTCAGCTTTTTGAACTTTATAGCCTAAAATCTCTTTGTGTTCTTCATAAATTTTCCAGTTAATTTCCAACCAATTATCTTTTACCACATAAGCATCGGTAATGGCTTTTGGCATTTTAAAATAAACCTCTTTAGTTTTAAAATTTCTATAAAATAACCTTCCATATTTATCGGTGGCATTAGCAGAAAAACCAGAACTTTTATGAACTCCTTTTTGCATATTCATTGCTTTTTCTGAAATATTTTCGGGCAATTTTGAACCTAAATTATAGAGACTTTCATAACTATTAAAATATAAATGATAAGGATTTTTAGAAATCTCTGAGGTTTTTTTCTCAACTTCGTTTCCATATTTACTTACTGAAACTTTATTGAATTTAGAAGAGGTATTTGTCTCTACAAGATAGATCGAAACATAGGCTTTATATTCTATTATTCCGCGGATTGTATCCTGTTGAGCGTTGCAAAATGTAATGAAAAAAAGTCCGAAGAAAAGAAGTATTTTTGAATGATGCATAACATTGAAAATAATTAACAACGTTTAAATATAATTAATTTGAATTTAAAGCACAATAAGTCTGTTGTTGCCAGCCTGAGATATTTTACTATTAAGAACTCTACGCTATTTAATTTCATTTTTATTTTTATAACGGTTTTATTTTATACTTTATTCGCTTATGATCTAGAGCGAAGCAATTTTTTAAAACTTATTTTTCTCTATTCCGGGTTATTTTTAGGAAGCTTTTTATTAATTAAAAAAAATAAAAACCGGTTTTGGTTTTTGGCAAGTTTAGCGCTTATTTTTCGATTGATTTTTATAGGAGCTATTCCAAATTTATCACAAGATTTTTACCGATTTATTTGGGATGGCAGATTAGTAGCCGAAGGAATAAATCCGTTTTTATCGACACCTAAAAATTTACTGAAGCAAAATTTTTCAGCAATTGCTCAAACACAAATTTTAGTTGATGGAATGGGAAATTTAAACGCGAGCAATTTTTCAAATTATCCGCCTGTTAGTCAATTTGTGTATGGAATTGCTGGACTTTTAGCTGAAAAATCAATACTTGGAAGTGTCGTTATTATGCGATTAATTTTAATAGCAGCAAATTTCGGAACCTTTTACTTCGGAAAAAAACTACTTGAAAAATTACAACTTCCCTCCTATCAAATTTTTTGGTTTATTCTGAATCCATTTATCATTTTAGAACTCACGGGAAATCTTCATTTTGAAGGTTTGCTTTTATTTTTTTCAGTATCTGGAATTTATTTTTTGATGCAAAAAAAGTGGATATTATCGGCTATTCTCATTGGTTTTTCAATTTCGGTTAAATTGCTACCGCTTTTACTATTGCCGCTTTTTTTCAATTATTTTAGAAAGAAATTTAAATTCGGGTTTTTAAAGTTACTTGGCTTTTATACAGTAATTTTCTTAACTGTATTTCTCACTTTTATTCCTTTTTTATCTGAAAACCTTATTCAAAATTATAGTGATTCTGTGGGTTTATGGTTTTCTAAATTTGAATTCAATGCAAGTATTTATTATATCATTCGGTGGATTGGCTTTCAAACCGTCGGATGGAATATTATTGGAACTGTCGGAAAAATTTTACCTAATTTAATTTTCTTCGGAATCTTAGGACTTACGTTTTTTAGAAAAAACTATCCTGAAAAAAATTTGTTGCAAAATATGCTTTTTGCTTTTTGTCTGTACTTTTTACTTTCAACAACTGTTCATCCGTGGTATTTAGCCACTCCTCTATTGATTTCTATATTTACGAAATTTAGGTTTCTACTGATTTGGTCTTTTGTAGTTGTATTGAGCTATTCGGCTTACGCTAATTTACATTTTGAAGAGAATCTTTATTTAGTAGCTTTAGAATATATATTGGTTGCTAGTTTTTTCTGTTATGAATTATTCTACAAAAAGCGTAATTTGATCGATTGATCTTGCACAAGGGATAGCAGCGGCATCCTTTTTAAAATTTCTGATAAGAATTTTAAAAAGATATAGCGGATAGCCCGACCCGAAAGGGTTGTGCCCAAATTAATTTTTATTTTCTTTAATACCGATGTAAATATTACGGATATAAATAATTGAACCGCCGGCGTGAGAAGCAAATAAAACCGGATCTTCGCGCATTACAGCATAATAAATTAAAATTGCTGAACCGGCTAAACTGATATTCCAAAAAGTTACAGGAAGTTCAGATTTATGCTTTTTTTCGGCATAAACCCACTGATAAATAAAGCGTCCGGTGTACAAAATCTGCCCGAAAACGCCAATAAGCATTAACCAGGTTGCAACGCCATTTCCATCATGTTGTGAAAAAAGTAATCCAAAATCTATAGTTGACCATTGCCACGCATAAATAGCGGCAAAAATTGGAAAACCAATAACAATGAGTTTAAAAATGAATGACGTGGGTTTCCATTCGTTTTGCAATTGTAAATTCCGAATAAAAACATAATAAATGATAGCTTGCCCAAGCATTATTGAAAAATCTTCGCGCAAATACCCGTAAATAAAGAAAATAATTGCCGCAATGAGGCTGAGTTTCCAAAAAATCACGGGCGTTTTAAGTTCGTGTGCTTTTTCTGACTTAAACCATTGAATAATTATTCGGGAAGCGAAAATAAATTGGGCTATAAAACCGATGGCGTAAATCGTCCACTCACTCATACATATTTCTTAATAAACCGCAATAAAGCAAAACTTTTGTCGGTAAGCTTTCTTTTTACAAAAGCTTATGATTTACGAACTTTTTTAAGGCTATAAACGTCTTTTCGTCGATCTTTTAAATTTCTTACACTACCAAATGAATGTAATTCTCGTAATAAATCGATATCTACATCGGTTACTAAAATCATTTCGGTATTTGGTGTAGCTTCAGCTTTTATTCCGTTAGAAGGAAACGCAAAATCGCAAGGCGTAAAAACTGCAGATTGCGCATATTGAATATCCATATTATGAACCTTAGGAATATTCCCAACACTTCCCGCAATGGCAACATAACATTCGTTTTCTACCGCTCTGGCTTGCGCACAAAGGCGAACACGAGAATAGCCATTTTGCGTATCGGTTAAAAATGGAACAAATAAAATATCCATTCCTTCTTCGGCTAATAATCTGGAAAGCTCAGGGAATTCTACATCGTAACAGATAAGAATTCCTATTTTTCCGCAATCGGTATCGAAGGTTTTAATTTCGTGACCGGTTTGCATTCCCCAAATTCTGGCTTCATCTGGCGTGACGTGAACTTTTTCATAACGTTCTAAACTTCCGTCACGTTTGCAGAGGTAACCGACATTATACAATTTCCCATCAATCATTTCCGGCATGCTTCCAGAAATAATATTGATGTTATACGAAATTGAAAGCTCTTTTAATCGTTCAATAACGGGTGCTGTAAATTTCGCTAATTCACGAATGGCATCTGGTTCTGATAAATGATTGAATTCTGCCATTAACGGAGCATTGAAAAACTCTGGAAAAAGTGCAAAATCTGAACGATAACCCGCAACCGTATCTACAAAATATTCGGCTTGCTGCATAAGATCTTCCATGCCGTTATACGGACGCATTTGCCATTGAATTAAACCTAAACGTACTACACTTTTATTTGCTGAAGGTTTTTTGGTGGGTTTGGTATAATACACATTATCCCATTCCATTAAAACCGCATATTCGCGTGAAGCTTCATCACCTTCTAGGTAACCGCTTAAAATTCGTACCGGATGAAAATCGTTTGAAAGTTGAAAATTCAACACCGGATCGTGTATTTCTTTGGTTTTTACTTTATCGATGTATTGTTTTGGGGTTAATTCTTTTGAGAATTTATGATAATTCGGAATTCTTCCACCAAACACAATCCCTTTTAAATTTAGGTTTTCACAAACCTCTTTTCGGTAATCGTAAAGTCTTCTCCCTAATCGTAAACCGCGATAATCGGGTTTTATAAAAACATCAATTCCGTACAACGTATCGCCATTTTCGTTATGGACTTTAAAATTATCATCACCCACAATATCTTGATAAGTGTGATTATCATCAATTTCATCAAAATTTACGATCATGGATAAAGCACAACCGGCAATATCACCGTTCACTTTTATTACAATTTGTCCTTCAGGAAACAGCGCAATTAATTTACCGATTTCATCTAATTTCCAATATGAATTAGGAAAACCACCATAAGCAGAAACCGTAGCTTCTTTCAATTCTTCAAAATCTTCAATAGTTAGATATTTGAGTTCAATATTTTCAATTTTGTCCATTACTATTTGAGTACATTATTATTCATCAAATGTAGTAGAATATTTTTTTTGAATATAAAAATTAACAGATATATGAAGAATGTTTAAACAAATAACGTTTTATGAATAAGTAATTAGCTTATTTTTTTATATTTAATTGATTTTTAAGATTTAAAATGAAAAATTATGAAAAAAAACTACGCATTTTTAATGCTATTCTTTCTTTATAGCATTTTAATTCAATCACAAACTTCTATTGATTTTGATTCGTTTACTTTGGGTGATGTTAGTCCTCAATCTTCAATAATTGAAAAATGGCCGGATCCTACAGCTAATCCGACCGACGCCCAAGTTTCTGATGATTATTCAAACTCAGCTCCAAATTCTTTATTAATACGTCCACAAACAGGTGGAATTGAAGATGACATTCTTATTAATCTAGGAAATAAAAATCTCGGGGTTTGGGAAATTAAATTTATGATGTATGTTCCGACAGGACATAATGGATATTTTAATATTCAAGAATACGAAAGTATAGACCCTACTTCACAATGGAACGGTGAATTTTATGTGGGATCCACAACTTCTGGTGGAAGCGCAGGTGTGGTTAGTCATAATAATTTATCAGGAACCGCAAGCTTTCCCCACGACACCTGGTTTGAGATAATACTAACGGTTGACTTAGATAATCAAGAAATAACTGCAACAATAGATAATAATATGATGCTAAACGCAGCTCCCTATCAAGACAATAATGGTAATACATCTTTTCAGGTAGGAGGAGTCGATTTTTATTCATCTGATGCAAATACAAAATTTTATATTGATGATTTTGAGTTTTACGAGACTTGTATTGAACCTACAATATCCGGTGTAAGCACTCCTCCCGAAATCTGTCCAGGTAATTCTGTTGTACTTTCAGTAGCAACAAATGGAGAAGAAATTAATTGGTATGATCAACCAACTGGAGGGACCATAATAGGTTCGGGAATGACATTTACTACTCCACCATTAAATCAACCAACTAGTTTTTGGATTGAATCTAGAAATACTACTGGTACTGGTTTAACTTGTAGTCCAGCCAGAACTGAAGTAGCTATTAATGTAATTGAAGAAGATTTACCCGTTGGGGAAGAAAATCAAGATTTTGAACCTGGTGAAAAAATTTCAGACTTAGAGGTTACAGGAGATAATTTAACTTGGTATAATGATGATGAATTAACTAATAAAATTCCTGTTTATACCAATCTAGTCGATGGGAAAACTTATTATGTCACACAAACCGGATCTAATTCTGGTTGCGAGAGTAAAGCACTTGCTATAACCGTAGAGGAAACATTATCATTAAATGATAAAAAAGATATTCAAATTTCTTTTTATCCAAACCCAGTACAAAATAGTTTGAATATAGAAATTAATAATGGGAATAATTATAATGCAGTTATATTAAATTTTGAAGGAAAAGAAGTAATATCTAAAAATAATTTAATAAAAAATTCTAGAATAGATATTTCAGGTTTAACATCTGGAATTTATTTTATGAAAATATATTTGAACCAAAACTCCAAAGTATTTAAAGTGATAAAAAATTAGATTTTCTGTTACATAAAAAGGCTTATGAAATATTTCATAAGCCTTTTTTTTAATTTAATTAGTTTTAAATTAATTTACATACCTAATAAATAAGCGAAAATTAGTGGAGCTACAATTGTAGCGTCACTTTCAATAATAAATTTTGGCGTATCTATATCTAGTTTTCCCCAAGTAATTTTCTCGTTGGGAACTGCTCCAGAATACGAACCATAACTCGTGGTAGAATCTGAAATCTGACAGAAATAGTTCCAGAATGGCGTATCGGTACGTTCCATATCTTGGTATAACATAGGTACCACACAAATAGGGAAATCTCCTGCAATTCCACCCCCGATTTGGAAGAAACCAATTCCGTTTTTAGAATTATCGGTGTACCAATCGGCTAGAAAAGTCATGTATTCAATACCCGATTTCATAGTGCTGGCTTTTAATTCGCCTTTCATTACGTAACTGGCAAAAATATTTCCCATCGTACTGTCTTCCCAACCGGGAACGACAATCGGTAAGTTTTTTTCTGCGGCAGCGTACATCCAAGAATCTTTTAAATCAATCTCATAATATTCTTCTAAAACACAACTTAATAGCAATTTATACATAAATTCGTGTGGAAAATAACGTTCGCCATTTGCTTCAGCGTCTTTCCAAATTTTTACGATATGTTTTTGCAATCTTCTAAATGCTTCTTCTTCAGGAATGCACGTATCAGTTACTCGATTTAGCCCTTTCTCTAATAATTCCCATTCTTCTTTTGGCGTTAAATCTCGGTAATTCGGTACACGTTTGTAATGTGAATGTGCTACCAAATTCATAATATCTTCTTCTAAATTCGCTCCTGTACACGAAACAATATGGACTTTATCTTGACGAATCATTTCAGCGAAAATCTTACCGAGTTCTGCTGTACTCATTGCGCCAGCTAAAGAAACAAGCATTTTTGAACCACCTTCGAGTTGTTTTTCGTAAGCTTTTGCAGCATCCACTACAGATGCAGCATTAAAGTGTAAATAATATTTTTCTATGAATGATGAAATTGCTCCTTTATTCATGATTATTTTAATTTTTATGGTAAATGAAAAATGTTAACGAAAATTATTCTTCGTCATCTTCTTCATTATAATTTTCGTATTTAAATTTATAGCTCAACATTTTGTAGTATAATTTTGCCGCTAAAAAATCTGAAGATTTTTCATTTTTATTCGGGCATAATTCTACGATGTCAAAACCAACAACATTTTTTTTCTTGAAGATCATTTTCAAGAAATCTAGGGTTTCGTACCAAAATAATCCGCCTGGTTCCGGGGTTCCGGTTGAAGGCAAAATAGAAGGATCGAAAGCATCTAAATCGATGGTTAAAAAAACGTTTGGCGTCATTTGGCCAATTGCATCGTCCATCCAATCTTCATATAAATCGTGAGCAAAATATACTTGATTTTCATCCATATATTCTAATTCTTCAGCATCCATAGAACGAATTCCTACTTGTAACAAGTTGGTAGTTTTACTGGCTTCATGAACGGCGCAAGCGTGATTACAACTGGAACTTTCATATTCTTTTCTTAAATCGGCGTGGGCATCGATTTGCACCACGGTTAAATCTTCAAAAGATTCTTGAAAAGCGCGAATAGTTCCGATAGAAATAGAATGTTCTCCTCCAAAAATTGTAACGAATTTTTCTTGTTTAATGTAATTTTTGGTGGTTTTATGAACGGTTTCTACCATTTTTTCAGGCGAAGAATTTTCTGTTACCGGCGGTGCTAGATAAATTCCTTTTTTATAAACTTCAGAACGCGTTTCAATATCATAAAGTTCCATGTTTTCTGAAGCTTCTAAAAAAGCTTCAGGGCCTTTATCGGCTCCTTTTTGCCACGTGCTTGTTCCATCGTAAGGAACAGGAATTAACACCACTTTTGCTTCGTCTAAACGCGCGTATTTATCTGGAATACCCGCGTAGTTTTTTTTAGTTGTCATTGTAACCTAGAATTTTAAGTAAGTCTTCACTTTTTTGTTGTTCACTAAATAATGTTGTGGAAAGATTTCCGTCTTTATCTTTTTGAATTAAGATATGTTTAGGCGATGGAATTAAGCAATGTTGCAAACCTCCAAAACCGCCAATGGTTTCTTGATATGCTCCTGTATTGAAAAACCCTATGTAAAGCGGTTTTTCCTTTTTAAATTTCGGTAAATAAATAGCGTTCATATTTTGTTCGCTATTGTAATAATCGTCACTATCACAGGTTAAACCGCCGAGCAAAACGCGTTCGTATTCATCATTCCAACGGTTTACCGCCAACATAATAAAGCGTTTATTGATTGCCCAAGTGTCTGGTAAAGTAGTGATAAATGAAGAATTAATCATATTCCATTTTTCGCGATCGTTTTGTTGTTTTTGGTATAAAACTTCATAAATCGCACCGCCACTTTCGCCTACGGTAAAACTTCCGAATTCCGTAAAAATATGTGGAACGGGAACTTCGGCTTCCGCGCAAGCGATATTAATTTGATTGATAATTTCATCGACCATATATTGGTAATCATAATCGAATTGAAGCGAGTTTTTTATTGGGAAACCGCCGCCGATATTCAAGCTATCTAAACTTGGGCAGATTTTCTTTAACCGAATATAAACTTTTAAACATTTTAATAATTCGTTCCAATAATAAGCATTATCACGAATTCCGGTATTAATGAAAAAGTGAAGCATTTTTAGTTCAACTTTATCATTATTTTTAATTTGTTCTTCGTAAAACGGAACAATATTTTTGTAACCAATACCTAACCTTGAGGTATAAAATTCAAATTTAGGTTCTTCTTCAGAAGCAATTCTGATTCCGATTTTAAAATCGTCTTTTATTTCTTCGGTAAGTAAATCGATTTCTTCGTAATTATCAATAATCGGAATACAATTTTGGTGTCCGTTATTAATTAATCTTCCAATATTGGTAATATATTGCTCGCGTTTAAAACCGTTGCAAATAACATAAGTGTCTTTATTTATTTTGCCTTTTTTCTTCATTCGCTCTACAATATCAATATCGAATGCAGAGGAAGTTTCAATATGAATATCGTTAGAAAGTGCTTCTTCTAAAACATGCTGAAAATGCGAACTTTTTGTGCAATAACAATAATTGTAATTTCCTTTATAATCATGTTTTTCAATCGCTTCAGCAAACCATTTTTTTGCTTTTTGAATGTTCGAAGAAATTTTAGGTAAATAGGTGAATTTTAACGGAGCTCCATATTTTTCTACGAGTTCCATTAAATCAATATCATGAAATTTTAAATTTTCACCGTCTAGTTTAAATTCTTCTTGTGGAAAATAATAGGTTTGATCGATTAGATCTATATATTTTGTGTTCATGAAAGTTTCTTAAAATAAATTACTGTTAAGTTAATCTTTTGTAAGATATAAAAAGATGAATAAAAGTATCTTAAATTAACGCAAAATCTGTTTTTTGATAATAGGCTGAAAAGATATAATTAGCAAAATGTTCGGTCGAGACAAACCCGAAGATAGCGGTCACCACTTTAAATGAAGCGTTGAAGCTTTTACTTTTAAAAAATTCTGAAAGAAAAATAGTTTTCAATTTAACTAATGAAATTTTGAACAAATAAATACTATTTCATGTTCTTGTGGAAGAGCAAAACTGTTAAATTTCTGCATAAAAAAACCCAGCCATTTTTGACCGGGTTTTTCTTTATTTTCTCAATTAAAAAGGGATTAATTACCTCGGGTAAATCCTATAAATCATTCTACTGAAAAGATTTACCATTTGAGGCAAGCCTCGAATCATTTACCATTTGGCGGTGCCAATTAAATCATTCCTAAATTAATAACTTCTTGCTTAGTTAAATGTCTAAATCTGCCTTTTGGTAAATCTTTTTTGGTTAAACCGCCATAAACTACACGATCTAATTTTACAATATCGTAGCCTAATTTTTTAAACAAACGTTGCACCACGTGCGGTTTTGTGCTTTTCAATTCTAAACCAACTTGACGCTTCGGCTGATTTTCTACATAACTAATATCATCTACCAGAACTTTCCCGTCTTCTAATAGAATAGCGCTTTCACGAATTTTTTCTAAATCTTCCTGAGCGAGATTTTTATTCAGTTCTACGTGATAAATTTGACGGATTAACTTTTTTGAATTTCCTAAATTTTTGGCTAAGGTTCCATCGTTAGTAAACAACAACAAACCTGTTGTGCTAGTATCTAATTTCCCGATTGGATCTAATTTTGCATTCGACGCGTTGGCAATTAAATCCATCACGGTTCTATTGTTTTTTTCTAAACTTCCGGTTACAAAAAATCCGCTAGGTTTATTCAATAAAACATATTCTTTCTTTTCTGGTGTAATTCTACGACCATCAAATTTCACCTCATCAGTAAGTTTTACTTTATATCCCATTTCGGTAATTACTTCGCCATTTACGCGAACATTTCCAGCGGTAATGTAAATATCAGCATCACGTCTAGAGCAAATTCCTGAATTCGCAATATATTTATTAAGGCGCATTCCAGCTTCCGGATCTTTCACTTGCTTATCTACAGCAGCTTTTTTTGGAGCGTCGGTATTTCGCTTCGCGGAAGATTTTCCTTTATTCTTCATATTTCCTTTTCCTTTATTCCGTGGATTTGCCATAACGTATATTTTTTGCAAAGGTACAGTTTTAATAAATCAATTATGAAGTATGAATAAGGAATATTTATAAGATTGAATTTAAAAGATTCGGTTGATAACCACATTAATATCGATAAGCAAAATACTGAAAACGCCTAACACAATTACCAATTTCAGCAAATTATGTAATAAAGTGTACTGAAGTTTCGATTGTGATTTCCACAGAAAAAATAGAAAAGCGATAAGCAATAAAAAACTGAGGATAAAATAATAATACATATATCCTAAATTGAAATCATTCAGCAGTAAAATTATTGTCGGAATAAGCGTAAGTAATACTAATAGTGAAGCTATTTTTTTGGTAAACTTCACCCCGTACACTACCGGAATGGTATGATAATTTTGGGTAAAATCGCCTTTTAAATTTTCTAAATCTTTCACCAATTCGCGAATAGAGATAATAAGGAACAAAAATGTAGCGTGAATAAAAATGACCGCATTAAAATTATGGTAATAAATAAATACCGCAAAAAAAGGTGTAACCGCCAGAATTGAAGCCGTTAAATTCCCAATAAATGGATATTTTTTTAGTTTATGCGAATAAAACCAAAGAAAAAAAACGAAAACCGAAAAGAAAACCACGGCTTTAAACGAAATATAACTTGCCAAAATTACTGCCAAAAAATTGAGTATAAAATAGCAAACCAATTTTGTTTTTTGGCTAACGTAATTATCGATTAAGGTTTTTCGCGGGCGGTTAATTAAATCTTTTTCAGCATCGTAAAAATTATTAATTAAATATCCGGAAGCAATAGCTAATGCGGAAGCCAACACAATTACAAATAAATTAGGATCGAATAAAACCTGCGGAAGTGATTTTTCTGGTGCGAGAATAAAAATCGCTGTCAAATATTGCGCGATGGCAATAACCAGAATATTATAACCTCGAATAACAGAGAACAAACTCGCGAGTTTATACAACAAAAGTTTGTTCTTTCGTGAAAGCATGGTATTTCTAAACTTACGTATTCACTAAAAGTTGTAAACTACTTCTAATTTATAATTTTTGAGTGCTTTTTGCGCTTTGGCTAAATCTTCAGTAAATCCTAAAATATAACCGCCTCCGCCAGAACCGCAAAGTTTTAAATAATAAGCGTTTGACTCGATTCCTTCTTTCCAAAGTTTATGAAATTGCTTTGGAATCATCGGTTTAAAATTATCGAGTACAACGTGCGAAAGTTCTTTTATATTGCTGAATAAAGATTTTACATCACCTTTTAAGAAATCTTCTACGCAAGCATCGGTACGTTTTACAAACTTATCTTTTAGCATTTTTCTGAAGCCTTCTTGCTTCATATTTTCCATAAAGATATTTACCATTGGCGCAGTTTCGCCAACCGTTCCGCTGTCTAGTAAAAAAACGGCTCCTTTCCCACTTTTAGTTTGCGAAGGAATTCCTGCAGCTTCAATATTATCTTTAGAATTAATAAGAATTGGTAAGCTTAAATAACTGTTTAGCGGATCTAAACCAGAAGATTTTCCGTGAAAAAAAGATTCCATTTCACCAAAAATCGCTTTCAATTTTAAAAGTTTTTCACGACTTAAATTTTCTAAAACCGTTATTTTATTGGTCGCATATTTATCGTAAATAGCTGCAACTAAAGCACCGCTACTTCCTACGCCATAACCTTGCGGAATGCTACTATCAAAATACATTCCGGCATCAATATCTTCTTGCAAACTCTTTAAATCAAACGAAACAAGTTTAGGTTGTTGCTTTTCAAGTTCAGCTAAATATTCAGCAAAACGTTGCAAATTCACATTCGATTGGTGTTGCTTTTCGGTATGCGCTTTATCTACTTTTAAAGCGCCGTTGTAAAAATTATAAGGGATTGATAAACCTTTAGAATCTTTAATAATTCCGTATTCACCGAATAATAAGATTTTAGAATAAAAAAGTGGTCCTTTCATAAGCTTAGGTTTAAGATCGGTCAAAAATTTGTTTAGCTCCTGAACCAACCTTATCACAAATATACTGTTCATTTTGACAATGTGCAACCAACTGACTCTTAATGAAATCTAAAACTTTAGTTTTCTCATTTTCAGGATATAATAAATGTACGTTTGCACCAGCGTCTAAGGTAAAACAAAGTTTAGAATTCGTGTCTGCGCGATAATTCCAAATTTTATTGATAATTTCTAAGGTATTAGGTTTCATTAAAATGAAATAAGGATTGCTGGACATCATCATCGCGTGCAAGGTTAGCGATTCACTTTCTACAAGTTTAATAAATTTCTCGAGATTTCCTTCTTTTAAAATTTTAATTAAGGTTGAAATATTTTCTTGCGCTTGTTTAAAACGCTGTTCGGCAAACGGATGATTATGCATTAAATTATGACCAACCGAACTACTGACTTTCTTTTCGCCTTTATCGACTAAAAGAATGGTGTCTTGATAAGTTGCAAACTTTTCGTGAATTTCTGAATCTAAAACGCTTCCGAATAAATTACTACTATTCTGAATTTTCTTGTGTTCGCCCCAAAGTACCAACGGACCTTCGATACTTCTCGCTGCACTTCCTGAACCTAATCGGGCTAAAAATGAGGCTTTTCTTCGGAAAAATTCTTCATCTAAATCTGTCGCTTCTTTTTCGATAGATAACAAGCATAAAGCTAAAGCGCTCATTCCACTTGCTGAAGATGCAATTCCACTACTGTGGGGAAAAGAATTTTCAGTATGAATTTCAAATTCAAATTCTTTTAGAAACGGGACATATTTTTCTATACGTTGAAAAAAAGTCTTGATTTTCGGTTCGAAATTTTCGGCACGTTTTCCGTCTAAAAAAACTTTAAAATCGAATTTATTTTTTTCCTTTTTCTCTTTATAAATTAAAGTTGTAGTCGTTACGCAATTATTCAGTGTAAAACTTAACGAGGTGTTTTTTGGAAGTTGCTCGCCATATTTTCCCCAATATTTTACTAACGCAATATTGCTAGGCGATTGCCAAGTTACTTTTCCTTTAGAAGGTGTTTTTATAGGTTGCTTCGGAATAAAATCAGCTAGCGTCATTTCAAAAATTTGTGCAAATATAATGCAATCATATAAAGCGGTAGTTGTAGAAATTAATAAAATAAATTAAATTAGACTTTTGTAACGGCAAGACTTATGAGCAGAAACACAGGTTTATATAAAATATTTTCATCGTTAATAATTTGTTTAATTATCGGTTTTCTCTGCACGCTTACCATTCAAGGAAACGCTAACAATTGGCTAAAAATTATTAACAAGCCTTCTTATTTTATGCCTACGGTTTTTTATTACATCGTGTGGGGAATTAATTTTGGTATTTTAGGACTTTCAGCAGGGATTGTTTGGAGCAAAGGTTTTCATCATAGTTGGGTAAAAACCGCACTTTATCATTTTGGTTTTCAATTACTTCTAACAGCGCTTTGGTTTATTTTATTTTTTGAAATGAAACAACTCATAATTGGGTTTATACTTTTGAGTGTTCTTTTCATTTTTTTATTATTTACCATAAAATGGTTTAACGTGGTGAGTAAATGGAGTGCTATGTTACTGATTCCTTACACGCTTTGGATTGCCTATAATGCTCTTTTGAATTTCGAAATTTGGCGAATAAATTAATGTCCGTTTTAGTAAGTTTTATCGCTTCATTTATATACCTTACGAAAAAAAAATTATGGAAAAGTGGTTTGAAGCTTCAGGAACTTCCTTACTTGCAATTGTTATTAGTGCCATTGCAACTTATATTATTATAATTCTCTTTACAAAAATTGTTGGCAAACGAAGTTTTTCTAAAATGTCTAGTTTAGATTTTGCGATTACTATTGCCATCGGTTCGATAATAGCTTCTACTATTATTCTGAAAAATGTGAGTCTGCTACAAGGTTTTACCGGTTTATTTATTGTGTATGCAATTCAGTATTTCGCATCAAAATTACGTCGATTTAGCTTTTTTCAAAAAATGATGGATAACGATGCCTTATTACTCATGGACGGCCCCACAATTTTAACTGAAAATTTAAAAAAAGCAAACGTAACCGAATGTGATTTAAAAGCGAAATTGAGAGAAGCAAACGTATTGAACGTTCAGCAAGTGCGAGCCGTAGTTTTTGAAGCTACCGGAGATATTTCAGTTTTGCACGCTTCAAAACCTTCAGATGAATTAGAATCGTGGCTTATTGAAGAAGTAAAACGTTAATTAAGAAAATAAAATTCTTCCAATTAATATTTTTCAGCAATAGCTGATGCAGCTAAAAAACCGCCTGTCCAAGCATTTTGAAAATTGAATCCGCCAGTAATTGCATCTATATTTAAGATTTCTCCGGCGAAATAAAGATTTTCATGGAGTTTACTTTCAAAAGTTTTAAAGTTTACTTCCTTCAGTTTAATTCCGCCAGCAGTTACAAATTCTTCTTTGAACGTACTTTTTCCGTTTATTGAAAAAATCGCTTTTGTCAATGCTTCAGAAATTTTTTGCATTTGTTTTTTAGAAAGTTCTGCCCAAATCTGGTTTTCGGCAATTCCCGCTTTTAAAATGAGTCGTCGCCAAAGTCTTTTCGGTAATTCCAATTGCGCATATGTAGTGAGTTGTTGTTTAGGAAAATTATTTTTCAACTGAATTAATTCTTCCAATACTTCTTCTTCGGTTTTAAACCCCAAAAAATTGACTTGCAATTCAAAATTGTAGTTGCATTCATTTAAAATTCGAGCTCCCCAAGCCGATAATTTTAAAATTCCGGGACCGCTTAAACCCCAATGCGTTATTAAAAGTGGACCTTCACTTTCTAGTTTTTTTCCCTTTATTTTAAGCGTAGCAAAAGTTGAAATTCCCGCTAAATCTTTTAAACGCTCATCTTTTGTATTGAAAGTAAAAAGTGATGGAACGGGTGAAACTACAGAATGATTCAATTTTTCTAAAATTCCCCATATTTTAGGATTACTCCCTGTAGCCAACACAATTTTTTTAGCTGAAAATTTTTCTTGATTAGTAGAAACTTCCCACTCCTTATCATTTTTAATTATATCTTGAACGGAATGTTTTTTTAAAATTTCAATTCCTAAACGATTTGCTTCAGCTAAAAAACAATCAATAATAGTTTCTGAAGAATCGCTCACCGGAAACATTCTGCCATCTTCTTCAGTTTTTAATTCAATGCCGCGTTGCTGAAACCATTCGATGGTATCACCAGTCATAAATTGATGAAATGGACCGCGAAGTTCTTTCTCACCGCGGGGATAATTTTTAATTAATTCCTGCGGAAGAAACTCAGCGTGCGTAACATTACAACGCCCTCCACCCGAAATTCGTACTTTCGAAAGCACTTCTTTACCACGTTCCAAAATAGCGATCTTCAATTGGTTGTTTTGTTCAGCTAAATTAATAGCCGTAAAAAATCCCGCTGCACCACCACCAATAATAATTACGTCATATTTCATAATGCGAAAATATGGAAACAAAATTATTATTTAATTAATTCAGCAAATTCTCACCCCTTATTTTAATCCTTTTATAATTATTTCTTAACACGAGCTTTTGAATTTAAAAGTAGGTTTGAGGTTGAACTTAATTTAAATCATAATGCAGCGTTCAATCGTAAAAATTTCTATCGTAAGTCTTTCTATTATTATACTTTTTGGTGTTGTTTTACAACAAATCACGAAATTTCTTCCGCTTGATAGACTGCTAAAACTTTTCAGTAATCATAATTAATGACTTAACTTACAAAGTATGTAAAATATAAAATTAATTAAAAACCAAACACTTATTTAACCCAAAGCATCTTTTTGTAAAAGTGTCAACAAAACCTTAGTTCCTTCAGGTTGACCATCTTTATTTTTTTTATCTATAATTTTAAAGTCAATCTTTTCAGCGTAGCTTTTATTGTATAAATCAATACGTTCTTTTATGATTTGCATCCCCATACTCTTGTGTGTTTTTTTAAAACTTTGTTTTTTTTCGATTTTACGCCCTATCCCATTATCCTCTATAATTATCTCTATAGAACCCAACTTGGAAAGAATAACTATACGTAGTACTTTCTCATCCCGATTACTTGGCAATAATCCATGCCAAATCGCATTTTCTATAAAAGGTTGCAGTAACAATGGAGGAATCTCAACTTCCTGTATTTCCGGTAAATTATCACCACTAATGCGAAACCTAAAACCATCTTCAAAACGGTTTTCTTCTAACATTAAATAATAATTGGCCAATTTAAGTTCTTGTTGCAAAGGAATAATATGTTGTTTAGAAGTCTCTAACACCATTCTGGTATACCGACTAAATATTTTGAGATATTTTATGGCTTTAAAATTTTGTTCACTCTGTATAAGATAAGTAATAGCGTTAAGGCTATTAAATAAAAAATGAGGATTAATCCTCAGCCGGGTCACTAATATCTCAGACTGAGCCAAATTACGCTCATAAATAGCATTCATTTTTTCTTTCTCTTCTTTTTGAATACGTGCACTCGTCTTTTTCTTGGTACGGTAATTTCTGTATTGCATTAAAAAAATTACCAGTAATAATGTAAAACCAATAGCCAGAAAAACCGTAATTAGCCTGCGCCGTTTTAATTGCTGTTTTTGGTTTTCTACGAGTGTTTGTTGTAAAGCTCTATCTTTTTGGAGTAATTGAATTTGACTCTCCTTCTTTTCCAAATTATACTTCTTAGTGAGCATTTCTATCTGCACATTTTGTTCGGTAATTTTAAGACTGTCTTTATAGACATCAGCCTGCTTATAGTAACGTAAAGCTTGTTGATAGTTACCTCTTTTAGCTAACACTTGAGACAGTTTCTTTGAGTTCAAGCTTACTAATTCAAACTGCTTCAATTCCTCTGCTAACTTGAGAGACTTTCGGAAATATTCTTCGCCACGTCTCAGATTATTTAGTTTCACTTGACTATTACCTAAATTCATAAGAATTTCTGCCTGTTTATGATTATCATCCAAAGCTTTAAATCGTTCTAGAGAATTTTCAAAATAAGCAACTGCCTTGGTCAGGTTTTTACCTTCTTTTAAATAAGAGATCCCAAAAAATTCATATGTAATAGCCAAGCCATATAAATCGTCTCTTTTTATATTCAATTGCAATAATTTATCTAAATAATTCCGGGCCTTTTCGTATTCTTTTTCATATATATAATAATTACTTATAGAAAGATAATTCATAGCCTCCCCTAAACTATTTTCTGTTTTTTTTGAAACCTCAAGAGCACGTTTAAAATACTGTAATGCTGCTTTTTCTCGACCAGGTATATTACTAAAAGCGTTTCCGATTCCGTTGCTTGCTATTGCTATATTCCGAAGATCATTATGCTTCTCAGCTATTTTTAACGCTTTCATATAATAATAAACAGCAGTTGCATATTGTTGATTGTAACGAGCGGCAACCCCAGCATTATTCGCAAAAATCATTTTATAGAGAGGTTTTACATCTTTTCTATTCTCTACAAGCTTAAAACCTTTTATATGAAAATCCAAAGCTTCTTCATAATCCTGATGAAAACGGTTTAGCAAACCAAAGTTATCTAAAGTTCTTGCATATAAAATTGTATCTTTTAAAAAAAGTGCACGTTCCATGGCTTTTTTAGCATAAGCATATCCTTCCTCCTTCTCATGAGGTTGCCGGTGAATTTCTCTAGAAATTTTAAGCTCATAAATGATTTTTAAGGAATCGCATGTGGCTTGATTGAGTTTATGTTTTAAACTATCTAAACGAGTCGTTGATTGTGATTGAGCAAGAAAAGAATGTAGTAAAATAAAAACAAGCATTATTTTTTGCAAAAACCTATAGAAATATTTTATTGAATCGCACATTGTAAAAAAGAGATTTTCAGGCGGGGTTTGTAAATAAAAATTCAATTTCAGTTCCGCTAGACTTTCCTTCTTCATTTTTTAAATCATTAATTTTAAAAGAATAGTTCAATCCTCTTTTTTGATTAAAATGCTTAAGCCGTTCCTTATTGATTTTTAATCCAATTGATTTTTTTCTGTAAAATTTCCGTTCAAGATTTTGCATTGATTTTTTTCGACCAATCCCATTGTCATTAATTTTAAGGACAAGCGTATTTTCAACTTTAGAAAAATTCAGTGTTATTTTCTTTTTACCTTTTCTCAACATAAGCCCATGCCAAATAGAATTTTCTATAAAGGGTTGAAAAATCATTGGCGGAACCATTATATTCTTTAGGTTACTATTTTTTGGTTTGTTAATTTTCAATTCTATTTTATCTTCAAAACGAATGTTTTCAATATTTACATATAATTCTAAAATTGATAATTCTTTCTCTAATGTAATGCTTTCTACCTGAACACTTTCCAAAATAATACGGATGAGTTTTGAAAATTTATTTAGATAGTAAATTGCTTCTTCTTTATCATTTTCAATCAAAAAGAACTTGATAGAATTAAGGGCATTAAATATAAAATGTGGGTTCATCTGATTTTGTAATGATACTAAATGTAGATGATGAATTTCATCTTCAAATTTAGATTTAAGACGTGAAATTCGTTCTTCTTCAGCTTTAGCTGTTATAAACAAAATCTCATTTTCCTTTTCCTTTAATTTTTCTTCTAAAAACTGATTTTGCTTCTCTTTAATCTGTTGATTTTCTAATGATTTTTCCAACAAAGAAAGGTTAATTAATTTCACTTTGTATGCTAAACCAAAAGCAAATACAAATTGCTCGATATAGATCCCGATATAAAAAATAAAAAAAGGTTTTATATTAAAAATACGCCATCTCATAATGGGGAAAAAAAGTGCAATCATCGCAAAAACGATAAAAATTCCTCCTCCTGTAATAAAGAAATATTTTAATCTTCCAGGAAGAAAAAAAGATTTGATAAGCGTATAAATTGCAAAACAAAATAAAACAGGTACAAAAATATAAATGTAAAAAAAGTCGAAAACTTCAGGTTTCACACTTAAAATACTATATAAAAAAACAAGGCTTGCTATGCTAAACATAATAGCAACAACCTTTATAATAAATTTGTAAAATTTATAAAGATGTGTTCTAACATCTAAAAAATAAAGAAAGAACAAAAAATAAGAACAATTATAGATTACCTGTGAATACCAACGAAGCGATTTAAAAGAGGTAGTATAAAGTTGATCGCGCCACTCAACATCATAAGGAGTCATCAAGATAAAATAAAATAATAAAAAAAATGTATAGACAAAATAAAACAAAAAACTCTTCTCTTTAGAGTTATACCCAATAACAAGACTGATTATACCAAGAATTGACAAAGCAGTTACCATCAACTGCCAAAAGAAAAGTTCAGGTACAAATTCCATTATTATATTTTATCTAAAAAAGCGGACTTTTTATTTCTAGAGACAGGAATTTTTTTTTCGTTATCAAGAATTACATAACCTTCTGTTTTTAAGTATGCACTCACTCTTTTTAGGTTGATAACATAACTATTATGTATTCTAAAAAAATCATCTGTAGGCAAAATAGCTTGTATCTCTTTTAACTTTTTTGAAATAAACAAAGACTTTTTCTCTGCTAAATGGATTTTGCAGTAGTTGCCATCACTTTCACAATAGAAAATATTTTCTGTGTTGATAAATATCAATTTACCTTCCACCGGAATTACAATTCGCTTATTAGTATGGGAGCGCAAGCGTTCTTCCAAGGCATCGTACGTACGTCCATTTTTTTTTTCAACTTTCAGTTTTTCAATTGTCAAGATTAAATCATCAGTGTCGATGGGCTTCAACAAATAATCCATAGCATTTTCCTTAATAGCCTTAATGGCATATTGGTTGTAAGCAGTCACAAAAACTACACAAAACTGGCGTTTTTTAAAATGATCTAAAAATTGAAATCCATCCATTTCTGACATTTCTACATCTAAAAAAACACAATCTGGATTATGCAGCTGTAAATAATCAATAGCTTTCTTGGGTTTGGTAAAAGTTGCCATAACCTCTACATCTTCACAAAAATTTTCAATTTCCCATTCTATACTTTTTATAGCTTTGGGTTCATCATCAATCAGGACTAATCTTATCATAATAATAATTTTAATGGGAAGTATTTTAAAATCATTTAGTATCCGAATGAAATTTCTTGAATTAACGCAATAAACTATTAAAATTGAGTTTCAACCACTTTTAAAATAGGAGACCTTTCTTTTTACAAAAATATAAAAGAGACTAATGCTAATTCATTGTATTGCTTTTATCAATTAACTACAATCAAGTAGTATTTCTTGGTTCCTTATTGGACAACAATGTTTTAAAATTACTAAAAATATAAGTCTTTACAGAAAAAATTGTATAACTGGTATAAAAGACCTTGTTTTTGGAGCTATTTCTATGATTATTGGTAAACCCAATATTTTCTTGCTATAAAACGGCAAATACCCGTTATCATCAAAAATATACCAGTTATAAAGTGTTTCCCTCCTCTTATACATTCCCCCGCTGAATGCAAGGTATTTATATTGACATTTGAGTAAACAAAAAAGTCATGGAGACAAAAATAAACCAAATATCATCCAAGCTGTTTTCCGTTTCAGATCAATGCATAAAAAGTTGGGAAGAGCAAACCGACATCCATATTAATCGATATGCTTCTGGAATTTTTATAAAGCTAACTACAGGCGATGATCACAGGATTGTGAAACAGATTATCAAAAATAATTAAACAAACCCAAGCAATGAATAATCCTCTAGAAAACTGAAATCATAAAAAAACAACATTCTTATTTGCTATTTAAAAAAGAAACTTAATCCATGTTAAGGGAGAAACTTCTGCTAATGAAGATTCTAACAAAGCTCAATCTATTAAAGTAGCTAAGCTTTTAACACAGAAACTCTAACTTAATTTTTAAACTAAATAAAATCTATCATGAACACACAAAAACTAATCATTACAAGCCTAAGCTTTTTTGTCTTTTGTTTTGTTTCCTTAACGGCAAACGCCCAGAAAATAGATACGCGCATTGGCGGCATGTTGGCGTACGGTACTGAAATAGAAAATATTGGAATTGGTGCCAATGTCGAATTTGGTATTATCGACAAACTCAGCATTACCCCGAGTTTCATCTATTACCTGCCCAAAGAAAATGGACCTATTAAGATAACATGGTTTGAGTTCAATACTAATGCTAATTATTATTTTATTCAAGATGAAGACTTTGATTTCTATGGAATTGGAGGTCTTAACTATACCAACGTCAACGTAAAATATGACAATGATATTTTGGGTGGATTTGGTAGTAGCGTCAGCGGTAGCGATGGTAGAATAGGTCTCAATATTGGAGGTGGTGCCAACCTCAAATTAGATGGTAACATTACCCCTTTTGCAGAACTCAAATATGTAATTATTGATGGAGGTCAGCTAGTGTTGGCAGCTGGTGTGAAATTTAAAATATAATAAATTTCTAAAAAAATTAAGAAAATACAATTTATAAAAGTAAAACTCTAAAAAATCAAAAATGAAAACAATTCAGAACAAATTCAAAATTTTATTATTATTACTTTTTGTAGGTGCTACCATTGCTAGTTGTAGCAGTGATGATGACACTAGTGTAGAACCACCAGCGCCTGCAGAAACAGTGCTTTTGGATTGCGATTCTTTCCAAAGCAATAATTCGGACGCTTTATTCGTACTAGAAGATATAGGCGAAGGGGTAGATTATCTAATAGATTGTGTGGTTTCCGTCGAAGTCGATTTAGTTATTGAACCGGGAGTTGTTGTTCAATTTACAAATGGAGCAGGAATGAAAGTTAAAGAGCAAGGGTCGTTAAATGCTGTGGGAACCCAAAGCAAACCTATTACTTTTACTTCTGCATCGGAAACAAAAGGAGCTTGGAAAGGGATTATTACCGATAGTGAGAAAATTAAAAACCGCTTCGATTACGTAACTATAGAATATGCTGGAGACGATGGATTAACTAGCAATAGCGAACCTGCAAGTTTAATAATAAGTTCTGATTCTTATTTTAGGTTGAATAATGTAAGCATTAAAAACAGCTTGAATTACGGAATAGCGGCCACAGCTTATAATTATAATGTCGAAATTAATAATTGTACGATCACAAATACAGATATACCAATTTATACCATTCCTCTTGTAGCCAGCAATATTTCCGGAGGCGATTTTACAGGGAATAATACTGATGTCATAAGATTAACTAGTAATGGTGTAACATCTATTAACGAATCTCAAACCTGGAATAATTTAGGAGTACCCTATAGAATGGCAAGCGATCTAGTAATTATAGATGGCGCAAAATTCACCATCGAACCAGGGGTTATTATTGAATTTGAAGATACAAAAGGTATCGAAATTGATAAACTGTTTGATGAAGGAAGTGCCATTATTGCCGTTGGAACAGAAGCAAAACCGATAACTTTTACCGGAGTAACAAAAGTAGCTGGTGCTTGGAGCACAATTTCGGTTCGCCGCACTACCTCTGTTCAAAATAAAATAGATAACGTTTTAATTGAGTATGCTGGCGGTGCAGGAGCTGGTGGTGCTATTGAAATGTGGGTAGACCCTGTTTTAACGGTTACGAATACCACTTTTAAAGATATTGATGCTTGTGCATTATTTAACAAATATGACCCAGAAAATCCAAACCTTACTGAAGGTGATAATACGCTGGAAAATGTAAGCGGTGGTTACTTATGTGGCGAGTAAAACAACTATTATTTTAAAAAAATAACCAATCCATATTCGGTCTTTTATCAACTTTTTCAAGAAAGACTTAGGCGTAAAAGACCGATTTTTTTTAATTAAAACACATCAAATTATCCTTTCTACTTAAGCTTAATATTAAAATCAATTCAGATGAAAACTTTACAAATTAAATTCAAAACTCTATTAATCTTACTTCTGATGGGCTGTGTTTTTAACAGTTGCAGTAGTGATGATAATAGTGACATACCTACACCTGAAAACCAAGCTCCCAACAGCTTTAATCTGTTAGAAGTAGGAGATGGCGCAAGCAATGTAGATCCGCAACCGCGACTAACTTGGGAAGAAGCAACAGACCCAGATGGAGACCCAGTTAGTTATGATTTTTATATTGGCACAGAAAATCCTCCAACGACCAAAATGGCTTCAGGGTTAACGACCAAGTATTATATCATTGAAGATAGTTTAGATTTTAACACCCTATATTATTGGAAGGTCACCGCCAAGGACAATCAGAGCAATAGCACAGAAAGTAATATAGCATCTTTTAAAACACATAAACAAACCAACGAAGAGCTCTTAATCGGGAAATGGTTCATTGATAGTATAGGTGGCGAAGCCCCATTAACAGCATGTACAAAAAAAGGATTTTTTCAGTTTTTAGAAAATGGAGCTATCCTATCTAAAGGATACCATGAAGATAATAATGGTAACTGCGTTGTATCTAGTACCCGTACTGGAACGTATGAAATGAATACCCCCAATCAAATAGATACTTCTTCAAACGGTCAAAATGAGACTTATCAAATCATAACTATTACGAATAACATACTTGTTTTCGATAATAACGGAACCATTTATACCTTTAAAAAAGCATAAATTACAAAGGTTATTTATTATGAAAACAATATTTACATTTTTAAGTATGCTACTCTTTACAGTAGCAATGGCACAGGACAAAGTTTTTGTGCACACGGCAACAACAGGCAATATTAGTCTTGACGGCACCGAATTGGACCATCCCGACCTCAACAGCAATCCCAGTGCTATGATTATGGTTACTCATAACCTAAACTATGGTGGAGTACAGTACAACAACAATGTAACGGGTACCTTTTATCACACCGGTACATCTAGATGGATGGTTTACAATCAAAACACTGACCCTATGGTAGAAGGCTCCTCTTATAATATTTATATCATTGATGGTGGTGAAAGTGACGGCGTAGTGGCATCTGGAACTGACTATAGAGTTAGAGTGAATAACCCGAGCATTAATGGTAACCCAGATGCCATAATTCTATATGCCAACTATTACAATACTTTTGGAATACGCAACGATAATAATTGCGGGGTGTATTACGATACTGGCGACGAGTATTGGTATGTATTTAATGAAGACACCCAAGAAGATATTCCTGCTCAAGCTGCTTTCGATGTATTAATTGGTGAAGGCACTGGAGGGGCCACGGCTTTTAAACATACAGCTACAGCTGGGAACATATCTTCCAACTATACCGTAATAGACCATCCAAGCCTAAACGGAAAGCCGGAAGCCTATCCCGTTATTACCCACAATTGGGGGTCGGGCGGTGATGCCTCAAATATTGAACTGGATAAAACTCTTGGAGTATGGTACGATGGTAGTAATTGGAATATATACACTGAAGACATGTCGGCAATGCCAGAAGGTGTCATGTTTAATATCTATGTTTCCGATGAAACTTTAGGTATTGAAAACGAAAGCATAGCTGAAATAACGTCATACCCAAACCCAACAACGGGAGAAGTTACCTTAACTTCAAAAGAGTTAATCTCTAATATCAATATTTATAATTTATTGGGGCAAGAAGTAAAACAAATCGCAGGAAACAACAGCAACAGCCTAACTATAGATATATCTGAACTTTCAGCAGGCAACTATATTGCAAAAATTCAAGCTGGAAAAGCAGTTAAATCTATAAAACTAATCAAACAATAATTTGGTGTAATTTTTAGCCTGTGTCAACAACGTATGGAGTTGACGCAGGTTTTTAAATTAGAATAGTAGAAACTTTTTAGGCCTAAAAAATTTGAAACCGTTTCTATTGGCACTCCGTTTGAAAGGGGATCGAGGTTACGAAAGTGTCGGGCTATATGAAAAGTTAACTTCTTTCTTATGCACAATATTTTGGGAGTCTGTTTCAGGTATTGATTGATCTTTTGGTTGAAATAAACATGTATTATTGCTATATGTACTCCTATATAAATTCGAACCTTAGTTCTTGTTTCTAAAAGCGAAGCGATCTTGTTTCTTCTCTCTCTTTCAAATTTGCGCTATGGGCAATTTAACGCTAATATAATTATTTATTAACCTTTTTTTTTTCAGTAAGATTTAGGTTTGGAAGTTCAATAAAACCTAATTTTATGCGTCATCTATACCGCTTTCGCTTTTTTATCATAAGCATCATCATTACTTTTTTTTCTTGTATTTTTTCATTTACCACAGTAAAAGATTCTTATCAAAAAACATCTACTTTATTTGCGAAATATGCGAAAGAATTCAAAACTTCTCTTGAGAATTTAGATCAAACAGCGGAAGCATTTAAATTGGATAAAATCTCTAGCGATTCGCTTCAAAAAGCAGTAAAAGCAACTCGTTTAGATTATAAAAAAATAGAATTTTACCTCGATTTTCATTATCACGAATTTGTGAATTCGCATATAAACGGCGCGCCTCTTTTGCATATTGAAAAATCCGGAGCTTTGCCAGATGTTATTCCACCAGAAGGTTTACAAGTTTTAGATGAATTGGTTTACACGGATAATTTAGCTGAAGAAAAAACCTTGGTGGCTTCAGTTGCGAAAAAGCTTCTGAATCATTATAAATTATTAGAAAACGGAATTCAACAAAAAAACATAAACCCGGAAGAGGAAATTGTGGCGATGCGAATGCAACTCATTAGAATTTTTACTCTTGGTATGAGCGGTTTTGACACGCCTGGATCGTTAAACGCGCTAGAAGAAGCTAGTGTTTCACTTGAAAGTATCAAAGATTTTTTTACAGAGTTCTCACCTCAACATCATCAGAAAGAACATAAAAAAATCTTAATCGATTTAAAAAATGCGATTGACTATTTAGAGGAAAATAATGACTTTAATACTTTTGATCGCTATACGTTTTTAATTCAACACATTGAGCCGCTTTATGAGGAGATGAAAATTTTTCAAGCTGAAAACACACCTGAATTTTTAGCCTATTCTTCGGCGTGGAATCCAGAAAGTTCTTCCATGTTTTCTTCAGAATTTTTAAATCCCTATTTCTTTACCGCTTTACAAGAAAATGAAGATAGTCCACAACTTCAAAAATTAGGAGAAAAATTATTTTACGATCAAAATTTAAGTAATAACAAGCAAATTAGTTGTGCGTCATGCCACAATCCTAACTTGGCTTTTTCTGACGGAAAAACAAAATCTGAAAGTAATGTACAAGGAAAAACCGTTTTACGTAATTCACCAAGTTTGCTGAATTCGGTTTATGCAGATCGGTATTTTTACGATTTACGAGCTTTTACATTAGAACAACAAGCCGAACATGTGATTTTTAATTCAGATGAATTTAATACAGCTTATAGTTCAATTTTAAAAAAATTAGAAAAAGATAAAACCTACAAAAACGGTTTTAAAGAAATTTTTAATACTGAAGAAATTTCGCGTCAACAATTTTCAAAAGCGCTTACTTCTTATGTTGCTTCGCTTACTTCCTGGAATAGCAAATTTGATAAGTATATTAGAGATAGATCTCAAAATCCTGATCCATCAATAAAACGCGGTTTCAATTTATTTACGGGAAAAGCGGCTTGCGCAACCTGCCACTTCGCTCCTACATTTGCCGGTTTAGTTCCGCCTTTTTATAGCGATTCTGAAAGTGAAATTTTAGGGGTGTTGGAAGATCCGAATGCTGAAAAGGTAAAATTGGATCCTGATCAAGGCAGAATTGAAAGTCTTGTACAAAATGAAAAAGCGTGGATTTATGAAAAATCGTTTAAAACTACATCGGTTAGAAATGCTGAAGTTACCGCTCCCTATTTTCATAATGGCGCTTATAAAACCTTAGAAGAAGTAATTGAGTTTTACAACAAAGGCGGCGGTGCGGGGCAAGGTTTAAAAGTAACTAACCAAACCTTGGCTCCAGATGAATTAAATCTTTCAGCAGAAGAGAAAAAAGATTTAATTGCTTTTATAAAATCATTAACCGATACAAGTAAAATTCAGAAAAAAAGCTAAGTGTTTAATTTTCAAAACTTATCCTTAAACCGCTTAACCTCTTCTTTACAAACCTAACATTCTCGTTAGAATTTACTAACGTGAGTAACCTTTTCATAAAAAAAGCTTAAACCCAAATTTTTCGTTTCAGTTTGCTTTAAAGATACTTTTGGGACATCAAAAATAAACCTCTTAATTATCTTAAAAATGAAAAAAAATTATTACTCTTTATGGTTAGTTTTTTTCAGTATTGCATTAGGACTTAACAGTTACGCTAATGATACTGATTACACAATCGAAGATGATTGTGAAACCGAAACTAATTGTAGTTCATTTACTTTTAGTCAGCAAAATATTTTAATTGCTACCGGAAGTTCTTGGAAATACAATGACAACGGAACAGATTTGGGAACATCTTGGAAAGATGTAAGTTATAACGACGCGTCTTGGTCAACTGGAAATGCTATTTTTGGTTATGGCGACGGAATTGAAACTACTACCCTCGATTATGGTAGCGATGGAAATAATAAATACCCAACTTATTATTTCAGAAAAGAAATTCAAGTAACGAATGCTTCTTCTTTAGGAGATTTACTTTTTAAAGTAATGAAAGACGATGGTGCAATTGTTTACTTAAACGGAACTGAAGTTGCCCGTTTAAATATGCCTTCTGGAGCGGTAACTTACAATACTTACGCTTCTTCAGCAATTGGCGGATCTAGCGAAGAAACTTTTCACCAAATTCCAACAGCGAATACCTTACAAAACGGAACGAATGTAGTTGCTGTTGAAATTCACCAAGGAGACGCTGGGAGTTCTGACCTTCGTTTTGATATGGAATTAAGTTTTGAATTAGCGCCTTTAACTCCTGCTGATTTTCCTTTAGAGAAAGAATCTGCTTGGAATTATTTAGATGATGGTTCAGATTTAGGAAATACTAATTGGAATCAAAGCGGTTATAACTACGATTCTTGGTCAAGAAATTACGGAAGTTTTGGTTACGGAGATCCTGTAAATACTGAAATTTCTTACGGACCGGATAGCGGAAATAAATTCATCACTACTTATTTTACAAGAGATGTCAATGTAAATTTAGCTGATCTTGAAGATATGATTGAATTCGGAATCAAAAGAGATGACGGAGCAATTGTATATGTAAATGGCGTAGAAGTTTTTAGAGACAATATGCCTAGCGGTCCTGTAGATTATTTAACTACTTCGGCTACTATTATTAGTGGTTCAGATGAAACAAGCTATCAAATTCACGAAGTACCAAAAACTGCTTTTCAGCAAGGTGTGAATAGAATTGCTGTAGAACTTCATAACCGTGACGGCCAAAGTTCAGATCTTGGTTTTGATATGTATATCGATAACGTAGTAAATTCAAACTTTAATTGTGATGATGCTCATATCGGGTGTTTCACTTCAATTGTTCCAACAGCGCAAACCGATCATTTAATTATCCCCCAAGAACACCGTTTTCAATTATTATTTAAACAAGGTGAACAATATACTGATGGTAGTGGAACAGTGCCAGGAAATCATGATTTCACAGCTTACGTTGCAACTTCAGGAAGTAGCGAATTAGGCCATTTATCTGTAAATCATGAAAATACACCTGGTGGAGTTTCAATTGTAGATTTACATTTAGATACAACCCAAAAATTATGGAGTATCGATGCTAGCCAACCCGTAGATTTATACAATCAAGCTTTAGTTACTACTACAAGAAACTGCTCTGGTGGAATTACTCCTTGGGGAACTGTCGTAACTGCTGAAGAATCTACCAATGGAGGTGATAACAATGGCGATGGTTACGAAGATGTAGGTTGGTTAGTTGAAATTGATCCTGAAACTGCACAAGTAATGGATTATGGAAACGGACAAGAAAAACTTTGGGCAATGGGAAGAATGAACCATGAAAACGTAGTAATTTCTTCTGATGGAACTACAGCTTATTACGGAGAAGATGGAGGAACTGATTGTGTTTATAAATATGTAATGGATACGCCTGGAGATCTTTCAGCAGGAACCGTATATGTTTTAAAATTAGACTTACCACTTTCTGGAGACGATCCTACTTCTAGCTCAGCAGAATGGATTGAAGTTCCTAACGATACCAAAGCAGAACGTAACAACATTAGAAATACAGCAGCTGCTTTAGGCGGAACTAACTTTAACGGTGTTGAAGATTGCGAGATCAGTCCGCTTGATGGTAAAATTTATTTTACTGCAAAAGGAAAATCTAGAACATATCGTTTTACAGATAATGGAACTACAGTTTCTGATTTCGAAACTTTTGTTGGCGGAATGAGTTATAACATTCAATCTACACAAGGAAATTATACCGAACCTTGGGGCGGTGGAAATGACAATTTAACTTTCGACGATAAAGGAAACCTTTGGGTTTTACAAGATGGCGGTAACAATTACATTTGGGTTGTTCGTCCAGATCACACACAAAATAATCCGCATGTTGAATTATTCGCTTCAATGCCAGCAGGTTCTGAACCAACAGGATTAACCTTTACACCAGATTTTAAATACGGATTTTTCTCAGTGCAACATCCTAGCGGAAATAATGCATCTCAAGTAGACGCTACATTTAACAATGTGACTTTAGATCAATCGGCAACAGTAGTATTCTCATTAGACGAAAATTTAGGAATGCAAGCTCCTGAAACCGATTTTACAGCAGATAATATAAACGTGGCTATTGGAGAAACTGTAACTTTTACTGATTTAAGTACAAATAACCCAAGTTCTTGGGAATGGACTTTTGAAGGTGGAACTCCGGCGACTTCAACTGCACAATCTCCAACAGTAACGTATGATGCTGAAGGAACGTATGAAGTAACTTTAAAAACCACAAACATTGCAGGAAATAGCACTGAAAGTAAAACGGAATATATTACCGTTTCTACCTTAGGTGTGAAAGATGCGTTAGCTGAAATGGTAAGTCTTTATCCAAACCCAACTAAAGATAATTTAACCATTCAAGTAAATGCTACTGCAGGAAAAGAAATTGAAGTTGAAATCTTTGATCTTTTAGGAAGAAGAGTTGCTCATATTTCTGAAAATCAAACTACCGGAAGTGCACAACAAATAAATGTAAACCTTGCTGAATTTTCTCAAGGAGAACAATTATTTATTGTTCAAGTAAAAGTAGGAAACCAACTAGGACGCTATAAAGTTTTAAAAGCGAACTAAAATGTTCTTATAATTCAAAAAGGATCGGTATTAAGTTGCCGGTCCTTTTTTTAATTAATCATTTTTATGAAAAATATTTTTTTTCTTTTTTTCTTCAGTTTTGGTATTTATTGCTTTAGTCAGAATGCAAACCCACTTTCAGAAAAAGTATATTACAAAGTTGCTGAAGGGCTAGAAAAACCTAGCGAAGTAATTCAAATAAATTTACGTGATCAAAATTTATTTCACGTCCCCACAGAATTAAAACAATTTAAAAACCTGACTTTTTTGAACTTAATGCGGAATCATTTAAGTAACTGGGACGAAGTGATTTTCAGCTTAAAAAACTTAGAAAGTCTTAATTTAAAGCAGAATTCGCTCGGTTATATTCCTAATAAAATTTCAGCTTTAGACAAACTAATTTCGCTAGATTTAGCAACCAATAATATAACCGTAATTTCAGAAGAAATAGGCGAATTAAATCACCTTAAATTTCTTTATTTATCATCGAACATTCTTACGCATCTTCCTGAAAATATTGGCGATTGCAAGCAATTAGAAGTTTTAGAACTCGATAATAACCAACTTACTTATTTACCAATTTCTATAACAGAACTTAAAAAAATAAAAACACTTCAATTAGCGCATAACCAATTTAATGAATTCGATTATAGCTGGTTAAAAATAAAATCGCTAGAAATTTTAAACCTATCGTATAATCAATTATCTAGTTTACCCAATTCCATTGGAGAATTAAAAAGTTTAAAAACCTTAATTTTAAATAACAACAAATTGACTTTCCTCCCATCTTCCATACAACATCTTGATAATTTAGAACTATTAATTCTCTCCCATAATAAACTACAAAACTTACCACCGGAAATTAAAAAAATGAAATCATTAAAAACCTTAATTTTAATCGGTAATAATTTCAGTAAAAAAGACCAAGTAAGTATTAAAGAAGATTTTAGTAACTGCGCTGTTTACTTTTAAAAGAAGAAATAAATGCAATAAACTAACTCGGGACAAGCCCACAAGGTGTTCGCTAAAAACAAATTTTTAATTTGAAGGCAAGCCTTGGAAAATAAAACTTTTGGCGGTACCAATAAAAAAGCCTTCTCAAAAATGAGAAGGCTTTTTTTGTGCGGGCGGAGAGACTCGAACTCTCACACCTCGCGGCACTAGATCCTAAGTCTAGCGTGTCTACCAATTCCACCACGCCCGCATAAAACTTAACAGAACTTAGGACTATCTGTTAAGCGGATGCAAATATAAACAAAGTATTCAATTTTCAAACAAACAACTCTCAAAAAAATTTCAGTTTTCAAAATCTTGTCGCTATATTGCTTATCCACAGAAAAACAAGCCTATGAAATCCAGTAAATATTACGTAAAAGAACATCAAGATCGGTTTATTCAAGAACTTATAGAATTATTAAAAATTCCTTCAGTAAGTGCAGATCCGGCATTTAAAAATGATGTTATAAAAACAGCAGAAGCAGTTAAAAACAGTCTCGACCACGCAGGTTGTACGCATACTGAAATTTGCGAAACGCCGGGTTATCCTGTTGTTTATGGCGAACGAATAATCGATGAAAATCTTCCTACTATTTTAATTTACGGCCATTACGATGTACAACCGCCAGACCCCATTAATCTTTGGGACAGTCCGCCATTTGAACCGGTCATCAAAAAAACCGAAATTCATCCTGAAGGCGCTATTTTTGCTCGTGGTGCGTGCGATGATAAGGGACAAATGTATATGCACGTAAAAGCCTTAGAGTATATGGTAGAAAATGACGATTTACCATGTAACGTAAAATTTATGATTGAAGGCGAAGAAGAAGTCGGCAGTGAAAATTTAGGTTGGTTTATTGAGCGAAATCATGAAAAACTCAAAAATGATGTCATCTTAATTTCCGATACGGGAATGATCGCTAAAGATGTTCCTTCTATTACAACCGGTTTACGCGGTTTAAGTTACGTTGAAGTTGAAGTTACCGGACCAAATCGTGATTTACATTCCGGACTTTATGGCGGCGCGGTGGCAAATCCAATAAATGTGCTTACCAAAATGATCGCGTCGCTTCATGACGAAAATAAACACATTACCATTCCTGGTTTTTACGATAAAGTTGAAGAACTTACCAAAGAAGAGCGTGCTAAAATGGGAGAAGCGCCATTCGATTTAGAAGAATACAAAGAAAAATTAGCTATAAATGATGTTTACGGCGAAGAAGGTTATACGACAAACGAGCGAAATTCAATTCGGCCAACGCTAGATGTAAATGGAATTTGGGGCGGATACATTGGCGAAGGCGCTAAAACCGTAATTGCCAGTAAAGCTTTTGCTAAAATCTCCATGCGTTTAGTACCTAATCAAGATTGGAAAGAAATCACCGAATTATTTAAAAAACATTTTGAAAGTATTGCACCTAGTGGCGTAACGGTAAAAGTGAAACCTCATCACGGCGGACAAGGTTATGTAACTCCAATTGACGGAATTGAATACCAAGCGGCAAGTGAAGCTTACAAAGAAGTTTTCGGAAAAGAACCTATTCCACAACGAAGCGGTGGAAGTATCCCGATTGTTTCACTTTTTGAAGAAGAATTAAAAAGTAAAACCATTCTCATGGGCTTTGGTCTAGATACCGATGCAATCCATTCTCCCAACGAACATTTCGGAATTTGGAATTACTTAAAAGGAATCGAGACCATTCCGTTTTTCTACAAACATTTTACGCGTTTAAAAACAAACAAGTAAATTACTTCGAAAAAATTCAGAAATTAAATCTCGATTATCGAATGAAATAATGAGGGCGTTACCTAAATCCTGAAAAAAGGATTTAGGTCGGGCTTTCCGTTTCAATCTTTTTTACTTAAACAATTCCTATTTTAGTAAGAAAAATCTCTCTTTAGAAATAAACTTCAAACTAGAAAAAAGCTTGATAATTGAGTAAAAAAGGATTTCCGCTGCAATCCCTAACGCAAAAAAAATCAGGTTTTCTTTACAAATTTGGTGAGAATTACAATTTGTTGGCCTTCAACTTTTCCTTCAATTTGTTCTTCATTATCGTGAACTAACGAAACACGTCTTACCGCAGTTCCTCTTTTTGCAACCAAACTAGAACCTTTTACCGGCAAATCTTTAATTAAAACCACATTATCGCCAGCTTCAATAATTGCCCCGTTACTATCGCGATGAATAATTGCATCAGCTTTCTTTTCTTCGCCGAGTGTTTGTTTTGCCCAAGCTAAGGTTTCTTCTTCCATATACATCATATCCAGTAAATCTTGCGGCCAACCTTCATTTTTTAATTTGTTTAGCATTCGCCACGCCACTACTTGAACTGCCGGAGTTGTATTCCACATACTATCATTTAAGCATCGCCAATGGTTAGGTTCAATTTTATCTTCGTCTTGCAATTGCTCAAAACACGTATGACAAACCAAAATTGCTTCTTCTGAAGTTAATTTTTCAGCAGGTGGAACTTGGTATATTTCTAATTCAGTTTTACTTCCGCAGAGTTCGCAGGAAGAATCTGCGCGCTGCATTAAATCTTGTTCTACACTCATATTTTTATAATAAGCGACAAAAGTAATACTTTCTTTAACAAAAAAATTAATTGCAAAAGGCTAATGTGATTATTTTTTCTTGCTCTTTTTGTTTTCACTTTTCTTTTTGCCGTCGTTTTTTTGCTCATTAAAAGCGTCTTTATAATTTATCTCTTCATCGGTTTGACCAAGAAAAGCTTTAATCCACGCATTTTTGAAAACATTAAAAACTGTGGGAAATACGCCAGTTTTTACATTATTTAAATCGCCTTCAAAAGGAACTTTAGTAGCAACGGTATCGGTTCCTTGATTTTTTAAAATAAATTTGAACAAACCTACAAAACCTTCCCAAAGAGTTTCTACAAACCCATCTTCTTTCCCGATAAGTTTAGTATCGGTTAAAAGTGGTTTTACATAACCTTTCATATAACCATCGGCAATGGCAACTTCACTAAAAACGCCTACGCTTCCTTCTTCAAAATCTAAACCTGCGTAAAAATTTGTAAAGCTATTAAACGCTGTAGCTTGCGCATTTTCTAAGGAAAAAGAAATGTCCATATCTGGAATTTCTTTAATAAGGTTTAACCTACCTTCTAGTTTCACGTTTCCTTCTCCAATAGAAACGCCGCTTGCAGAAATGGAAGAAGGTAACTTTCGTTCATTTTGTTTTACATTTCTAAGGTTGGTCGCTACTAAATTTAAATTATGAATATTTAAATCGATATTTGGGTTTGCTTGAAGCTGCACAAAAGCAAGCGTTCCATTATGGACTTCAAAATGGTTAATTTCTAACGGAACTAAATCGGTTAAGGCTTTGGTCCAATCTTCTGTATCGGCTTCGCCACTTTCAGAAGTTTTTTGTTGATCTTCAAAAACGTAAGTTACTTGTGGTTTGCTCATTTCAATTTCGCTTACAATTTTTCCTTGAAAAAGCGATTTCCATTCTACCGAAATATCAGTCTTTGGAAAGTTTAAAAATGGCGTTTTTGTTTCCGCATTTACTTTATCTAAATAAAGTCCGTTAATTACGTAAGCGCCACGAATTAAAGCAATATCTATATCATCAACCTGTCCGTAATAACCCGGAATATCGGCTAAAACATCGTTTACATAATTTTTAACTAGCGTTGGCAAATAAATTCGAAAAGCGATAAGTAAAATCACTATAATAAAAATGATTTGATAGCGCTTTTTTCTATAAAATTTTCGTTTTTCTTTAGAAGTCATAGCTTTGCTTTTCGCTAAATTGTGGCAAAAAAGCTAAAAGTGTAGTTAACAAACTGCCAAAAATTAAAGCTGAATTTCAAGAATTAATTTCCGAAAATACGTGTCGATAATTCCTTTAATAATTTTTTACCGTCTTGCGGATTTTTTTCTACTTCGGTGATCGTAATTCCTTCAGGCGAAGTTTCAATTTTAAAACTGAATACAAAATTTTCAGTTTCGCCCGATAAACTCATTAAACCAAAACGCAAATCGTTAAAATAAAGTTCACCGTCTTTTTCAGAAATTGTGTACCAACCATTACAGATTTTGATTAAATCTTGAATTTTTTCTGAATTTTTCGATCTTCCTAACTTCTCGTGATTTTTAGGATAACTTTTAAACTTAATGGGTTGCGAGTCGAAAAAAGAATAATGACTGATTAAGTAAGCGTTTTTGGTGTCTACATTTGCAGTCCACAAAATGGTATTAAACGGCGTGGGTTTTGTTTCAATTTCAGTATAAGAAATATGTTGATTTTCCAGCGCATTTTTAAACTGAAAAAAAGCGATTCCTTTTAAAACTAAGGTTAATATTAAATAAGTAGAACTTATTAGTAAACCCAAATTATTCAATTTTCTTCGCTTTGCTGAAGTGCGTTTTTTTCGCATAGCGAGTATAAGAAAAATTAAAAAAGGTAACGTATAAAGCGGATCGATTACAAAAATACTTTTATAGGCTAATCGTAAATCTAATGGCCAAAATAATTGTGTTCCCCAAGTTGTATGAGCGTCTAACAGCGGATGCGTTACAAAACCGAAAAAGAATAAAATTGTCCATTGTTTAAACGATGCGCTTTTTTCATAAAGCGAAACCAACTTCCCAAATAATGGCGCAAAAAGGAGTGAAAATAAAATAGAGTGTGTAAAGCCGCGATGAATTTCGAGTGCAGAAACCGTATCAGTAAAATAACTGGCAAAGGTATCTAAATCTGGAATTGTACCGGCAATTGCGCCATATAACATGGCTTTGTTACCGACTTTTTTACCTAAAACTGCTTCACCAACTGCAGCTCCTAAAACTATTTGCGTGAGAGAATCCATTTAAAATTTAGATTGAACCGATTTTAAAACTACGTAAGCGAAACCGACGAATAACATTCCGTGGAAAAATAGTAAGCCGAATTCATTTAATTTAAAAGCGCTATAAATGGCAAAACCAAAATATACGACCAAAACTGCTTCAATTAAAGTGGTGAAAGAAAGGTCGGTTTTTAAATAATTATTGCCTTTCCACGTATCTGAAATTGATTTCACATTAAATTTTGGCGTTCTTATGAAAGCTGATTTTTTCCCGAAATGACCTTCTAAAACCGCTTTAGAATTTAAAACCGAAAGTCCCATTGCTACAGAGAAAAAAGCGATAAACATCCCGATGAAATTCAGAAAATTTTTAAAACCACTTCCGTGAATTTTTTTATAAGTTAACCAATAACTTCCCAGAAAAATAAATGTACTAATTCCAAAAAAGCCAAGCACATAAAAATAATAGTTCAATTCTGGAAACTCACTTTTTAAATATAAAACGGGAACACTTAAAACCGCTAATAATAGAATCACGAAAAACATGGAACTATTTAAAAGATGGAAAAAACCGTGAAATTTTGTTCCAAACGAAAGGTTTTTATTCCATAAAACTCGATTATAATTTTTTCTGAAATTTTCTGCCGCGCCTTTATTCCATCGAAATTGTTGCGATCTTGCCGCGCTCATTACCATCGGTAATTCAGCTGGAGTTTCTACTTCGGGTAAATATTTAAATTTCCACTTTTTAAGTTGCGCGCGATAGCTTAAATCTAGATCTTCAGTTAAAGTATCACCTTGCCAATTTCCTGCATCGAGGATGCATTTTTTTCGCCAAATTCCTGCTGTTCCATTAAAATTGATGAAGTGATTTCCGGTATTTCTACCGACTTGTTCTAGTAAAAAATGAAAATCTAACGCAAAGGCTTGCATTTTTGTTATGAGCGAATAATCTCTATTTAAATGCGCCCAACGTGTTTGTACCACGCCAATTTCAGGCTTATCAAAATATGGAATTGTTTGAAGTAACCAATTTTTTTTCGGAAGGAAATCGGCATCAAAAACCGCGATAAATTCCCCTTTTGCAACTCTCAATCCTTCTTTTAATGCGCCGGCTTTAAACCCTTTTCGATTAGTTCGCGTAAGATGCGAAATCTGAAATCCTTTTTGCTCTAATTCCGCGATAATTTTTTTTGTTTGCTGAAGCGAATCGTCTGCAGAGTCATCTAAAACTTGAACTTCAAATTTATCTTTTGGGTAGTTCAGTTCAACAATATTTTTCAGTAAACGTTCAACAACATAACGTTCATTATAAATAGGAAGTTGAATGGTAACAAACGGAATTTTTTCAGCTGTTGAAAGGTTTAAGTTCTCTTTTTTTGAAGTATTTTTTTGGGCTTTCAAATAGTAAAAAACTAATTGTAATTGCGCTAAACTGTACAGAAAAATGATGAATAAGCTTAAACCGTAAACGAATAAAATAACAAATTCCATATTAATTAAAACTGTATTTAAAAATCCAGCCCAGAATTTTAACGCCCGCCATAAACGCACCTTTTATAGTTCCTGAAACTTTTGAAACGCCAATTCTATTTCGGTAATGAACGGGAATTTCGGTATATGAAAAATTATTCTTTAAGGCTTTTAATTGCATTTCTACCGTCCAACCGTAGGTTTTATCTTCCATATTTAAGGCTAATAACTTTTCATATTTTATAGCTCTAAACGGTCCTAAATCGGTAAAAGTTGATTGAAAAAATAATTTCATGAGTTTTGTAGCAAGCCAATTTCCGAAAATCTGTGGAAAGGTCATCGATCCTGTTTCTCTAAGTCGCTTAACCCGCGCGCCAATTACAAGATCTTTATTTTCTTCTCTAATTGGTTTTAGTAGTTTTGGAAGCTCTTCAGGATAATCGCTGTAATCGCCATCTAAAAATACAACTATATCGGGATGTTTTTCTTGTTCCGCCACGTATTCCATTCCTTTTAAACAAGCAAAACCATAGCCTTTTTTAGATTCTTTTAAAACTGTTGCTCCAGCTTTTTGGGCGTTTTCTTCAGTTTTATCGGAAGAATTATTACTCACCACAATAATTTCTTCAACTAAATTAGGAATATCATTAATGACCAAAGCGATAGAATCTTCTTCATTAAAAGCAGGAATAATGACAACTATTTTTAGATTCATTTAAGCGTTTCGGTTCACGTGATTCATTAAATCTACATCGTTCCCCAAAAGTACATCTTTAGAATTTATTCTTCCGTTTGGGCGATCATTTTCTAGTTTTAAAACCCCACGCGGACAAACCTCAGCGCAAATACCACAACCAACACAGGATGAACGCACAATATTTTCTCCTTTTTGCGCATAAGCTCGCACATCAATTCCCATTTCGCAGTAAGTGGAACAATTTCCACAAGAAATACATTGCCCGCCATTTGTGGTTATTCTGAATTTTGAAAATAAGCGTTGCTGAAAACCTAAAATTGCCGCCATTGGGCAACCAAAACGACACCAAACGCGATTCCCGAAAATGGGATAAAAACCTACGCCAATTACGCCGGAAAAAACAGCGCCAATTAAAAATGCATACGTGCTTCGTAAGGTTTCTGCTTGAAATAGAAAAACCTTACTTCCGCTAAAAAAATGAAGTGCTACTAAACTCAGAATTATTACAAAATAACCTATCGCGCCATATTGTGCCTCTTTTTGCAATTCTTCTCGTTTAAATAAGATTGCCCATAAAAAAACTAATGTCAACAAAACCGTTACGCCGATTAAAAAAACATCTTTCGTAAGCCAATACTTAGAAGTATCTTCTCCTAAATAGGAATGAATTACCGCAGTTGTCATTAATGTTACGAAAACTACCACGCTGTGAACTACCCAACGTTCAACTTTCCAAGCAAATTGACTTTTATCGCTTAGTTGTCGAAACGGATCGCCAGCAGTTTCGGCTAAACCGCCGCAACCGCATACCCAAGAACAATACCAGCGTTTTCCATATTTGTAAGTTAAAATTGGTGTGATAATAAAAATGGAAGCAACTCCAAACAAAAGTAGCGCCAACCCAATATTTCCCGAATTAATAAAAGCATCTACACGATATTGCTCGAAATTATAATAGTTAAGCGGCCAAATATTTTTAAGATCGTAATACGGTAAATCGCCATTTAATCGCGCCATAATTTCGGGAATTATAAATGCGAAAGCGGTTTGAAAAAACATCACGGAACCTGTACGAATAAGCTCATACCGACTGTGACGATATTTCCACATAAATTTTATTCCGAAGATGAGAATTGCGAGCGTGTAAAGTGTTCCGTAAACGAACCATTCGCTAGCGGGATTTCCGCTTAAAAACTTACTCAACGGATCGAAAAGTGCGATTATTCCTGTGTTTTCTTCATTTTCCCGTAAACCTAAATATTCAGGATAAAAGTAAAGAACGATGTAAAATAAAGTGAGAAAAATTCCTAACGCCCAGCCTAAAATTCCTCTACTGGAGATTGATTTAAACCAAACGCCATCGTTTTTAATTCCTGCAGATTTTTGTGCGTACATTGCCCAAGAAAAACCGATAGTTCCAGCCGAAATTAAACTTAACGCTAAACTTAACCATAAGATTTTATTCGGAAAATTAACATTGAAAATTACTAACAGCAAAATCATAAGTCCCGAAATTCCTACAAATACAAAACTTTTTTGAGTTTTGCTTAAGCTTTCGGGTGGTTGCTTAGAAAGTGCCATATTCCGTTGTACTCTACTCATATTGGTTCACTTTTGTTAGTTTACTAAATTCTTTTTGCAACGGAATATGATATTTTTTTGAAAATTCTTTATCGAAATTGGCTTTTGAAAATTGGGAAATAACTTGCTCGATTGGTAATTCTTCCGATAACCATTTATCTACAACTTCATGTCGCAAACGAATTCCGAAAGTATTGACCCCGAGAAATTTTCTGCTGTTGATTTCAAATTGAAAATGCAGGCATTTTTCTTCCTTTTCATTTAACCAATAAAAATCATCAACTCCTTCTCTACTTTCAGGAAAAACCCAACCATAGGTTTGGTATTCGATATCGAAAAATTTAGCGGAATTAAACCAATTTCCGGGTTTATAAGGTAATTTATTTCCGCAAATGGTTTGTGCTAGGGTTTCGCCCATCATTCTACCGGTGTACCAAACCGCTTCAATTGTATTTCGATTTCCTAGTTTTGTCCGCTGTTGAGCACAATCGCCAATAGCAAAAACGTCTTTACAATTCGTCTCTAAATATTCGTTGACTAAAATTCCTTTATCGACTTCGATTGAAGAATTTTTGAGAAAATCGATATTGGGTTTTACTCCTGTAGTAATTCCTACAAAATCACAATCAATTCCCTCTCCATTTGAAGTGATAATTTTTTTTACACGGTTATTTTCATCGGGAATAATTTCAGATAATTCAGTTTCATGTAAAATTTCAATTCCGTGTTTCTTAATATGATTAGAAATTAAATTTGCTTCGGGTTTTGGTAAAACATTCCCCCAAAACGCATCTTCACGAACAAGCATTTTTACAGGGATTTTTCGCGTATGCAACATTTCGGCAAGCTCCACGCCAATTAATCCACCACCGACAATTACAGCTTGTTTACAATTTATAGTGTTTTCTTCTAATAAATCCAAATCTTGTTTGCTTACCAAACCTTGAACTCCTTTTAGATTTTCACCTTTCCAACCGCGTTTATTGGTGACCGATCCGGTAGCGAGAATTAATTGATCGTATTCAATTTCTTCTTCGGAATTCGTGATAAGTTTTTTTTCTTCAACATATACTTCTTTTACATACGTTTTTTTGAGTTCAATTCGATTTTTTTTCCAAAACCAATCTTCGTAAGGTTTGGTGTGCTCAAACTTCATATGACCCATAAAAATGTACATAAGAGCAGTTCGTGAAAAGAAATATTCGGTTTCTGAGGAAATAACCGTAATCTGGAAATCTGAAAATTTTCTGATATGTCGCGCTGCGGTAATACCCGAAATTCCGTTTCCTATAATGAGTATTTTTTTCATCAAAAAAGTGTAAATCTGCTTAAAAATAAGCATTCTTTAGTTGAAAAGAATTACGAAAGATGCGAATTCTGAAAATTTAGGTATGTGCCATTCTATTGGAGTCTAATTTCACGAAAATAAATAAAAGTATCGTGAAACCCCAAAGTCCTGAACCACCGTAACTAAAAAATGGAAGAGGAATCCCAACAGTAGGGAAAATACCGATAACCATCCCGATATTTACCAAAAAATGAATAAATAAAATACCGGCGACACTATAGCCATAGACTCGGCTAAATTGAGATTTTTGGCGTTCTGCTAAATGCAAAATCCGAAGCATTAAAACGATAAATAAAATCACAATAATACTACTTCCTAAAAAGCCCCATTCTTCCCCAACGGTACTAAAAATATAATCGGTATGTTGTTCAGGAACAAAGTTCCCTTTTGTTTGTGTTCCTTGCGTCCAACCTTTTCCTGTTAAACCGCCACTACCAATCGCAATTTTACTTTGGTTGGTGTTATAGCCAATTCCTTGGCTGTCTACTTCTTTCCCTAATACAATGTTAAAACGATCGCGATGGCGTTGTTCAAAAACATTATTAAAAATATAATTTACAGAAAGTGAAAAAACACTTGCGACTATAACGAGGAAAAAATAACGTGCAAGATGCTTTTTTTTCTTTTTTCGATTGAAGAAAAAGATTAAAAGTGCTATTAAAATAGTTGCTAAAATCACCACTACAGAACCGAAAAGTAATGTTGCTATAAAAAGGGCTATAACGGAAACGCCAACAATTAAGTAACCTGCGGAAAGTCCTTCTCTATAAAGCGGAAAGAAAAATGCCGCATATACCAAAGCACTTCCCGGATCGGGTTGTGGAACAATAATTAAAGCCGGCAAGGCAATAATTAAAAATGCACCCAATTGATGTTTAAACGAACGAATATTGGTTTGAATATCACTTAAATATTTTGCTAACGCTAAGGCGGTAGCAGCTTTGGCAAACTCACTTGGCTGAATACTAAATCCGCCAAACGCGTACCAAGAAGTTGCGCCGGAAATTGTTTTCCCGAAGACAAATAAACCTACTAACGAGAGCAGTGAAATTAGGTAAATTATACTAGCAAAACGTTCGTAAAATTTGGCTTCAAGAGCCAGAATAAATATAATTAAAAAAGTACTTAGAAGAATAAAAAGTGCTTGACGTCCATACGTTTGACTTAAATCGAAAAATCCTTGAGCGGTTTCAGTTAGAGAAGCCGAATAAATATTTACCCAACCAAACGCAACTAACAATAAAAAAAGTAAAACGGTTAACCAATCAATTCCTCCGGATTTCTTCATAAATTATTGGTTAATTTTAAATGACTCTCCGCTGTAGGGTTTAGCGTATTCTTCTTCTAAACTATGAGAAAGAACCCATTCTTCTAAATCTGTTCGGGTAATTTTATCTTTTAAATATTTTTCGATCATTAAACTAGCTATTCTTCCACCGTAACGAGAACCCCAATATCCATTTTCAACAAATACGGCTATAGCTATTTTAGGATTTTCTTTAGGTGCAAAAGCTATAAAAATAGAATGATCGGTAAGTTGAACTTTTTTCCCGTCTAGTTTGGTATAATTCTCTGCGGTTCCAGTTTTTCCACACACTTCAATATCTGGAATTTGTAAAAAACTAGCGGTTCCGTATTTATAAACACCATGCATTCCTTCAATAATAGGATCGAAATTTTCTTTATCTATAGTTGTATAATTTTTGGTGGTGTATTCTTTCATTTCAATTGGTTCACCTTCAATTTCTTTTAAAATATGTGGCGTATAATACCAACCTCTATTGGCAATTGCTGCGGTAGTATTGGCTAATTGAATCGGCGTAGTTGCAATTTCACCTTGTCCAATTCCGTTAGAAAGTGTATAACTTGCACTCCAGCGATTGTCTGGATACCAGCGATTGTAATAATTACCATCTGGAATTCTTCCGGGTTGACCAATAGGCAAATCATAACCTAAGAAATCTCCGAGCCCAAAACTGTTTAGATGATCGTGCCACGCATCCATTCCTTTAGGAGCAGAATCGTATTTTTCAATAATTCTTCGATAGGTTTTTGCGAAATAACTATTACAAGAATACGCTAAAGCCGGTGTCATATTTAACGGACTAATATGAGAGTGACAACCCATTCTTGAACTTCTTCCGTAACTGAAGCCCATATTACAGGATATTTTTTCTTTGGTATCAATAACTCCTTCTTGAAGCGCAATTAAACCGGTTAAGGCTTTAAATGGTGAACCTGGCGGATACATTGCTTGCAAACCCCTATCGATTAAAGGTTTGCTGATAGAATCATACCATAATTTTGTAAAGTTTCGTGAACGCTTTCTCCCTACTAATAAACTTGGGTCGTAACTCGGTGCGGTAATTAAACTCAAAATTTCGCCACTTTCAGGCTCAATAGCTACAATTCCGCCACGTTTATTTTTCATGAGTTTTTCGCCATAGGCTTGAAGTTTTGCATCAATAGTAAGTGTAATATCTTTTCCTTTTTCGGGTAGGGTATCGTAAATGCCTTTTTTATACGGGCCAATTTCACTGTTGAACCGATCTTTTTGTATATACTTAACGCCTTTAATTCCGCGGAGCAATTCTTCATATTGCTTTTCCACTCCTTGCCTACCGATTAAATCTCCGGCTTGATAATATTGATTATTATTAATCTCATTTTGGTTGGCTTCAGAAATATAACCTAACACATTCGCGGCGATATCTACTTGATAATCTCTCGAAGATCTTTTCTGAATGTAGAAACCTTTATACTTTCGCATTTTTTCCTGCAAATAGGCATATTCACTTTTAGTAAGTTGCGGAACAATTACAGAGGGTAATCGCGGAGAATAAATTTTTGCTTTATCTAACTGCTCCCCTAATTGTTTTGGTGTAATGCTTAATAACGTAGCAAATTCCAGCGTATCGAAGGGTTTAATTTCGCGTGGAATCGCCATAATATCGTAAGAAGGTTGATTTGAAACTAATAAATCTCCATTCCTATCGAATATATAACCACGTTGCGGATAATCATATTCTATTTTTACTGCGTTGCTTTGAGAGAGCAATTCAAAAGAATCGTCGAAAATTTGCAGATACATTAAGCGCCCAACAAATACAAAACCACTAATGATAATTAATATATAAGGGAGAATTCTTCTCATTTATCTTCTTTTCTGAAAAAGTGTTGTAATTAGTACTATTAATAGTATAGTAAAAATACTTGAAAATAAAGTCTTTTTCAGAATTAAAATTATATACGAATAGTTAAAAATTTCTAAGCTGAATAATATAAAATGATGAATTAAAACCAAAATTGAAATATAAGTGAAGCGCTGCGTTACAGGAGTTTGGTAATAACGAATGGTTTGATGTTCATAACTTATCCCGAATGAGAATTTTAAAATTGAAGGCCTTAAAAAAGCAATAAAAACTGAAGCTGCCGCATTTATTCCACCACTATCTTCAAAAAAATCGATGCATAAACCAATTAAAAAACTTAAAAAAAGTACTTTATACTGACTCATATTAAGCGGCAAAAGCAATATAAAAAGTACATAGAAATACGGATTGATAAATCCTAAAAAATTGATATTGTTCAAAATAAGCACTTGAACTAACACTAATAAAATAAAGCGAACGCTATTGGAAATCAATAAACTATTCATTTGCTTGCTCTAGTTTTTTGAGTTCTGCCATTCCTTTATTTTCAATTACGTAAACATAACCAATATTGGTCATATCATTAAATAATTGCACATTTATAGTGTAGTAACTTTTGTTCTGATCTAATTCAAAATCTTGAATAACGCCAACCGGAATTCCCTTTGGGAAAATTAACGATCTTCCATTGGTAATAATCGTATCGCCTTTTTTAACAGGCGCTAATCGTGGAACTTCCGTAAGTTGAACGATATTAGGATCTTTTCCGTTCCAGATTAAACTACCAAAATGTTGCGATTTTTTTAACTGAACACTTACCGAAAGATTGGTATTTAATATGGAAATGACCCGGGAATAATTTTTGCTAGTTTCTTCTACAATTCCCACGACTCCTTTACTGGTAATTACACCAAAATCGGTTTGAATACTGTCGTTACTTCCTTTATTCAGTAAAATATAATTATCGCGCTTCGCATATTGATTTTTTATTACGCGTGCAGCACGAAATCGATATGGATTTTTATACGAGTTTGTATCGGTAAATGTAGTATCGCGCTGTTTAGAATTTAATTGCATAATTCTAGCTCTCAGCCACCGATTTTCTTCAACTAAACGATCGTTATAAACTTCTAAATTAAAATATTCATCAATATTATTAACCCAATTATATATTCCGCCGGTTAAAAAATTTGCCGAACTTATAAATTTACTTTTATGGTAGCTATGCGACTGAATTGTAAAGAAAATAGATAACCCAAAAAGGAACAAAAACAAGAGTGTATTCTTATATTTTATAAGAAAATTAATGATTTGTCCCATACCTCAACTTTATACTACTTTATTAAAATACCTTTGTATTTGTCAAGATTTTTTAATGTAATTCCTGTTCCGCGAACTACGGCTCTTAAAGGATCTTCAGCAATATAAACAGGCAAATCTGTTTTTTGTGAGAGACGTTTATCTAAACCGCGTAACATAGAACCTCCACCGGCTAAATAAACTCCGGTATTATAAATATCTGCCGCAAGTTCTGGTGGTGTTTGCGATAAGGTTTCCATTACCGCATCTTCAATTCTCAAAATTGATTTATCTAGTGCTTTTGCAATTTCACGATAAGAAATATCAACTTGTTTTGGTTTTCCGGTAAGTAAATCTCTACCTTGAACGCTCATTTCTTCTGGTGGAACTTCTAAATCTTCCGTTGCTGCTCCAATTTGAATTTTTATTTTTTCAGCAGTTCGCTCGCCAACATATAAGTTGTGTTGCGTACGCATATAGTAAACAATATCATTGGTAAACACATCACCCGCAATTTTAACCGATTTATCGCACACAATTCCGCCTAAAGCTAAGACAGCAATTTCGGTAGTTCCTCCTCCAATATCGACAATCATATTTCCTTTTGGCTGCATAATGTCTACACCAATACCAATTGCCGCCGCCATTGGTTCGTGAATTAAGTAAACTTCTTTTCCGTTTACGCGTTCTGCACTTTCTTTTACCGCTCGCATTTCAACTTCTGTAATTCCCGATGGAATACAAATTACCATTCGAAGCGCAGGTGTAAAAATTCGTCTTTTTAACGCAGGAATTTCTTTAATAAAACGCGTAAGCATTTGCTCACTCGCATCAAAATCTGCAATTACCCCGTCTTTTAAAGGTCGAATGGTTTTAATATTTTCATGGGTTTTGCCTTGCATCATCGCGGCTTCTTTTCCGGCGGCAATAATTTTTCCTGTAATTCGGTTTCGAGCCACAATAGAAGGACTATCTACAACTACTTTATCGTTATGAATGACCAACGTATTGGCAGTTCCTAAATCGATAGCAATTTCTTCAGTAAGAAAATCAAAAAATCCCATAGTTATTTATACGGTATTGAAAAGTTGGGTGAACTGTAAATGTATAAAATTTAATGCTTAAAATGACGTGTTCCTGTCATAACCATTGAAATATTATTTTTATTGCAATAATCTATACTTAATTCATCTTTAATCGAGCCACCTGGTTGAATTACAGCTGTTATTCCGGCGTTGTCGGCAATTTCTACACAATCTGGAAAAGGAAAAAACGCATCGCTCGCCATTACTGCGCCATTTAAATCGAATTTAAAGGAATTTGCTTTTTCTATCGCTTGGCGCAACGCATCTACTCTAGAGGTTTGTCCGGTTCCGCTGGCACAAAGTTGCTTATTTTTAGCCAACACAATTGTATTCGATTTGGTATGCTTGCAAATTTTTGAAGCGAACAGTAAATCGTCCATTTCTTCTGCTGAAGGTTCATTTTCAGTAGCTTGTTTACAATCTGTTTTTGTATCTGTTTTCGAATCTTTTTCTTGAACTAACACGCCGTTTAAGCAAGTACGTACTGTTTTTTCTGGCATTTCTACTTCTTTCTGTATAAGCAGAATTCTGTTTTTCTTTCCTTTTAAAATTTCTATAGCTTCTTCAGAAAATGATGGTGCGATGACTACTTCACAAAATAAGTTATGAATTTCTTCGGCAGTAGCCTTATCAATAGCTACATTACTAATTAAAATTCCGCCAAAAGCTGAAACAGGATCTCCTGCTAAAGCATCTTTGTAAGCTTCTAAAACAGTATTCCGTTGTGCAATTCCGCAGGCGTTGTTATGTTTTAATATAGCGAATGTTGGGTTTTCACCTTTAAATTCGTTCATTAAATTTACAGCGGCATCTACATCTAGCAAATTATTGTAAGATAACTCTTTTCCGTGGATTTTATCGAACATTGCATCGAAATCTCCAAAGAAAAATCCTTCTTGATGTGGGTTTTCTCCGTAGCGTAATTTTTTTCCTTTGGTAATGCTTTGTTTAAAAACTACTTCTTCTTCATTTTCATTGAAATAATTAAAAATCGCCGTATCGTAATGTGAAGAAATATTAAAGGCCTTCGCGGCAAAACGCTTTCTATCAGCTAGAGAAATTTCGCCATTATTTTCAGAAAGCAAATTTAAAAATTCATCGTAATCGTTCATTGAAGAGACACAAAGGACGTCTTTAAAATTTTTGGCTGCCGCACGAATTAATGAAATACCACCAATGTCGATCTTTTCAATAATATCTTGTTCTGAAGCGCCATCGGCAACGGTTTTTTCAAAAGGATATAAATCTACCACAACAATATCTAGCTGCGGAATTTCATATTTTTCCATTTCTGAAACATCACCTTCGTGATCTTGTCTGTTTAAAATACCACCAAAAACTTTCGGATGTAAGGTTTTTACGCGCCCGCCAAGAATAGAAGGATAAGAAGTAACATCTTCTACAGGAATTACATTTATTCCTAAATCGCGAATAAATTTTTCTGTTCCGCCGGTTGAATAAAGCGTTACGCCAAGTTCGTCAAGTTTTTTTACAATTGGTGCTAACCCGTCTTTATGAAAAACGGAAATTAACGCTGATTTTGGTATTTTTGTAGTACTCATTTGGGTTGTGTTGTTTCAAGTTGCGAAAGTAATATTTTACAACTAAACCCTAAAGATGTTACAGAAGAATTATTTAAATTTTGTAACAAAAAAATTATTGGAACGTCCTATCTTTAGATTTTAAATTCAACGACAAGGTTTTCCTTATGCTGATTTATTTTAGGATACTTAAAGAAAGTTTCAATTTTGCGATTAACGCCTTGCGAAACAATAAATTAAGAACTTTCTTATCACTTCTTGGTGTAACGATAGGAATTTTTTCGATTATCGCTGTTCTCGCAGCTGTAGATTCGTTGGAAAAAGAAATTAAAGGAAGTCTTAGCTCATTAGACAGCAGTACCATTATGCTTACGCGTGTTTCTTTTGGACCGACTGAAATTCCGCGTTGGAAAAGAGAACAATTTCCCGATGTAAGTTATGATGAATATCAACATATAAAACGAACTTTACCGAATACTGAAGCTGTTTCTTACTCCCTAAATGTGGCTTCGGAAAATATCACTTATCAAGGAAAACAAACGCAAGGCGTTCAAATTGGAGCGGTTACCAGCGAATATTATGATATTGAATCGCTTCAATTAGAAGATGGACGATTTTTTAATGAAGCCGAATCGTATAGTGGATCGCCGGTAATTGTACTTGGTCACGAAATTGCCGAAAATTTATTTGAAGGATTAAACCCTATCGGAAAAAAAGTAAGATTATATGGAAGAAAATTCTCAGTAATCGGAGTTTTAGAAAAAGAAGGTGCTAGTATTTTTGGCGGTTCAAAAGATGGAGCAGCTTTTATTCCGGTGAATTTGGTCCGAAGAATTTATGGTGATAATAACAAAAGTACTTTCCCACAAATTATTATAAAACCTGAAAATGATGTCGACAACGCGGCTTACATTGCAAATATTGAACAAAATTTGCGACTTTATCGTGGTTTAAAACCTGATGATATCAATAATTTTTTCGTAAACCAATTAAAAGGCTTAACCGATTTTATTGATAACATTACCGGACAGCTTAATGTTATGGGATTAATTATTAGCGGTTTTTCTCTTTTAGTTGGTGGATTTGGGATTGCAAATATTATGTTTGTGAGTGTAAAAGAACGCACCAACCTTATTGGAATTCAGAAATCTTTAGGTGCAAAAAATAAATTCATCTTACTTCAGTTTTTATTTGAAGCTATAATTCTGGCAATTATCGGCGGTCTTATCGGTTTAATATTAGTTTGGATTATTACCTTAATCGCTTCGAGTTTTACAGGAGATTTTGAATTTGTATTATCTTCAGCAAATATTTTTACCGGCATGACAATTTCAGCAATTATTGGGTTAATTTCAGGAATAATTCCTGCGATTTCAGCTTCACGCTTAGATCCTGTAGAAGCAATTAGAACCGGTTTTTAAAATTAAATTTAATATTATGAAAAAACTTCTCTTCGCACTTTTTGTTCTCCTTCAAGTTAATCCGCTTTTTTCTCAAAATTTCAATAAAGAAAAAATGGACAGTCTTTTTCAAGCTATAGCTGAAAAAGATAAAGCGATGTTAAGCATTTCGCTTGCTGAAAATGGAAAAGAAATTTATTCAAAAAGTATTGGTTATGCTTCGTTGGAAAATCACCAAAAAGCGGATAAAAAAACCATGTACAGAATTGGTTCGATTTCAAAAAGTTTTACTGCAGTAATTATTTTACAATTGATCGAGGAAGGAAAACTTCAACTTGATGCGAAATTGAGTGAATTTTATCCTGATTTACCAAATGCTTCGAATATCACGATAAAAAATTTACTGAATCACCATAGCGGACTTTTCAATTTTACGGATAAAGAAGATTACTTAGAAATGAGTAGGTCTAAAAAAAGTAAAAAACAACTGCTGAAATTAATCGAAAAAAATGGAAGTATTTTTAAACCGGGAAGCGATGCGCAATATTCTAATACCAATTTTATTTTACTCACTTTTATTGCTGAAGACGTTAGTGAAAAATCTTTTAAAACACTTGTAAAACAACGCATCATTGAACCTTTACAATTAAAAAGAACGCGTTTTGGCGGTGAAATAAATCTACAAAATAATGAAGCTGCTTCGTATACTCCAGAGGGAAAAAACTGGCAAATCGAAGAAGAAACACATATGAGTATTCCTTTAGGAGCCGGTGCGATGGTTTCCACACCAAGTGATTTAGTGAAATTTTATATAGAACTTTTTGAAGGGAATTTATTAACTCCTTCTTCCCTAGAAAAAATGCAAACTATTGAAGATGGTTACGGTTTAGGCCTTTTTGAATTTCCTTTTTACAATAAATCGAGTTATGGTCATTCCGGCGGAATAGATGGATTTTCATCGATGGCCGCTTATTTCCCGAAAGAAAATTTGGCATTTGCGGTAACTTCAAACGGAACTTCAATTTCGTTAAACGATGTGGTAATCGGCGTATTAAGTATTTACTTCGGAAAAGATTATGAAATTCCTGAATATAAGGAAACTATAAAAGTAGATACTGAAATTTTAGAAAAATACGTAGGAACTTACGGAAGTTCGAATTTTCCATTAGATCTAACATTTCAACTTCATAAAGGAACATTATTTTGTAAAGCTACCGGTCAACAAGAATTTCCATTAAGTCCGATTAGCAAAACAATGTTCGAATTTTCACCGGCGGGTTTAACCATAGAATTTATTCCGCAGCAAGAAAAATTAATTTTCAAGCAAAACGCAATGCAAGCAGAACTAAACCGAAAATAATTGAAAAACTACCTAATATCAGGTATATTTTTATTCTAGAATAAATAACAAATTTACTAACCAATTTAATCATTAAAAAATGAGCCAAATTAGACCAATAACTCCAGAAGAACGAGAAATTTACAGCAATATTTATGAAGTAGTAAATGGACAAAGCACTGTAAATTTAGATGAAGGAACAATTAATATTCAAACCCCTGTTCCACAAAAAGATTTTGAAGTATGTAACATTTACAATGTTTCTTCGGAAGAAAACAGTGCTATTTTATTTCATATCACGAATAATAGTCAAGAAAATCCTGGTATCGGGTTAAATTTTATTTTAGAGCAACAATTCACTATGGAATCGGTTGAACTTTCATCCTTGATAAATAATAAATTAGGGGTAATTGTTTATAACGATTATCCTCATGATTTCAATCAAGACAACGTAAATACTATTCAAGAAGATATCGCAGAATATGGTTTTGAGGCTATTAGTAACCTTTGTGAGAATCTAATAGGAAACCCATCCCCTGGCATTAAACCATTAGGCGATCCCAAAAACGGTTGTGGTGGTGTGTTAATAGCTCAATAATTTATGCTACAAAAGAAACTGTTTTTTTTTTATTTCTTATTTTTCTGTTCTTTTTTTATTTTAAGAGCAGAAACTTTTATACAAGAAAATGATAGTTTAATTCCTATTCTAAAAAAAGAAATTAAAAAGCATAAAGGTTTTAGCCAAGCTAAACTTATTGATTCGTTAGCAAATTTATATAGAAATCAAAACAAAGCTGATTTAGCATTTCAATATAAAGAAAAAGCTATAAATCTTTATAAAAAATTAAATGCGGAAGAAGAAGCTGCAAAAGCGAGTCTTGAAGTATTTAGTATGTTGAATTCACAAGATTTTATAAAAGTGGATCCGCTCCCATATTTAAAAGCTTTTGAAGAATATGCTATAAAAAATCAAGACAAAAAAAAACTTTTACAGGTGAGTTTCAGTTATGGAAGTTATCTTTTTAATACCGGCGATAGAAATAAAATAAGAGATTACTATAAAAATGCAATTGAATTATCCAAAAAGCTAAAAGATAGTGCTTCATTACGTCGGGCTTATGCTCATTTAGGATTGTTATATTCCGGTAGGTTTTTAGATCAGGACTCGGCGAGAAAATATTATAAAAAAGGATATCCCAAGCATATTTTAAAAAAGGATTCTATTATGCTTCTAAAGTATTATATAAACTATGCCAATTCTTATCAAAAAAGCGGCAACTACCAAACAGCCATTAATTTTTTAGATAGTATAAAAAATTTTAAAATTAAAAAATACGAACTTGGTTATCAAACACTTATTTACCGTAAATACATAAAATGTTATAAAGCTTTAGGTGATTATAAAAATGCTTTTGCTTACCAAGAAAAATATAATGCTGTACAAGATAGCCTAAATTTAACTAAGCAAAATATCGCCATTTCTGATATTAAAACAAAATACGAAACCGAGAAAAAAGAGAAAGAAAACTTCATTTTAAAAACCGATTTAAGGAAGAAACAACAAACCCAAACTATTTTATGGATTGTGGTTATTTCAAGTGTTATTGTAGGAACGATTATAAGTCTACTAATTGCTAAAAATGCGAAAAAGAAACGCCAATTAATTCAACAGAATCAAAAATTAAAACTTCAACAAACCGAAAAAGAACTCAAGCAACAAGAACTTAATACGATTGATATGATGATTGCCGGTCAAGAAAAAGAACGGCAACGTCTCGCTGAAGATTTACATGATAATTTAGGAAGTTCGCTTGCAGCAATTCGATTAAATATTGAAACGCTTAAAAAAACTGATAAAAATTCTTCTTCAGAAACATTAAGTAAAACTTTAGCCTTAATTAACGATGCTTACCAAGCTGTTCGCGGAATGGCTCATAAAAAACAAAGCGGCGTAATGGCTTCTTCCGGTTTGCTACCTGCAATTAAACGTTTTGCAAAAAATATTTCTAATGTCGATGGTTTACAAGTTGAAGTAGAAGAATTCGGACTCGATCAAAAACTGGAAAATAGTCTGGAAATCACTATTTTTAGAATTATTCAAGAATTGGTAACCAATATTATTAAACACGCAAACGCGACAGAAGCTACCATTTCACTTACAAGCCATAATTCATCTTTAAATATTATTGTTGAAGACAACGGAAAAGGGTTCAATAAATCAAAATTACACGGTAAAAAAGACGGAATTGGTTTAAGCACAATTGAAAAACGAATTGAACACCTCGGCGGAACTTTAGAAATCGATTCGCATCAAAATCGCGGAACCAGTATCATTATAAATCTACCTATATGATTACGCTAGCAATTGCAGAAGATCATCAATCGTTAATCGACGGGCTAAGTCTATTATTTCAACAAGAGTCAAATTTTGAAATTATTGGGAAAGCTAATAATGGAGAAGAACTACTCGAAATTGTGCGGTTAAAACAACCCAAAGTAGTGTTAACCGATATTAGAATGCCAAAAATTGATGGAATTGCCGCTACAAAAATCATCAAAAGCGAATTTAAACATATTAAAGTTTTAGCCTTTACGATGTTCGATCAACAAGAAGCTATACAACAAATGTTAGCTGCCGGAGCATCGGGTTATATTTTAAAAAATTCGGGGTTAAATGATGTAAAGTTAGCGATAGAAACGGTTATGAGTGGCGAACAATATTTCGATCCTTCGCTTAATTTAAGTTTTTTAGAAGAAGAAAAAACTGTTCAAAAAAAATCGATTCTCTCCAAAACAGAAAAAGAAATTCTACACCTAATTAGTGAAGGAAAAACCTCAAGCCACATTGCCGAAATTCGCTTTTGTTCAGTTTCAACAGTAGAAACGCATCGAAAAAATATGATGCGTAAATTAGACCTTCGCGGAAAAGGAGAGTTACTTCGTTACGCACTTGAGAAAAAATACGACTTCTAGAAATTTAAAAAACTACTTCGGAAAGAGTTCATAAATTATTCAAATAGAAAAATAGTTAAATTTTCAGGAGAATCGCAGCACATTTAAATCTCTCTTATTGAGTAAAACAGTATTTCATTTCTTCAGTAATATTTAGTATTTTAACATGATATTTGGAGTTAACTGACCACCGAAATCTAATTATTATGAAGAAATTTTTACCTTATCTCCTATTTTTTATTCCGTTTTGTATGTTCGCCCAAGATCATTTTTTGGGAATAAATACGTCGAGAAAAACCAGCTTATTAAATGCCGATAATAATCCGGCAGAACTTACTAATCTTTCCAATAAAGTTGATATAAGTTTGATTCACATAAGCACACTCGCTTCTAATAATAAAATTAATATGATCGATTTCTTAGATTCAGATAAAGAATTCGACGATTATAAAAATGATTTATTAAGTGAAAACGACCCGTTTAGCATTACAATAAATTTACAAATAATTGGTCCCGGCGTGGCGTACAGAATTGAAAATTGGGGCTTCGGAATAAAGACAACTGTAAATGCTCATATTTCCTTAACTGATATCGACCCTAAACTAATCGATATTATTGAAGAAGATATTCCACAAATAGACGATTTAAATACCAACGACAATCAACGAATTACAGCAATTGGTTACGAAACAATCGATTTTTCTGTAGCTAGAAATATTTTTGATCATGAAATTGCTAAGCTTTCCGCTGGAATTACCTTTAAATTATTATTTGGAGAAGCTTACGCCAATGGTGGAATTGATAAATTAAACGCTACGATTGAAAAAAATGAAAATGACGATATAATTCTACGCGATGCAAATGCAAGAATTGATGTAGCTTATGCCGGACTTTTAGGGGAAAGTTTTGATGATTTCAATTATAATTATCTCTCTTCGGGCGTTTCGGGTTTAGGAGTTGATTTTGGCTTGAATTATTTGTTGAAAAATGAACAGAAAAAATATCCTTATAAACTGAATCTCGGACTTTCCATAAAAAATATTGGCGGATTAACGTTTAATAAAAATGCTGAACGTCAAGTTTATGAACTGAATATTCCTGATACTGAAGATTTTGACGCTTCGCAATTTGAAGATGTAGATAATGCGGAAGAAGTCATTAAAATTATTGAAAACAGTAATTATTTTTCTTCAAGTTTTACGCAAAATAACGTAAAAGTAAATTTACCGACGTCGTTAAATATTTATGCAGATTATCAAGTCCACGGAAATTTTTTCGCGAGTTTTCAAATGAAACAAAGTTTAGTGAAAAACAGTAAAAATTCTGTCTTGCCAAGTTATAGCTCGTATGCAATTATTCCACGCTATTCTTCAAAAGGATTTGAAACATATCTTCCGTTGAGCGTTTCTACAATTTCAGATTTTTCAGCAGGTTTAGGATTCCGTTTTGGTGGTTTTTTCTATCTCGGTTCTTCTTCGGCTATTTCTGCGTTGGCTTCAAATCAACTGAAACAAATCGATCTTCAACTTGGTTTTAGAATAGGAATTGGTTCTTCTAGCTAAAAATAAAAAAAGGTTTTCTGAAGTTGATCTTCGTCAACCTGAACCTAATTCAGAATGACGTTTTTTAAATACTTCAGAAAACCTCTTTCTATTAATTTTTCAGAAAAAATCTAATTCTTCAACGGAAGATTATGATATTTATCTGAATACATGAGCATTTGCTCTTCAAAACTTTTATGTTGTGTTACTTTTATTGCGGTAATTTCACCATCGTCATTCGTTTCAGGAACAAGTACCGGATTTACAAATCCGCTATAAGGCGCCGATTTAAACGCTTCATTTCGATCTAAAATTTCTTTATGCATTTTTTGATCTACTTTTACACCATAATTTTCAACTAAATTTTTAGCGGCTTCAAAGTCTCCTTCAGATTTTATACGTTGAGTTTCACGTAATAATTCGCCAAAAAGTTCACGTAATTTTTCGTAATCTTTAATGTCGTAAGAAGTTTTACCATCATTTACTTCTTTTACAATTATACTGTCTTTTTTTCCCTTTTCATAAACCCAAGCGCTAACCCATTGGCGATTACGCATATGTGCTTCTTCAATATCATTTCCTAAATCTATTCGTACTAATTGCGTTACAAGTCCGTTTCTGATGTAATCGTTATAAGCAGCTTTTCCTAATTTTTTATAATCGTCGGTTAAACCTAATTCTTCTAATTTCGGATCCATTAAATAATAAAGCCCAACTAAATCTGCGCGACCTTCTTCCATGGTAGAAGCATAATTTTTTAAGGTTTCTTTGGTTTCACCAACACCTTCATTAATTTTTCCGGAAGCGTGACCTACAACTTCGTGTAAAGCGGTGTGTAATTTATCTGCGGTTTCGCCATATTCTTCAGAAAGCATAATTTCTTCTTCGTCGTGCGCGAATTCTTTTAGTTTTTCTGAACCTCCGGCTTGACTGTAAGCGTTAATTAAATTTCCGAGGGAAACAGATTTACTTCCGTGCGCTTCACGAATCCAATTGGCGTTTGGTAAATTTACACCTATTGGAGTACTTGGCGAAGCATCTCCTGCTTCTCCGGCAACAATTACGGTTTTATAAGTTACACCAACTACAGAATCTTTTTTGTGTTCATCTAAAATTGGCGAATTATCTTCAAACCATTGTACGTTGTCTTCAAAAACTTGCATTTTCTTAGACATATCGAAATCTTTAATTTGTACAATTGTTTCATAGGAACCACGATATCCTTTTGGATCGTTATAAACTTCTATAAAACTGTTGATGTAATCGATATCGCCTTCGGTGGCTTCTACCCAAGCAACATTATAATCGTCCCAAGTTTGTAAATCGCCGGTTTTATAATAATCGATTAATAAACCTAAGGCTTTACCTTGCTTTTCGTTTTCTGCAACTCCTTTGGCTTTTTCTAACCATTTTATAATTTCATCGATGGCGCTTCCGTACATTCCGCCACTTTTCCAAACTTTTTCAACAAGCTTTCCGTTTTCTTTTACAAGTTTAGAGTTTAATCCAAAGGAAAGTGGTTTTTTAGGATTTGGAGATTTTTTGTTGGCATAAAATTTATCAACTTCTTCAGCAGTAATATTGTCACCATAAAAATTAATAGCCGAACCTTTAATTAATCCTTTTTCTTCATTTAGATTAACTTTTTTCATCGCCTCGTCATTAAAAATAACTTCATAAGCTTCGCCGGTTAAATTTGTATTGGTCTCTTTCAGCAATGAATCGAAATAAGTTTTACTGAATTCAGGTTTTAATTTATCCATGGAATAATGATGATGAATACCGTTAGAAAACCAAACTCGTTTTAAATAGGTTTCAAAAGCTTTCCAATCTTCAGAAGATTTATCGCCATCATAGGTTTTATAAACATTCTCTAAAGCCTCACGAATCGCTAAATTGTGTTTATAATTTTGATCCCACATAATATCACGACCAGCTAATCCGGCTTGAGTGAGATAATAAACTAATTTTTGCTTTTCAAGCGAAAGATCTTCCCAACCGGGAATTTGGTAACGCAACAGTTTAAGGTCTGCAAATTCATCGACTACATACTCAAAATCATCTTCGGTAGTCATTGCTGTTTCTTCGTGCGTTTTTTCAGTAGGTTCTTTTTGTTCCTCTTTACATCCGATAAATAAAGAAGATGCTATGAATAGCATTGGGAGAAATTTTATTTTCATTAGTGAAAAATTTATTGATTTTTTACAAATGTAGTAATTAACATTTTGTAAATTAACTATATTAGCTATTCAAAACCAACAAACGCTTTATGAAAATCCTAAAATACCTTTTTTTTCTTCTACTTATCGTTTTAATTGGCGGCGCTATTTATGTCGCAACTTTAGATGGCGATTACCAAGTTGAAGAAACCATGCTTATTGAGGCACCACGAGAGTTACTTTTTAACGAAGTGAACGAATATAAAACCTGGGAAAACTGGGGACCGTGGAAAGAGGAAGATCCAAATATGGTTGTTACGTATGCCGATACAACAAGTGGAGAAGGTGCTAGTTATTCTTGGGAAGGAGATGAATCTATGGATGGAAAAATGAAAACCACAGAAGTTATTCCGCCAAAATCAATTACTCAGCAAATTACTTTTGACACGCCTTTTGGAGAATCAAAAAGTACGGTATATTGGAATTTTGAAGAAAAAGAAAAAGGAACATTGGTTACGTGGGGAATGAAGGGTGAACAAAGTTTTATGGAAAAGGCTTATCAAGCTACACAGGACAGTACGATGGCTCAAATGATCCAGCCTATGTTCACTAAAGGTTTGCAAAATCTTTCTGAAGTGGTAAAGAAAAAAATGGAAGTTTATGATATTAATGTAGATGGAATTACGCAACATAGCGGCGGTTATTATATGTACAACACAACTGCGTCACGATTTACACCGGAAGCTTTACGAAATAAAATGAGCCAAATGTTACCGCAGGTTTATAATTATATGGAAACAAATAATCTTCAAATAAGCGGTTCTCCTTTCACACTTTATAATACTATTGATGAAGAAAATGGAACTGTAATTATTTCTGCTGCAATTCCTACTCCAAATAAAGTTACACCGGCAGGTGGGGAAAACACGGTTTTATGCGGATTTTTAGAAAGCCAAAAAGTTGTAAAAGCGACATTAAAAGGTGATTATAAAAATTTAAGTGAAACTTGGGCGAAACTGGAAAGTTTTATTCAGCAAAATGAAAATATTGTTCGTAAACCAAATGCTAAACCTTTTGAAGTTTATGTAACCCAACCAAGCGAAACAAAAAATCCGGCAAATTGGGTTACCGAAATTTATATTCCTGTGCAAGATGCCGATAACACTGAAAATATAATTCCTGTTAAACCTATTTATTAATTTATGAAACAACTCGCACTAGTTTTTATTGGGGGCGGTTTCGGAAGTGTTTTGCGATATTTAATTAGCAAATGGTTAAATAGTCCGTCTAGCGGAATTCCTTATGGAACATTTGCTGCGAATATAATTGGCAGTTTTTTAATCGGAATTATATTAGGCTATGTTGTAAAAAATGAGAATATAAGTGAAACTACAGCTTTGTTGTTAGCCACCGGATTTTGTGGTGGTTTCACAACTTTTTCGACCTTCGCTTATGAAAATCATATTTTTTTAAAATCGGGGGATTTTGCCAGTTTTGCTATTTATACGTTAGCCAGTATAATTTTAGGATTTCTAGCTGTTTTCTTAGGAATTTGGCTCGTAAAATTTAATTGATCTTTTTTTCTTTTGAAGAAGGTGAGTAATATTTTTTTACACCTGCTTTTATTTCAATTTCTAAATGGTTTTCTTCGGGCGGAATAGGACAAGAATAATTTCCGCTATACGCGCAATAAGGATTGTAAGCTTTATTGAAATCTAAAATTACGGTATTACTTTTCGGGATGCTAAAATCTAAATAACGCCCGACTTCATAAGTTTCATTTCCGTTGGTAAGATCGGTAAATGGAATAAAAAGATAATCTTTATATTCAGGATCACTCAATAAACGCTGATTTTGATAAACATTTAATGAGAATATTTTCCCATCAATTTTAAACGAAAGCTCTCCATATTTCAAATAAATTGACTTTCGATCGGTGCTGGTTGCCATTGTAAAAGGCGATTCATAAGGAGTTCTTATAAATTTCGCTTGAACAATATATTTTTCGTTGATAGGAAAAAAGTCAAGTCCCTTAAATACAGCTCTATCTTTTTCTGAAAGCGGAGATTCTTCTTCGTTTAAAAAATCTTTATTTAATTTTTCCTGATGTAATTTCGATTCAGCAATTAAAGAAGATTTATTTAACGTTTGCGCTTTTAATTGCAAGGAAAACAAAATGATGCCTAAAAATAAGTACTTCATTATTCGTTATATTAGTTAGGCAAATGTAGTATGAAATTCTATTTATTTCTGATGAATTGGTTTATTATTTTTTTGTTGTTTAACTGCAACCAATCTCGATGGAAAAAGTCCTTTTGCCAATAAAGAAACAATCAGTAAATCTGTAAAAATGATAAAAAATATTCTTACAGCCTTAATTCCGAAGAAATCCATACCAGGATAAAATCCTAATAAACCTGTTAGCAATGCTAAACCTAAAAACCAAAGTGTATAATTTTTCATTTCTATTGTATCTTTTTTGTAAAGATCGGCGATAGATATGTTATTCTATATTAACACTTTGCTAATTGAATTTTATTTAACTATTCTATGATTTTTAGTTAATACTTGTTAAGTAAAAACGGCTTGCTTTTAAAAAAACAAGCCGTTTATATAATACTATAAGTTTGAAAATTACATATTTCGTCGGTATTGACCGCCAACTTCAAATAAAGCTTCTGTAATTTGTCCCAAAGAACAAACTTTCGTGGCTTCCATAAGTTCTTCAAACATATTTTCGTTATGAATTGCCGCCTTTTTCACTTTATCTAAAGCTTCATCGGCACTATCTTCATAAGTTTTATGTAATTTTTCAAGCGTTTTAATTTGGAATTGCTTCTCTTCTTCTGTCGCTCTAATTACTTCTCCCGGTGTTACCGTTGGCGAACCTTTACTACTTAAGAAGGTGTTTACCCCAATAATTGGGAAGTCACCATTATGTTTTAACGTTTCGTAATACAAGCTTTCTTCCTGAATTTTCGAGCGTTGATACATCGTTTCCATCGCTCCAAGCACACCGCCACGTTCGGTAATTCTATCGAATTCTTGAAGAACAGCTTCTTCTACCAAATCGGTTAATTCTTCAATAATAAAAGAACCTTGAATTGGATTTTCGTTTTTCGCCAATCCTAATTCTTTATTGATAATGAGCTGAATTGCCATCGCACGTCTCACCGATTCTTCGGTCGGAGTCGTAATCGCTTCATCATAAGCATTGGTATGTAATGAATTACAGTTATCGTAAATCGCATACAGCGCTTGAAGCGTCGTACGAATATCGTTAAAATCTATTTCTTGCGCGTGCAACGATCTACCAGACGTTTGAATATGATACTTCAACATTTGCGCACGCGGATTAGCATTATATTTATCTTTTAAAGCTTTTGACCAAATTCTTCTCGCTACACGACCGATGACAGCGTATTCCGGATCAATTCCGTTAGAGAAGAAAAAGGAAAGGTTTGGACCAAATTTATTAATATCCATTCCGCGGCTTAAATAATATTCCACATAAGTGAAACCGTTTGCCAAAGTCAGCGCTAATTGCGTAATCGGGTTGGCTCCAGCTTCCGCAATATGATAACCGGAAATAGAAACCGAATAGAAATTACGTACTTTATTCTGAATAAAATATTCCTGCACATCCCCCATTAAGCGTAAAGCGAATTCAGTAGAAAAAATACAGGTGTTTTGCGCCTGATCTTCTTTTAAAATATCTGCTTGAACCGTACCGCGAACTACCGCCATGGTTTCGTGTTTAATTTTCTCATAAACATCGGCAGGAAGAACACGATCTCCTGTAATTCCTAACAGCATTAATCCTAACCCATTATTTCCTTCCGGTAATTCTCCGCGATATGTGGGACGTTCAATTCCACTTTGCTTGTAGATTTTAACGATTTTTTGCTCTACTTCATCTTCTAAACCATTTTCTTTAATGTACTTTTCACATTGCTGATCGATTGCCGCATTCATAAAGAAACCAAGCAACATTGGCGCCGGACCGTTAATGGTCATACTAACAGAAGTTAAATGATGCGCCAAATCGAAACCGGAATACAGTTTTTTCGCATCATCTAAACAGCAAATCGAAACACCGGCATTTCCTATTTTTCCATAAATATCTGGTCGATGATCGGGATCATTTCCATAAAGTGTAACCGAATCAAAAGCGGTAGAAAGTCGTTTTGCCGGTAAACCTAAACTCACGTAATGAAAACGACGGTTGGTACGTTCGGGTCCGCCTTCGCCAGCAAACATTCGTGTTGGATCTTCACCTTGACGTTTAAACGGATACAAACCAGCGGTGTAAGGAAATTTCCCTGGCACATTTTCTTGTAAAATCCATTTTAATAAATCTCCCCAAGCTTTATATTTTGGCAAGGCGACTTTTGGAATTTGTGTGTGTGAAAGTGATTCGGTATGTGTTTCTATTTTTAATTCTTTATCGCGAACTTTAAAGGTATAAATAGGGTCTTGATATTTTTTTACGGTGTCTTCCCATTGTAAAATCTCTTCCCAGTTATACGGATCGAAATCCATTTTTACACGGTCGAACTCTTTTTTCAATAAATCGACTAAATCCTGATTATCTTCTGTAACAGCTTCTTGCAAAGCTTCTTCATCTAACCCATTTTTAGTAAGTTCGATTTTAGTGTTGGTAACTGATTCTATAGTTTTATAAATTCCGTAAAGCTTTTGAGCAACCTCAACCTGACTTTCAACTTTTTCATCGTAACCACGATTATTTTCTGAAATTTCTGAAAGGTAACGAACACGCTTCGGTGGAATTACATAAATTTTTTCTGACATTTCTTCAGAAATATGGTAATCGCTTTTTAAGTTCGCTTCGGTACGCTCTTCTATAGTATCCATAATTTTTTTGTAGAGCGTATTCATTCCCGGATCGTTAAACTGCGAAGCGATGGTTCCAAAAACCGGAAGTTTATCTGCATCTTCATGCCACAATTGATGATTGCGTTGATATTGTTTTTTCACATCGCGTAACGCGTCTAAAGCGCCACGTTTATCAAATTTATTGATAGCAACAATATCTGCGAAATCAAGCATATCTATCTTCTCCAATTGTGTGGCCGCACCAAACTCAGGTGTCATCACATATAGAGAAACATCAGAATGATCTAAAATTTCGGTATCGCTCTGGCCGATTCCTGAAGTTTCTAAAATAATTAAATCGTACTCTGCAGCTTTCAACACTTCAATGGCTTCTTGCACATATTTTGAAAGTGCTAAATTACTTTGACGCGTAGCCAACGAACGCATATAAACTCGAGGCGAATTAATCGCATTCATACGAATACGATCACCTAATAAAGCGCCACCAGTTTTTCGCTTGGAAGGATCTACAGAAATAATCCCGATCGTCTTATCTTCAAAATCAACTAAAAAACGACGTACTAATTCGTCTACTAAAGATGATTTTCCTGCTCCACCGGTTCCGGTAATTCCTAAAACCGGAGTTTTTATACTCTTATTTTTCTCGTGAATTTCATCTAAGCTTTCCTTTGCAATCTCTGGGAAATTTTCTGCTGAAGAAATTAATCGCGCAATGGCATTATCTTTTTTATTGGATAGTTTTGTTACTTCTCCGTTTAATTTATCACCAATGGCGTAATCTGATTGTTTCACCAAATCGTTAATCATTCCCTGTAAACCAAGTTCACGACCATCATCCGGAGAGTAAATTCTAGTAATTCCGTATTCATGTAATTCTTTTATTTCGTCAGGAAGAATTACTCCACCTCCACCGCCGAAAATTTTAATATGTTCTGCTCCTTTTTCTTTTAAAAGATCGTACATATATTTAAAATATTCGGTATGACCGCCTTGATAAGAAGTCATTGCAATGGCATTTGCATCTTCCTGAATTGCAGTATTTACTACTTCTTCTACACTTCTATCGTGACCAAGATGAATTACTTCTACTCCGGTAGACTGAATAATACGACGCATAATATTTATGGCTGCATCGTGCCCGTCGAATAAAGAGGCTGCGGTTACTATTCTTACTTTATGTTTTGGCTTATAAGGTTTCGCTTGTTCCATTGAATTATTCTGAATTTTAGGACCGTAAATTTACGAAAATACTAGCAATAATTGAGTAGATAATTATTTTATTGCGTTTGCTGAATTTTGTTAAAATACCCTTTATCGGGTATTGGCTATCGCTATACTTGGGTCTATTTTTGTAATGCCGAGCAGATTATTATTTGGGGTAAATATAATTTGTTTGGCAAAATTCATGTTTTAGTTACAGCTTTACTGCTTCTCAGGGTAAAGTTTGCGCATTTACATTAAAAAAAGAAAAACGCTCTTAATAGAGCGTTTTTTATTTTTATATGAATTTAAAATTATTTCATCTGAACACCTAAGCCTTCGGCAATTCTTCTTCCGAGTTCGGGGTCAGCTTTTTGCCAATGTTTTAATTGACGCTGCGTAATTTCTTCTTTTTTAGGACCATCGATCTGACTCATTGCACCGACTGTGTTTTTTACTAAATTCGCTTTAGCTTCATCACTCATTATTCGATATAGATTTCCAGGCTGTGTGTAATGATCGTCATCGCCACTTTCAGCTGCATTTCTATCGTACCAACCCGCTTCCGCATCGTCTACTCTTGGCGGTTTTAATTTATAATCTTTATCAACTTCCATATCATCAAAACTATTTGGGTAATAATTTTCTGATCTTCCGCCGTTATCACTCACGGTCATAAATCCATCGCGTTGATAATTGTTAACCGCATAAGGACACCGATTTACAGGAATTTGCTCGTAATTAGCTCCTAGTCGGTAACGATGCGCATCGGGGTAAGAAAGTAATCTTCCCTGTAACATTTTATCTGGAGAATAACCGATTCCATCTACAATATGAGCCGGAGCAAAAGCAGATTGTTCAATTTGAGCAAAATAATTATCAGCGTTTTTATTGAGTTCCATTTTTCCTACTTCAATTAAAGGGTAATCTCCATGAGGCCAAACTTTAGATAAATCGAATGGATTCCATTTATAATTTTTAGCTTCTTCTTCCGGCATTACTTGGATTTTTAAGGTCCAAGTTGGGAATTTTCCTTCTTCAATGTGTTCCAGTAAATCTTGTTGTGCAAAATCTGGATTTTTACCTGCCATCTCTACCGATTCTTCATCAGTGAAATTTTTAATTCCTTGATCTGTTTTAAAATGAAATTTCACATAAAAACGCTCATCATTTGCATTAATCATAGAAAATGTGTGAGAACCGTAACCGTTCATATGGCGATAACCATAAGGTGTCCCGCGGTCACTCATCAAAATTAAAACTTGGTGAAGTGATTCTGGATTTAATGACCAAAAATCCCAACGCATAGTTTGCGATTTCATATTGGTAAACGGATGGCGTTTTTGAGTATGAATAAAATCACCAAACTTTTTAGGATCTTTAATAAAAAATACTGGCGTATTATTACCAACTAAGTCCCAATTACCATCTTCAGTATAGAATTTTAAAGCGAATCCTCGAGGGTCACGATCTGAATCTGCTGAACCTTTTTCTCCACCAACGGTAGAAAAACGAGCTAGCATATCGGTTTTCTTACCAACTTCAGAAAACATTTTTGCTTTGGTATATTTAGTAATATCGTTAGTAACCGTGAAAGTTCCGAAAGCACCAGAACCTTTTGCATGAACAACACGCTCGGGAATTCGTTCTCGATTAAAATGTGCCATACTTTCGTGAAGCACATAATCTTCTAATAGTAATGGACCTCTTCTTCCTACACTTAAAGAATCTTCTTTTTCTACGAAAGGACGTCCAGATGCGGTGGTTAGTTTTTTCTTACTCATAATATTTATTTATAATTCTAAATATACGATTTAATAAATTATGTTAAAAATCGATAATGAGTATTTGAGTATAAGGTAATCTTATAAATTATATAATAAATAACTTTAATTATTCAGAAAAGAATGAAAAATCTCTACGAATCGTTATCTTATTTTTTTAGTACATTTAAAACAAAAAATATGAAACGATTTTTAGCTCTATTCTTACTATTTCAATGCTATGCATGTTCAGAATTACAAACCATTGCCGAAAATATGCCAAACCAAGGTTACGGAATTTCTGAAACTGAAATCGCCAACGGCTTAAAACAGGCTTTAGATAAAGGAATAGATGAACAGGTTTCAAAATTAACTGCTACTAATGGTTTTTACCGAAATGAAATGGTGAAAATTTTACTGCCGGAAGAATTACAAAAAGTAGAACAAGGGTTACGTGATATTGGTTTAGGAAGTTTAGCTGATGAAGGAATTATGGCGTTAAATCGCGCTGCTGAAGATGCCGTAAAAGAAGCTACGCCTATTTTTGTAAATGCTGTCCAAGAAATGACATTTACCGATGCGAAGAATATTCTGCTTGGCGCCGATAATTCGGCTACACAATATTTAGAGAACAAAACTTCTTCAGCATTATATAATAAATTTAATCCGGTAATAAAAAACTCGTTTGCAAAAGTTGGCGCAGACCAAATTTGGAATAATATTATTACCCGCTATAATTCAATTCCATTAACACAAAATGTAAATCCAGATTTAACCGATTACGTCACCCAAGAAGCTTTAGATGGAGTTTTTACCATGATAGCGGTAGAAGAAAAAGAAATTAGAACTAACATAAATTCTAGAACCACAGATTTGCTAAAAAGAGTTTTCGCTTTACAAGATTAAGCTTAAATAACTGAAAGCTAATATTTAATTAACACACAAATCTTAAAATCACCTCATCTTTGTAACGAGATTTAGGGTGTCTCATAATAAATATTTGGGTTAGGAAAAGTCGTTGGGTAAACCATCGGCTTTTTTGTGTTAAATAATTAACCTTCTTTTATAATTTGGTAAATATTTTATTATTTGATTAACGAGTTTTAATATTTCTTAATAATTCTATCTATTATCTTTGGTAGTACACAAAAGATAGAATGAAGATGAAAATTTTTGACTGGCTAAAAAGCCAAAATAAACGGGAAAAATTAAAAGCAAAATATTGCTACCTTATGCGAAGAGCTTATGAAATTGCACCACGCAATAAACAAAAAAGTGATGCCTTAAATAAACGCGCACGAAATATTCTGCAAGAATTAAAAAAAATTGAATTCAACCAAGAATTAAGACATAGTCATTAATATAAAAATCAGTTAAACGCTGATTTTTTTTCTATCCCTTTTGCTTTTATTTACTACCTTAAAAGCATAATTTTCATCTTTATGTTAGTATTGCAATCGCCTGCTCAAACCATTTCAGAAGCTATAAAAAATTATTACTACGATTTTTTAGAAATCTTACCCAAAATTGCGCTGGCGATTTTTATAATTATTGCTGGAACTCTTATTGCCAAAGCCATTACCAATTTTTATAAACGAAAATTTTTAAATAAAGCGCAAGATCCTTTAATGACGAGATTTTTAGCGCAAGCAATTAAAATCACCCTCATTCTTATAGCCATTACAATTGCGTTGCAAGTAGCCGGTTTAAGCGGAATTGCCGCCGGAATTTTAACCGCAGCTGGAGGTGCCGCAATTATTTTAGGATTTGCATTTCAAGATATCGGAAAGAATTTTTTAGCAGGAATCATTTTAGCTTTTAACCGACCTTTTAGTATTAACGATACCATAAAAATCGATACGTTATTCGGAAAAGTGAAAGCCTTAAATTTTCGTTACACGCATATTAAAACTACCGATGGACGCGATATTTATGTTCCCAATAGCGATGTACTCACCAAACCTGTCGAAAATTACACAGCCGATGGATTTTATAGAGTCGATTTTGTTATCGGAATTGGTTATGAAGATAATATTCAAAGAGCAAAATTACTCATTCAAGAAATTTTGCTGAGTGAACCCGATATTGTTCACGATGATATTCATGAAAATTTTGTAATTGAAGATGAATTAGCCGCAAGTACTGTAAATTTGAAAGTGTTTTTTTGGGTAAACACCGTCGATTATCGCGTTGCTTCCCGCGTGTTAAGAGGATTAATTATTAGAAAGGTAAAAGAAGAATTAGCCGCGAATGGCTTTAATTTACCGGCAAATATTACCGAATTAAAACTTTACGGAACCGAAGAAGATATTCCTTTAAAAGTAAGAAAAGACCCAAACGAATTATTGAAAGAATAAGTTTTTAAAGTTCTGCATGGAATTTTTTAAAATACTGAAAAGCATCTTTTAAACGTGAACCATACCAACTAAAATATTCGCCATCTACAAATTTTATTTTTTCGGTATTTATGTAAGGTTCAAATTCAAAAATGTATTTTTCGTGGAACGGGAAAGGTTCAGAAGAAAGCAATAAATAATCAACTTCTCGTAATTCTTCTAACTTTATCGCTGGATAACGTTCCATATTTTCATAGACGTTTTCAAATTTATTCAAGTTCAACAAATAATTGATAAATGTATTTCCGCCGGCAACCATCCACGGATTTCGCCAAATAAAATACGCTACTTTTTTTACTTTTTTATGCTGAATTGATTGCTGAAAATCTAAAAATTCCTGCTGGATTTTTTCAATAAGAATTGAAGCTTTTTCTTCTACTGAAAAAATTTCTCCATATTGCTGAATCATTTCGTAAGCCTCTTCCAAATTATGAATATCAGAAACGTGAACCGGAGCAATTTTTTCTAATTCCTTAACCATTTTTTTGGTATTCTCTTCTTTATTACAAAGAATAAGATCCGGTTGTAAAGCTTTTATTTCTTCAATTTTCACCTCTTTTGTGCCACCAACAATTTTTTTTTCTTTTCTAATTGTTGCCGGATGAACACAAAACTTTGTAACGCCAAGTAATTTTTCCTCCAATCCTAAATCGACTAACAATTCTGTTTGACTCGGAACTAGCGAAATAATTCTTTCGGGTGTTTTATTTAGTTTTTGTTGCCGTTGAAGTTGGTCTTGAAATTCCATTAAAGTAAAGTAAGAAAATTTTAACCTGAAGCAAGTTCAGTTTGACGTTGATAATGTATTTAAAGTTTTTAAGTTCAAATTACATTTCCGCTATAATCGTTTCCATTTGTTGTTGAAGTTCCACCGCTTTTTCCGCAGCAGTTTCAGCAAAATTTTCTTCTGCAGAAGCGTAAATAATTCCTCTCGCTGAATTGATTAACAAACCTATATTTTCATTTAAGCCATATTTACAAACTTCTTGCAAATTTCCGCCTTGAGCGCCAACACCGGGAACCAACAAGAAACTTTTCGGAACAATTTTTCTAATTTCAGTAAAAAATTCGGCTTTTGTAGCGCCAACTACATACATTAGATTTTCTGAATTCTTCCAAGTTTTTGAAGTTTCTAAAACGGTTTTATAAAGTTCTTGCTCATTAACTTTTTTCGTTTGAAAATCGAACGCGCCTTCATTAGAAGTTAAGGCTAATAAAATAGTGTGTTTTTCTGAAAATGCTAAAAACGGCTCTACAGAATCTTTTCCCATATAAGGCGCAACGGTAATCGAATCGAAATTTAAATCTTCAAAAAAAGCTTTGGCGTATCGTGTTGAAGTATTGCCAATATCGCCGCGTTTTGCATCGGCAATAGTATAAATTTCAGGGTAATTTTTATTTAAATAGTCAACGGTTTTTTGTAAAGCTTGCCAACCTTTAATTCCGTAAGCTTCGTAAAAAGCGGTGTTGGGTTTGTAAGCTACCGCTAAATGATTTGTGGCGTCGATTATTGCTTTATTAAATTCAAAAATAGGATCTTCTTTTTCTAATAAATGCTGCGGAATTTTCTCTAAATCGACATCTAAACCGATGCATAAAAATGATTTCTTTTTCTTAATCTGCGAGACAAGTTCTTGGGTAGTCATATTGAATTTAATAAAAGTAAAAAAGCCCGCAAATTAGCGGGCGAAAATTTATAATGAATCTGATGCTTCTTTTAATTTTTCGGTATTAGCGACTAACTTTAATTCGTCGATAATTTTTTGAATGTCACCATTAATTATATTCGACAAATCATATAATGTCAAGTTTATTCTATGATCGGTAACGCGCCCTTGAGGATAATTATAGGTTCTAATTTTCGCACTTCTATCGCCACTGGTTACCATAGAACCACGTTTTGCAGCGTCTTCTTCTTGTTTTTTAGCCAATTCCATATCGTACAAACGCGAACGTAAAACCTTAAAAGCTTTTTCTTTATTTTTATGCTGCGATTTTTGATCTTGACATTGTGCTACAATTCCGGTTGGTTCGTGGGTTAAACGTACCGCAGAATAAGTGGTGTTTACCGACTGACCTCCCGGACCTGAGGAACAGAAATAATCTATACGAACATCTTTCGGGTCGATTTCTACATCAAATTCTTCGGCTTCCGGGAAAACCATTACCGTTGCAGCACTAGTATGAACACGACCTTGCGTTTCAGTTTGTGGGACGCGTTGTACACGATGAACGCCAGCTTCGTATTTTAAAGTTCCGTAAACATCTTCTCCAGAAACTTCAAATTGAATTTCTTTAAATCCGCCGTTGGTTCCTTCAGAAAAATCTACAGTGCTCACTTTCCAACCTTTGCTTTCGCAATATTTTGTGAGCATTTTATAAATATCGCCGGCAAAAATACTGGCTTCGTCTCCTCCGGTTCCTGCGCGAACTTCTACTACGGCATTTTTAGCATCTTCTGGATCTTTAGGAACTAACATCATGCGTATTTTTTCTTCTAACGCAGGGAGTTCTTCTTTAGCTTCCTCGAGTTGCATTTTTGCCATATCGACCATTTCTTGGTCGCTGCCATCTTCTATAATTTCTTGGGCTTCGGCGATATTTCCTGTAAGTTCTACATACTTATCGCGTTCTGCCATTAGCTTTTTAAGATCTTTATATTCTTTGGTAAGCTCAACGTAACGTTTTTGATCTGAAATGATATCGGGTTGAATAATTAAATCGTTCACCTCATCAAAACGTTGCTTTACTATATTTAATTTATCTATCATAATCTACTCCTAATTCGCACAAATTTACGATATTTTTGGTGATTTCTAAGGAAGAGTTTTACTTCGTTAGTTTTTTGTAGTTTCGTAATCATGATGCAAAAGTTTAAACTGAGCTTAGTTTTTTATACGCAATTTCTATGGGTTTCGCTATTTGCTAATTTTTTTTTTTATTTTATTGGTATTCCCATTATTGTTTCACTGTCTGCTAAAATAGCTTTTTTAGGCTTTTTTATATTTTGGCGGAAAATAAAAGATGAAAAATCTCCTTATGTTTTTTATCAAAATTTAGGTTTATCACTTCGATATTTATTTTTAAGCGTGGTTGTTTTTGATGCTGTTTTACTGAAAATTTGCTACGCAGTATTCAACTTTCTGTTATGAAATTAGAGCTTGACAATGTAGAATTAAATTACGGAGATAAATCAATTTTAAAATCGGTTTATTTTTCTGCGGAAAAGAACGAAATTGTAGGAGTTTTTGGAAGAAACGGAAGTGGAAAAACAAGTCTGCTGGAAATAATTTTTGGAAGTGTTTCTCCTAAATATAAATTGATACGTATTAACAAAAAGCCTATTCAAAAAAAATTATACAAAACCGGTTGGGTTTCGTATTTACCCCAATATCATTTTATTCCGACGCATTTGAGACTGAAAACTATTTTTTCGGTTTATCATATTTCATGGAAAAAATTTATTCAAACTTTTGAAGATTTTGCTATTTATGAAAATGAAAAAGCTACAGTACTTTCCGGTGGTGAATTACGGATTGTAGAAATTTATTTAGTCTTGTTTTCAAAAACCAAAATTTTATTATTAGATGAGCCTTTTTCAAACATCGCACCTTTACAAATTGAAAAAATTAGAGAATTAATTAAGGAACAAAAATCACAAAAAATAATTGTGATAAGCGATCATTTTTATCACGATGTTTTAGCGATTTCAGATAGATTATATATGGTTAATGAAAAGCGAGTTTTCGAAATTGAGAATCAGAAAGAACTAAAAAATCACGGTTATTTACTATAATTCTACAATTACACCAATACCTAATTGTTGTTTCCATTGAGGTTTCGGTCCGCGTTCTACTAATTCGCCAGCAGCATTTTCTTCTTGAATTTTAATATCATCGTCGTATTTTAAATGTGAACCAAGTTTTGCCAATACATATTCGTTGACTTTAAAATTTAGGGTGATTTCCCAGTTTACATCAACATTTCCGAATTTATTTAAATAATCGGTATATAAACTCAAGCGGTTAGCCACGCCGATATTTTCAAAAAGCTGCGCGTTGTATTCATTGGTAAGTAAAATACCGACTTCAGTAAGTACATTTTCACTTTCTTTTATAATTTCTCCTTCTTCATTTCTTACGGCAGGATCAATACCAAACGCACCACTATTTGCCAATTCTTGATTTAACACAAAAGTAGATTTTACGGTTAATGGCGAAGCGTACATTGTAAAGGTTTCGATATTTTTTCCGTACTCAGCTCCAATTCCCAGAAATAAATAAGCCGGCGCCATAATCGAAGAAATTTCAGTAGATCGATCAGGATAATTATACCCATTAGAAAATTGGGTATTAAAATTAAATTTTGCCGTATAAAACCAGTTTGAAAGTGAATCTTTACGATAACCAAAAGTTGAATTCAATTCTAAATTATCATCGGTTTTTCGAACGCCGTGACCTTCTTGTTTGTTAATTCCGTAACGGGCAATTAATTCATTATTCCAGCGAATATTTCCTTTTTCAAAAATGCGTTTAATATCAACATTTAATAATGCGGAGATTGAATTGCTTCCTCCCGCATTCCAGTTTACAAAAGCGACTTCACTAACATCTAAACCAAATCTGTTTAACTTTTTCCAAAAAGTCTGATAAGAATACCAATGATTTATAAAAGCTATGGTATCGGTTTTTTCGGTATTTATAAAGGGAATTATTCTTCGTGTTTCAAGTTCGTTTACATACTGAACTTTTTCACGTTCTTGAGCATAGGTAGAAACACCTACTACTAAAAAAAGTAGGAGATAAAACTGCTTAATCATTACAAATTTGGGTTTACTCGATGTTGAAATTTAAATAAGCAAAAGTTTACGAAATAGTTTATTTGTAGTGAAAACTTCCGAGTTCGCTATTTATTGTAAGTTTCTTTTCAGAAGATTCTTCTACGCGTCCAACAATTTGAGCATCAACATTAAAAGATTTTGAAATTTCAATAATTTCTTCAGCAATATTTTGGGGTACGTACAATTCCATTCTGTGCCCCATATTGAAAACTTGATACATTTCTTTCCAATCGGTTTTACTTTCTGCTTGAATTAATTTGAATAAAGGCGGAACTTCAAACATATTATCTTTAATTACGTGAAGGTTTTCTATGAAATGTAAAATTTTAGTTTGCGCGCCACCACTGCAATGAATCATACCGTGAATTTCTTTCGCTGAAAATTTTGAAAGAATTTTTTTAATAATTGGTGCGTAGGTTCTCGTAGGTGATAAAACTAATTTCCCGGCATCTAAATCGACACCTTCAATTGCTGAAGTGAGCTTTTTTGAACCCGAGTAAATAAGTTCTGAGGGAATATCGTTATCGAAACTTTCAGGATATTTTTCAGCTAAATATTTATTGAAAACATCGTGACGCGCTGATGTTAAGCCGTTACTTCCCATTCCGCCGTTATACGATGTTTCGTAACTTGCTTGCCCGGAAGATGAAAGTCCTACAATTACATCCCCAGCTTGAATATTGGCATTATCAATAACATTTTCTTTCTTAATTCGCGCGGTTACGGTAGAATCTACAATTATAGTTCTCACTAAATCTCCAACATCTGCAGTTTCACCGCCTGTGGAATGAATTTCTACACCGTGATTTTTTAATTCCTGAATAAGTTCCTCAGTTCCATTAATAATTGCTGAAATCACTTCACCGGGAACTAAATTTTTATTTCTACCAATGGTTGAAGAAAGTAAAATATTATCGGTCGCTCCTACGCAAAGCAAATCGTCAATGTTCATAATAAGCGCATCTTGCGCAATGCCTTTCCATACAGAAATATCGCCGGTTTCTTTCCAGTACATATAAGCTAAGGAAGATTTTGTTCCGGCGCCATCGGCGTGCATAATTAGGCAATAATCATCGTCATTGGTTAAATGATCTGGAATTATTTTACAAAATGCTTTTGGGAACAGTCCTTTATCTACATTTTTTATAGCGTTGTGAACGTCTTCCTTTTGTGCTGAAACTCCTCTTTTTGCGTAACGATTACTTCCTTCTTGGCTCATAATTTTCTTATAAAGCTGCAAAGTTAAGTATTAATGAAATAGCACACCAATTATTTAAAGAGCTTTCTTATTCCCAATCGGGCATACTTGCATTAGAGATAAGTAATTCTCTGGATTCTGAAGTATTTATAACATTAGAAACAAAAACTCTTTTCTCTGAAAGCGCATCGTTATTTGTGTTTACAAAAATAACTTCTGCCCCTGTCGGAGAAAATCTTGGATCTAAATCATTTGTTCCCGCCGGTTTATTTTGAGAAATATCGGTCGCGGTTTGCGATGTAAAATTATAAATAAACATATGCGAGTTCAACTGACGGTAATTAGGGTTTTCAAATCCAGATAAATCGCGTGTATATAATAATTCATCTCCATCGGTAGAAAATTCTAGACCGCCCACAGCTCCAGGTTGATTCTGTATAACTGTATTTATAATAGCTCCGTTTTGATTAATTACAAATATTTTAGCGTTATAACCATTTACATTATTGGTGATTAAAGCAATTTTCGCATCATCTTCACTCACATTACATTCGGTAATAAAACTACCATCTGAAGTTTGGTAAAGCTGAGTAGTACCGCCGCCTGAAGCGTTAATTTTATATAATTTTGTGAAATTTGGATAAACAATACTGTTTCCGTTATCTGCCCACGAAAAATCGACCTTATCTAAATTAAATCCTGCTACCGGGACATTTGAGGTTACTTGGATAATATTAGAACCATCACTATTCATTGTAAAAATATGTGTCTGCCCACCAACAGTTCTCAAAAAGGCAATTTTATTGGTTTCAATATTTTTGCGGGGTCTAAAACTATTCGTGCTAGATTCTGTTAACTGAAAAGTATTTCCTTCATCATCTACCGAATAAATTATACTATTACCATTAACAGTACGTGTAACCAATTTTCGTGCTTGAGGAACTTCTAGCGTTCTAAAAGAAAAAACTTCGCTTCTAACCTCTTCAGCTTTTCCATCTGAAGCACTAACTTGCCAAAAATATTTTCGGTTATAGCCTAAATTGTTTACTGTATAAGTTGTATCTGTAATATTCTGATATACTAAAACGTCGTCATCTATTTCGTTTCTTAATTCTAAGGTATAAATTATTTCATCCTTATCGGTATCACTCGAATTCCAAACAAACTCTATTGTGTTATCTAAATCTGTAGCATTATCTGCCGGCGAAATCGGTTGAGGAGCTTTTGGTGCTTTATTCAACACAGATTCGGGTTGCATCTCAAAAATTAAATTCACGGTATTATTAGCGGTTACCGTTGCTCCTTCAAACTCTGCAAGTAAACCGTCTTTTTGAGCTTGTACAGAATATTCTTCTACGGGAACTTCTTCTAAGCTAAATTCTCCTTTCGCATTTGTAAATACAGTAGATGTAGCGGGATTGGTAGAAATTTTTGCATTTTCTACAGGTTCATTTGAACCTTCTAAAACTACTTTCCCTGTAATGGTTCCTACTGAACTATCTTCTAAAGTGTCTTCTTGACAAGCGATAAAAGATAAGGTTAGAAAACTTATAAATAATGATAGGTATATTTTATTTTTCATTATTGATTATTTTGATTACCGCCTTGTAAAGGTATGGCTGGATTTTCTTCTAAAACTTCTTCTGATTTGGGTTCAGTTTCACTCTTAACTTCTTTAATTCTTATTTTATTTTTATTCCCGAAATGGAAACTTAAGCCTGCGCCAAAATTAAAGAAATAATCGTTGAGCTTCCCATTTACAACCTCATCTACTTCATCTGAAAAGGTTACGTTATGTTCAGCAAAGACACGCAAATCGATTTTTGGTGAAACCGCATATTTAACTCCAACCCCGTACTGAAGTTTAAAATAATTTTTTTCTAAATTGAATAAATCATCTTTCTGAATATCAAAAAGCACGCCGGGGCCTCCATATAAATAAGGACCTAATTTATCGTAAGGCAAAATGGTTATTTCGGCGTTTAAATCTGCCGTAGCAAAGGTGTTTTTTCCGATTTTGGGAATTTCAAATTCTAATAAACTTCCATTTAATCCTAATCCTAAATGAGGCGTGAATTGTCTTTTATAACTCAATCGGCCTAAGTAACTAAAGTTTTTAGCGGCATAATCTCCCATAAATCTGTTAACACCTAAATCTATGGCAAATGAATTTTTATATTTCCAATCTAAATATTCGCGATCATAAAGACGAGTCAACTGTTCTTCTTCTTTTTCTTCTTTATATTTTTTTACTAAAACAGTTCCTTCGTTTTTATCTTTAGCTTGCCATAAACCTTCATCTACTCCTTCAATAATTAAAGCCTGAACAGCTTTTTCAATTGCTTCTTTTACAGCCAACTGAACAGGTTCATTTTTAGTATAACCGGTTTCAACTTCTAACAAGCGTTGAAAATTGACATATTTAAACAGACTTGCATCAATAGCTTGCGATAAAATAGTTTTAGAAACATATACCGTTTTTAAAATTTTACCGCTAGAAGTAGAAATTGCTCTCAAATAAACCGTAATTCTATCTTGTTTGTATTGTGTAGAACCACCTACTCCAAAATAACGCGCACCAAAACCTCCTGTTAAAATATTGGTATCATAAGAAACGACTCCACCTTCTAATAAAACACCTGCATATAATAAAGGTGGTAATTGTACTTGTCCACCTTTTCCATTATTGCTATACTCTTGTCTGGTGGAACGAATTATGTTTCGTTCTTGTAAAAGATTACTTAAATTTTCTCTTTCAATAGGCGTAAACCAGCGGGAATCTTCTAAAGCCTTGATTAAAACGGAAGTCCCGCCTTGCGTTACCGCAGTACTAAAAGAACTACCATTTTCCATGGCTTTATATTGACCAGTTTGGTCTTTAAAATTGTAAACCCCTACTACAACTGGTTCTTGAGGAAGGGGTAAATTTTTTAATTTTGTTGTAAATGAAGAAACTTCTCCTGTTCTAGCATTTTGTTGAGTAATCGGTTGGTTAAAATAGGTACCGCACGAACATAGAAAAGCGCAACATATAATTGCGAAATATTTATATTTCATCTATATAATTTAATTAGCTAATATTACCTGAGTTTGCTCACCGGTAGCGGTATCTAAAATATTTACCACCAATCCTTCGAGTGAATCATATACTTCAACTTCGAGCGTCCCGAAAGAATATGTACCTTCCTGTAAACCATCTGAACCGATTTGAGAAGTTAAAAGTCCTCGAGATAATTGACTTAATAATTGCCTATTTAAATTGTTTGAGAAATTTTCTAATTCTGATGCTTGTTCTCTTGCAGTAGATTTTGCGGTAAATGAATTTTGAGCATTTGCTGAACTAAGCAACCATTGGTAATTAAACGTATCTCCCCCAAACGCCGGATTTATTGGCTTATACGTTAGTTGTTGTGAATAACTTGAAATCGCAAAAAAAACACTAACTAAAAGCAGTAATTTTTTCATAAAATCAATATTTTTTTATTGTTTCTGCATCTCTTTTTAATTGTTCAAGATACCTACTAACTCTACGGATTGAAACATCAACCATTGATTTTAAATATTCATCTTTTGGTTGAGCAAAGAATTGAAACACTAATTCATTATCTACTTTAATTTGAATTTTAGTGCTTCTTCCCAGGTTAAACTGTTCTTGAATATCAATTATTTTTTCCGAATTTATACTATTATTTCGATATGCGGAATAAAAATAGTTAAAAAAATCGTTTCCGGCTTTTGTTTTGGTGTCTTGAGTTACAATTCCTCTTAAGACAATTCCGTCTGGCTTTTCCTCTTCTTCTTCATTATCATAGCTTTTAATATCTTCATCTGAGGGTTCTTCTTCATCTTCACCATTAATCACATAACGGTCTTTTCCTAATAAATTATCTTCTAAATCATAAATTAGAAGCAAAACAATAACTTTATTATCACTATCTAAATTTATAGTGGTTTGTGATAATTCTTTAAAACCATTTGGTTCTAAAGTAAATCGCCCACTTTGTGCATTTTTAGAATGGTTTCCACCATTACTTGTTTTTATTACTGACAATTCATAACGAAGACTCTGGTTGACATCAGTTTTATTTGATGCCACGCCGACTACGTTTAAGTAATCATCATTATTTTCTATTTTCAGTTTCCCTTCCACATCTTTATTATAGTACTGAGCCATAGCAGAAACAGGGAGTAAAAAAATAATTAATAAGAGTGTTTGAAAATTTTTATAAGAATTGATTATACGCATTGGTATAGTTTATTTAAAACTTCTAACAATAACCGTTCTAGAGCTAGAACCTTGATTAACTTTAATATTATCCGTTTTACTATTTACGCCATATTGCTCATAGGTGGCATTTCCCTCTTGATTTACTTCCAGCTTTAATTGAGCAGTTGGGTCTGATATATATTGTATAGTACTATTGTTATCTCCTGTTTGAGTAATATTATCCCGGATAGATGCAGCACGAACGGCTATATCTATTCTATTATTTGCTCCATTTTGATTTAAATCTACTACTGCATCTGGAGAATCAACATTAGACTGAATTGTGTTTCCTTGCCCTATTTGTTGAATATATACCGAATTAGATGTGGCACCTTCTCCTGTTCTTGCTTGGGAAGTAGACTGGGTTGTGATTGAAGAAGAAATAAGATTTAAATTTTCATTTTTCTTATCTAAAATGTTCACATTAGAAACCTCACTAGATTCTTCTTCTTGAGAAAAAGATAGTGTGCAACCCGCTAACAAAAACAAGCCGAAAAGTATATGTTTAAAATATGAATTCATTTCTCTATTATTTAATTTTAAAAAGGGCGGGTGATGTTTTTAAACATTTACCCACCCTGCTAATATACTAAATATCTATTAGTTATTTGTATAAAACAACTATTATTGTTGCATTACTCTTGCTCTGTTTTCACCGCCATTTTGGATGATAGTACTCGACTGTAATGACCCAGAAGTATTAGTTTGGTCTAAATCAGCCCAGTTATCGTGACCGTCTTGTGTTATGTTAGACAAGTTAAACTCTCCACTTTGATAAACATCAGCTTCATTGGAGAAACCATTAGTACCTCCAGCTCCACCAACAGATTGAGTCACATTAGAGGTATTATAATCACCATCTTGAATTAATTTAGACCAGTTATAATCACCATTTTGAGAAACTGTTTCCATATTACTGGTTAATCCTGAATTATAACTAGCTGCAGTTCTTTGGTCTGTAATTGTTTTGTTATAATCACCTGTCTGAGAAATTGTAGAAGAATTCCCATTCGTATTATTAGGATCTCCGTTTTGATATATGTTAACATCGTTATTAACTCCATCTTGAGAAACACTAGCAATGTTATTATCTGCTACTTGTTTTACATAAGAAACGTTATCACTACCATTTTGAGTAATGTTTGCTAAATGATCATCATCAGCATTACTATTTCCTTGGAGTAAAGTAGAACTGTTGCTAGCACCGGTCTGCATAACATGACCTTCGTGAGATTCACCATGCTGGTCAATTAACGAGGTGTTAGTACCATCTTGATCTACAGTAGCAATATTTCCTTCGAAACTTTGTTCTACTGTACTAGAATTTGTACCAGTTTGTGTTACAGTAGCGTCATTATCTAAAGACCACTGATCTAAATCACTTGTGTTATTACCAGTTTGTGTAATTGTACCAACGTTGTTAGTACCTGCTTGATCTACATCACTTGTGTTTTGAGCGAATGCAACCATTCCGAACATTAGCGCAGCTGCGCTTAAAATAACTTTTTTCATAATTTTAAATTTTAATTAAGTTAATATTGATTGTTTTAAATAAAAGCCCATTGACTTGCTATACTTTTAATTTTTGACCGATAAAAAAAGAAACAAATCAACAGGCTTTAGAGTTTTTTATTAGTTTTGAGTAACTATTATACTATTTGTATTACCAGCTTGCGTATTTTCACTCCAATGACCATTTCCAGTTTGAGAAGTAGAAGCGGTATTAAAATCACCGGTTTGAACATCCCAAGCTTCATTATTATCTCCATTTTGAGCAATACCGCTTATATTAGTATTTCCATCTTGGTAGGTTTTAGCATAGTTATTATCTCCGAACTGAGAAGATGTAGCAGTGTTGCCATTTCCACCTAACTGGTCCTGATCAATATAATTAGAAATACCATTTGAACCACCTTGAATAGCAGTAGCAGTATGACCGTTTCCTACTTGATCTTGGTAAACTTCATTTAAAGTACCAACTGTACCAGATTGAGTAGCCGTTACTTCGTTACCATTACCATCCTGCATCTGAACTATATTGTTAAGAGCACCTAATAAACCACTTTGATCTGCATCTGCTGAATTACCATTTCCTATTTGATCTTGGTCAATATCATTACCTCCTACACCATTAAAATAGCCAACATTTTGATCTGCTGTAGCTATGTTATTATCACCAACTTGATTTTGGTAAATTTCGTTACTTAGACTTTGTTGTTGAGCAGTAGCCGTATTACCTTCTCCATTTTGAATTTGCTCCACCATTCCATTAGCTGAATGATTAAGTGATAAGAAAGAAGCTTCTCCTTGGTAAGAGTTGGCAGTGTTATTATGACCATCTTGATCTTGGAATAATTCGTTCCCATTACCAATTTGCTCACCATTAGCAATATTACCTGCAGATCCATCAGGTGAACTATCTTGCCATTGTTCAGAAACGTTATTATTTCCATCTTGAATCATAGAAACAGTATTGTTATCATACTGTTGTCTTTGGTAAGCGTCGTTGTTATCACCCTCTTGATCAATAGAAGAAGTGTTTCCTTGCGCTTGTCCATTAGTTGAGGTTAACCCTCCGACTTCTACATTAGCATTGTTATCATCTCCATCTTGCATAACTGTTGAAGTGTTCATATCTCCGTTTTGCCATACATTAGAATTGTTATCATCTCCATCTTGAGTCACTTCAGCAGAGTTATTTTCTCCACTTAAAGCACTTACATTACCAGCTTGCATCACAGTAGAGTTGTTACCAGCACCATCTTGGTCTACAATTGCATCGTTAGAAGTCCCACTCTGATCTACATCACTTGTGTTAGATCCTGTTTGGGTTATTGTAGCCTCATTTGAATCACCTAATTGGTCTAAATCACTCGTATTTTGAGCAAACGTAACCATTCCGAACATTAGCGCAGCAGCGCTTAAAATTACTTTTTTCATTGTGTTAAAATTAAATTAGATTGATTGATTTGAAATAAAGCTTATTGATTAAAAAATTATTCAGAAATTATAAAATCAATAAGCCTTTACTATATTTTTAAATAATTAGTTAGACTGTGTTACAGTAGCAGTGTTAGCTCCATTTTGAGTAATAGTACTCATATTCCCTAACATACCTGATTGATTTACAGTTGCCATGTTATCTGCAGCGATAGAACCTTGAGCTCCTTGAGTGATATTAGAAGTATTACCTTCTCCGTTTTGATCAACATAAGCTTCGTTTGATCTTCCGTTAGTACCTAAATTATCAAATGCACCAGATTGAGTTACTGTTGAAGAGTTTCCATCCCCGATTTGATTTAATTCTGAATAGTTATAATCATCCATTTGTGTTACAACTTCAGTGTTCATAACTCCAGGGTTAGCTGCAGTTTCTTGATAACTTACAGCACTGTTATTGTTACCGTCTTGAGAAATTGTAGAAGAGTTTCCTGCAGTTTGGTTAGGACCAGCAGCTTGCTCTAAACTCACAGAGTTATTATTTCCTACTTGATCAATATTTGCTACGTTATTATCCCAACGTTGTAAAACATTAGACTCGTTAGAATCTCCATTTTGATATACATCAGCTGAGTTATCTTCTGCCTCTTCGTTGTTCCCTTGTTGAATGAATGAGTCGTTCGCACTACCAATTTGTTCAGCTTTAGCGTAGTTACCATCACCTTGTTGCTGAATGTTAGAAACTTGCTGAACTGCTGCACCTCCACTAGTTTGATCTACATCAGCTTCATTATTCATACCGCTATTAGAGTTACCATTTACATCACCTAATTGGTTAACAGTAGACATATTATTACCAGTTTGATCTACTTTTGCAGTGTTGTTAGTGAATTCTTGATCAACATCACTTGTATTCATTCCAGTTTGATTAACAGTAGTACCGTTACCATTACCTGTTTGTTTTACATCGCTATTGTTTTGAGCAAATGCAACCATTCCGAACATTAGCGCAGCAGCGCTTAAAATTACTTTTTTCATGACTTTTAAGATTTAATTATTTGATTGATTGAAATTATTTTTATTTAAAATGTATTAGTTCATTTGTGTTACTGTAGCCGAATTAGCTCCTGATTGTTCAATTGAGCTTAAGTTCCCAAGCATTCCAGATTGCGAAACCACCGCAGAGTTATTCGCTTCGATTGCACCATAACTGCTTTGATTAACACCTGATATATTCAAACTACCATCTTGTGTTACATCTGAATAGTTAGAGTTTCCATCAAGACCATTGTTAGAAGCTCCGGATTGATCTACAATCGACAAGTTATTATCTCCATGTTGATCTAATAATGACTCATTGTAATTTCCACTTTGGCTTACAAACTCACCATTACTAAAAGCAAACATTGCAACACCACTAGACTGAGTAACTTGTTTACTCTTAATAGTGTTGTTGTCTCCCGATTGTGAAAGTGTAGAAAAGTTACCTTCAGTATTATTGGGTTTTGCTATTTGACGAGTTCTGATAAAATTATCATCACCCATTTGACTAATTGTAGTCGAGTTATTATCATAAGTTTGTTTAACTCTGGAAGTATTGCTTTCTCCTACTTGACTAACAATTGCAGAGTTTTGTTCAGCGTTTTGATTGGTTCCTTGCTGAATTTTTGAGAAGTTGTCACTACCCATTTGCATAGCTTTAGCGTAATTCCCATCACCCTGTTGCTGAATATCAGAAGTTTGCAATTGACCACCTTGCGAAGTTTCCTGATCTACATCTGCATCGTTATTCATTCCGCTAGCACTATTCCCACCAACATTTCCTGATTGATTAACTGTTGATTGGTTTATACCAGATTGATCTACTGTAGCGGTATTACTGGTAAATTCTTGATCAATATCGCTTGTATTATTTCCGGCTTGATTTACCGTTGCGATATTAGACTCCCCTGTTTGCTTCACGTCACTTGTATTTTGGGCAAAGACCACTGCTCCAAAAAATAACGCTGCTGCGCTCATAATTACTTTTTTCATGCTAAATAAGTATTTATTTATTTTAAAATTAGTTTTTAAAAATTATAATTTCTAAGTGGGGTTATCTTATAAATTACATCCTTAATTTGAAGCTAAATTAAACTGAGTTGGAGCTGACAAAAAGTAGATTTAACTTTTTTCGACAAAGCGGAAGAAAGAAACGATTAATTGTAATATTTTAAAGTTTCAAACACTGAAAATGTGATAGTTACAAGCCTAACAATTAGTCTTTTTTTAACTGAAAATTTCGTTAAACCCTTATAAACCCTAAGAAACTATTCTCTATTAGAATTTCTATAAAATTTTTCAAATTAAATATGTCGACAAATAGTTAATGGTCTTGATCTTTATAATCATAAAAAAAGCCTGTAGCAATGCTACAGGCTTAATTATATAATGATCTAGTAAACTTACCTAGTAAAAAGCAACTCTCTATATTTAGTTAGCGGCCACAATTCATCATCTACTAATATTTCTAATTTATCACAATGATAGCGAATGTCATCAAAAAATGGTCTTACATTATCACAATATGCAAATGCTCTATCTTCCATATTTTCTAATTTATTCGCTTCTTTTCGAGCATTAATCATCTCGGTAATCGCTTTATTTATTTTTTCAATATGGGTAGAAACATCTTCAATAATACCTAATTGTTCTGAAGCAAACTTCTTGTAAGAATCATTTCCGTAGATTTCTTTTAAACCTCGTACATTATCGATTAAAATATTTTGATAACGAATAGCGGTTGGAATCACATGATTTCTAGCTATATCTCCTAAAATTCTTCCTTCAATTTGAATATGCATTGCATACTCTTCTACTTCAATTTCGTGACGCGCTTCAATTTCAACTTTATTCATCACGCCAAGGCTTTCATAAAGCTTGATAGCTTCATCTGAAACTTTAACTTTAAGCGCTTGCGGTGTAGTTTTATTGTTGCTTAGGCCACGTTTTTTTGCTTCTTTTTCCCAAGCTTCTCCGTAACCATCACCTTCAAATCTAATTTTTTTAGACTCTTTAATATATTCTCGCAACACATTAAATATCGCATCGTCTTTCTTCATCTTCTTTTCTTTGATAAGCTGATCGACTTGCGATTTAAAGTCTTTTAATTGTTTAGCGACAATTGAATTTAAAACTGTCATTGGGTTTGCGCAGTTTGCGGTAGAACCTACAGCTCTAAACTCAAATTTATTTCCGGTGAATGCGAATGGGGAAGTTCTGTTTCGGTCAGTATTATCTAGTAAAATTTCAGGTATTTTCCCTACTACATTCAGTTTAAGCTCTGTTTTTTCCTGCGGAGAAAGTTTACCGTCGGTAACTTTTTCTAACTCATCAAGAACTTCCGTTAATTGCGAACCAATAAATACAGAAATAATTGCAGGAGGAGCTTCATTTGCACCAAGACGGTGATCGTTGGAAGCTGTTGCAATTGACGCTCTTAAAAGTTCTTCATTATCATATACCGCTTTAATGGTATTAATAAAGAAGGTTAAGAACTGAAGGTTCTTCATTGGTGTACTTCCTGGACTCAATAAATTTGTTCCCTCATTTGTCGCCAATGACCAGTTGTTATGTTTTCCACTTCCATTTACACCGGCAAACGGTTTTTCATGGAATAATACTTTAAAATGATGACGGTCCGCAACTTTATCCATTACATCCATCAATAATAAATTATGATCGACCGCTAGGTTTACTTCTTCAAAAATTGGCGCTAATTCAAATTGATTTGGCGCAACTTCATTATGACGTGTTTTTACTGGAATACCTAACAACATACATTCATTTTCCATATCACGCATAAAATTTAATACACGTGTAGGAATTGAACCAAAATAATGATCATCTAACTGCTGTCCTTTTGCAGGTGGGTGACCTAAAAGCGTTCTGCCCGCTAAAGTGATATCTGGTCTTGAAGCAGCTAATGCAGAATCAATTAAGAAATATTCTTGCTCCCAACCCAAGGTAGCATTTACTTTGGTTACTTTTTTATTAAAATATTTTACAACATCGGTTGCGGCATTATCTAGTGCTTGTAAAGAACGAAGTAAGGGCGCTTTATAATCTAGCGCTTCACCGGTATAAGAAACAAATACGGTAGGTATACAAAGAGTAGTTCCTAAAACAAATGCCGGTGATGTTGGATCCCAAGCGGTGTAACCTCTTGCTTCAAAAGTGTTTCTAATTCCTCCATTCGGAAAACTGGACGCATCTGGTTCTTGCTGAACTAAAGCGCCACCACCAAATTTTTCGATTGCGGCTCCATCTCCTACAGTTTCAAAAAATGCATCGTGTTTTTCCGCTGAAGATCCGGTTAACGGCTGAAACCAGTGTGTATAATGGGTTGCACCTTTAGAAATCGCCCATTCTTTCATTCCTGTTGAAATATGATCTGATAAATTTCTATCGATTTTAGTACCGTATTCTATAGCGTCCATTACACTTTTATACGAGTCTTTAGTTAAAAACTGACGCATAACGGGCTCATTAAATACATTTTTACTGAAAATTTCTGATCTTCGAGCTGGCTCTTTTACTTCAACAGCTTTCCTGTTTAAAGTTTCTTTCAAAGCTTGGAATCTTAATGTAGACATTTAATAAATATTTTGTGTGTTGCTTGGCAGCAAAAGTAATAATTTTAAACACACCCCCTATATTTAATTCAAAATATCTGAAAATTTTACATTTTATTAAGATGACCCCTTAATTTTTTTAAGAAACAAACGTAATCCCTACGAAAATTGAATAAGCTACAAATAAAATTAATCCTTTATATCGGGTGAAATTAAATTTTTCCGGTAATAACACTAACGGAAGTAAAACTACCGCGAAGCCTAACATCCAAAAAATATCGTTGGTTAATACGGCTTCAGATTGAAGGTTTATAGGTTGGATTATAGCGGTAATTCCCAAAACCGATGCAATGTTAAAAATGTTAGAACCAATTAAATTACCTAGCGAAAGTGCTTTTTCTTTTTTTATAGCAGCCATTACCGATGCCGCTAATTCTGGAATACTTGTCCCGATTGCGATCATAGTTACTGAAATAACCCGCTCACTAACACCTAACATTGTGGCTAAATCTACCGCGCCATCAACTAACCATTCTGAGCCGAAATACAAAGAAACACCGCCAATAATTAACCAAAGAATAATTTTGAACCAAGAGGTTTTTTGCAAATTCTCATCGACTTCCTCGGTAGCTACCTCATCATTTATACGGGCTCTTCTTATTAAGACGACTAAATAAATAACCATTGTTACTAAAAGTGCAATTCCTTCTGATCTAGAGATTTGATTTCCGCTTTTTAAGAAAGAATAGAGCATTACGGAAAACAAAAGCATTACCGGCCAGTTGAATTTATAAAAATCGCGATCTACAGCTAATTTTGTAATTAACGCGGTAACACCCAAAACCAAACCAATATTGGCAATGTTAGACCCGATTACATTTCCTAAACTGATGTCTGAAAATCCATCTAAAGCGGCTTGTAAACTTACCAACAATTCGGGTAAAGAAGTTGCAAAAGAAACCACGGTTAACCCAATTACCATTGTAGAAATATTCAGTTTTAATGATAATGCCACAGAAGAACGGACTAGAAACTCACCTCCTACTACTAATAATATAAATCCGGCTAAGATTAAAAGAATGTACATGCTTCAATTTTTTATGCGAAGATAAGTGTTTTCTTTTGTTTTAACTGGCGCCGCCAAAGGCTTTAATACTCTGAGGCTTCCCCCAAAATTTCAAGTAGATTTTCCCTAGAATACCTCTTGTGCTTCCAACGCGGTAGTTGATTGATGATACTTTTAAGGAATAATTATACGTTTTAATCTTCTTTATAGTATTAAACCTTATTCTTTTCTAACTTTTAGAAATTATTATTCCGGTAAACAAAATCTAACATAACTACATTTTTAGTTTAAAAACTATAAACATAGTTGTATAACTTATTTTTTAGTTATAAGTTTGTCATACGTTAGGGATTGAGGCATTTGTTGAAGCTCTTTTGAAATTTCTGCAATAGCAGGAATTGAAAAAAGCGACTGCCGAAAGCCCGACCTGAAAGGAAACGCCCTAAAAATTTTAAGAATATGCAAAAATTAACCGCTAAAGAAGAAGAAGTGATGCAGGCTGTATGGAAGTTGAAAAAGGCTTTTGTAAAGGAAATTTTGGCTGAAATGCCGAATAGCAAATTACATTACAATACGGTTTCTACGCTGGTGCGCAAGTTGGAGGATAAAAAATATGTTGGCTATGAGGCGTTTGGGAAAACCCATCGGTATTTTCCGATAGTTAGTAAAGAAGATTACACGAAGAGTTTTATGAAAAATGCGACGCAGAAATTTTTTGATAATTCGTATAAGAATATGGTTTCTTTTTTTGCGAAGGAAGAAAAAATAAGCGCGGATGAATTACGGGAGATTTTAAAAATTATTGAAAATAATAAGAAATAAGATGGAAAGCTTCTTTACTTACAGTTGGAAAGTTGCGCTTTTACTGAGTTTGTGGTTGATTTTTTATCGGCTTTTCTTAGCGAATAATACCTTATTTGAATATAAGCGGATTTTTTTAGCGAGCGGTTTATTAGTTAGTGTTTTGCTTCCCTTCTTTTATATTCACGAAATTGAAACGGTAGTGATGCCTACGCAAATGAATGCTGGAAATTCTACGGGGATTTCTACTTCTACTAATTTTATTACTGAGGAAGCCGAAACGATAGATTGGTTTTTATTGGTGTTTCTGGGTTATATAAGTGGCGTTATTTTTTGTTTGCTAAAGTTTTTCTTTCAATTTTATTCCTTATTAAAAATTATTTCTGGCGGAAAACGAAGTGAAAAAAATGGATTGAAATTGGTAGAAATTGAAACAGAAACTACAGCGTTTTCATTTTTACGAACAATTGTTTACAACCCTACGCAATATTCTGCTGAAGAATTAACGATTGTTTTAACGCACGAAAAAATTCACGCAAGGGAGCTTCACACGCTGGATATTTTATTGGCTGAACTTTTTATTTGTTTCCAATGGTTTAATCCGTTTGCTTGGTTTTATAAAAAAGATATTGTACAGAATTTAGAATTTTTAACTGACCAAAAAGTAATTGCTGCTGAAAATTCTAAAGAATTATATCAACTTACCTTATTAAAATCTTCTACGAAGAATGCGGTTAATTTACTCGCAAATCAATTTCATCATTCATTCATCAAAAAAAGAATATTTATGCTAAACAAAAATCGTACTACCAAATTTTCGATGCTTAAAACGTTAATTTTAATTCCGTTTTTAGCTTTATTTCTCTTTGGTTTTAATGTGAAACATTCAGTTGAATATGTTTCTGATTCTAATGAAGAAAGCCAAGTTTTATCAACTTACATTATTGCTGCAAATACTAGCGATAAAGAATTGAATTCTATTGAACGTAAAATTCAAAAAGATTTTCTTCCGGCGAAAGTTGAATTTTCAGAAATTCAAAGGAATAAAAAAGGAGAGCTTATTAATTTAAATATTAAAACTCGTTTTCATGGAAATAAAAAATTTTCGGATCATGTTTCTAAAACCACAAGTGCTTTCCCGCTTCAACTTACGGTAGAAAGCAATAGAATATCGGTTATCAATGCGACAGGACATATTTCAACAATTTCGAAAAAAGGAAGTAAAACTGGATATAAAAACTTACATAAGTTAGGTAAAAAGCCTTTATATATTATCAACGGAAAGCAATATACTTTCGACGAGCTTACCGAAAATAAATTTTCTTATCAAACTAAAGAAGGAAATTACCTTGAGTTTACTGAAATTCATCCTGCTGAAGCTATTAAAAAATATGGCGAAAAAGCAAAAGACGGAGTAATGATTGTAAATGAAACTAAATATGAAGATTCAACAAATAAAGCCAAAATAACAGAGATGAGCTTAAAATTTGATGAGGATTCCGATAAAAAAATTAAAGCCAATAAAACGAATGAAAAATCTATTGCTGAATTGGTAAATAAAAATAAAATATTAGTGCTAAATGGAATAAAAAATAAGCCTAGTGATTTTGCAAATAAATATTTGTATATCGAATCTTATACGAAAACCCCACAAGGCGAAAAGTTTATAGCCAATATAAATGGGTTGATTTTCACGAAAGAAGAATACAGTAATTATTTAGCAGATAAACAACCTGTTGAACAAGAATTCTTAAAATTTGATGAGAATGGAAAAGCCTCTTGGTTTACAATTAGCTTTAAAGTTGAAGATGAAAAATTTAAGCAGCAAAAAATAGCTGATAAAAGTAAACCTATTAATGCTAGACAAACTCCAAATGAAAATAAAACAATAGCTTCCTCATTAAGATTTGAAAATGCTAAACCTATAGTTTATATAAATGGAAAAAAATCTAATCTTAAAAAACTAAATAATTTAAATGAAGATAATATTGAAAAAGTGAATATTCTTAAAGGCGAAGAAGCTATAGAGAAATATGGAAAAAAAGCAAAATACGGTGTTATTTTAGTGACTACTAAATAACCGCATCTTATATTTTTCTTAAAATTCAAATCCTTAAAGGTTTCTCTTTTAAGGATTTTGTATTTTTAAAAGAAAATTATGGGTTTAAAAACAACGTTTTTTAAAGGGCTTTCTAAATTGAATAAATTAATTCTTCCTAATTATACTAAAAAAGGCTTAGAATTAGAGAAAGCAAGTAAATTTCAACTGGCAATAATAGGCTGGAAAGCTTGGGTTACAAAACACGCAGTAAACCCAAACCAGAAATTACTCGAGAATTAATATTCAATTAAAGAAACTATTTCTTTATCCACTAATTTTTTTCTGCCTTCTAAAAAAGACAACTCTATTAGAAAATTACATTGTATTATTTCGCCTCCTAATTTTTCTATAAGGTTACAAGCTGCTTCTGCGGTTCCTCCTGTCGCTAAAACATCGTCGTGCAATAAAACATGTTCTCCTTTTTTTAGTGCATCTTGGTGAATTTCCAATAAATCTTGTCCATACTCTAAGGAATATGATTCTTGTTCCGTTAAATAAGGTAATTTACCAGCTTTTCGAATTGGTACAAAACCGGCCTTTAAACGTTGCGCTAAAAGTGTAGCAAAAAAGAAACCGCGTGATTCTATCCCAATAACTTTATCTATCTTCTTATCTCCTAATTTCTTTTCAAACTGAAATAAACATTCTTCTACTGCGGAATAATTTTGAAGCAGCGGTGTAATGTCTTTATAGGAAATCCCTTTTTTAGGGAAATCTGGAACTACTCTAATATATTCTTCTATATTCATCTGTAAATTGAATTGAAAATTAAAGATAAGTTATTCATAAAAAATCAATACATACTTTTTAAAAAATTCTTTTGCAGAACTATAAAAAAGGAATATATTTGCACCCGCAAACGGCCTTGTGGCGCAACTGAATAGCGCACCTGATTACGGCTCAGGAGGTTCCAGGTTTGAATCCTGGCAAGGTCACAAAATATAAACGCAATTATCTTAATTTTAGATAATTGCGTTTTTTGTTATATTGAAATTCCCCTAAAAACTCCCCTAATTTCACTTCAGAATTAATTTTTTAAGAAGTTTTACATTATTTATTATCTATCTGTCTAAATAATGTTGGATCTCTGAAAATAATAGAATTCCTCGACTGATTTTAAATTATTATAATACTAAAAATAAAATTCAAAGTCTCATTTACCATTTAAAACATGTAACCAAAAAATTATAATATACTTTTTGATCCTCTTTAAATAATACAAAAACCTAAATATATCTTTCACAGGATCTAATAAAAAATAGCTAAAACTGAATTAATAAGTATAAACAGCTTAT
>NZ_JBHLUA010000006.1:0-230215 GCF_042433895.1 Mesonia maritima | reverse complement strand
CGTCACTAGATGAAGGGGGCTTTTTTTGTTTGAGTTACTCTGTTTTTAATAGAAGATTATATGGCACGACAATTGACCTTATTAGGATGAAATTGTATTTTCGACAATTGAACTTAAATCATATAAATTAATCTGTTTTATAATGACAGATTGACTAAAAATATACTATGGCCAAATCAAATTTTTTTAAAATTGACAATATGTCATTACAAGATATAAATGAAGATGCTGAATTAATCCCACTTATGACTCCGGAGGATGAAGAGGAAATTAATCGTGAAAAGTTACCGGATACGCTTCCTATACTTCCTTTGAGAAATACAGTATTGTTTCCCGGTGTTGTTATTCCGATTACTGCGGGAAGAGATGCTTCAATTAAATTAATAAATGAAGCTAATAATTCAGATAAAATTATTGGTGTTGTTTCTCAAAAGGATAGTAGTGTTGAAAATCCTTCTGCAAAAGATATAAATAAATTAGGAGTTGTTGCGCGTATACTTCGAGTTTTAAAAATGCCTGACGGAAATACTACCGTAATTATTCAAGGTAAAAAGCGTTTTAATATAGATGAAGTAATTACAGATACACCTTATATAACTGCAACTGTAAAAGAAGTTCCTGAAGAAAAACCAGCGCCAGAAAATGAAGAATTTTCGGCTATTATAGATTCTATTAAAGATTTATCGCTAAAGATAATTAAAGATAGTCCTAACATTCCTTCTGAAGCTTCTTTTGCGATAAAAAATATTGAAAGTGCTTCCTTTTTAATCAATTTTGTTTCTTCCAATATGAATTTGAGTGTGGAGGAGAAACAAAAATTATTGGAAACTAATGATTTAAAAGAACGTGCGCTTTCAACGTTGAAATTTATGAATACTGAGTTCCAAAAATTGGAATTGAGAAATGATATTCAATCGAAGGTGCAAAGTGATATGAGTCAACAGCAGCGAGAATATTTCTTACACCAACAGATGAAAACCATCCAGGAAGAATTAGGTGGGGTTTCGCATGAAGGTGAGATTGAAGAAATGCGCAAACGTGCTAAAGACAAAAAATGGAGTAAAGATGTAGAAAAGCATTTTAATAAAGAGCTTTCAAAAATGCAACGAATGAATCCGCAAGTTGCAGAATTTTCAATTCAACGGAATTACCTTGATTTATTTCTAGATTTACCTTGGAATGAATTCAGTAAAGATAAATTCGATTTAAAAAGAGCACAGAAAATTTTAGATCGTGATCATTATGGTTTAGAAGAAGTAAAACGCAGAATTATTGAGTATTTAGCCGTTTTAAAGCTTCGTAATGATATGAAATCTCCAATTCTTTGCCTTTACGGACCTCCTGGTGTCGGGAAAACTTCTTTAGGGAAATCGATAGCAGAATCTTTAGGAAGAGAATATGTGAGAATTTCATTAGGTGGCTTAAGAGATGAAGCAGAAATCCGCGGTCATAGAAAAACCTATATTGGTGCGATGCCGGGTAGAATTATTCAAAGTTTGAAAAAAGCTGGAACAAGCAATCCTGTTTTTGTATTAGATGAAATCGACAAATTAACGAGTAGTCATCAAGGAGATCCTTCTTCAGCTTTGTTGGAAGTTTTAGATCCAGAACAAAATAGCGATTTCCATGATAACTTTTTAGAAATGGGATTCGATCTTTCTAAGGTTATGTTTATCGCGACTTCAAACAGTTTAAATACTATTCAACCCGCTTTACGTGACCGGATGGAAATTATAAATATGACTGGTTATACAATTGAAGAAAAGGTTGAAATCGCAAAACGCCATCTTTTACCAAAACAAGTGAAAGAACACGGGTTAAGCACTAAACATATAAAATTAGGAAAACCGCAACTTGAAAAAATTGTAGAAGGTTACACAAGAGAATCTGGTGTTCGTGGGCTGGAAAAACAAATTGCAAAAGTTGTTCGTTATGTAGCAAAAAGCATTGCGATGGAAGAAGATTATAACGTAAAAATCACAAATGATGATATCGTTACGATTCTCGGTCCTCAAAAAATTGAGCTGGATAAATATGAAAACAATGATGTTGCTGGTGTTGTAACTGGATTAGCTTGGACAAAAGTGGGCGGCGATATTTTATTTATCGAATCTATTTTATCAAAAGGAAAGGGTAACTTAAATATTACCGGAAACCTTGGTAAAGTAATGAAGGAATCTGCCACGATTGCGATGGAATATATTAAAGCGAATGCAGAAGATTTCGGTATAGATCCTTCTATTTTCGAAAAATATAATGTTCATATTCACGTTCCGGAAGGAGCAACTCCAAAAGACGGACCAAGTGCAGGAATTACAATGCTAACTTCTTTAGTTTCGCTTTTCACTCAACGACGAGTGAAGAAAAATTTAGCGATGACTGGAGAAATTACTTTACGAGGAAAAGTTCTTCCTGTTGGCGGAATTAAAGAAAAAATTCTTGCGGCAAAACGTGCTAAAATTAAAGAAATAATTCTCTGTGAAGAAAACAGAAAAGATATTGAGGAAATTAAAAAGGATTATCTAAAAGGATTAACTTTCCATTTCGTAACCGATATGAGCGATGTTTTAAAACATGCTATTACAAAAGAAAAGGTGAAAAATCCTAAAGAATTATAATAGGAAATGAAAATTGAAAAGCCCTTTTTTTAGAAAAGGGCTTTTTTTATGAAGTTATTTTTCTTCTGAATTTTTATACCAATCTAAAATTTGAACTTGTATATTGGGATTATTTGTAGTCACAATATTTTTAAATTCGTCAACATCGCTCATTCCATTTTTTCCTCTGTAATGATATGGGTAAACTTTTTTTAGTTTAAAATCTAATACCGCGTCTGCTGCCGCTTCAACAGGCATTGTGTAAGGAAGATTCATACAAATAAAAGCTACATCAATATTTTTTAAATTACGCATTTCGGGAATATCTTCTGTATCGCCGGAAATGTAAATACGCTTTTTATTGGCTTCAAGAAGATAACCATTTCCTCTACCTTTAGTATGAAATTCTTTTGCTTCTTCACGTAAATTATACATTGGAATTGCTTTAATTGAAATTTCAAAAAGATCTAAAGATTCTCCGTTATTTAAAATTGCAGTTTGTGTTAATAACGAATCAGTGAGTTTTTCGGCCACTGCTTTGGGTGCGATAATTTTAGTATTCGACTCTGTAATTTCTTTTAAAACATCTATATTAAAATGATCTCCGTGAATATCGGTTAGCAAAATAACATCAACATTTCCCAGTTTTTTTAATTCTTCACTTTCTCCTACCGGATCTACAAAAATATTTTTCTCATTTAATTTCATCATAAATGTAGCGTGAGAAATGGGTTCAACCGAAATAGAATCTTTTTTATTTTCTAGCTGATCTTCTTCTGTTTCAGTTGAACTTGCGGCTGGTGAAATGGTCTGCGAATTTTCATTATTTCGTTCTTGATTTTTACAAGAAAAAAGCATTATTGAACAGAGTAACACGTAAATTGAATATTTCATAAGATTTTTTAATTGATTAATTAATCTAAAGGTCTAATAAAATCTGAAACAAAATAACTTAATGCTTTTCCTATCAACGGACTTTTATCGGGTGATGCTTCGCATAAATGGAGGTAAAGAACATCTTCTTTGCGGGCTAATTTTAAAAAGCTTCTAATATCATTAACCGAAAAACCTGTTGGTCCCATCGCGCTACTGGAAAAATTTTGAATTGCATCACAATCAATTTCTAAACCAAAATGATTTCGTGCAAAATCGAAGGCTTTTTTCAGTTTTACTAATTTTTCAAGCGGATTTAGATGCAAGTATTCTTCAAATAAGGTAAAATCAATAGTTTTATCATTATTCATTAAATCAAAAATATATTGTGGCGTATAATTTTTATGCAAACCAACAATACTGTAATAATTTAAAAAATCTTCTTGTTTTGCGTAACTGAATCCATTTCCGCTATGGCGATAATCACAAGTTCTTAAATCGGTATGCGCATCAATATTTACAACATTTATATGTCTGTTAATTGCTTTTGAAGTTCCTTTTATATTTCCGTAGGCATTATTATGTCCGCCGCCAATAATAATAGGAATTTTGCCAGCGCTTATAATTTTTTCTACAACTTCAGCACCAATCATATCGATTTTGTTAACCAATTCCCCTAATTTTTCTAGTGGATTTTCACGTTGCGCTAAAATAATTTCCGCTTCTTGCGTAAATGCTTGGCAATTAACTTCCCCTAATAAAATGCAATTTTCCGGTGAATTATATTCGTTGGCTTGAACGTTTAAAAAAGTGCCTAAGAAACTTTCCCACGCTTTTTCAGTACCTTTTTTTCCGTGATTTCCTTGAACTCCAATATCTTCGGGAATTCCAAAAATCACATATTTTGCTTCATGTTCTTCTAGTTCTTCAAAAGAATTGAGTAAGGTTACTTTTTCACCTAGTTTTTCTTCTCCTTCTCGGGCATTTAAATGTTTTTCGAGTAAAACACTGTTATAAAGCGTGAAGTTTTCCATATGTTTTAAAATATTGTTTTTCCGCCTAAAATCACTTGATCAATATTATTTGAACCAAATGCGTAAGGTAAAAATCCGTACGACGGAATTTGTTTTGTAATAATTAAATTGGCTATTTTTCCTTTGGTTATGCTACCGTGTGTTTCGCTTAATTCTAACGCATAAGCTGCATTTATAGTAGCCGCGTTAATCGCTTCTTCAGGAGTCATATTCATTTTAATGCAAGCGAGACTTACCACTAAATTCATATTACCGCTTGGTGTACTTCCTGGGTTATAGTCGGTTGCTAATGCTAATGGTAAATTATTATCAATAATTTCTCGAGCCGGTGTATACGGAATTCCTAAAAATAAAGAACAAGAAGGAAGCGCGACAGGCATTGTGTCAGAATTTTTTAATGCTTCAATATCTTCTTTTTCCAAAACTTCTAAATGATCTACACTTAAGGATTGGTGTTCTACCGCTGTTTTAATTCCGCCGATGGCGTTAAATTGATTGACGTGAATTTTCCCTTTTAAACCATACTTTTTTCCGGCTTCTAAAATACGTTCGGTATCTTCTAAACTGAAATAACCCTTTTCACAGAAAATATCGATGTAATCTGCGAGATTTTCTTCAGCAATTTTCGGTAGCATTTCTTCAATAATATGAGAAATATAACCCGTTCTATCATTTTTGAATTTTGGCGGAACCGCGTGCGCTCCTAAAAAAGTAGTTTTAATTTCAATAGGATGTTTTTCCTTTAGACGTTTCGCAACTCGAAGCATTTTTAGCTCCGCTTCTGTCGTCAGTCCATAACCCGATTTTATTTCAATTGCGCCGGTGCCTAATTTTATAACTTCTTCTAAACGCTTTAAAGATTCGTTATAAAGTGTTTCTTCTGAAGTTTCTTGTAATTTTTTTGCACTGTTTAGAATTCCGCCCCCTTTTTCGGCTATTTCTTCGTAAGTGAGTCCGTTAATTCGGTCTACAAATTCTTGTTCTCGGTTACCGGCATAAATTAAATGCGTGTGAGAATCTACCCACGATGGTAATACAATTTGGCCGGTAGCGTCTATTTCTTTATCATATTCAATTTCATCGATTTCTGGCATGGTTTCCATGCTTCCAAAATCTTCAATTTTATCTTGATTAATTAATAACCAAGCATTTTTAATACTTGGTAATTTTTTCATCGCAGAACCGGCAATTTTTAAAGTTCCTTTAGGTCTAACTTGTAGTAATTCTTGTATGTGAGTTATTAAAATTCTCATGCAATTTTTATTTTTTTGCTAGGTTTTTTCAGTTTACGTAAATATATAAAATGCCTTTTAAAAATTGTGTTTTTTTATGGATTAAGCCTTTATTTACAATAAATATAACTTAATCTTATGTTAAATCGAATTAAGTATAAATAAAAGCTATTAAGGAATAAAAATTAATAAGTTGAAACCTTCGTGAAGAAGCTTAATATATTATATTTTTGGCAGTGAAAGAGAAATTAATACAAACTTAAAAATAACGAAAACTATGTCATTTGTAGGAAAAAAATTCCCAGATTTAAATGTAAACGCAATGAATGAAATGGGAGATACCTTTTCAATCAACGTTTTAGAAGAAGCGAAGAAAAACAATAAAAAAGTTGTTCTTTTCTGGTATCCAAAAGACTTTACATATGTATGCCCAACCGAATTACACGCATTTCAAGAAAAAATGTCTGAATTCGAAAAGAGAAATACAATTGTAATTGGCGCTTCTTGTGATACTGCAGAAGTTCATTTTGCTTGGTTAAATACTTCTAAAGATAATGGTGGAATTGAAGGTGTAACCTACCCAATTATTGCAGACTCAAATAGAAATCTTAGTTCTCGATTAGGAATTTTAGATATTGAAAATGAGCGTTACGATGATGAAACCGGTCATATTACCGTAGATGGAGATAATGTAACGTACAGAGCAACTTACTTAATCGATGAAGAAGGAACTGTTTTTCATGAAAGCATTAATCATATGCCACTTGGTAGAAATGTAAATGAATTCATCCGTATGATTGATGCGTATTCTCACGTACAAAAACACGGTGAAGTTTGCCCAGCTAACTGGGAAGAAGGTAAAGAAGCAATGCAAGCCAATAGTAAAGGAGTTGCCTCTTATTTATCTGCAAACTAAAAAAAGTTTTTAGAAAATAATTTAATTTCCGGCAGTTCGCTGTCGGAAATTTCAACCAAAAAAATTGCTATGATTAAAGAATTAGAAAAAGATAATTTAGCTGAAATCGTATCAGAAAATGATACGGTTGTAGTTCAATATATGGCTGGATGGTGCGGAAATTGCCGTTTAATGAAACCTAAATTTAAAAAGTTAGCTTCAGAAAACGAAAATGCTACCTTTATTCTAGCTGATGCTGAAAAATTTCCAGAATCTAGAAAGTTAGCAACAGTCGATAATTTACCGACCTTCGCGACTTTTAAAAACGGAAATTTTGTGAACCAAGTTCAAACAAACAAATTAGAATCTTTAAAAGAAGTTGTAGATGAAGTTACCCGTAATTAGACATTTACAGAAAAATAACGATGCTGAGAAATTAGAACATACTGTAGAAGTTTTAGAATCGTTTACAGAGCATCGTTCAGTTACAGAAGAAGAAATGGACGTTATCGGAGAACTCATCACCAACATTTGCGGCGCGATTGAAGTCCACAAAATGATTGAAGACGGCGTACCAAAAAAGGATGCCGCCAACAATTTTGTAAAAAAAGTATTGGGTTCTATAGATAAATAGATTTACATATTTTTTTTAAATCCTACGGGTTGCTATTCAGCAACCCGTTTTTTATATGTATTTTTAGAGTAATAAATTTCTTCTAAAATTTACGTTATGGCTACTATAAAAATGAATGGCGAAGCTATTCAAACAAGTGGAGAATTACCGAAAAAAGGTGAAAAAGCACCAGATTTTCGACTTATAGATACCAATCTTAAATCGGTAAAACTTTCAGACTTTAAAGGAAAACGTATTATTTTAAATATTTTCCCGAGTATTGATACTGGTGTTTGCGCGACTTCCGTAAAAAATTTTAATACCAAAGCAAACGATTTACAAAATACAGTTGTTGTATGTATTTCACGGGATTTACCTTTTGCTCAAAAACGTTTTATGGATCACGAAAAAATAGCTAATCTTATTTGTCTTTCCGATTATAGACATCATTCGTTCGGAAAAGATTACGAATTAGAAATTTCAGAAGGAATTTTCGAAGCTTTGTTATCACGTGTCGTAATTGTAATCGATGAAAACCAAAAAATAATTTATACTGAACAAGTTGAAGATATTTCCCACGAACCAAATTACCTTGCGGCTCTAAAAACACTTTTATAATGAAAAATACCTTTTTAGGTAAACGTATTATGGGAGCGGTTTACGCGTTTCGAGGAGCTTTTGTATTATTAAAAACCGAAGCTAGTCTTCAAGTACAAGCCGTTATAGCAATTCTAATGACGGTTTTAGGTTTTTATATGGAAATTTCTACAACCGATTGGATTTTTCAAACCATCGCAATCGGTTTAGTGATGAGTTTAGAAGGAGCAAATACCGCTATTGAAGAAATAGCAGATTTTATTCATCCAGATTTTCATCATAAAATAGGACTTATTAAAGATTTAGCCGCCGGAGCTGTTTTTATAGCTTCTATAACCGCTATTATTATTGGCGTACTCATTTATATTCCTTATTTTACCAGCTAAATAAAACTCTCCCAAATTTAATCTCACGAAAGCCATAAATTTAATTGCTATAAACTAAACTGAATTTGTACTTTTGCTTACTAGCTAACCCGATTAAATGCCTAAGAAAAAACAAAAAACTAAGAAGACAAAAAAGCCTTTAAATAAGGTGAACTTTACGTTTACGCGAAAACACAAAGTACTTCTTGGAAGCTTTTTAATGCTTTTAGGATTAGCGCTTTTCATCGCATTTGTGTCTTTTCTTTTTAACTGGAAAGCAGATCAAAGTACCTTAGGTCAATTTGGAGATAGAAGTATAGAAACCAAAAATTGGCTTAGCAAATTCGGAGCAGAAATCAGCAACTTTTTTATTTACGAAGGTTTTGGTTTAGCGGCGTTCAGCATTGCTATTTTAACCAGTTTAACCGGTGTTTATTTATTTTTAGACCTTAACCGAAAACCCTTACAGAAATTTTGGTTTTGGGGAATTATCGTTATGATTTGGTTTTCAACCTTGTTCGGTTTTTTCGCTGATAAAAATGCGTTGCTAGGCGGAATCATAGGTTTTGAAACCAACACCTTTCTACAAGATTATTTAGGTTTCGCAGGAACACTTTTACTGCTCATTTTCATATTTATTACCTATTTGGTCTTACGTTTAAATATTACGCCAGAAGTTATTCAGCAATATTTCAAAAAAACCAAAAAAGATATATCAGAAGAATTTAAAGCTGAAACTTCTACAGATATAACAGAAAATTATTCCGAAGAAAAAATAAGGGTAAAAGAACAAACGAAGGAAGAGCAAATTACTGCTGAAGCTAAAACTTCAACAACAGAAGAAACAGAAGAAAAATCAACCACGCCTGAAAAAGAAAAAATAGTCATTAAAAATGAAGAAGATGAAGGCGATTTGGCGATGGAAGTGGAAACCGTAACCGAAGAAGAAGAACAAGAAGATAATTTAAGCAATCGTCTGGTAAAAGATTTTGGAGAATTCGACCCGAAACTAGAACTCAGCAATTATAAATTTCCTTCTATTGAATTATTGAAAGATTACAATATTGGCGGCGGAATTACCATCGATCAACAAGAACTGGAAGAGAATAAAGACAATATTGTAAATACGCTTAAAAACTATAAAATTGAAATTGCGCAAATTAAAGCCACCGTTGGACCAACGGTAACTTTATATGAAATTGTGCCCGAAGCCGGAATTAGAATTTCAAAAATTAAAAATCTAGAAGACGACATCGCGCTTTCTCTTTCAGCCTTAGGAATAAGAATTATCGCACCAATTCCCGGAAAAGGAACTATCGGTATTGAAGTTCCTAATAAAAAAGCCAATATTGTTTCGATGCGTTCGGTGGTTGCATCCTCAAAATTTCAACACGCCGAAATGCAATTGCCAATTGCTTTAGGAAAAACGATTTCTAACGAAACGTTCGTAGTAGATTTAGCCAAAATGCCCCACTTGTTAATGGCAGGAGCAACCGGACAAGGAAAATCGGTTGGATTAAACTGTATTCTTACTTCTTTGTTATATCAAAAACATCCCGCAGAAGTGAAATTTGTTCTGGTCGATCCTAAAAAAGTCGAACTTACTTTATTCAATAAAATTGAACGTCATTATTTAGCAAAACTTCCCGATACCGAAGAAGCGATAATTACCGATAATACCAAAGTTATCAATACCCTGAATTCGCTTTGTATTGAAATGGATAATCGATACGATTTGCTAAAAGATGCGATGGTTCGAAATATAAAAGAATACAACGATAAATTTAGAGCACGAAAATTAAATCCTGAAAACGGACATAAATTTTTACCTTATATCATTTTGGTGGTCGATGAGTTTGCAGATTTAATTATGACCGCGGGAAAAGAAGTAGAAACACCAATCGCAAGATTAGCACAATTAGCACGAGCTATCGGAATTCATTTAATTATCGCCACGCAGCGACCTTCGGTAAATGTAATTACCGGGATGATTAAAGCGAATTTTCCCGCACGAATCGCATTTCGTGTGACTTCTAAAATAGATTCACGAACAATTTTAGATTCCGGCGGAGCCGAACAATTAATTGGTCGAGGAGATATGTTATACACACAAGGAAACGATTTAATTCGATTACAATGTGCTTTCGTCGACACACCGGAAGTAGAAAAAATTACTGATTTTATCGGTTCGCAAAAAGCATATCCCGATGCGCATAAACTTCCCGAATACGTTAGTGAAGAAAGTGGCACAGGACTTGATATAGATGTAAGCGAAAGAGATAAACTCTTTAAAGATGCAGCTGAAATAATTGTAACCGCACAACAAGGAAGTGCTTCGTTGTTACAACGAAAATTAAAATTGGGTTATAATAGAGCCGGAAGAATTATCGATCAATTGGAAGCCGCAGGAATTGTAGGTCAGTTTGAAGGAAGCAAAGCCCGTCAAGTTTTGGTTCCAGATTTAGTTGCATTAGAAGAACATTTAAATAACGAATAAATAATACAATATACCATGAAGAAATTAAGCGTTTTATTTCTTATTCTATTTACCGCAAGCTTAGGTTTCGCGCAAAACAGTCAAAAAGCGAAAAACTTGTTGGAAGAAGTTTCAGCAAAAGTGAAATCGTATGATAATATGCAAATAGAATTCAGTTATATTTTAGAAAATACTACTGAAAATATTAAGCAAGAAGCGCGCGGCGATGTAGCATTAAAAGGTGAAAAATATCGCTTAAATTTAATGGGAATAACACGTTTGTTCGATGGTAAAAAACTGTATTCCATTATTCCTGAAGACGAAGAAATCGTAATTTCTTCAGAAACCGATAGCGATGAAATTACGCCTTCAAAAATGCTTACTTTCTACGAAGAAGGGTATAATTATAAATGGGATATTACTCAAAATGCTAACGGAAGAAAAATTCAGTATATAAAATTAACACCAAAAGATTCTAATGCTGAAGTGAAAGAAATTCTGTTAGGTATCGATAAGCAAACCAAACACATTTATAATTTAATTCAGTTACAAGAAAACGGTACAAAAATTACCATTAAAGTAAATAGTTTTAAAACAGATCAGCCCATTTCTGAAAACTTGTTTACTTTCAATAAAGATAAATATCAAGGTTACTACATTAATCGGCTAGATTAAATTGAAGATTCTCGATAGGTACATATTTTTAAGTTATATAAAAACCTTTACGGCGGTTTTTGTAATTTTAATGTTCATTTTTGTACTCCAAGGTATTTGGTTGCACATTTCTGAACTCGCCGGTAAAGACCTCGATTATGTAATTATAGCGAGGTTTTTGGTATATATTACCCCAAGTTTAATTCCACTAGTTTTACCGCTTACTATTTTGGTGACTTCGATAATGACTTTTGGGAGTTTTGCTGAAAATTATGAGTTTGCCGCTATGAAATCTTCCGGGATTTCGCTTCAACGTGCAATGCGAAGTTTAATTTTCTTTATTTCCTTTTTAAGTATTGTAGCTTTCTTTTTTGCCAATAATGTTATTCCGTGGGCAGAATTTAAATCAATTAATCTGCGGAAAAATATTTCAAAATTAAAACCCGCAATGGCAATTGTTGAAGGCGCTTTTAATGATATTGGCGATGTAAATATTAAGGTTGAAAAAAAATCGGGCGATAACGATCAATATTTGCACGATGTAATTATCCATAATAAAAAGGAAAATTTAACGGGGAATTTTACCGTTATAAAAGCAAAAAAAGGAGAATTGGTAGGAAGTGAAGATTCAGATATTCTATCGTTAATTCTTTCTAATGGAAATTATTATGATGAACTTCAACCGAAAGACTATAAGGAGCGCAGAAAAAAGCCTTACGTAAAAAGTTATTTTGATGAATATACGATAAACATCGATTTGTCAAATTTTAACAATGTAGATTTTGAAGACGAGCGCTATAATTATTCTTATAAAATGCTCGATATTTCAGAATTACGGGTTGCGTTAGATTCCTTATCTGAAGATTTAAATCAAGACAAAAGAAATTTTCATAACAATTTACTCAGCCGAAGCGGAATCGAAAATCTTGGTGAAAAGAAAAAAAGGAAAAAAGTAGAGAGAAAATTAGAGAAGGATTCCTTAAAAAATCGACTAAAATCGTTCTCACTTCCACAAGATACGATTACTTATAATATTAATTCTTTAGCTGAATTATATGACTCCTATAAAACACAACAACAGCAACAAATTGCTAATATCGCGTTAGGAACCGTTCGCGGAACGCTTTCTAACATTAACGGAAAAGAATCTAATTTAAGAAGAAAAGCACAACGGCTCAATAAAACGGAAATACAGTTACACGATAAATATGCCTTGGCGGTCGCTTGTTTTATTCTCTTTTTTGTAGGCGCGCCATTAGGAGCCATTATTAGAAAAGGAGGTTTAGGTTTGCCAATGGTAGTAGCAATCCTTCTATTTTTGACGTATCATTTTATTGGTATTTTTGCTAAAAATAGCGCCGAAGACGGAAGCGTAAGTCCGTTTATGGCAACGTGGCTCTCTACATTTGTTATGCTTCCACTGAGTATTTATTTAACCTATCGTGCTACGACCGATCAAGGATTTATTAATACCGATGTAATTACTGAACCGGTGAAGAAATTCTTCAGAAAAATAGGAATTGTAAAGAAAGAAAAGGAATAGATTAGTACCTTTGCAAAACAAAAAATTAGGTTATGGCAGAAGGTGTTGCAACATCAGAAAATATTCAGTTAAATACCATTCAGGAAGCGATAGATGATATTCGCGAAGGAAAAGTAGTAATTGTTGTCGATGATGAAGATCGTGAAAATGAAGGCGATTTTATTGCTGCTGCTGAAAAGGTAACACCGGAAATGATTAATTTTATGGCGCGTCACGGCCGTGGATTAATTTGTGCGCCATTAACCGAAGATCGTTGCAACGAACTAGATTTAAATATGATGGTGAATAACAATACCGTTTTACACCATACGCAATTTACGGTTTCTGTAGATTTAATCGGTCACGGTTGTACTACAGGAATTTCAGTTCATGATCGGGCAAAAACCATAAAATCCCTCGTTTCTGAAGAAACAAAACCACAAGATTTAGGAAGACCGGGCCATATTTTTCCGCTAAAAGCTAAAAATGGAGGCGTTCTTCGTAGAACCGGTCATACCGAAGCTGCTGTAGATTTAGCACGACTAGCCGGATTAAAATCTGCTGGAATTCTAGTTGAAATTTTAAATGATGATGGAACAATGGCGCGTTTGCCGCAGTTAGCGGAAGTTGCCAAAAAATTCGATTTAAAACTTATTTCAATTGAAGATTTAGTGGCCTACAGAATGCGTCACGATTCTTTAATTGAAAAGAAGGAAGATTTTACAATGGATACACGTTTCGGTTCTTATAGATTACGCGCTTACAAGCAAACTACTAATAATCAAGTTCATTTAGCCTTAACCAAAGGAACATGGAAATCAGATGAATCGGTTTTAGTTCGTGTAAATTCCACATTGGTAAATAATGATATTTTAGGAACGTTAACCAATAATGCTGATCAGAAATTAGACGATATGTTTAAAGCCTTAAACAAGGAAGAAAAAGGCGTGATCGTGTTTATAAATCAGGAAAATTCTACCCTTAATTTATTAAGTCGTCTTGAAGAGTTAAGAGAAAATCAGGAAAAAGGTGAAATGAAAGCGCCACGTTTAGCGATGGACACAAAAGATTTTGGTATTGGCGCTCAAATTCTGCACGATCTTGGAATTCATAAAATAAAATTACTTTCGAATTCGCAACAGAAAAAAAGAGTAGGAATGATTGGCTACGGCTTGGAAATTACCGAATACGTAGGATATTAATCTAAATCTATAATTACATCATCTAACGGTCGACGAACTTTTTCAAAATCTGCAAAAATATCGTCTTCAGCGCGATAACCAATCGGTAAAACTAAGGTAGATTTTATTCCTTTTTCAGTTAAATTTAGAGTTTCGTCATATTTTTTAGCGTCGAAACCTTCCATTGGGCAAGCGTCTATTTTTTCGGCGGCACAAACATTTAAAATGTTTCCGATTGCTAAATAAACCTGATTTACCGCCCAATTTTCTATTTCTTCTTGCGATCGTTTTCTAAAATCGCCTAATAAAAATTCTCGAAACGGATTTAAAATTTCATCTGGAGTTTCACGTATCTCTTTAATTCGTTTGAAGTTTTCTTCAATAAAATTATCATCAATATTCGTTTCAATACAAAAAATGAGAATATGAGAAGCTGTAAGAATTTGTTGCTGTTTTGCACTATGTTCGTACAGTTTTTTCTTCGTAGCATCGTCTTTTACAATTACTAATTTTAGTGGTTGCAAGCCGTAAGAAGTAGGAGTGAGGTTGAAACTTGTTTTAAGCATCGAAATTTTTTCTTCCGGTACTTTTTTGGTTTCGTCAAATTTTTTGGTGGCGTAGCGCCATTGTAAAGACTTGATATTACTCATAAAACTGATGAAATTCTTTTTTACAAATATACGGAAGCTTTAACTGAAAATTAGTTGCTGGCAACATTAATTTAATCGATTGATTTACTGAATGTTTTAATAAATTTTATTTTTCAATTCATAAAACTTCATTAAATACTATGGTAATAATTAGATTTAGCTGCACCTTGCAGAAAAAATTAAATTTGAATGTTTCGCTTTCTTAAGTTTTTTACTATTCTCTTTTTTATCGGCTTACAGAATGGTTTTTCGCAAGAAAATTCTTCCGCAGATTATTATAAAAATCAAATAGCAATAGGAATTGATAACGATTATTTTGCGGTACTTACCAATAAAGATCGATCTTATACTTTTGGCGTAAATGCGAGTTACCGTTTTATTCCAGAAAAAGAAAATTTTATATCGAAAATTTTTTCTTCAAAAAATAATTTTTTTCACGGTTTTTCTCTTCAACTGGAAGCGTATACCCCTAATTACGATTTTGAAACAGGAATACCAACAGGGAAACGCCCTTTTGCAGGGTGGACGTATTTAACATTTCAAAATAGATTTACTTTTAAACAGTCTTTTCTTACCTTAAATAGCGATATTGGAGTTTTAGGAGAAATTTCGAAAGCGGAAACCATACAAGATTGGTTTCATAAAAATGTTTCAGGCGATACGGTTTTAAAAGGTTGGGAAAATCAAATTCCGAATCAGCTTGGCGTTAATTTAAAAGCGAATTATTTTAGAAATATTTATAAAGGCGATTGGTATGATTTCTTCGGAAGCGCTGAAGCTTCGCTAGGGAATGTACGTTCTTATATTTTACCGCAATTGTATATGCGAATTGGTGAATTTTACGAGTTAACAAAAACTACTTCTGTTCAGAATTCGATTTTTCAACCTAAAAATGCGTTAGAATATTTTATACAAATTTCAGCTGGTTTCAAATTAATAGCGAACGATGCTACTTTACAAGGAAATATTTTTAGCGATCGACAAGATTCTCGAACATTAACACATATAGATCATTCTACCTTTCACGCAAATCTTGGTGGTTATTTAGCCTATAAACGATTTAATTTAGGAATAGTGTATCATTTTAACAGCGGAGAAGTAAATAGTATTGAAACGCACAGTTATGTTTCGTTAAACCTGAATTATAAATTTTAATCTTAACTTAATATTTCAACTTTATAATGTTACTATCTTTGCATTCTCTAAAAATTAAAGAATGAAGAAGATTACCACACTATTACTTTTGTTAACTGTATTTTCTTTACACGCGCAAGTAGTAATTAATGAGTTAGATTGTGATACACAAAGTATCGATGACAAAGAATTTGTAGAATTAAAGTCGAATACGCCAAATTATTCTCTCGATAATATGGTATTGGTGTTTTTTAACGGATCAAGTTCCGGAGGAAACGAAAGTTATTACAAAATCGACTTAGACGGTTACACTACCGATATAAACGGAATTTTATTAATAGGAAGCAATGGCGTTTCTCCCTCACCACAATTGGTAATTCCTGCAAATGTTATTCAAAACGGAGCCGATGCAGTAGCAATTTATCAAGGAACACCAAGCGATTTCCCTGATGGAACTTTAGCTACCACCAATAATTTAATCGATGCGTTGGTTTACGGAACTGGAGATTCAGATGCTACAACGTTAATGAGTTTACTAGGCGTTTCTCAGCAAATTGATGAAGACGTAAATAACAATAAAGATTTTGAATCCATTCAGCGTGCAAATGACGGAAGTTATTATGTAGATACGCCCACGCCACGATTATTAAACGATGGAAGCGGAATTATTCTGAATGGTTTAACTACAACTACATCTTCCTTAGAATATACCGAAGGTGATGTATTTACCATTAATTTTACAACCGAACAGCCGGTAACCAATTCAGATCTTGTATTCAATTTCACGTTATCAAACGGAAGTTTCAACACAAGCGATTATTCAGGAAATACAACAATTACGATTCCTGTAGGTTCAACTTCAGCTTCAACAAGTATTACCTTAACCGATGATCAAGATGATGAAGGTGATGAAGAATTAGTCATAGAAATTGGTACTTTACCGCAAGAATATGTCACGTTAAATAACAATATTCTTATTCGTGTTTTAGATGACGATTTTATTGTAGCTCCTTGGGGAACGCCAACTAATCCTACATTTGGAGTAGTTTCAAGTACACAACCTTCAGGTTATTATAATAGTTTAGATGAAAAATCAGGGCAACAATTACGTCAAGCTTTGCAAGATATTATCGCCGATCCTTCAGTAGTTCGTGTTCAAACGTATGCAGATATTGTTGATATTTTAAAAGAAGCCGATCAAAATCCAGCGAATAGCAATCAAGTTTGGTTAGTTTATACAGAAGAAGGAAAAGCAAAATTAGATTTTCAAACAACTTCTGATAATACAGGAACTTGGAATCGAGAACATACGTACCCAAGATCTCGAGGTGGTTTCTACAGTATAGAAGAGGATGATATTGCCGATGGTCCAGATGTTTATTGGACTACAAATGCAGATAGCACAAGACACGGAAATTCTGATGCTCACGCGCTTCGTGCGGTTGATGGCCCCGAAAATAGTTCTCGAAATAATCAAAATTACGGACCTCAAGAATATGACGGTCCGGCAGCAAATTTAGGAAGTTTTAAAGGTGATGTTGCCAGAAGTGTTTTTTATATGGCTATTCGCTATAACGATCTTTCGGTTATAAATGGTTATCCAGATACGAATATTACAGGTCAATTAGGAGATTTAGCTACTTTATTGCAATGGCACGAAAACGATCCACCAGATGATTTTGAAATGAACCGAAATAACGTGGTTTATACGTGGCAAAAAAATAGAAACCCGTTTATCGATCAACCGGAATTGGTGGATTATATTTGGGGAGATAAAGTTGGGCAAACGTGGCAACAAGAATTATCAGTAAAGAATAATGCGGCTTCGACGTTAAGAATTTTTCCAAATCCGGCGAAAAATTCGATAAATATTATGGGAATTGAAGGAAACTATTCCGTAGAGATTTTCAGCCTAACCGGAAGAAAAATTTTAGAATACAATGCTGTAAATTCCAGCAAACAAGCTATTAATTTAGCTGAAGGAATTTATCTTATGAATATTATTCAAGATAATCAGCGTATTACGCGAAAACTTATTGTAAAATAATTTCCAGTAAATATTTTAAAAAAAGCCTTTAGGAATAATTTCTAAGGGCTTTTTTTATGAAAATTTTTCAAAATTCGGATTAAAAATAGCATACATTTGTTTATACTTTATCAACAAAATGAACAAATTTATTGTCGTAGACAATCCAAAATCTTGGGATTTTCTTAAAGGAAATGCCCAAATTATAGCAGCAAAAGAGTATCTAACCAATCCATCTTTTGCTTCGCTGAAAAACGTACGAATTTTTAATTTGTGTAAAAATTTCAGCTATCAATCAAAAGGCTATTACGTATCGCTTTTAGCCGAAGCACGTGGGCATTTGCCTTTACCAACCGTAAAAAACCTGGTCGATTTACGAGCTTTAAAATTAGTAAAAATAGTTTCTGAAGAGTTTGATGATTTAATTCAGCAAAGCTTAAAAAGCATAAAATCGCGTGAGTTTACACTAAGCGTTTATTTTGGGCAAAACGTGGCGCATAAATACAAAGATTTAAGCGCGATGTTTCATCGTTATTTTCAAGTTCCGTTTTTACGCATAAAATTCAGTTATAATAATAAATGGAACATCCAGAACATAAAAGCAATTGGGGTTTCAGAAATTCCGGAAGATCATAAAGAAAGTATGGAATATTTTGCAGAACAGTATTTTTCTAAAAAAAGATACGACACTGCAAAACCTTCAAAAGCGATTTACGATTTAGCTATTTTAGTGCAAGAAAACGATCCTGCGCCGCCGAGTAATCCAAAAGCAATTAAAAAATTTATTGAGGTTGCCGAAAAACTGAATTTCTACGTAGAAGTAATTTCTCCAAAAGATTTGTCACGTCTTTCAGCCTTCGATGCGCTTTTAATTAGACAAAGTACTGAAGTAAATAATGAAGCCTATACTTTTGCCAGAAAAGCGCAGCAAGAAAACATAGCATTGGTAGATTATCCCGATGCAATTTTAAAATGCTGCAATAAAGTTTTTATGGCTGAAGCAATGCAAAATGCTGGCGTTTCAGCTCCTAAAACCAAAATAATTCATCAAGATAATATTCAGGCTATTTTAAAAGAAATAGAATTGCCTTGTGTGTTGAAATTACCCGATTCCACTTTTTCTTTCGGGGTTAAAAAAGCGACAACAAAAGATGAATATTTAGAGCTCGTAAAGCAAATGCTAAAATCTTCAGATTTAATTATCGCACAAGAATTTTGCCCTTCAGAATACGATTGGAGAATAGGAATGCTCGACGGAAAACCATTTTATGCGTGCCGTTATTATATGGCAAAAGATCATTGGCAAATTTATAATTGGGATGCCAAGGATAAAGATGATCAAGATGGAAATGCCGATTGTATGGCGATTGAAGATGTGCCAAAACCAATTTTAGACGCTGCAATTAAATCGACTAAAATTATGGGACAAGGTCTTTTCGGGATCGATATTAAAGAAATTAACGGACAAGCTTTGGTGATTGAAATAAATGATAACCCGAATATAGATTTTGGCGTAGAAGACCGCCATTACGGAGATGAGGTTTACACAAAAATTATAGAAGCTTTAGTGAAACGATTAAATGAAAAGTAAAAAATATCATTTGTTTGAAGTTGTCGGGATCGAGTTGGAATATATGCTCGTAAATGCTGAAAATCTTTCAGTAATTCCTGCCGTAGATGAAATCTTAACTGAAAAAAACGGAAGTTTAACTTCAGATATTGATAACGGTGAAATTTCGTGGAGTAACGAGTTGGTCGCCCACGTAATTGAATTAAAAACAAACGGTCCAACTGACGATCACGAAAAATTATCTCGCGCTTTTTACGAGAATATTAAAGAAATAAATAAGCTTTTAAAGCCAAAAGGGCGACAATTATTGTCTACTGCTTCGCATCCGTTAATGAATCCAAAAACGGAAACTAAACTTTGGAAACATACCTACAGCGAAGTTTATGCGCTTTACAATAAAATATTCGATTGTAGCGGTCACGGTTGGTCTAACGTGCAAAGTATGCATTTGAACTTTCCGTTTTATAATGATGAAGAATTTGAAAAATTACACGCCGCCATTCGAATTTTATTACCGATAATTCCCGCTTTAACCGCAAGTTCTCCAATTTTTGAAGGAAAAGTTACCGGTTTTAAAGATTCACGTTTAGAGGTTTATAAAAATAATCAGAAAGAAATTCTGCAGTTAACCGGAAAAGTAATTCCAGAACGTGTGTTTTCTAAAAAAGCTTATCAAGAAGAAATTTTCGAACCCATACAAAAAGCGATTAAACCTTACGATGCTGAAGGAATTTTAGATCGTCATTTTTTAAATTCTCGTGGCGCAATTGCCCGATTCGATAGAAATGCCATTGAAATTAGAATAATAGATATTCAAGAATGCCCGAAAGTAGATATTGCGATTGCCGATTTTATAATCAAAATTCTTCAACATTTAGTGTATTTTGGAAATTTAGAATTGCAGAAAAGTTGGAGCGAAAGTGATTTATTCGAAGTTTTTAATGAGGTTATTAAAAAAGGAGAAGAAACGACTTTACAAGGTGACTATTTAAAAATCTTCGATTTACCAAGTGACGAAATCTCAATCACAGAGGTTTGGAAACATCTTTTTAGACAAGTAAGCAACCAAATGCGACTTGAAAACCAAGAAATAATTCTATTTATTCTTGAGCAAGGTTGTCTTTCTACCCGGATTATTTCAGCTTTAGAAGATGATTTTTCTACGGAAAACATTCAGAAGATTTATCATGAATTAGCGAGTTGTTTAGCTAAAAATAAATTATTCATTCCGTGAAGCTCGTTTTAACCAGTGAGCACGGCGGAAATTTAATTCCGCAGAAATACCGCTATTTATTTAAAAATGAATCGGCTACATTAAACTCACATAAAGGTTTCGATAAAGGAACTTTCGATTTGTTTACCTATTTATCGCCCATCGCAGCTTTTTCTAAAGCTACGCAAACCAGTCGATTATTAATTGAAGCGAATCGATCGTTACATCATCCAGCGTTATTTTCAGTTTATACAAATGAACTTGAACATTCGATAAAAAATGAAATAATTGAAAAATATTACGCGCCTTACAGAAATGTAGTGGAAGAAAAAATTGCGGAATTTATTGCTGAAGGAGAAACGGTTTTTCATTTGTCGGTTCATTCATTTACCCCAATTCTAAACGGAGAAAAAAGAACCGCCGATATCGGAATTTTATACGATTCTAAACGATTGGAAGAAAAAAAACTCGCCCAACTTTTTAAGAAGGAATTAAATGCTTCTTTTCAGCACGAATTAAAAATTCAATTTAATTATCCTTATTTAGGAAGCGCCGACGGATTTACAACTTATTTACGAAAAAAATTCCCAAAAAATTATATAGGAATTGAATTGGAAATGAACCAAAAGTTTGTAGAAAAGAAAGCTTTTCCTTCAAGTTTAAAAAAAGTAGTAAAAATTGCTGTTGAAAAAATTATGGAAGTTCACGCTCAAGAATTGAAGTAATTTCTTCAACATCGCCAGCGTTCATTCCATTAATTTCAATAGTTCCAATTCTAACACGAACAAGACGCAAGGTTGGAAAACCAACCGCGGCGGTCATTTTTCTAACTTGTCTGTATTTTCCTTCGGTTAAAATTATAGAAACCCAACTTGTGGGTCCGTGGCGTTCATCTCTAATTTTTTTTGCTCGTTCCGGAAAAATTGGCGTTTCGGTAATTTTTTTCACTTTACAGGGTTTGGTAAAATATTTTTCGCCGTTTATGCCAATTTCGACTCCGTTTTTTAATTCTTGAATAGCTTCATCTGTAATAATTCCGTCGACTTGAGCGTAATATTCTTTTTCTATAGATCCGCCGGTAATTTTTGCGCTCATTTTTCCATCGGTAGTTAAAATTAATAATCCTTCAGAAGGTTCGTCAAGTCTTCCGGCAGCCATTGTTTCCTTTGGGAAATTGTAATTTAATTCACCAAGCATTTTTTTCTTTTTCGCTTTTGCTTGATGCGTAATAAATTGACTTAAATAGCCGTAAGGTTTAAAAATTTTAAAGTGTTGATGTTTCATACTACAAAAGTAATAAGAATGAAGAAGAGAATATTTCTTTCTTTATTTTTCTATAAAAATGTAAAGTTAACTTGTCATAAAGTAAAATTATATTTACATTTATGCCGAATTTAAATTGTATCGTGATGAAAACAAATTATTTATTACCAAACGCTTTTAAGAAAATAGGATGGGTTTTATTTTCAGTAGGAATTATTTCAGGTCTTTATTCAATTTTTGTAAATGAATCTCCAGCATTATTTGACGCGAAGGTTTTCGCTTTTTTAGTAGATAAATTCACGTTAACTATCGGAAGCAAAAACACTGAATTTTTTACTATTTATGAGAATAACATTTTCGATGAACTAATTTGTATTTTATTAATAGTAGGCGGAATATTTGTAGCTTTTTCAAAACAGCGAATAGAAGATGAGTTTATTTCTAAAATTAGAGTAGAATCTTTAATTTGGGCGACGTATTGCAATTACATTATTCTATTGTTGGCCATTTTATTTGTTTACGGAGTATCTTTTTTCTCCATCATGATTTTTAATATGTTTACGGTCTTGATGTTTTTTATAATTCGTTTTAATTGGGCGTATTTCAAACTAAAAAAAACAGCGAATAATGAAGAATAATTTAAAAGTTGAGCGCGCCAAAAAAAATATGACCCAAGCTGAATTAGCAGAAAAAGTTCAGGTAAGTAGGCAAACCATAAACGCAATAGAATCGGGAGGTTATAATCTTTCTACAATTTTAGCTTTAAAAATCGCAGAAGTTTTTGAAACTGAAGTTCAAATTATTTTTGAGCTTGAAGCAAAAGATTGGAAAAAATAAAACTCTCAAAAATCAGTTTTTCGCGTGTTTAAAACGCTTGTGTGTCCAAAGGTAATATTCAGGTTTTCTTTTAATTTGTTGTGCTAAGTTGCTGAAAAATTTGTCGGTAATTTTATAATCTGCAAAATTCTCTGCGTTTTCAGCTAAGGAAACAAAACTGGCTTCATAATAACCGCGTTTTACCTTTTCAACCTGTAAATATAAAACCGCAAAACCTAGACGTTTTGCCATTGCTTCTGAGCCTACAAAAGCTGGAACTTCTTTTCCTAAAAAATTAATATAATGCTTTTGGTTTCCTTTTTTTGGCGATTGGTCGGCAATCATATAATAACTGCTTTTCTGCTGAGCGCGAATATTTCGCATCATTGTAGGAATTACCTCTTTACTACTAATAAGCGTTGTGCCTAAATTTGCACGAATATCTTTTACTAATTTATCAAAATAAGGGTTTTTTACTTTTTTATAAATTGCATAACCTTTATTATTGGTTTTGTAAAAATTAATTGCTGTGGCCCATTCGTAACTCGCATAATGTCCGCACATTACAATTACGCCTTTGCTCTTTTTTTCGAGTTCGGTTAAGGCTTCAATATTTTTATAGACAAAGCGTTTTTTTAATTCTTTTTTTGAAATGGAAAGCGTTTTAATCATTTCTAAAAACATATCGCACATATGTTTGTAAAAAGCTTTTTCTATTTTGTTACGTTCTTTTTCAGTTTTTTGTGGAAAGGCAATTAATAAATTTTCTTGAACTACTTTTTTTCGATAACCTATAAGATGATAAATAATTACAAATAGAATATCTGAAATTAAATAAAATATAGGAAAAAGAAGTTTTGAGATTAACCATAGAAATGGATAAACAATAAGAAAAACGGCTTTCTTCATAATTGAGATTGAGCCCAAATATAAATTTTTCTTATAACTAAATAAGTTTTTCTTTAACTTTTTCTTAAGAAGCGTGTTTCCAGCGTTTATGAGTCCACAAGTAAAAAGCAGGCGCGTTTTTTATTTGCATTTCTAGCAACTCAAAGTATTTATCGGTTATTTGGTAGTCTTTAACTTTTTTTGCGTGTTCGGTTAAAATTATAAATTTAGCTTCATAATAACCGCGTTTTACTTTTTGAATGTGAAGATAGGTAACTGCTAAATCTAACTTTTTAGCAATAAACTCACTCCCGATAAAGACCGGGACTTTTCTACCCATAAAATTTCGCCAATATTTAGATTTGGCTCCTTTTGGTGCTTGATCTGCAATCATACCATAGCTCGATAAAATTCCGGCACGTTGGTTTTTAATAATTTGGCGTGTAACTTCTTTAGTTGAAAGCATGGTAGTATTATACTTACTTCTAATTTTTTTTACAAGTCGGTCAAATTCTTTATTTTTCAATTGTTTGTAAACGCCATAGGCTTTGTAACGTAAGCCATAAAAATGCAGGGCGTTAATCCATTCATAACTTGCATAGTGGCCGGTCATAATTATATAGCTTTTTTGTTGTGATTCGAGTTGTTCTAAAACTTCAGGATTTTTAATTTTAAACCGTTTTTTTAATTCTTTATCAGAAATGCTAAGCGATTTAATCATTTCCAAAAAAATATCTACAAAATGCTGGTAAAAGCCTTTGGTTATGGTTTTAATTTCTTCGGAAGATTTTTCAGGAAAAGCTGCTTTAATATTTGATACAACAACTTTTTTTCGATAGCCAAAAACCTTGTAAATCCAGAAATAAATAAAGTCTGAAAGCTTATAAAGTACCGAAAAAGGAAGTATAGAGATTAGCCATAAAAATGGGTAGGAGAGTAGATAAACCAATCTTTGCATGAAGAATAATATATTTTTACAAAGATATGGTATATTTGACTGTTTACAAATTGAACTATGGGAAATATAGAACTGGTAACTATTGTTATTATTGCAATTAATGCTATTGTTTCATTTAAAGGATTTAACGATTTACATTTTTTTGAAAAATATAAATTTAATGTCGGCGCAATTAAACGTGGCGAACATTTAAGAATGTTAACCTCGGGGTTTCTACACGTAGACATTACACATTTGTTTGTAAATATGTTAACATTGTATTTTTTTGCAAATGTGGTTATTTATCAATGCGGAATAATTTCATTTCTAGTAATTTACCTAGGAAGTTTACTCTTAGGAAATCTTTTTGCGCTTTATTTTCATAAAAATGAACCTCATTATACCGCAGTAGGAGCAAGTGGAGCTGTAATGGGGATTTTATATTCTGCTATTTTGCTACAACCCAATATGATGTTGGGTTTATTTTTTATAATTCCTATTCCGGCGTACATTTTTGGGATTGGTTATTTATTGTATTCCATTTATGGAATGAAAGCGCAAAACGACCAAATTGGTCACGATGCGCATTTTGGTGGTGCAATGGGCGGTTATTTAATTACATTAGGACTTCAACCATGGATTTTTCAGGAAAGTCTATTAATGGTTATTCTTCTTCTTATACCGATTGTTATTTTATTTGTTTTAAAGCGAACCGGAAAGATTTAAAACTGGTATCCTTTTTGAAATGAGTTTTATCTAACTTAAAAATAGACCTATGAAAAAACTAATTTTATTATTTACAATTTGTGTAGCGACCGTTTCTTACGCTCAAAAAATGCCGAAAGGCGTTTCTGTTGAAGGAGAAGGAACCGTAAGAGTTGTTCCCGATCAAGTTTTAATAAATGTTCGTGCTGAGCACGAGGGAAATTCAGCTACAGAAGTAAAAGAATTAACCGATAGCGATATTAATGAAGTTATTAAATTTTTAAAAAGTAAAGGAATAAAGTCTAAAAATATTCAGACAGAATATATTCAACTGGGAAAATCGTATAATTACCAAACCAAAAAATATAATTACCGATCGTACCAAAGTTTAAGTGTTTTACTAGAAGATATAGAGGATTATGAAATGATAATGGATGGTTTAATGGCTTCTGGTATTAATAATATTAGCAATGTAAATTTTCAATCTTCTTCAGCTGATGAATTAGAAGCAGAAGCACGTAAAAAAGCGATTGAAAATGCAAAAATGAAAGCCCAAGAATATGCCGATGCGTTAGGACAACCGTTGGGTGAAGCTTATTTTGTTAGTGAAATTCAAAATCAAGCTTACCAACCGGTAATGATGAATGCAAAAATGGATGCTTCCGCTGTAGAATCTTCTTCAAGAGAAACCATTGCCGTTGGAGAAATGGAAATTACCGTAAAAATAAACGTTGGTTTTTTTCTGAAATAAACCCACGTAGCAATATAAAAAAACCGCTTCAAGTTGAAGCGGTTTTGTTTTAAAATAAATGATAGATTATTCCTCAGGAAGCAATTCTGCTAACTTTTCTTCTAGACCATTTCCGCGTAAATCTTTTGCGATAATTACTCCGTTTTCATCTAAAATAAAAGTAGCAGGAATAGAACTCACATTGTATTGCTGAACGATTGGTCCTCGCCAAAATTGAAGATTAGAAACGTGTTGCCAAGTTAACTTATCATCTTCAATTGCTTTAAGCCATTTGTCTTTTTGGTTAGGTTTATCTAAAGAAACCCCAATAATATTTAAACCACGATCGTGATATTTATTGTATAACCTTACTACGTTTGGATTTTCAATTCTACAAGGTTTACACCAAGAAGCCCAAAAATCGATAATGGTAATTTTTCCCATAGCGTCTTTAAGTGAAAGCATATCGCCTTCTGGCGTTGGAGCCGAGAAATTTGGAGCTTTGCTTCCAATAGCAGTTTTTCCTGCTTTTTCTAAAAATTCTTTTACACTTTCTCCAGGAATGGTATTTTGTATTTCGGTAGATAATGAGGTGTAGAGATCTTGCATTTCATTGGTGGGAACCATTTTCATTTTCATCATATCAGAAAGAATTAAAATAGATACAATGGAATTTGGGTTCTCCTTAATTAACTCTTTTCTAAACTTTTCATCTTCCGCATTAATTTTTTCTTGTTTAGCTTGAATTTCGTTTCGTATTGCAGGATCTTGCAACATTGTTGGATCTTGATATTGCTCTCGCAAAGCTTGAATTTTCTTAGATTGCTTTTGTAAATGCTCTACGTAATCTGAAAAAAGTTGATTATGTTTACCGCCTTCAATTTTTGAAGAACGCAAGCTGTCTTTATGCAATGTAGCGGTTAAGGCTTTATTTTCATTGATAAAAAGTACATTACTTCTTAAATTTTCAAAGGTTAATACGTTTAAAGTTTGCAATTTTGTTTCAGGAAGGTCAATAGTAAATTTACCTTCTTTAACCTCTACCGTATCTTCAGGAACGGGTCTACCGTTTTCTCCCAAACTTGCCAGGTAGACTTCTGTACCATCTTCAACATTGGCAATATTTGCAGTTAAACTAGGTTTTTCTTCTTTTTTTTCTTCACAAGAGAAGGCTAAAATAGCCATTAGAATAAGACTTATTTTCTTCATTATATTTTAGAATTTAGTTGCAAAAGTAATTAACTTCTAGCGTTTTTAGGGTGTTAAAAACTAAAATATTGTTAATTTTACTTAACATAATTTGACAAACATTTGCAATAGCCTAAATTGTCTAAAACTTATTGAATTACTGTTTAACTAATGATAAATAAAGATAAAGACTATCCGTTTTTAGTAAAAATTGGCTTTAAGAAAGTGATTGATGCCTATCGCGAACGTGCCAAAAATGAAGAAAAACCAATTGCGAAAGAGTATCTGGAAAAAATGCTTACGTATGTTAAGGACTTTCCTAAACTTGAAAGTGGTATAGACAGTAAAAAAGATTTAGAGAAACATAAAATTCCTATAGAAATTTTATTAGATGATCTTTTTCCGAATATTTTAACTAATAATGAAATTAAGGCAGCTTCTACGCCTCGAAATAATATTATTTTTAATTCTTCTGGAAGGTTTGATGAAATTTTAAAAAAAGCTGGTAAAGATTATAAACTGGAAATTAGAAACCAAAGTTCAGAATTAGATTACGTTTACGGCTGTATTATGATTTTAAATCAATATTATGGTTATAACGTAGATTTTACAAGACCTTTTTATTTTGATATTCCCGATGAAAACGGAATTATGCGTCATTACAGATTGGCAGTTAATGCGGACTTTGTAACTTTTGAGCCTACCGATAAAGCACAAGAAATTTCAGAAGAAGATGTAGATAAATTAATACAAAACACGGACGATATTGAACTTTGGAAAGAAAAATTCCCACCCTTAAGTTGGGTTTTTAAAGGTTTTGTAATAATGAATTTAACTGATGTGACGGTAGATGACGGAATTTCTGATTTAAAAACAGAACTGTTAAGCAATAGAATTCCCGATGAAGAAAACATTAGCAGTTTAGTTGAGATTTTTAGATCTATATACAAAATTCCAGATTTGCGGGTTGGTTTTACCATGTTTAATAAATACGATGCCAGTTTTTATAAAATGGAAAACGGCAAAATAAAAAGTTTTATTTTAAATGGGGAAGAAGAGCGAGACTGCGGACGTATTTTATGTAAAAAGGCTTATGAAAATTTATTAGAAACCAAAAAGTACTTTAGCATTGCAAACGTTGAAGATTATGCAATGAAAACCTCACATAATTTATTATCGGAAAACTTATTAACCAATGAGATAAAAAGCTGCGTACTTGCACCAATGTCAAAAAACGGCCAATTGCTTGCTGTGCTAGAACTTGTATCTTATCGAAAAAATGAATTAAACAGCATAAACGCAGTAAAATTAGAAGATATTTTACCTTATATCACCACTGCGGTAGAACGCAATAGCGCCGAATTCGAAAATAGAATTAAAGCGGTTATCCAAAGTGAATGTACGTCTATTCATCCAAGTGTTTTATGGATTTTTGAAGAAGAAGCCAAACGCTATATTAACGATTTAGATAACGATGGGGTTTCTTCTTTTCGAGATATTGCGTTTCATAACGTATATCCGCTTTATGGACAAATTGATATTGTAGGTTCTTCAGACGAGCGGAATAAAGCAATTCAAAAAGATTTACTGAAACAATTAGAACTTATTATCCATATTATAGAAGATGCTTGTGAAATTGAAGAATTACCCATTTATGAGCAAGTAAAATTCAGAATTGAAGAGTTTAGTAGTGATTTAAAAGAAAATTTAAACGCTTCGAGCGAGCAACGCATTATAAATTTCATTTACAGGGAAATAAAACCTTTAATGAATCACTTAAAAAAACAGTCTTCTAAACTGAAGAAGAAAATTAAAAAATACAGCGAATGTATCGATCCTGAAAGTGGAGTGATTTATAATGAACGAAAAAATTATGACGATACCGTACAACGTATCAACAGAACGTTAGCCCGATTTATCGATAGAAAACAGATAGACGCGCAGAAAATTTTCCCACATTATTTTGAACGTTACAAAACCGATGGAGTAGACCACAACATTTATATTGGAGAAGAAATGACGAAAAATCGTCCGTTTAGTGAAGTTTATCTTTTTAATCTTCGGCTGTGGCAATTACAAGTAATGTGTGAAATGGAAAATAAATTCTATCACATTCAAAAAGATATGCCGTTAAAGCTAGATGCGGCTTCACTAATCTTAGTTTTCAATTCAACCTTGTCTATTCGTTACCGAATGGATGAGAAAAAATTCGATGTAGATGGAACGTACAATGCGCGTTTCGAAATCATTAAAAAACGAATCGATAAAGCGTACATAAAAGATACTGAAGAGCGAATAACCCAGAAAGGAAAAATAGCGATTATTTATTCTCAGAAATCAGATCAACGGGAATATTTACGCTACATTAAATATTTACAGAGCAAGAAATATTTAGGCGAAAATGTAGAGTTGTTAGAGCTGGAAGACGTTCAGGGAGTTGTAGGTTTAAAAGCGATAAGAGTAGAGGTTCTTTACCATAAAGATGATAATCCCGATGATAAAGAAACCTTTACTTATGAAGGATTGATGGAAGAATTACATTGACCAAAATGCGATTACAAAACTAATTACAGAAATAATTATTCCGGTCATAAATATGGTATAGGTCCATCGTAAAATTTTGTATTTCCTATTTAAAACTACCCCGAGTAAATACAAATCTTTCGTAAGCGCTTCATACATATAATCTTGATCATTTAAAATTTCGTTCATCGCCCAATTGTATTGATCGAACGGCATTTTATGAAAGTTTCCGAAGAAAAGAATATTTACTTCCCGCTTCTTAATCTGTTCTTTGGTAAACTCGCCAGTGGTAACATTTGGGCGCGTAGACATAATCGATAAAATTATAGAAGCAACACTAAAACAAACCAATACCAAGGTAGGAATCATTAAATGCTTATTAGAATCGGCATCCAACTTCGGAATTATATTTGCCAAAGCAAGTGAAATAATAATGGCATTTACTGAAAGAAGAATGTTGGCCTTTGTATCGGCAATATCACTTAATTTAATGTGATTACGTAACGTAGTCCTGTAAATAGTTTGCCGACTTCTATCGGGGTTTTCACTTTTATATTTTGCTTTAAGTTTAGCTTTAGCATCTTCTTTTTCTAATTTTTTCTTTTTCTTGCGTTGCTTTTTTAACAGCGAAAGTAAATTGTCATTTTTTTTAGGTCGCCATTCTCGCGTAGCATAATCAGTATAAAATTTATGCTTTTCGGTAAAAAGTTTAATGTTTTCTTGAATCCATTCATTCGGACTGAAATAGGCTATTCCGTGAAGCTTTAATTCTTGACGTAAAAATTCAGTAGTTTCTTCAAAATAATCTTTGGCTAAATGCGAAGAATCTGCATCTCTAATTATTTTTTCCAGTTTATCTTCTGGGACTACATCCATTTCCGTAGCAAGAATACAGCGTTTCACTTCTTTAATTGTTTCTTCGTCTTCGCCTTGTTCTTTAAGAAAATCTTCAGCTATTTTCGCGCTTTCTAATTCGTGCCCGTTTTTAGCGACTATATAACCTGTATCGTGAAGCCAGGCTGACAGTAAGAGTACCTTTTCTTCTTTAACATTAATTTGAGAATTTTCAATTAATTCTTTAGTACTTTTAACCACACGCTGTGTGTGATTGTAGTTGTGATAGATGAAAGTATTAGGAAGCTTTTCCTTAAATAAATTAAGTACAAACTCATCTGTTTTCTCAAGAATATTATCCATATAGTCCTAGTGGTTTTATCATAGCCAAATTACAAAAAAAATTGACCAATAAATTTCTATGAAAAAAAATAACATACTTCTAACAGTTTTAGCAGTAATGGTTTTAGGAGGTTGCGCAACCTACGATGCAAAATACCGAGAAGGTGAACCTACTAAAAATTTTAATTACCCAGAAAATAAAGAAATAGATCAACGGTTTTTTGTAATAGGTGATGCCGGCTATTCGCAACCCGGTGGTTCTTCCAGCGGATTGCAAGCGTTTAAAAAATTAGTAGATTCAGTAGAAACTAAAAACTCGTATGTTATTTTTCCCGGTGATAATATTTATCCCGTAGGAATGCCAGATGAAGACGATCCCGGAAGATTGCAAGCAGAATATAGAATTGATGCGCAGTTAGATGCCATCGAAAATTTTAAAGGAGAAGTTCTTTTTATTCCCGGAAATCATGATTGGTACGCAAATGGAATTGACGGTGTTGAAGATCAAGCTGAATATATCAAAAAGAAATTAAAAGATAAAAAAAATATTTGGGATCCGGTTCCTGGATGTGGTTTAGCCATTCGTGATATTACAGATGATATTACCATGATTATTATTGATTCACAATGGTATTTAGAAGATTGGGATAAAAACCCTACCATTAACGATAACTGCCCCGAAAGAAAAACCCGAGAGGCACTTTTTACTGAAGTAGAAACTGAACTCAAAAAGAGCCAAAATAAAACGGTAATTATGGCGATGCACCATCCGATGTATACCAATGGTGTTCATGGCGGAAATTATCATTTCAATCGACACTTATATCCATCACAACGCAAATTACCACTTCCAATTTTAGGCTCGCTAGCCATGTTGGTAAGAACAACTGGTGGAGTTTCTATTCAAGATAAGCAGAATGAGCGTTACAAATCTTTGGTAAGAAGACTCGAAACTTTATCTTCAGATTATCATCGGGTAGTTTATATTTCGGGCCATGAGCATAATTTACAGTACGTAGAACACGATAGTATAAAACAAATAATTTCCGGTTCAGGTTCTAAATCAAGTTTTGCAAGTTTACGTAACGATGGTGTTTTTGCCTATTCCGATCAAGGTTTTGCAATTTATGATGTCTTTAAAGACGGTTCATCTTGGGTAAGTTTTTACGGAACAACCGATAAAAGCAATCCTAAGTTATTATTTCAAAAAGAAGTACTTGCCGGTCCAAGAACCTATGATGTAAGTAAATTGCCTAAAAATTTAAACCTACCAAAACAGATTGAAGCTTCCATTTACAAACCACTAGAAACTGAAAAAGGAGAAGTTTACGAAAGCGTTTGGGGAGATCATTACCGTGATTTATACGGAAAAAAAATTAAAGCTGATGTCGCTATTTTAGATACAATGTACGGTGGTTTAGAAGTTATGAGAGCCGGCGGTGGTCATCAAACACGCTCAATTCGGGTGCGCGATAAACAAAAACGGGAATACAATATTCGAGCTTTAAAAAAGAGCGCGGTTCAATTTATTCAAACGGTAGCATTTAAAGAACAATCCGTTGAAAATAGATTTGAAAATACTGTTGCTGAAAGTGCCATCAGCGATTTTTATACCGCTTCTCACCCGTACGCATTTCTTGCTATTCCAACCTTATCAGAAGCTGTGGGGATTTATCATACAAATCCTAAAGTTATTTATATGCCTAAACAACGTGCTTTAGAGAAATATAATGAAAGTTATGGGGACGAATTATATATGATTGTTGAACGTCCCGAAGAACATTGGATGGGTGCAGAATTTTTTGGTTCTCCAAATCACGATATTCAAAGCACAGAAGGACTTTTCGATCGCATGCGAAGAGATGAAAAATATAATTTAGATGAAGCCGAATATATAAAAGCTAGAATTTTTGATATGCTGGTGGGTGATTGGGACAGACACAAAGATCAATGGCGTTGGGCAGAATTTGAAACTCCTGAGGGAAAACATATTTTTAAACCTATTCCAAGAGATCGGGACCAAGTTTTTTCAAACTTCGATGGTGCTTTTTTTGCAACTTTGCGAGGTCTTACAGGATTCGCAAAACAATTCGGAAAATATGGAGAAGATCTCGACGACATCGAATGGTTTAACACAGCCGCCGTCGGTTTAGATCGCTCATTAATTCAGAATGTAGGAAAAGAAGAATGGCTAAAGCAAGCTAGATTCATTCAAGAAAATATTACTGATGAAGTTATTGAAGAAGCTTTCAGTAAAATGCCCGAAGAAGTTCAAGATTCAGAATCTACTAAAAATCTAATTGAAAAAGTAAAAGGAAGAAGAGATAATATTGTAGATATTACCGAACGATATTATAAATATTTTGCAAAATTAGCGATTGTAACCGCTACCGATAAAGACGATTATTTAGATGTAACCCGAATGCCAGATGGAAAAACCAAAATTGAAATCTGGCGAAATAAAGATGGAGAACGCAAAGATTTAGCAAGTAGAAAAATTTACGATAAAAAAGAAACAAAAGAAATTTGGCTTTATGGGTTAGATGACGACGATGTGATTACTGTAAGTGGAGAAGGAGATAATTACATTTTTATGCGAATTATCGGCGGTCAAAATAACGATATCTATAAAATAAAAAACGGAAAAAAACTTAAAATTTACGATCACAAATCTAAACCCAATACCTTTAAAGAAGCGGAAGGAGCAAAAATTAGATTGTCCGATAATTATGAACAAAATATTTATGATAAGGATAAGAAAATTTTTACTACAAGTGCTATTTTGCCGGGTGTTGGCTATAACCCAGATGATGGTGTTAAAATAGGTTTGCAAGCCATTTATACCGATAATGGTTTTAAACGAAATCCATTTACATCACAACATAAATTTAGAGCAGGTTATTATTTCGCCACGCAAGGCTACGATTTAGAGTATACAGGAAATTTTGCAAGAATTATAGGAGCTTATAATTTAGTAGTTGGCGCACATTTTACCAGCCCAAATTTTGCAACAAACTTTTTTGGCTACGGAAATGAAACCATAAATCCTGAAGAAGAATTAGGAGAAGATTTCGATTACAACCGAGTAAAAATCAGTAAAATAGGAGCTTCCGCAGGTTTTGTAAAGAAAAGTCCGTATGGAAGTCTTTTTAGATATGTAGCAACTTTCGAATCGGTTGAAGTTGAAAATTCACAAGGGCGATTTTTAGCCGAACAATTCACCACCGATGATGAAGATTTTTATAGCAGAAAATATTTCGCAGGATTAGAAGCAACCTACGGTTATGAGAGTTACGACGACATTTTAAATCCCACTCAAGGAATGGATTTCAAGTTAATTCTGGGAGGAAAAATGAACACTAAAAAACCAGAAAATTATTACGGTTATTTACATCCTTCTTTAGAATTTTATAATGCGATCTCTCAAAACAGAAAATGGGTTTTACGCACCAAAGTTCAATCGCAAGTTAATTTTGGCGATGATTTTGAATTTTATCAAGCCGCACAATTAGGTGGTGATACCGGTTTAAGAGGTTACCGAAATGAACGTTTTACCGGCGAAAGCGCCTTGGCATTCGGTGGAGATTTGCGCTACAGTATCGGGAGAATTAAAACCGCTTTTTTACCCTTTCAAATCGGTGCTTTTATAGGTGGAGATTTAGGTAGAGTTTGGTTAGATGGCGATAATAGTCACACTTATCATAACGATTATGGCGGCGGAATTTGGATTAATAGTGCTGAAGCAGTAAATGGAACCTTCAATCTTTTTCACGGGGAAGACGGAATACGATTTAGTTTTGGTTTCGGATTTAGATTTTAAATCGTTGAGGTTAAATACTGAATAAAGAAGATTTAAAAACGACTAAAAGTTATATTTAAGATTAGAACTATTAATTAGTATTTGTAAAACGTGTGATTAAATTTTTGGACATAATATTTAGGTCTGTTTTAAATAGTGGAACCACTTTAAATCAAGCAAAAGCAGATGTTCATAAAAGATTAGGTGTTTCTCAAGTCAAAATATTCGCTTGGAAACCACATTCAATTTTAAAAATTGATTCTGAAAATGATATAATATTGGTGGAATCCGAAAGCGGAAAAATAATACCAATTGAATCAGATAAAAAAACCACTCAGAATTTAATTCTAGGAATTTCTGAAAATCAATTTTTATCGAAATACGGGAATAATTTTATAAACGAAATTAAATCTTGGAATTTTTCATATAGTCTAATAAGACCGCCTGTATATAAAGTGTATTTAAGAACGAAGTTGAAAACAGAGGATCAAATTAGTAAGAAAAGAAAAAAGATGTATCACAAACGCAAAATAATCGTGAGTGAATTTTTTATAAAAAATCTTGTTGAAAAGACAATTTAAAATTACTATTCAAATAATATAAAAACCAATTATTTTAATAGTTTCAAATCTCTTCCGAGTTTCTATTATTTTAAAAAGTAGTAGAGAGATAGTGAAATAAAAAAGCCTGAGAAATTTCTCAGGCTTTTTTATGCACATTAACAGAATAATTTATTCATCATCCTCTTTTTTAGTTACAATTTCGAGACGCTCAGATCTAAACTTATTTTTTCCAAAATCCAAAGTTCGAATTGGGAATGGGATATTAATATCGTGTTCATTGTAAGCTTTCTTAATTCCTAGAATAGCTTTATGTTTTGCCATTAAAATATCTTTTTGGCGACTAACGTCGGTCCAGAAGCGAACTACAAAATTAATGGAACTATCGCCAAATTCGGTATAAGCAAATTCAACTTCTTCCTCGCCTTGTTGATCAAATAAATTCTTAATGACATCGGTAGTGATTTTTTCAACTTTTTCTAGATCACTTTCATAACCCACGCCAACGTTTACAAAAACTCGGGATCGAGCGGTTCGAGAAAAGTTTTTAAAGGTATCTTCCACAATCATGGAATTGGGAATTACCACGTGATTATTATCAGATTCTTTAATAATTATATTCCGCAGGTTTACTTCTAAAACTTCGCCGGCGTAACCGTTTGTTTCTACCCAATCATGAATTTGAATTTCGGGCAAAAAGCTTAAAATAATTCCAGAAAATGTATTATTTAATGTTCCTTGTAGCGCCAAACCAATTGCTAAACCAACAACTCCTGCTGCTCCCAAAATAGTGGTGAGCATTTTGTCTAGGTTTAAAAGTTCAAGCGCAATAAAAAAACCAATGGCAATTACAATTACCTTAATAATTTTTACACTTATTTGACGAATTGAATGTTGAACACCACGCCGTAAAAATATGTTATTGAAGCCTTTACCAATGTATTTTGCAACGAAAACAAAGATGATAAAGACCAATGTGGCCAAAATAAAATTTGGCAGGTTAAGGATTATTGAATCCAGCCAACCTGCCATTTTATTCCATATTCCTTCTATGGATTTTCCTATGTCGAAACTATCAAACATTGTTTTTTATGCTTATAAAACTTTATGAGTTTCTTTTGTTTTCATAACCCAAGCATCTAACATCCAACTTGTTTTTTCAAGTTCTCTAATATATGCGCCAATTAAATCAATTGTTCCTTCGTCTCCGGCTGCATCTGCAGCTTCAACCACTTTACGCATTTGTTTTAAAACGGTTCCGTGATCTTTTAATAAAGTTTTTACCATTTTATCATCGGTAATATCAGAAGGCGATTCTTTTAAATTAGATTGCTCTAAATAATCTGAATAGTTGCTAATGGGTTGGTAACGTAAGGTTAGAATTCGTTCGGCGATTTCGTCTACTTTTAGCTTAGCATCGTCGTACATTTCTTCAAATTTTTCGTGAAGATAGAAGAAGCTATTACCAATAATATTCCAATGAAAATTTCTTAATTTCTGATAATATAAGTGATAATCTGCTAATAAAATGTTCAGTTCTTTTACCGTATGAGAAGTTTTTTCTCTATCTAAATTTAAATACTCCATAACTTTTTATTATTGTTTTTTTATTTTCTATTCAAAAATACAATAGTTAAGACTTCAAATCAAGTAATAACAGTACTTTAGTATAAGTTTAACGAGTGTAAGCACACTACTCATCTAGGATGATGTTAGAAATAAATTTTCATTTTCAAGACAAGCCTTGAAATATCAAATCCTTTGGCGATGCCAATTAAGCTTCAGGATGTACTTTTAATTTCTCGATTAATTCTTTTGAAACTTGCCCGCTATAAACTCCGTAAGCATCGGTAAGAAGCCCTTTTCTTCCATTTTTTGTAGTAATGGCGTACAATACAGAATTATCATCTGGGTTACTCATTCCTTCAAAGCGTAAAACTTTATCAACATCAAATTCATCTGCTTTATATTTTTCGCCTTCTTTTTTGTTTTCTAAATGTTCGTCGAGTAAATTAAAATCATAAGTATAACCTTCTTCAGTTTTTAACTTATTCATCGCTTCTGATAGTGTTCCGTAATCTTTCATGGTGTTAGTTTTTCTTTTAGAAGTAAAGTACAGCGAAAGCTTTTTTTGTACAAATTCTAAGTTCAGTTTAATATAAGTTTAACTAGAAAAAGCCTTCATTTTCTATTTCTGAAGTTAAAAAAACCGAACGGTAATACAAGAAGTAGAAAGAAAAACTTACCGGTTATTAAGCCGTAAATTGTAATTAACGCGCAAATTATATAAAGCCAATAAATTTTCTTCATATTGAAATGAATAGTAATACGGCAAAAAGCAAAATATATAAAAGAAAATAAGGTTTTAACTTTAACGGATTCTTCCCAAAACAGAAAATAGTCAATTTATAATAAAAGGAACGGTTTTTAGCAATGTGATTATAAGCATGATCGCTTAACCATCTAAAAGTCGAAGAATTTTGATAAAGTTGATGCCAATAGGGTTTGTTGGCATGGTAAAGAATTCTGTAAGCAGAATCGGGACCGTTATAGATTTTTCCACTAGGTTCGATTAATTTACTCGATTTTTTAAATTCTTTTAGCGGAATATCATTAAAAAAATCAGCGGTTTCTTGATAGGTTTTAAAAACGACTTTATTTTTCACCTTTTTTTGCCAATTGGTTTTCCAATATTTACAAAAGCCACAATTACCGTCCCAAATTAAATAAGGTTCTGGCGGTAAATTTTTAGTTTCTTTTATTTTTTTAAACATGAAAACGGAAGTTGTAAAAAAATCGTAAGTACTTATAAAACAGGCAAAGGTTTTAATAAAATATTCATTTATAGTATCTTTAGCCAACAACATAAAAGTATGAAATATTTTAGCCTTTTAGCAATTGTCTTTCTTTCATTTTCTTTGAATGCGCAGTCGCTAACCGAAAATTTAATTGAAGCAGAAGCAAAAGCGGCACACGCCAAAATGAATTTTACAGCAAATCTGCAAACTGCCAATTATGATTTAAAATACCACCGATTAGAATTATCGGTAAATCCTACACAGGCTTTTATTAGCGGAGATATAACTTCTCATTTTGTAGCTAAAGAAAATTTAAATGAAATTGTGTTCGATTTAGCTTCTAATATGCAAGTTAGCCAAGTAATTCAACGCGGAAATTCCTTAAACTTTTCTCATACCGGAGATGAATTAACCATACAATTGCCACAAACGCAAGCACAGGGCGTTTTAGATTCACTTACCGTAAGCTATTCAGGAAATCCTGTAAGTTCTGGCTTTGGCTCGTTTGAACAATCTTATCATAACGGACACGAAATAATTTGGACCTTGTCTGAACCTTACGGAGCAAAAGCTTGGTGGCCTTGTAAACAGGATTTAAATGATAAAATTGATAATATTGATGTGTATATTACCGCACCAAAACTCAATTCTAATGGAGTAGAAAATATTGCGGTTGCCAATGGTTTACAAATTTCAGAAGTAACAAATGGCAGTTCTAAAACAACACATTTTCAACATAATTATCCTATTCCTGTCTATTTAATCGCTATAGCAGTCACAAATTATACAGTTTATTCACATCAAGTCGCCAATAACGGAAATCCGTTTCCTATAGTAAATTATGTTTATCCAGAAAATGCCGGAAATGCGCAAAGCGATACACCGGTAACCGTAGATATTATGAATCTTTTTAGTTCCTATTTTCAAGAATATCCTTTTGCAGATGAAAAATACGGCCACGCTCAATTTGGTTGGGGTGGTGGAATGGAACATACTACGGTTTCTTTTATGGGAAATTTCAACCGAAGTCTTATTGCGCACGAATTGGCTCACCAATGGTTTGGCGATAAAGTTACCTGCGGAAGTTGGCAAGATATCTGGTTAAATGAAGGTTTTGCAACCTATTTAACCGGAATGGTAAGTGGAGGTTTAGATAATGAACAAGCATTTAAAATGTGGCGTATAAATACTGTAAGCGAGGTTGTAGCTTTGCCAGATGGTTCCGTTTACGTTCCGGCGCAAGATACGTTAAGTGTGAGTCGGGTTTTTAGCAGTCGATTAAGTTATAGTAAAGGCGGAATGGTTTTACATATGCTTCGGAAAAAATTAGGCGATGCCGATTTTTTTCAGGGATTGAGAAATTATTTAACCGATCCTGATTTGGCTTATGGCTATGCAAAAACGCCAGATTTAAAAAATGCGCTCGAATCACAAAGCGGAATAAATTTAACTGAATTTTTTGCTGATTGGGTTTATGGCGAAGGTTACCCGAGTTATGAAGCTACATTTCATAATACTTCCAACAGTGAAGTTCAAGTTACGCTAAATCAAACACAAAGTCATTCTTCGGTTAGTTTTTTTGAAGCAGACGTGCCAATTCGTTTATTAGGAAATAATGGTGAAGTTTACGATACAACATTACAAAATACTAGCAATGGACAATCGTTTAGCGTAAATGCTGGTTTTGAAGCGACGGAATTGAAAATTGATCCTGAAGTACATTTAATTTCTAAAAATAATTCTTCATTTCTTAGAGCGGAAAAAAATAAGTTAGCTGAAATTAGCTTATATCCTAATCCTGCGTCTTCTAAAATTTATTTATCGATCCCTGAAAACATTCAGCTTACCACAATTGAAATTTTTAATACAGTAGGACAAAAATTAGAAACAATTTCTCATCCATCGGAAAACGAAATTTCAGTTGAAAATTACCCTTCAGGAATGTATTTTGTGAAACTTTCAACTTCAAAAGAAAATAAAACCTATTCAGTAGTCATTGAATAAGAAATTAAAAAATAAAAAAGTCCGTGAAATTGATCACGGACTTTTTTTATATAAATTTTTAGAAGGTTTATGCGTTAAGCATAACTGGCATTACTAGCATAGTTACTTTTTCACCTTCATCTAAACCATCTTTCGGGGTTAAAATTCCGGCGCGATTTGGTAAACTCATTTCTAATTGAACGTTATTCGCATTCAAATTATTAAGCATTTCGGTTAAAAAACGAGAGTTGAAACCGATTTGTAAATCATCTCCTTGATAATCACAAGTTAGGCGTTCTTCAGCCTTATTGCTGTAATCTACATCTTCGGCAGAAATATTAAGCTCGGCTCCCGCAATTTTCAGTTTTACTTGATGCGTAGTTTTGTTAGAGAAAATTGAAACCCTTTTTACTGAATTTAAAAATTGCGTTCTATCAATAGTTAACACATTTGGATTTTCCTTTGGAATAACTGCCTCGTAATTTGGGTATTTTCCGTCGATTAAACGACAAACCAATTGTGTGTCATCAAAAGTGAATTTGGCGTTCGACTCGTTATATTCAATTAAAACCTCGCTTTCACTTCCTGATAAAATTCCTTTTAAAAGGTTTAGTGGTTTTTTAGGCATAATAAATTCTGCCGTTTGCTTTGCGGTAATATCTTCTCTAGAATATTTAACGAGTTTATGCGCATCGGTAGCCACAAAGGTTAACCCTTCAGTGGAAAACTGAAAAAACACGCCGCTCATTACCGGTCTTAAATCATCATTTCCTGAAGCAAAAATTGTTTTACTAATCGCAGAGGCTAAAATATCTGCACTTACCGTTGTACTATTTGGTTCATCTAATTCTACCGCGTTTGGAAATTCTTCGCCATTTGCGTAAGCAAGCGCATATTTACCATAGCTTGAACTTAATTCTACAGTATTATTATCTTCAACAACAAAAGTTAAGGGTTGTTCCGGAAATGTTTTTAGCGTATCGAGCAATAATTTCGCAGGAACAGCAATATTTCCTTCAGAATCTGATTCTACATCTAATTCTGCCGACATCGTCGTTTCTAAATCTGATGCCGATACTTTTAATTTATTGTGGTTTAATTCAAAAAGAAAATTATCGAGTATGGGTAAAGTATTGTTGTTATTGATAACTCCTCCAAGAATTTGAAGTTGTTTAAGTAAATATGAACTTGAGACTATAAATTTCATGAGTATTTTGTTGAGATAATTCAATTGAAATACAAATATATTTTTTTCGGTTTATAAATGTAATCAGATTGAAATGTTTTTATTAACAGTTATAGATTATAATTGTACTGAAAATCATATTTTTAAGATGAATGTTGAAAACTTTCAAGTATTTTTTGGAAGAATAGGAGGGGAATGGTTTTTTTATTTAGGAGAATTTATAAGTTGAAATGTTTCAGAACTAAGGTTCTAATAAGTAAAAAACCATAATAACTATTATAGCTATTATGGTTTTAATACGCGGAGAAAGAGGGATTCGAACCCCCGGAGGTGTGACCCTCGCCGGTTTTCAAGACCGGTGCATTCGACCACTCTGCCATTTCTCCTTGAGTGTCTCATCAGGTATTCCCTGAATGCGGATGCAAATATAGAAGCTTTTTTCATTTATGAAAAATAATCTTTAAGAAATTTTTATCCCTATTCATTTAGCGAGCTTCACACTTTTTTTGATATATTGGCTTCCAAATATTTAACCCTTTTATAATGATTAAAAAATTTTTACTCCTTTCACTATTATCCCTAGCAATTTCCTGCAAAGTACAAAAAGACAAACCCATTTCAGAAGCCATTGTAACCGATTATGGCGAAACAATAACCGCTTCAGAATTAAAAGATCACCTTTATACTTTTGCATCAGATGAGTTTCAAGGTCGCGACACGGGAGAACCCGGGCAAAAAAAAGCAGCTAATTATTTAAAAGAAGAATATCAGAAAATGAATATTTCTTCGCCCTTAGGAGAAAACGATTATTTTCAAGAAATTCCCTCAAGTTTTTTCGACAATCAATATAACGCATCAGAAAATGTAGTCGCTTATATCGAAGGAAGCGAATTCCCAAATGAAATAATAGTTATTTCTGCCCATTACGATCACGTAGGGGTAGATGAACAAGGAAATATTTATAATGGTGCCGACGATGACGGTTCAGGAACTGTAGCTATCTTAGAAATAGCCGAAGCATTTAAAAAAGCAGAAAAAGATGGTTTTCAACCAAGGAGATCAATTTTATTTTTACACGTTACTGGCGAAGAAAAAGGATTGTTAGGGTCAGATTACTACACCAAAAATCCAATTTTTCCGCTAGAAAATACCGTAACCAATTTAAATACCGATATGATTGGAAGAATTGACCCACAACATGAAAACGACCCTAATTATATTTATCTTATCGGAAGCGACAAACTCAGCACCGAACTTCACGAATTATCAGAAAACGTAAACGATAAATACACCCAATTTAATCTAGATTATACCTATAATGACGAAAACGATCCTAACCGTTTTTATTACCGAAGCGATCATTACAACTTCGCCAAACACAATATTCCCGTCATTTTTTATTTTAACGGAACACATGCCGACTACCACAAACCAACCGATACGCCCGATAAAATCGAATACGATTTAATGGCGCGTAGAGCAAAATTAATTTTCTATACTGCTTGGGAAGTTGCCAATCGTGATGACCGTTTAATCGTAGATAAAGCCAATTAAAATTAATCGATAATCAAGATTAATTATTCGAGAAGTTTTTAAATGAAGTTTTAATTCAACGCTAAATATCTTTAAGGAAAATAATTTATTTGGCGTCCTTTCATAAAAAAAGCAGCTTTTGTTAAGCTGCTTTTTTTATGAAAACGGGCTATCCACTACAATTCCTCATTTCGCTATCGCTGCATTGTGGGATTTTCACTACTATCCCTGGTCGAAAAAACTTGTATAAAACAAAAAAGTCCCAACTTAAAAAAGAGGGGACTTAAAAAAAGGGTGGAAGATCGGTTTCGAACCGACGACCTCCTGAACCACAATCAGGCGCTCTAACCAGCTGAGCTACAACCACCATCTATTTTAAAGAACATTAAACTCGTTGCTGAGTCTTAAATGCGGATGCAAATTTAATGATTTACCGCATTCTACAAAACATTTTTTTAATTAAATTAAATCAAAAATAGAATCTACTGCAGGACAGCGTTCTACCGTAAAACCTTCGGCGTGATCTGTCCCTATAATTCTTCCTAGGTTTCTTGCTCTGTAGGTGACACTGTCTAAAAAATTATTACTAGAAATGGGTGTGTTCGGCTCTTCACTATTTTTATCGTAAAATTGTGTTTTGTAAGCTTTTACCGAGTCTAATTTCTTTTCCATAAAACCGGAAATATCAACTATAATATCTGGTTCTAATTCCTTCCATTGTATATAATGATACACAAATTTAGGTCGCCACTCTTTTTGTTTATTTCCCTCAAAAGTAGTTTCAATTTTTCGTAAACCGCTTAAAAAACATGCATCACTTACTAATTTGCTGCCTTTTCCATGATCAATATGGCGATCATCCACAGCATTACAAAAAATTATTTCAGGTCTGTATTTTCTAAGAATTTTTATAATTTCTAATTGATGCGCAGTATTATTGATAAAAAAACCATCGCTGAATTTCAAATTTTTCCGCATCTTAACTCCTAAAATTTCTGCTGCGTTTTGTGCTTCTTCAGCTCTAATTTCAGCAGAACCACGTGTACCTAATTCACCTTGTGTAAGATCTAAAATGCCTACTTTTTTTCCGTTAGCTATTTCTTTAGCGAGCGTTCCGGCACAACTTAATTCAACATCATCTGGATGTGCGCCAATTGCTAAAATATCTAATTTCATAGTAAATTTCTTAATTATCTTTTTGTGTAAGTTGCTTTATTTTGATTCCCAATGCAGCAAATAATAATGTAGTAAATGGACTTAAATAGTTGAAAAAAGCATAGCCAAAATAACTTGCTACGGGAACACCTAAAACTCCGCTATGGTAAGCGCCACAAGTATTCCAAGGAACAAGAACAGAAGTTACCGTTGCAGAATCTTCTAGCGTTCTACTTAAGTTTTCAGGAGCTAAACCTTTATCTTGATAAGCTTTTGCAAACATTTTTCCGGGTACTACAATCGATAAATATTGATCTGATGCTGTTGCATTCAGCGCCAAGCAACTTACTACAGTACTGGCAAATAAACCAAATGTGGTATGGAATAAATTTAATAAAGCTTTACTAATTCTTGAAAGTGCGCCAATGGCATCCATAATTCCGCCAAAAACCATGGCGCAAATAATAAGCCAAATTGTTCCAAGCATTCCTGCCATTCCGCCGGAAGAAAATAAATCATTTAAAGATTTATTAGAAGTTGCAATAGAAGTATCTACCGTAATTGCGTTCATTAATCCTTTGTATCCGGTGTTAAAAGTTAAGGTATCGCTTCCGCCAATTGTCGCAACAATATCTGGTTGAAAAATTAGAGCTGCCGCTGCTGCTAATAAGGTTCCGAAAAGTAAAGCAATAAGCGGTGGAGTTTTTTTAATGATTAAAATAATTACTAATACAGGTACAATAAATAACCAAGGAGAAATTGTAAACGATTTTTCAATAGAAGATAAAATGGCTTCCGTATCTGTAGTTCCGGATGGATCAATATTTAAGCCAATAATGATGAAAATTAAAAGTGTCACTAAAATAGTAGGAACCGTAGTGATCATCATATAGCGAATGTGCGTAAATAAATCTGTTCCTGCCATTGCTGGAGCCAAATTTGTAGTATCGCTTAATGGCGACATTTTATCACCAAAATAAGCTCCCGATAAAATTGCTCCGGCGGTCATTCCTACTGAAATTCCTAAAGCATTGGCAATTCCTATTAAAGCAATTCCTACGGTAGCAGAGGTCGTCCAACTACTTCCGGTCGCTACAGAAATTACTGAACAAATAACTACGCAAGCGGCTAAAAATATAGTAGGATTTAAAATTTGTAAGCCGTAATAAATCATGGTGGGGATAATTCCGCTCACCAACCAAGTTCCTGCTAAAGCACCAACCATTAAAAGAATAAGAATTGCTCCGGTGGTCGATTTTATATTATGAGAAACCTCTTCAACCATCGAATCGAACGAAACTTTATTAAAAATCCCTACGATAGCAGCGACAGCTCCACCCATTAATAAAATAAATTGATTTGAACCTCCTAAGGCATCGTCACCATAAATAAAAACATTGTAGGCTAACATTCCTACCAAGGCGAATACAGGAATTAAAGCTTCCCAAATATTTAATTCTTTATTATCTTCGAAGGTTTCATTTTCTGGATTAGAGGCTTGGTTCTCCATACGCTAAGAAATTGTTTATTTTTTGGAAAGGTAATGTTACAATTTTTTAACTTTCGTGACAAGGAAACCGAAATAAGTTTTTTATTCAACTAGAAATTTTGGGCAAGATTTAAACTTTTTTAAATAAAAAATAGGCTTTCTAAAAAAGTGCTTATTTATCATTTTGAAATAATTTCAGCATAACAACTTACATTTTTTAAAAAGCCTATTAAATACTTTATGCTAAGGTCGGTTTTAAAACACCAACTTCTTCCATACAATTTTTCATTTGTAAAAAAGTTCGGTCTATATGATTATCTAAACCAATTGAAAACCGAATTAATCCATCACTTAGGCCCATTTCTTGTTGTTCTTCTTCTGGAATTTCAGAAGAAGTTGAAGTTCCTGGCGCGCTGAATAAGGTTTTGTAAAATCCTAAACTTACGGCTAGATAACCTAAATTTCGTTCTTGCATTAATTCCATTAACGTGTTAGCTTTCTCTAACGAACCGACATCGATGGTTAACATTCCACCAAAACCGTATTCATCGTTCATCATCGAAGCAAATAAAGAATTTCCGCGATGCGAAGTTAATCCTGGATAAACGGTTTTTAAACCAAGTTCTTGAAATTTTTCAGCTAAATAAAGTGCATTTTCGCTATGTTTTTGCATTCTGATGTGAAGCGTGCGTAAATTTTTCAGAATAGAAGCAGAGCGGAAACTATCCATCGTAGAACCAAGTAACATACACGCGCCATCATTTACGTTTCGCAATTCGTTTATAAAATCTTTAGAACCGCAAATTACACCACCAACGGTATCGCTACTTCCATTAATAAATTTTGTAAGCGAATGAATAACAATATCTGCTCCTAAAATAGAAGGCGTAATCGATAAAGGTGAAAATGTATTATCGACCACTAATTTTACATTGTATTTTTTCGCCAGTTCAGCTAAGGCTGGAATATTGGCAACTTCTAGCAACGGATTGCTTAATGTTTCGCAATATAAAATTTTTGTTTTTGAAGTAATTGCAGCTTCAATTTCTTCAAGTTTTGTAATATTTACAAAAGAAGTGGTGATGTCTAATTTTGGTAGAAAATTTTTCATAAAAGCATAGGTTCCGCCGTAAATAGTTCGGCTGGAAACAATATGATCTCCGGCATTACATAATTGAAAAATAACAGGTGTGATTGCGCCCATTCCGCTAGCGGTAACCGTTGCGGCTTCAGTAGCTTCCATTGCTGCTAAAGCTTCGCCTAAATATAAATTACTCGGGCTCGAATGTCTAGAATATAAATAGCAGCCTTCTGCGTTTCCTTCAAACGTATCGAACATTGTTTTTGCGGAAAGAAAAGTGTAAGTAGAGGAATCTGAAATTGAAGGATTTACGCCTCCAAATTCTCCAAAATATTGAAGATCTTGAATTTTATCAGCAGGATTATATTTCATTAGAATAATTTTTAAAAGTTTACTCCTGCTAAATTCGGTTATAATAGAATTAAAATCAATTAAATATAATTAAAATAGAAAATTAATCTATAAAAATTATAATTAGTAAATATTTAAACTATATATTTAACAATGAATTAGATAAATAAAGAAAAAATTTCAGTATGCGATTAGATGAAACGGACAAACGTATTTTGCAACTCTTGCAACACGATTCAAAAATCACCACCAAAGAAATTTCGTATCGCTTAGAATTATCGATGACAGCAATTCATGAACGCATCAAAAAATTAGAACGTGAAAAAATAATTGCTAATTACGTAGCTATTCTTGACAAAGAAAAGGTCGAGAAAAATTTTATGGTGTTTTGCCACGTAAAGTTAATTCAGCATACCAAAGAGAACGTTTCAAAATTTGAACGCGAAATTTTAAAACTAGAAGAAGTGCTCGAATGTTTCCATGTAAGTGGCGATTATGATTATATTTTAAAAGTTTACGTAAAAAATATGAAAGCTTACCGAAGTTTTCTTGTAAATAAACTCACAGCCTTAAACGGAATAGGAAGTACGCAAAGCACTTTTATGATTAACGAGGTGAAAAACAGTACAAATATCCAACTGTAAGCGTAATTTTTTAACAATCCTTTTGTTTCTCAATCTTGCGCATTGAATTACTTATCGTATTTTTGTAAACGTTTTTAAAAATCAACAAAACTAAATTATGAGCACTTACGACGTTGCAGTCATTGGTTCAGGTCCCGGAGGTTACGTAGCCGCTATTCGTTGCGCCCAATTGGGAATGAAAACCGCAATTATAGAAAAATATTCAACAATGGGAGGAACTTGCTTAAACGTAGGTTGTATTCCATCAAAAGCTTTACTCGATTCTTCGCACCACTATGAAGATGCAATTAAGCATTTTGAAGATCACGGAATTGAACTTCCAGGCGAAGTAAAATTAAACCTTGAAAAAATGATGGAGCGTAAAGCTTCTGTGGTAGATCAAACTACCAAAGGAATTGATTTCTTGATGAATAAAAACAAAATCGATACTTTTGAAGGTGTAGGTTCTTTTGAAGATAAAACACATATAAAAATTGATTTAGCCGATGGCGATTCAAAAACCATCGAGGCAAAACATACCATTATTGCAACCGGAAGTAAACCGGCTTCGCTTCCTTTTATCGATATCGATAAAGAAAGAATTATCACTTCAACTGAAGCTTTAAAACTGAAAGAAGTACCAAAACATATGTTGGTTATCGGCGGTGGAGTTATTGGTTTAGAACTTGGTCAAGTTTATAAAAGATTAGGAGCAGAGGTTACCGTAATCGAATATATGGATCGCATTATTCCAACAATGGATAAAGCGCAAAGTAAAGAACTTACCAAAGTGATGAAAAAGCAAAAAGTAAATTTTGCAGTTTCTCATAAAGTGACTTCTGTAGAAAACACAGGCGACGAAGTTGTGGTAAAAGCGACCGATAAAAAAGATAAAGAAGTTGAATTTAAAGGTGATTATTGTTTAGTTTCCGTAGGAAGAAAACCTTATACCGATGGTTTAAATGCTGATGCTGCTGGCGTTAAAATGAATGACCGCGGACAGATAGAAGTTAATGATCATTTAAAAACTTCTGCCGATAATATTTATGCGATCGGAGATGTTGTAAAAGGAGCAATGTTAGCGCACAAAGCTGAAGAAGAAGGCGTTTTTGTTGCTGAAACAATTGCCGGTCAAAAACCGCATATCGATTATAACTTAATTCCGGGTGTTGTTTATACGTGGCCAGAAGTTGCTTCTGTTGGTAAAACCGAAGAACAATTAAAAGAAGATAAAGTTGAATATAAAAGCGGTCAATTCCCGATGAGAGCCTTAGGTCGTTCTCGTGCGAGTGGAGATACCGATGGTTTTGTAAAAATCTTATCAGATAAAAAAACCGACGAAGTTCTTGGTGTTCATATGGTTGGCGCTCGTGTAGCCGATTTAATTGCTGAAGCTGTTGTTGCTATGGAATACAGAGCAAGTGCAGAAGATATTGCAAGAATGAGTCACGCACACCCAACTTATGCTGAAGCTGTGAAAGAAGCTGCTTTAGCTGCAACAGATAACAGACCTTTACATACATAATTTATAAGAAAGTCTATTGGAGAATAACTTTTTCAGCTTGATTTTTTAAGATCTTGCAATGAAAATTTCTTCAATAGACTTTTTTGATTTTTAAAAATTCAGATGAAAAAAATTCTAGCGCTAGCGGGTTCAAACAGTAAAAATTCTATTAATCATAAATTGGTAAATTACGTGGCTTCTCGAATTGAAAGTCACGAAGTAAAAGTTATTCGGTTAATTGATTATCAATTTCCGATGTACGGAATAGATTTACAAAACGAACGCGGAATTCCCACCGATATTCAGGTGTTAAAAAATATTATTGCTGAACACGATGCGTTAATTATTTCTGTAAGTGAGCATAACGGAAGTATTTCAGCTTATTTTAAAAATATAATCGATTGGCTTTCACGTGCAGAATTAAAATTTTTAGAAGGTAAAAAAGTACTTTTAATGAGTACTTCTACCGGAAAACGAGGCGGCGCTTCATCATTAGCTTATTTTAAAGATACTTTACCGCGTTTTGGAGCTGAAGTAGTCGAGAGTTTTAGCTTACCATCGTTCAATGAAAATTTCAATATTGAAGAAAATAAAATTGTAGATGAAATTACCTTACTCGGTTTAAACGATGTGGTTTCTAATTTTGAACAAGCTTTACAAGAATAAATTTTAAACTGAAAAAATAAAGCATTTAAAAATTTAATAAGTTTTTAGGTATTTAATTTACTTTAATATCTAATTCTCAATTTTGCTAACTGCTAACTGCTAACTGCTAACTGCTAACTGCTAACTGCTAACTGCTAATCAATGCGTACTTCAAAAAAAATCTCTTTTTCGATAACGGAGGATTTTAAAAGCAAACTGCTTTCGTGGGCAAATCAATTTGAAGAAGTGGTTTGGTTAGATTCTAATAATTACCCGTTTTCTACCGTAGACTATGAAGCGATTTTAGCGGTCGATGCTTTTACCGCACTAAAAACCGATGCGCATTTAGCGTTCGATCAATTAAAAGAATATCAAGAAACTACTAACGATTGGATTTTCGGTTATTTAACCTACGATCTAAAAAATGATGTTGAAAAATTACATTCTAAAAATTTCGACGGACTGCTTTTTCCGGAGCTTTACTTTTTTCAGCCTAAAAAAATACTCTTATTTAAAAATGATGAAGTTGAACTTCATTACCTCGCGATGGTTGATGATGAATTCGAAACCGATTGGGAGGAAATCAATAATTTTCAACCTTCAACTAACACTGAAAAAAATACTTCTTCCTTAGAAATTAAAGCGCGAGTAAATGAAGAAGAATATTTGGAGAAAGTCACTAAAATGTTGACGCATATTCATCGAGGAGATATTTATGAAGCCAATTTTTGTCAAGAGTTTTATGTAGAAAATTCCGTTTTAAATCCGTTAGAAACCTATCTTCATCTTAATGAAATTTCAAAAGCGCCATTTTCAGTTTATCTAAAATTGGAAGAATTTTATTTGCTTTCTGCGAGTCCAGAGCGATATCTTAAAAAAACAGGAAACAAAGTTATTTCGCAACCTATAAAAGGAACCGCGCGTCGATTAGAAAATAAAGAAGAAGATGAAGCTTTAAAAAATAAGCTGCAAAACGACCCAAAAGAACGTTCAGAAAATGTAATGATTGTCGATTTGGTAAGAAACGATCTTTCCAAAACCGCCGAAAAAGGAAGCGTTCATGTAGATGAATTATGCGGTTTATATACATTTCAGCAAGTTCATCAATTAATTTCAACCATTTCTTCAGAAGTTTCTAATGATTTATCACCGGTAGAAATTTTACGGTCAACTTTTCCAATGGGAAGTATGACGGGCGCTCCAAAAATTTCAGCAATGAAAATTATCGAAAATTTAGAAGAAACAAAACGCGGTTTGTATAGCGGTTCGGTAGGTTATTTTACACCCAAAGGCGATTTCGATTTCAACGTTATTATTCGTAGTATTTTGCATAATAAAAATGAAAAATACACCTCATTTTCGGTAGGAAGCGCGATTACAGCAAAGTCAATTCCGCAAAAAGAATATGAAGAATGTTCAATAAAAGCTGCCGCGATGAAAAAGGCCTTAAGCCTGTAACTTTTGTTACCCCTTTTTCCTCGAAGAAATGCTATATTTGGGAGTCAAAAAAAGGTAGATGTTAAGTCAATTTCGTGAAAATTTAAGTGAAAAGATTCCTTTCGTTCAAGAGAAAAAAAATCTTTTGGCAATTAGTGGCGGAATCGACAGTGTAGTTTTGGCTCATCTTTGCAAAAAAGCAGAACTTAATTTTTCGTTAGCACATTGTAATTTTAATTTACGCGGAACGGAAAGCGATGCTGATGAAAAATTTGTAAAAAAATTAGCAAAAGAATTAGAAGTTGAATTATTTATAGAGCATTTTAACACACAAAAATTCGCGGAAGAACATCAACTTTCCACGCAAGTTTCAGCACGAAAATTACGCTATTTTTGGTTTTATGAACTTGCTGAAAAACACCATTTCGATTTTATTTTTACCGCGCATCACGCGAACGATAGTCTAGAAACCTATTTTATAAATACGCTTCGCGGAACTGGAATAAACGGCTTAACCGGAATTCCGGAATTCAATGATAAAATTTTTAGACCGCTTTTAGAATTCTCAAGAAACGAAATTGAAAATTTTGCTGAAAAAGAAAACCTAAATTGGCGAGAAGATAGCTCTAATAAATCAGATAAATACCTGCGGAATAAAATTAGACATCATGTTATTCCGGTTTTAGAAGAGGAAAATCCGCAATTATTAGCTACGTTTCAGCAAACCCAGAAAAATTTACAACAAACCGCCGATTTACTAGAAGATTATACCACGTTTTTATTTTCAAAATTAGTAGAAGAAATTAACGGAAATTATTATTTCAATATTCAGCAACTTCAGGAAACACCACATACTAAAGCTGTACTTTTTCAGTTATTACATCCGTTTGGATTTAGTGAATGGAACGACGTTTATCATTTATTAGAAGCCGAATCAGGAAAACAAGTTTTTTCGAAAACGCACCGATTAATAAAAGATCGTGCCGTTTTAATATTGAGTAAAAATGAAGAAAAAACTTCTGAAGATTTTTATTTTGCTGAAGAAGAAAAACAGTTAAAATTTCCGTTAGGGATAATTGAAAAAGATGAAGTTACCAAAATTGAAGAAAAAGCCAATGAAATAGCGTATCTTTCGGGCGAAAAAATAAAATTTCCTTTACTCATTCGAAAATGGAAAGCCGGAGATCGTTTTAAACCATTTGGAATGAAAGGAAGCAAAAAAATAAGCGATTTTCTCAAAGATGAAAAATGCTCATTATTAGATAAAGAAAATACTTGGGTAATGTGTTCAGCAGAGCAAATTATCTGGGTAATAGGACATCGAATTCATAATGATTTTAAAATAAAACCAACAACAACCCAATCTCTTAAATTTACCCTCAAAAAATGAAATATTATCTTTCGATACTACTTGTTTTTTTAACATTTATTACCGCAAACGCGCAATTCGACACACAAAAACACCAAGGAGAAATTGTAGATCCTGTAGAATGGACAGGAAAAATTGAAAAAAAATCTGAAAATAATTACCAGTTTATTTTAGAAGCTGATATTGAAGAAGAGTGGCACATATATTCTCAAAACACTCCAGAAGGAGGTCCATTACCCTTATGGTTTAATTATTTGGATTCAGGAAACGGTTATCAATTAAAAGGAAAAACTAAGGAGAGTGAATCCAAAAGACAGTACAGCGAACTTTTTGAAGTAGACGAAGTTTACTTTGAAAAAGAGGCTACTTTTAAACAAGATATAGTAATTACTGATGAAAACCTATCGGTAATTAAAATGGAATTAAAATATCAGGTTTGTAAAGAAGTTTGTATTGGAGAAGAGTATTATGTGATCTTTGACATAAAAAAAGATCTTGTAAAAATAATTCAAAATTACGATGACTTTTCGACTTATGGAACATCACCAAAAAAAGAAGAAAAACAACCTGAAATTAAAGAAGAGAACACAAAAAAGATAGCTGAAGATGTAGGTGAAAACGAAGAAGAAAAAGGTTTAATTACTATCTTTTTTCTAGCTTTTATTGCAGGTTTTGCGGCTTTACTTACGCCTTGTGTTTTCCCAATGATTCCGATGACAGTCGGGTTTTTTACCAAACAAAGTAAAGACAGAAGTAAAGGAATTAAAAACGCATTGCTATATGGGTTTTTTATAGTAATTATTTATGTTTTATTAGGAACAATCGTTACTGCAATTTTTGGTGCAGATGCTTTAAATGCGTTATCTACAAACGTAACGTTCAACATCGTTTTCTTTATTTTGTTAGTGATTTTTGCAGCCTCTTTTTTAGGCGCTTTTGAGATTATGTTACCAAATTCTTGGGCGAATAAAGTAGATCGACAAGCCGATAGAGGAGGAGTGATCGGTATTTTCTTTATGGCTTTAGCTTTAGCAATTGTTTCTTTTTCTTGCACTGGTCCAATTGTAGGAACGCTTTTAGTTGAAGCTGCTTCAAAAGGAGGTTTAGCTCCAATTATTGGGATGTTAGGATTCTCGTTGGCAATTGCTATTCCGTTCGCTTTATTTGCGATGTTTCCGGGTTGGATGAATACTTTACCAAAATCTGGCGGATGGTTAAATACAGTAAAAGTGGTTTTAGGATTTTTAGAATTAGCCTTAGCATTTAAATTTTTGTCGAATGCAGATTTAGTGCTTCAAGCTCATATTTTAGAACGTGAAATTTTCTTAGCCATTTGGATTGCTATTTTTGGAGCGTTGGCATTTTATCTCTTCGGAAAAATTAAGCTTCCGCACGATTCCCCTATAAATCATATTTCTGTGGGAAGATTAGGTTTAGGTTTATTAATTTTATCATTTACTATTTATTTAATTCCAGGGCTTTGGGGCGCACCTTTAAAAATGATTAGTGGTTTTACACCGCCATTAAATTATAGTGAAGCTCCGTATGGAGTTGGAAATAGAAAAGTCGGTGTAGCTTCTACAGCAGCAAAAAGTGATTTTCCAGATCACGCTAAATTAGGTCCGCATGATATTCTAACCTTTACCGATTACGAAAAAGGAGTAGAATACGCAAAAGAAAAAGATTTGCCAATTCTATTAGATTTTACGGGTTATGCTTGTATAAATTGTCGTAAAATGGAAGAACGCGTATGGAGTGAACCCCAAATATTAGGTAAACTAAAAAAAGAGCTCGTTTTAATTTCATTGTATGTAGACGCAAAAGAAAAATTACCGGAAGATGAACGATATACAAGTAAAACAACAGGAAAGCGAATTCGCACTATAGGAAATAAATGGAGCGATTTTCAGATAAAAAATTATGGAGCAAATGCACAACCTTATTATATAATTTTAAATCACGACGAAGAAATGCTTAATAGTCCAATTGGTTATACACCAGATATCGAAGAATATGAAGCGTGGTTAAATGAAGGAATAGATAATTTTAAATAAAAAAATAAGTTAATTATTAAAAAACCCGACCTAGATTGTCGGGTTTTTTTAGCTTTATTTTTAAAAATATACTAGTATATTTAAAGCGGATAAACTTTCAATTCTATGAAATTTAAAAAAGTATTTTTTCTCATCGTAATATTCATTTTAAGCGCTAAAATTTCTGTAGCTCAAACTGAAAAATTATACGATGTTTCCAAACATTACACTAAACAAGAAGTCGACATAAAAATGCGCGATGGAATAAAGTTGCATACCACAATTTATTCACCAAAAGATACTTCACAAGAATATCCTATTTTAATGCAGCGCACGCCTTACAGTTCTAAACCTTATGGTGAAAATGAATTTCGATCTAAAATAGGTCCCAATGAATTTCTAATGAAAGAAGGAAATATTATTGTTTATCAAGATGTTCGCGGCCGTTGGATGAGTGAAGGAAATTTTGATAACATGCGACCTTATATTCCTAATAAAAAAGGAAACGAAATAGATGAAGCAAGCGACACTTATGATACAATTGAGTGGCTGGTAAATAACGTAGAAAATAATAATGGAAACGTTGGAACGTGGGGAATTTCATATCCTGGTTTTTACGCTACATATTCTTTATTATCGGAACATCGGGCATTGAAAGCCGCTTCGCCACAAGCTTGTATAGGTGATTTCTTTTTTGATGATTTTCACCATAACGGTGCTTATTTATTAAGTTATTGGATGGCGACCACCTTATTTGGCGAACAACATAACGGTCCAACTACTGAAAGTTGGTATCATTTTCCGGATGTAAAAGTAAAAGACCAATATCAATTTTATTTAGATCATACACCGCTGAAAAAATTAGATTCGTATTATACCGACAATTTTTTCTGGCAACAACTTAAAGATCACCCGAATTACGATGAATTTTGGCAAAAGCGCGGAATTATTCAGCATTTAAAAGATGTGAAAATTAAACCTGCCGTTATGGTTGTGGGCGGTTTATTTGACGCTGAAGATTTATATGGTCCGTTTGAAACGTATAAAACCATTGAAGCAAATAATAATAATTATAATACCGTTGTTTTTGGTCCTTGGAGTCACGGCGATTGGGCAAGAACCGCCAAAAGGCAAGCTATAGGAAATATTTTCTTTGGAGAAGATATATCTGAAAAATTTCAGCAAGAAGTAGAAGCAAAATTTTTCAATCATTTTTTAAAAGGAGAAGCAAATAAAAATTCAGGTTTACCGGAAGCGATGTTTTTTGATACCGGAACGCACGAATGGAAAAATTATGAAAATTGGCCTCCAAAAAATACTGAAAAAAAGACTTATTATTTAGGAAAAAATCAAGAATTAACAAGTATTCCTTCGCCGACAAATAAACAAGAATTTTTAAGCGATCCAGCAAAACCTGTTCCGTATTCAGAAGATATAAAAATAGTATTTACGCCACGAAAATATATGACCGACGATCAGCGGTTTGCTGCCAGAAGACCCGATGTGTTGGTTTTTGAAACCGATGTATTAGAAAAAAATATAACGATGGCCGGGGAAATTAGAGCGAATCTTCAAGTAGCTACTACCGGAACTTCAGCAGATTGGGTAGTAAAAGTAATCGATGTTTATCCGCCGGAAGCCGAAGATTATCCAGAAACCCAAGAATATTTAAAAATGTCTAATTATCATATGATGGTAAGAAGCGAAGTAATGCGCGGACGTTTTAGAAATGGTTTTGAAAAACCAGAAGCGTTTATTGCTGATAAGAAAACTTCAGTAAAATTAAAGTTACAAGATATTCATCATACTTTTCAGAAAGGGCATAAAATTCAGATTCAAATACAAAGCACGTGGTTTCCGTTAATCGATGTAAATCCGCAACAATATGTGCCTAATATTTTTGAAGCTGAAGAAAACGATTTTACAAAACAAACCCATAGTGTTTACGGAGATTCTTCTATAGAATTTTCAGTACTAAAAAATTAATCTATGCAAAAGAGAATTCTTTATATACTTCTGGGCATTTTAATTATTTCGTGTAAGCAAAAGCCAGAAAAAACCGAATTAACTCCTTCAGAAATCAATAATGAATCTGAAAAACTTTCCGCTTTTTTTGAACGAACCTTTAAAGAAGATGTCGCAGATTCGCCCATGTTTCAAACGCAACTCGGGCAAAAAACCGATTATGGAAAATGGGATGATTTTTCTAATCAAAAATATGCAGAAGATTTAGAGCGAAGTAAAAAACGCTTGGCGTATTTAAAAGATAGCATTAATCAAAAAGCGCTTCCTAAAAAACAACGCTTAAGTTATCGGTTAAAAAAACAAAAGTTAGAAGAAGAAGTAGAAGATTACAAATACCGATTTTACGATTATCCTATTAATCAGATGAACGGTTATCATACCGCTCTTGCCGCATTTTTAATTAATCAACATCGAATAGATTCCGTTTCCGATGCGAAAGCTTACATTCAGCGGCTAAAAGGAATGCACAAAGCTTTCGAAGAAATTGCACAGAATATGCAAATTCGGGAAAAAAACGGAATTCTTCCACCAAAATTCGTTTTTAGTAAAGTTCTGGAAAGTTCAAAAAGTTTAATTAGCGGAAAACCTTTCGACAATTCAAATAAAAAAAATCCACTTTTTGAAGATTTTTCAAAGAAAGTAAATAAACTAACTATTTCTAAAGCTGAAAAAAAGGCGCTTATTTCAGAAGCCAAAAATGTTTTATTAAGTGATGTAAAACCAGCTTATGAATTATTAATAAAAACCTTAGAAGATCAATTTCAACGTGCAACCACAGATCACGGCGTTTGGAAATTTCCAAAGGGAGATGAATTTTATAAAAATCGTTTAAACCGAATTACCACTTTAGATTTAACCGCTGAAGAAATTCATGAAATAGGCTTAACCGATGTAAATCGAATTCATGAAGAAATGAAAGCCATCATGAAAAAAGTAGGCTTTAAAGGAACGCTAAAAGATTTCTTTAATTTTATGCGAACCGATGCGCAATTTTATTATGAAAATAACGAAGCAGGAAAAAGTAAATACCTCGCCGAAAGCAAATCGATTATAGATCGAATGCGAGAAAATCTAGATAAATTATTTTTAACCCTTCCCAAAGCTGAAATAAAAGTAAAAGCGGTAGAAGAATTTCGAGAAAAAAGTGCGGGAAAAGCATTTTATCAAGCTCCAGCATTAGACGGTTCGAGACCTGGAATTTTTTACGCCAACCTTTACGATATGAGTGCGATGCCAACTTACCAAATGGAAGCGCTAGCGTATCACGAAGGAATTCCCGGACATCACATGCAAATCGCGATCGCGCAAGAATTAGACAGCATTCCTGAGTTTAGAAAGCATATTTTTTACACTGCGTATATCGAAGGTTGGGGGTTATACAGCGAAAAAATCCCAAAAGAAATCGGTTTTTATAAAGATCCGTATTCAGATTTTGGAAGGCTTTCGTTAGAATTATGGCGCGCTTGTCGTTTGGTGGTCGACACCGGAATTCATTCAAAAAAATGGACGCGTGAAAAAGCAATCGAATTTTACAAAACCAACACGCCAAATGCCGAAAGTGATTGCATAAAAATGGTGGAACGTCACATTGTTATGCCTGCGCAAGCAACTGCTTATAAAATTGGGATGAATAAAATACTTTCCCTTCGGAAAAAAGCAAAAACCGAGTTGGGTAAAAAGTTTGATATCCGAGAATTTCATGATGTAGTACTTTCGCAGGGAGCCGTACCATTAACGATTTTAGAAGAAATGATTGACGATTATATTCAACAGAAAAATGAAAAAAATTAAAAATATAGCGGTTTTAACATCCGGTGGAGATTCTCCCGGAATGAACGCTGCAATTCGTGCGGTAGTAAGAGCTTCGGTATATTATAAAATAAAATGTACCGGAATTTACAGAGGTTATGAAGGTTTAATTGAAGGCGATTTCGAAACCTTAGACGCGCGTTCCGTTAAAAACATTATTAATCGTGGCGGCACTTTTTTAAAATCGGCACGGTCAAAATTATTTAGAACTGCTGAAGGAAGAAAACAAGCTTACGAACAATTGAAAAAAAATGAAGTCGATGCGTTAGTAGTTGTGGGTGGCGATGGAACTTTTGCAGGAGCTTCGGTTTTTAAGAAAGAATACAATTTTCCAATCGTAGGAATTCCCGGAACTATCGATAATGATATTTCTGGCACAGATTACACCATTGGTTACGATACAGCTTTAAATACCGTTATAGAAGCTATCGATAAAATTCGTGATACGGCAAGTTCTCACAATCGCCTATTTTTAGTCGAGGTAATGGGAAGAAATGCAGGAGATATTGCCTTAAACGCGGGAATTGGAGCAGGAGCCGAAGAAATTTTAATTCCCGAACAAGATATGGGGATTAATCGTTTAGTAGAATCGCTAAAAAGAAGTAGAAAATCTGGCAAAACATCGAGTATTGTCGTGGTGGCTGAAGGCGATAAAATCGGAAAAAATATTTTTGAACTCGCCGAATATATCGAAGGAAATTTTGAAAATTATGAAGTAAGGGTTACGGTTTTAGGTCACATTCAGCGTGGCGGCGCGCCAAGTTGTTTCGATCGTGTCTTGGCCAGTAGATTGGGAATTGGAGCGGTAGAAGCTTTGTTAGCTGGAGACCAAGATATAATGATTGGAATAAAAAATAGAAAATTGGTTAAAGTTCCGTTTAATGAAACTATTACCGGAGAAAATGAAATAGATTTAGAATTATTGAAAGTAGCCGATATTACTTCAATTTAAAAAAAATAAAAATGAAAAAAATTAATGTAGCCATTAATGGTTTTGGAAGAATAGGAAGAATCGCTTGTAGAATTGCGAGCAAAAATGAACATATAAATATTGTCGCTGTAAACGATTTAGTTCCAGTAGCGCAATTGGCTTATTTATTAAAATATGATTCGGTTCACGGAAAATTCGATAAAGAGGTTTCAACAGAAAATGAAAATTTGGTAGTCGATGGAAAAACTATTCAAGTTTCAGCTGAAAAAGATCCTGAAAATTTAAAATGGAAAGAATTAAATGTTGATGTCGTTATCGATTGTACCGGAATTTTTAAAACCCAAGAAAAAGCCGAAGCGCATTTAAAAGCTGGTGCGAAAAAAGTGGTTGTTTCTGCACCTTCAGAAGATATTCCAATGTTTGTAATGGGGGTAAATCACGAAAAAGTTTCTAAAGACGATCGTATTGTTTCCAATGCTTCGTGTACCACAAACTGTTTAGCACCGTTGGCAAAAGTATTGCACGATAATTATGAAATTATTGAAGGTTTAATGACGACCGTTCATGCCACAACTTCATCCCAATCTACTGTAGATGGACCATCGAAGAAAAATTTTAGATTAGGGAGAAATGCTGGAGCTAATATTATTCCTGCTTCCACAGGAGCTGCAAAAGCAGTCGGAAAAGTAATTCCCTCATTATACGGAAAATTAACCGGAATGGCATTTCGAGTTCCCACACCAGATGTTTCGGTAGTAGATTTAACAGTTCGATTAAAAAAGTCTGTCAGTTTAGAAGAATTGAAAAAAACAATAAAAAATGCCGCTGAAAATGAATTAAAAGGAATTTTAGGATATACTGAAGAAGCCTTAGTGTCACAAGATTTTGTGTCAGATTCAAGAACCAGTATTTTTGATGCGGAAGCGAGTATGGCGCTAAATGATAATTTTTTCAAATTAGTCGCGTGGTACGATAATGAATTTGGCTATTCTTCAAAACTTATAGATTTGGCAATTCACATTTCAAAGTTGTAAATCTATGTTATTAATTGCCGATGGAGGATCAACAAAATGCGATTGGATTCTTTTAGATGAAGAAAAGCAAGTCTTAGAAAAAACACAAACCAAAGGATTAAATCCCAGTGTTTTTTCTTTAGAAACTTTAGAAGAGCGTTTATGTTCAAATGAAATATTAAAAAAATATGCTGAAAAAATTCAGCAGGTAGATTTTTACGGTGCCGGTTGCGGAACTCCGCTTCCGAAAGAAAAATTAAGAAAAGTTCTTCATTCTTTTTTTAAAAAATCGCAGGTAAATGTTTTTGAAGATACCGTTGCGGCAGTTCGTGCGGTAACTCATGAACCGGGAATTGTTTGCATTCTCGGTACAGGTTCTAACGCATGTTATTTCGATGGAAAAGAAGTAAATGTTCCAATTGCCTCATTGGGTTATGTGTTAATGGATGAAGCCAGTGGAAATTATTTCGGTAAAAAATTAATTCAGGATTACTATTATCATAAAATGCCCAAGAAAATTGCTGAAGAATTTGAGAAAAAATTCAATTTAGACCCCGATGAAATTAAAAGTAATTTATATCAAAAAGAAAATCCGAATGCGTATTTAGCATCTTTTGCGAGTTTCATTTTTACAAATTCACAACTTTCAGATTATTTCTATAATTTAATTTTAGAAGGAATTCAACTTTTTATAGAAAATCGCGTTTTAACTATTACTGAATCAAAAAAAGTTCCTGTCCATTTTGTAGGAAGTATTGCACATTTTTCTTCAGAAATTATAGCAGATTGCTTAAAAACTCATAATTTAGCTGTTGGGAAAATTATTCAGCATCCCATCGAAGAATTAACCAATTATTATCGAACAAACGGAATTTAAATGCCCTTAAAATCTATTGATCCAACAACTACTAGCGCTTGGAAAAAATTAACCGAACATTTTCATCAAATTAAAGATGAAAAAATACTCGATTGGTTTCAAAAAGACGATAAAAGAGCAGAAAAATTTCAAATAGAATGGCGCGATTTTTTTCTGGATTTTTCCAAGAATAAAATTTCCAGTAAAACCCTAGAATTATTATTATCCTTAGCCGAAGAAGTTGATTTAAATGACGCTATAGAAAAGCATTTTAATGGTGATATAATTAATGAAACTGAACATAGAGCTGTTCTTCATACCGATTTAAGAAAAAAAAATAAACCTGAAGAAGTACAACAAGCGCTAGCTCAAATGAAAAATTTTTCTGAAAAAGTAATCGAAGGAAAATGGAAAGGTGCAACAGGAAAAAAAATTGAAACAATTGTAAACGTTGGAGTTGGAGGAAGCGATTTAGGTCCAAAAATGGTAACCAACACTTTAAAATTTTATAAAAATCATTTAGAAACTCATTTTGTTTCTAATATGGATGGCGATCAAGTTGCGGAAATATTAAAACATATAAATCCTGAAACAGCGCTTGTTATTGTGGTTTCTAAAAGTTTTGGCACGCAAGAAACCATTACTAATTCAAATACCATTAAAAAATGGTTTCAAAATCATAACATAACCGATTTCTCAAAACATTTTGTCGCCGTTTCAGCAAATCAAGAAAAAGCACAAGAATTTGGGATTGACTACAAGAATATTTTTCCGATGTGGGATTGGGTTGGCGGTCGTTTTTCCTTATGGAGTCCGGTTGGTTTAACTATTTCCTGTGCGATTGGTTTTCAGAATTTTGAAGAATTATTGTTGGGTGCCAGAGAAATGGACGACCATTTTCAAAAAACAGATTTTGCTGAAAATATTCCGGTGATTTTAGCTTTATTAAGTATCTGGTATAATAATTTTTTCAAAGCTGAAACCGAAGCTATTATTCCATATTCACATTATTTACAAGAATTTGTTCCTTATTTACAACAAGGAATAATGGAAAGCAATGGGAAAAGTGTTTCTCGTAAAGGAAATCCAATAAATTATCAAACCGGAACAATAATTTGGGGTCAGCCCGGCAGTAATTGTCAACATGCATTTTTTCAATTATTTCATCAAGGAACAAAAATAATTCCGACAGATTTTATTGGTTTTAAAAAGCCTCTAAATAAAAATAAAAAACAGCATGATAAATTAATGGCTAATTTTTTCGCACAAACCGAAGCCCTCTTAAAAGGAAAGTCGAAAGAAGAAATTGCTGAAGAATTAAAATATATAGATACTGAGCAAGCAAAAAAGATAAGTCCTTTTAAAGAAGTTGAAGGAAATAAACCTACCAATACTATTTTAATTGAAAAATTAACACCCAAAAGTTTAGGAAGCCTCATTTCAATGTATGAACATAAAATTTTTATACAGGGCGTAATTTGGAATATTTTCAGTTATGACCAATGGGGAGTTGAATTAGGAAAACAATTAGCTTCTAAAATCTTACCTCAAATTAAAAATCAAAAAATAGAACGTAATCAAGACAGTTCTACAAGTTCCCTTTTAAAAAGATATTTTTCTTAACTAGTAAGATATTCTTTTATTTTAAAGCATTTACCTCAAAATATTCTTACTTTTAAGAAAACTGTTTAGTATATGCTCGTAAAGGTCTACGGAAGCGCGGTATTTGGTGTAGAAGCAACAACAATTACTGTTGAGGTTAATATTGATAAAGGAATTGGTTACCATTTAGTCGGTTTACCCGATAACGCTATTCGCGAAAGCAGTTATCGTATTGCTGCAGCACTTCAGAACAATGGTTATAAATTACCCGGAAAAAAAATTACTATTAATATGGCGCCGGCCGACTTAAGGAAAGAAGGTTCGGCTTACGATTTAACTTTAGCGTTAGGAATTTTAACGGCTTCATCACAAATAAAAGCACCAAAAATAGAAGATTATTTAATTATGGGTGAACTTTCTTTGGATGGAAGTTTACAACCTATAAAAGGCGCTTTACCGATAGCGATAAAAGCAAAAGAAGAAGATTTTAAAGGTTTTATTCTTCCGAAACAAAATGCTTCCGAAGCTGCTATTGTAAGTGGATTAAAAGTCTACGGAGTCGAAAATATTACCGAAGTTATCAACTTTTTTGATAATGATGTACCGCTTGAGCAAACGCATATTGATACACGAAAACAATTTTACGAAAGTTTAGAACACCCAGAATATGATTTTGCAGACGTAAAAGGTCAAGAATCTATTAAACGTTGTATGGAAATCGCCGCAGCTGGCGGTCATAATATTATTTTAATCGGTCCGCCGGGCTCGGGAAAAACTATGCTCGCTAAACGATTACCGAGTATTTTACCGCCAATGAGTTTGCATGAAGCGCTAGAAACTACTAAAATTCATAGTGTGGTCGGTAGAACGAGTGATAATAATGGTTTGCTAGCGCAACGTCCTTTTAGAAGTCCGCATCATACCATTTCAGATGTTGCTTTAGTCGGTGGAGGTTCTTATCCTCAACCTGGAGAAATTTCTCTCTCGCATAATGGCGTATTGTTTTTAGATGAATTACCAGAATTCAAAAGAACGGTCTTAGAAGTAATGCGTCAACCTTTAGAAGATCGGGAAGTTACTATTTCTCGAGCTCGTTTTACGGTAACTTACCCTTCAAGTTTTATGTTGGTCGCCAGTATGAATCCAAGTCCGGGTGGATATTTTAACGATCCCGATGCGCCGGTTAGCTCTTCACCGGCAGAAATGCAGCGTTACTTAAGTAAAATTAGTGGTCCGCTTCTCGATAGAATCGATATTCATATTGAAGTTACGCCTGTGCCTTTTGATAAATTAAGTGAAGAGCGAAAAGGGGAGAGCAGCGTAGTAATTCGTAAACGAGTTTCTAGAGCACGTGAAGAACAAGCCAAACGCTTTAAAAATTATAAAAACATTCACTATAATGCACAAATGGATGTTAAACAAATCAGAGAATTTTGTAAGTTAGATGAAAATTCAAAAAATTTGCTGAAAACAGCTATGGAACGTTTAAATCTTTCCGCGAGAGCGTACGATAGAATTCTGAAAGTTTCCCGAACCATAGCAGATTTAGAAAAATCTGAAAGTATTAATCAAGCTCATATTAGCGAAGCAATTCAATATAGAAGCTTAGACCGTGACGGTTGGTTAGGATAAAACTATGAAAAAAATTATATTCACCTTAGCGATAATTGGTTTAGTAAGTTGTAAAAACAACGAAAGTAAAGAACTGGAAAAAACTACTGGAGATGTACCAAAACAGGACACCAGTATAGTTGATAAAATTTCAGAAAAAGTAATGGATGTTGAGCCAGTAATTCTTACTAAAGAAGAAGCAAATAAATTAGTAGAACTTCCCTTAAGTTGTATCAATAACCAGTTTCCGAACAAATTAGGACAAACTTTAACTTCGGAAGAAGAATTGAAATCGCCCAAAGAACTTCACCCTGCATTTTACGGTTGTTTCGATTGGCATTCTGCGGTTCACGCACATTGGTCACTTGTAAGTTTACTAAAACAATTTCCCAATTTAGATAAAGCGGAAGAAATTAAAAAAGCGCTTAAAGAAAGCCTTTCAGCTAAAAATATTCAGCAAGAAGTTAATTATTTTCAGAAAGAACATAACAACACTTTTGAACGAACCTATGGTTGGGCTTGGCTTTTAAAACTCGCGCAAGAAATTCATACGTGGGAAACGCCGTTAGGCAAAGAACTCGATAAAAATTTACAGGCGTTAACCAATGTAATTGTTAAAAATTATACAGATTTTCTGCCAAAATTAAATTATCCAATTCGTGTGGGAGAACACGAAAATACAGCATTCGGATTAACGTTTGCGTATGATTATGCAACAGCCACAGAAAATCAAAAATTAATCGATCTTATCTCGAAACGCGCAAAAGATTTTTATTTAGACGACGATAATTGCCCAATTTCTTGGGAACCCGGCGGTTTCGATTTTCTTTCACCTTGTTTAGAAGAAATCGATATTATGCAGCGTATACTTTCTGAAACTACTTTTAAAATGTGGTTAAAAGATTTTATGCCTCAACTAACGAATCCGGATTTTAATCTTGAAGTCGCGGAAGTTTCTGATAGAAAAGATGGAAAATTAGTGCATTTAGATGGTTTAAATTACAGTCGTGCTTGGGTTTTTTATAACCTTGCCAATAAATATGAAGATTTTAAACATCTCCAAAAGCTAGGCGATAAACACGTTAGTTATTCTTTCCCGAGTTTAGTGAACGACAGTTATGAAGGTGGTCACTGGCTTGGGACTTTTGCGCTTTACAGTTTGCAACAGCGAAAAAAATAAAACTTTATGAATCGTATCGATTTGAATTGTGACTTAGCTGAAGGTGGGAAATTCGACCACCAGCTAATGCCGCTCATCTCGTCTTGTAATATTGCTTGTGGCGGTCATTTTGGAAATAATAATAGTGTAAATGAAGCGGTAAAGCTTGCCTTAAAATACCAAGTAAATATTGGCGCACACCCTTCTTATCCCGATCAAGAAAATTTTGGAAGAGTTTCCTTAGATATAAATTCTGAAGAATTAAAAAGTACGCTTAAAACTCAAATTCTACGAGTTAAAAATTATACAGAAGAAAACGGCACAAAATTACATCACGTAAAACCACACGGTGCATTATATAATGATATTGTAAAAGATGAAGAAAAAGCGCAACTTGTGATTGATGTGGTTCAAGAAATAGATAAAAGTTTAATCCTTTTTGTACCGCCAAAATCTATCATAAAAAAGTTAGCCGAAGGAAAATTAAAAACGTGGACCGAAGGTTTTGCAGATAGAAATTACGAGGCAGATTTCAGCCTTGTTTCTAGAAAAAAAGACGACGCTGTTCTACACGAAAAAAAGGCTATTTTTAAGCACGTTTTTTCAATGATTTCTGAAGGAAAAATTCATCTAAAAAATGGTGATATTTTAACTGCAAATTTCGATACGATTTGCGTTCATAGCGACACTCAAAATTCAGTAGATATTTTAAAGTTTTTGAGGGTAAAATTAGAAGAAAATAATATTCAGATTCAGTAGGAGATGAGTTATAAAAATCCGACGTTTAAAGCTTTTAATAAACAAGCTATTTTAATAACTTGGGATGAAATTATTGATGAAAACTTACTCAAATTTATCCTTCAGTACAAGAAAATCATTCAACAAAATTGGCTTAAAGAAAAAGTTGAGGTAATTAATACATATAATTCATTATTAATAAATTATACTTTTACTATAAAAAACCTCTATGATGAAATTTCAAGCTTAAAAAGCCTTTTAAAAGATGTTGAAATTTCAAATATGCTAAAGGTTAATCAATTTACAATTCCAGTTTGTTATGATGTAAAATTCGGAATGGATTTAAAAGAAATAAGTAACAAAAATCACCTTGAAATTTCTCAGATTATAGCACTTCATACACAACCAAATTACACCGTTTTTTTTACTGGCTTTTTACCCGGATTTTTATACCTCGGCGGGCTGCAAAAAGAGCTCTATATTTCACGGAAAAAATCACCGCGTTTAGACGTTAAAAAAGGAGCTGTTGGAATTGGTGAAAAACAGACCGGAATTTACCCGCAAAATTCTGCCGGCGGTTGGCAAATTATCGGGAATTCTCCGCTGTGTTTTTTTGATGCTTCTAAGAAAAATCCGAGTCCATTTCAAGGGGGCGATAAATTAAAATTTGAGTCGATTTCACTAAAAGAATATGAGGAGATAAAAAAGGAAGTCGGAAACAATTCTTACCAATTTCAAACGGAAATTTATGAGTATTAAAATTCTTCAACCGGGATTATTCAGTACAATTCAAGATCGAGGTAGAATGGGTTTTGCGAAATTCGGCGTTCCTAAAAGTGGCGCGATGGATTTATATTCAGCCAAAATTGCCAATCTTTTACTGGGAAATTCAGAAAATGAAGCGCTAATAGAAATCACGCTAATGGGACCAAAATTAGAATTTACACAAGCTACACAAATTTCCATTACAGGTTTAGCAGCTTCAGTAAAGTTAAACGATGATAAAATAAGCTTAAATAAAATATTAGAAGTAAGAAAAGGAGATCAGCTTCATATTCAACAAATATTAAAAGGAGCGCGCTTATATTTAGCGGTAAAAGGCGGTTTTGATTCAGAAGAAAAATTAGGAAGCAAAAGTATGTATGCACCAATTACAAATTCTTCTAAAATTAAAAAAGGAGATGAAATTTCTTATCATCCTTTTAATTCTTCTGATGAAAAAAAACACGCCCATATAAAGTTTAATGAAAATTATTTTAATGATGAAATTGAAGTTTTTGCCGGACCTGAATTTGAGCAACTTTCAGAAATATTAAAACTAAATTTGTTCAGAAAAGAATTTTCGATTTCTAAAAATAACAGCCGAATGGCGTATCAATTAGAAGAAACTTTTGAAAATGATCTAAAACCGATTTTAACGCAACCGGTTTTGCCGGGAACGGTTCAATTTACACCGTCGGGAAACTTAATTATTTTAATGCGCGATTGCCAAACTACAGGCGGTTATCCCAGAATTTTTCAACTTTCAGAAGATAGTATTAATAAATTAGCGCAAAAAAAACAGGGTGATAAATTGAAATTTAAGTTGATCGATTTGTAGCGCAAGCATTCCATAAAACTTCATCGGGTGTTGGCGCTGTAAACGAAATTTCTTCTTTTTTTACCGGATGAATTAAGCTTAATTTTCTAGCGTGTAAATGAATGCTCGCATCTTTATTACTACGATCGAAACCATATTTTAAATCGCCTTTAATGGGGCAACCAATCGCTGATAATTGACTTCTAATTTGATGATGTCGACCGGTTTCTAACTGAATTTCCAACAAAAAATAGCGCTCCAGTTGCTGAATAATTTTGTAATGAAGAATTCCTTTTTTACTGCCCGGAACTTCATTTTTATGTGCGTACGATTTGTTTTGTTTTTGATTCCGTTTTAGGTAATGTATTAGCGTATCTTGTTTTTTAGGAGGTTCATTTTTTACCAGCGCCCAATAGGTTTTTTCGGTTTTCTTTTCAGCAAATAATTTATTTAAACGCGGTAAAGCTTTCGAAGTTTTCGCAAATAAAACAATTCCGCTAGTTGGTCTGTCTAAACGATGAACGACGCCTAAATAGACATTTCCGGGTTTGTTATCTTTTTCTTTTATGTAGGTTTTTACAACTTCACTCAACGGTTTGTCGCCAGTTTTATCGCCTTGTACAATATCGCCGGCGCGTTTATTTACGACGATTAAATGATTGTCTTCGTATATAACTTGTAAATTATTTTTATGTGAATGTTGTTTCGTTGCCAAAAGTGAAAATTATTTTCCGAATTTATCTTTAATCGCTTTTTCAGTTAAATAAAGTAAAAGTCCCACGCCTAGTAAAAGAATAAAAATCTCTGCGATTAATATGGTTTCCATAGAAAGCTCTATAAAGATCTTTAGTAAAGAAATTCCGCAAAAAATCAATCCTACTTTTATCATTAAAACTGCGGAATAACGTTGTGAAAAATCCCATTTTTCTTGTGATTCCATCGATTTTCTAGTTCGGTAGCCATATAACGAATTTATTTCTTTCGGTGGAAATTTATACATAATAAATCCCACGACTGCGAAAACTACACCCGATAAAAATAGAGGACCAAGCAAAAAATCTAAATTCATTTACTGAAATTTAATACTGCTCATTTTCGTTAGGAAAATCACCCGATTTTACATCGTCATTATAACGCTTGAAAGCATCGGTCATTTCTTTATGTAAATCTAGATAGCGACGTAAAAAACGTGGATTAAATTCGTGCGTCATTCCAATCATATCGTGAACAACCAAAACTTGTCCGTCAACGCCATTTCCGGCACCAATACCAATTACGGGAATTGAAATACTTTCGGCAACCTCTTTGGCTAACGCCGCAGGAACTTTCTCTAAAACAAGTGCGAAGCAACCAATACGCTCTAACATTTTAGCGTCTTCTTTCAGTTTAATCGCTTCTTCCTCTTCTTTTGCACGAACCGTATACGTTCCGAATTTGTAGATCGATTGCGGAGTTAACCCTAAATGTCCCATTACGGGAATTCCCGCTTTTAAAATTCGTTTAATCGATTCTTTAATTTCTTTTCCGCCTTCCATTTTCACCGCGTGACCTCCACTTTCTTTCATAATTCTAATTGAAGAACGAAGCGCTTCTTTTGGGTCACTTTGGTAACTTCCAAAAGGTAAATCTACCACCACTAACGAGCGGTTAATTGCGCGAACTACCGACGAGGCGTGATAAATCATTTGGTCTAATGTAATTGGCAACGTCGTTTCGTGACCAGCCATAACATTAGAAGCAGAATCGCCTACCAAAATCACATCAATTCCCGCTCCATCTACAATTTGAGCCATTGTATAATCGTAGGCGGTAAGCATCGATATTTTTTCGCCATTAGCTTTCATATCGACTAATGATTTTACGGTAACGCGTTTATATTGTTTTTTTGCAACTGACATTTTTCTTAATTTTTTATTGCTCTAAATGACTTTCTAAAACCTAAGCAAGTCATTTATTATAAAATTTTAATTCGAAGACAAGCTCCGATAAATTTTAAGCTCGATTATCGAGTAAAAATACTAAATTAGTAAACGAACATCAAAAGATTAACGCGATGAAGAAAATACTTCTTTTATTGTTATGTAGTAGTTCTTTAATGCTTTCTGCACAAGAGAATTACACGAATCCTAAAGAAACTATTAAAACTTTTTTTGAAGCTTTTCATGAGCAGGATACGAGTAAACTTCGTTCGTTAGCGCTAGATGAACTTCAATTAAAATCTATTTCAACTGATGAAAATGGAGAACTTAAAATTACTACTGAAAAATATGCGGATTTTTTAAAATCAATAAAAAACATTCCGTCAAACCTTATTTTTGAAGAACGTTTACTTTCATATGAAATAAATACCGATGGAAATTTAGCAAATGTTTGGACGCCTTATGAATTTTATTTGAATGGTGAATTAAGCCATTGCGGCGTAAATAATTTTCAGTTGGTAAAAACCGAAAATGATTGGAAAATAATTTCTATAGTTGATACCAGAAGAAAAAATGCTTGCCAAGAATAATTGATTTTGCAATAAGGCTGGAAATATTCCACGTTAGATTATCACGTACTTTTATTACATTCGCTTAAAAAATTACAGATGAATTATATACTTTTTGACGGTTCGGTCCGCAATCAATTATTACCTTTTACCTTTACAAGACCAGTGGCAGATATTCGCGTTGGAATTTTAACCATTCGCGAAAAATGGGAAAAATTTTTAGATTCAACTACCACCACGGTAACTGAAGATTATTTAGCTGAAAAATGGCCGATGGTAGAAATGGAAGAAAACGTAATGATTAACGCTTCCTTTTGTCCTTCAAAAAGTTTAATTAAACAGATTGAAGAACTTCACCCAAGTCAGGTTTTAGTTTTTCAAGATAAATACATCGCTTTTAAAACCGCTGAAGAGCAAGAAATAGATTTAGAAAGTTTAGAGCAAGTTTCTGTAAAAGAAACACCGCTATTTATTGAACATACGTGGGATATTTTCGCGAAAAATGGAGAAGCCATCACAGCAGATTTTGAAATTTTAACCGAAGGAAGAACTTCCGCTGAAATTCCTGAATCGGTTTATTGCGTAAATAAAGAGCAAATTTTTGTAGAAGAAGGCGCAAAATTAACCATCGCTTCGTTAAACGCCAGCAACGGACCGATTTATATTGGGAAAGATGCAGAAATTATGGAAGCTTGCAGCGTTCGCGGTCCATTTGCACTTTGTGATAATGCTACTTTAAAAATGGGTGCCAAAATCTACGGACCAACCACAGTTGGACCTCACAGCAAAGTTGGTGGCGAAGTGAATAATTCGGTTATTTTTGGCTATTCCAATAAAGGTCACGATGGTTTTTTAGGAAATTCTGTGTTAGGCGAATGGTGCAATATTGGCGCCGATAGTAATAATTCTAACCTAAAAAATAATTATGCCGAAGTCCGTTTGTGGGATTATGAAACCGAAGGGTTTGCGCGTACCGGATTGCAATTTTGTGGTTTAATGATGGGCGATCATTCCAAATGTGGCATTAACACGATGTTTAATACCGGAACTGTGGTTGGCGTAAGTGCTAATATTTTTGGCGCCGGTTTTCCAAGAAATTTTATACCTAGTTTTAGTTGGGGCGGAAGCAGCGGAACTACAACTTACAAAACAAACAAAGCTTTTGAAGTTGCTGAAAAAGTGATGGAGCGTCGTTCCATAGAATTTTCAGAAGAAGATAAAGCAATTCTAGAACACGTTTTTGAAGAAACGAGTAAGTTTAGGAGAAGTTAAGTTATTCAATAACTAATTTAAAATTTAACAGGAGTCCGCTTAGATTTTCTTTAGAAAAACGGGCTCCTTTTAGATTATTATTTTCAGGATTTATATTAAAGTTTTGAGCAGTTTTAAAATCGCATTTAGCTAAATTTGTTCTTTCAAAAGTTGCATTGGTTAAAACCGCGTTTTCAAAATTGCTTCCTTCTAATGCTGCCTCGGTAAAATCAACTTCTTTTAACTGACAATCCTTAAAACTTATTTTCTTTAGTTTGCATTGAAAAAATGAAGAAAAATCTAGTTGACAATTTTTAAAGTTTACACGAAATAAAAAAGGATTACAGAAATCGAAACGCAAACCTAATAATTTGCATTCTTCAAAGTAAATAGCATTTAAACTGCAATTTTTTAAATTTGCAGAACTGAAATCGCACGTAAAAAAATTACATTCTGTAAAGTTATAACCTGAAAGATTTTTATTGTTGAAGGTACAATTGTAGAAATTGCAGTGCTCATATTCAGCAATTTCGTTCTCTTTCGAGAAATCTATATTTTTAAAGTCTTCGTCTTGATAAAATTTCATAATAAAAAAGTAAAACCCCGAAATTAAATCAATTCCGAGGTTTTTATAAAATTTTTAGTTCAGAATTAAATTCCTGTATAATTTTGTGGGGTAATTGCTTTTAATTCGTTTTTAATATCTTCTGAAACTTCTAGAGTTTCAATAAATTCAGCGATACTTTTTGCGTTTATTTTTTCGTTAGTTCGGGTTAAACCTTTCAACGCTTCATAAGGATTTGGATAAGCTTCTCGACGTAAAATTGTTTGAATAGCTTCAGCAACAACCGCCCAGTTATTTTCGAGATCTTGGTTTAGTTTTTCTTCGTTTAGCAATAATTTATTCAAGCCTTTTAAAGTAGATTTTAACGCGATAATGGTATGACCGAGTGGCATTCCAATTGTTCGTAATACAGTACTATCTGTTAAATCACGTTGTAAACGACTCACCGGAAGTTTAGCCGATAAATGTTCGAAAAGCGCGTTGGCGATTCCTAAATTTCCTTCGCTATTTTCAAAATCAATAGGATTTACTTTATGCGGCATTGCCGAAGAACCAACTTCTCCTTTTTTTATTTTTTGCTTAAAATAATCCATCGAAACGTAGGTCCAAATATCACGATCTAAATCAATTAAAATGGTATTGATTCTTTTGAGTGCATCAAAAGTTGCTGCCATAAAATCGTAATGTTCAATTTGCGTGGTTGGGAATGAGTGTTTCATCCCTAGACTTTCTACAAAACGAGTTCCGAATGATTTCCAATCAATTCCAGGATACGCTACTTTATGTGCATTAAAGTTTCCGGTAGCGCCGCCAAATTTTGCAGCGGTCGGGGTTTGTTTTAAGGTATTTAATTGCTCTTCAATTCTAACTACAAAAACTTCAATTTCTTTTCCTAATCGAGTAGGAGAGGCGGGTTGTCCGTGAGTTCTAGCAAGTAATGGAATATCTTTCCAGTCGTTTGCTAAGGTTTTTAATTTTTCAACTACTGCATCAAGTTCAGCAAAATAAACTTCTTCAATCGCGTCTTTTAAACTTAAGGGAACCGACGTATTATTAATATCTTGAGAAGTTAAACCGAAATGAATAAATTCTTTCGATTCGCTTAAACCAAGCTCATCCATTCGTTTTTTTATAAAATATTCAACAGCTTTTACGTCATGATTAGTAACTGCCTCGATATCTTTTACATCCTGCGCGTCTTCCACATCAAACTTTGTGTAAATTTCTCTTAGCTGAGGAAAAATGGCTTTATCAACTTTAGCAAGTTGCGGTAGTGGAAGTTCACATAAAGCGATAAAATATTCTATTTCAACTTTTACACGGTATTTTATTAAAGCTTCTTCGCTAAAAAATTGGATAAGTTTATTAGTTTTAGAAGCATACCTGCCATCTATTGGTGAAATTGCTTGAAGCGGATTCATGATCGTATTTGGTTAAAAAATTAAGCGGTAAAGATAAGATTTCACAGAGAGTATTTAAAATAGTCGCTCTTTTTTATTTTTATTTTATTAAAGCTGAGATTGAAAATTTTAAGACTAACTATTTAACAATCATTTTTTTAATTTTTTATAAAATCAAATGAAATAATTTCGTAATTTTCTATTCTAATTTTTGAGTGATGATTAGTAAAGCGACTTTAACTGAGGAGTTAAAAAATTTCCCCGAACATTTTACCATTAATGAGTTATTAGAGCATTTAATTTTAGTTGAAAAATTAAAGCGTAAGGACAAAAAAGTGTTTAATAAAAATGATATACCTATCGCTGAAGTAGATCGAGAAATTGAGCGTTGGTTCAAATACTAGCAATTTTTTTTAATATTTTTCGGCTTCGGGCTTTGTAACCTGCAGAACCTGATGCATAATTTTGCTGTAAAATCATGGCTAATTCTTTGTGAACCCAATCCACTTCTTTTCCGAGTAAATAAAGCGTTTGCATACTGTAAGCCTGTGGAGCGACTTTTTGTTCGGTAATCATCCAATCAAAACAAATCGCAATTATTTTTTCTATTTCATTCGGTTTTAATTGAATTGAATTTGTTGATGAAGAATGAACAATTGCCATAAGTTCTAAAATTTTAGCTAACGGTCTAATTACCGCATCTGTAGTAGCGTTTTCTGCGAGTTTTAAAATATTATCTAAATAAGCATAAATTTTATTCGGATTTTCTTTGCAAACTAATTCAATAGCACGAGCTGCTTTTGACCCTAAATCATCACTATTTTCGGAAATAATTGAAAATTGAAAAACTAACGCATTTTCGTCTTGAAGCAATTTTTTAGTATAAGCTTTCCGTTTATTAGAATCGCGGTTCATTTGCGCTAATTCTCTTAAAATTTCAGATTTATTAGCATAATATCTCGAGACTTGCCTCGAAATTGAAAATTTGTTTCTAACGAATGCTTCGTGGGTTTGCCCCGAGATGATAGTTTACTCATTTTCCGTCATTAATTTTTCAACTAATTTAGCAACACCTGTAGAAGCTTTTTCAGCAATAACATGCAATCGGTCTGAAGAATTAACCGAAGGTTTCGGGTCAATAAAATAAATAGGCGAATTTTCTGGCGCGTAATGCATTAAACTCGCGGCAGGATAAACTTGCATCGAGGTTCCAATAATAATTACCAAATCTGCTTTTTCAACTAATTCTACCGCCACTTCTAACATCGGGACTTGCTCGCCAAACCAAACCACGTGCGGCCGTAATTGATGGTTATGCTCGCAGAAATCACCTTTTTTTATATCCTCTCGCCAATCTAAAACTAAATCTGGATCAAACGTGCTTTGCGCTTTAAACAATTCGCCGTGAAGATGCGTTACGTTAGAACTTCCGGCACGTTCGTGTAAATCATCTACATTTTGCGTAATAATTTCTACGTGAAATTTTTCTTCCAATTTTACTAAAGCTTTATGCGCTAAATTGGGTTCAACTTCTTTTAATTGTCGCCTTCTTTTATTGTAAAAATCAAGTACTAATTCCTGATTATTTTCCCAACCTTGCGGCGAGGCAACTTCCATCACATCGTGACCTTCCCATAAACCATTATCATCTCGAAAGGTTTTAATTCCGCTTTCTTGGCTTACACCGGCACCGGTTAGAACTACTATATTTTTCATTTGCTCAAGTTTTAAAATCTAAATTTAATAGGAATTTTTTAATTGAAAAATTCTACTTTCGCATTATGAACGATTACGCATTATTAGAATATTTAGAGTCGTATTTAACGCCGCGGCGAAAAGAACTTTTTGAAAGAATTATAGCCGAACGAACCAATCATTTTACGGTTGCAATTGAAGATGTTTACCAATTACACAATACCAGTGCTGTCATTAGAAGTTGTGATGTTTTTGGAATACAAAATTTACACGTTACCGAAGAACGAAACCGAAAACGGATTGATCGTGAAATTGCAATGGGCGCGCAAAAATGGGTAAATATTAATCGTTATCATACAGCAAACGATACCGTAAGTACATTAAAAGAAAAAGGATATCGAATAATCGCCACAACTCCACATAACGATGCTTGTTTATTAAAAGATTTTGATATTTCTCAACCTTCAGCATTATTTTTTGGAACCGAAAAACAAGGTTTAAGTCAAGAACTTATGGAAAAAGCCGACGGATTTTTAAAAATTCCGATGGTTGGTTTTACGGAAAGTTTAAATATTTCGGTTTCGGCAGCAATAATTTTACAAGATTTAACCGCGCGTTTAAAAGCTAGCGAAATCGATTGGAAGTTAAATGAAAATGATTTGTATGATACACTTTTGCGATGGGCAAAAAATTCTATAAAAAGCAGCGAAAAAATCGTGAATCGTTATTTATCTGAAAAGGTGAATTCGTAAAGATTTCTCCCTTCATCGCCATTTTCTTCGTCCGCTAAATAAGCGGTATTTTCATTTTTAAAGCAAATACTTTCTTTTTGGGTTTGGTTACCTTCAATAGTATAAGATTCAATATTTCCGTTGAAAAAATGATCGTTTTTAAAATCTTTTATTCGCCAAATTTTTTCTTCACTTAGCAGCAGAATTTCCGTATTTTCTTTATTAATACTTGCAGCGGTAATCCAACAACCGTGGCGATTATTATCGCAGGTTTTGTAGGTGTCAATTTTTTTGGCTTGGTAAGTTCCGGCTTGGGCGGGAATTTTGTATAAATTAACCGTTCCGTCGGAATGTTTTGTTCTGTTTTTTGTGAAAATATATAAATAACCGTCTTTGTAAATAAAGGCTTCAGAACCGAAATTTCTGTTTCCTTTTTTAGCAGGAAACTTTTTTTGATCTTCAAAAGTAAAATTTATTTTTTCGGCTTTTGCTTTCTCTCCTTGATGAAGAAAATTTTTAACGATGTAAATACTTAAATTTTTTCTATTATTATCGTTATTGCCAAAATCGCCAATAAAAAGTGTTCCATTAAAGTCGGTGGCTAGATCTTCCCAATCTACATTTTCAGCATTTTCTATTTCCACTTCTTGTTCAATTTCTCCTTCTTCAGAAAAACCATAAACAATAGGTTCGTTTCCAGAATCGTTAATTCCCCAAATGAGAGAAGAATTAGTTAATTTCTCAATCCCGCTAATTTCTTCTAAATCTTTTGGAAGTTCAGCAAGTTTTGTAACCGATTGAGCAAAAGTAGAAAGTGAAAGAAAAAATAGTAAAGAAGAAATAAGAAGGCGCATAAATTTTTTAAGTTGAATAAATCAAAGTTTATGCCTTTTTCTAATCTTTTTGTTTTAAAACGCGATATTCTTCGTAACAGCCGCTAATTGCATCTAAAATTTGCAAATCGTTCGCGTTTTTTATGAAAGTTTCAGAATAATTACACTTCCGCAGAATTTCATCAATATCTACGGTGGTTACTTGTAAAAGTGCGGCTAAAGTTTCGCGATTAAATTTTTCTTGAAGTAAATTTCGAATCTCGTCATCTTCTTTCATTTTCCGAAGTTTTCGCATTTGCTTCGGTTTATTTCCAAACAGATTATAAAGTAAATCTGCCGGATTAAAAATGGATTCCATCGTTTTCGCAAAAGCTCCCGGTTGATTTGCACCGGCTTCGTATCCAGAATCTAAACCGGAGATACTATAACGAGCATTTTCATAAATAGGAATATTTCGCGCATCGATTTCTAAATATCCGGTAAGTTTTAAAGGCTTTACGGTAACTTCTTGTAGAGCGATCCCAATTTCTGTCATTTTAATTTTAACATCGCCATATTTAGTCCAGTCATTGGTAACGCGAACTTCAATGGTTTTGTAGCCTAAGTAAGAAAAATATAAGGTGTCGTTTACCGAAGCGTTGATTTCAAATTCTCCTACTTTATTGGTAACCGTTCCTTTTACCTCATTAAGGTTGATGATATTTACATTTTCCAATGGAATATCATTCGCGGCATCTAACACTTTTCCTTTGATTTTTTCAATTTCTTTAGCCTCTTCTTCCTGTGCAAAAGAAATTGTACTGAAAAGGCTAAAGAAAATGAGGATAACATAATTTTTCATAAAACTCGATCTCCGATGAAAGTTGTAAAATAAAAAATTATAATGAATTTAGATCGGTAGATCTTAAAATTCTACAAGCTTTTATTTATTTCTTTTTTCTTCGATTAATAGAACTTTTAATATTGGCTTTTCTACCACCACTACCGCCAGAAGGTTTGCTTCTTCTTGGGGAACGTTCAGAATTTCGGTCATTACCACCAAACTTTTTATCTTTTCTTTTTCCGCCGAAACCTTTTTTGCCGCTTTTGCGTTTTCCACCGCCACCGCCGCCTCTGTTCTTGGTGATTTCAACATTAATATTTCTACCTTGAAGCTGAAAGTCTTGAAATTTAGCAAGTACTTTTTCAGTTTCTGAAGCATCGGTGTTAAAGAAAGAAAAACTATCTTTTACATCTACGCGTGAAACACTATCGCGGCCTAAATCTAATTCTTCTTTAAGGAAATCTTTTAGCGACATCCAATCGAAATCATCTTTAGAACCGACGTTTATAAAATAGCGAACGCTATCGCCGGTTTCTTCACCTTCACGATAATCTCTGCTTGAAACTTTCTGATTAAGGTCTGAAGCGTTTTGATAATAATTGTAAAAACGTGTAAATTCTACTGAAAAGAATTTTTTAATTAATTCCTCTTTGCTGAAATCTTTTAAAATCTCTTCTAATTGTGGAAGAAATTGATCGATTTCGTGATTTATTTTTGTTTCTTTTATATCGTTTGCTAAATGAAATAATTGCACCTGGCAAATTTCATCACCACTCGGAATATCTTTTTGCTCGAACGATTGGTTTATAATACGCTCGATACTTTTAATTTTACGGACTTCACTTTTGGTAACAATTACCATGGAAACACCACTTTTTCCAGCACGTCCGGTTCTTCCGCTTCGGTGCGTATAAGTTTCAATTTCGTCTGGTAATTGATAGTTGATTACGTGAGTAATATCATCTACATCAATTCCACGTGCAGCAACATCGGTAGCGACAAGCATTTGAATTTGACGATTTCTGAAACTTTTCATCACTAAATCACGCTGATTCTGACTTAAATCGCCATGAATTGCGCCTGCGTTGTAACCATCTTCAATTAATTTTTCTGCTACTTTTTGTGTATCACGTTTTGTTCTACAGAAAATAACTGAAAAAATATCAGGATTAGCGTCGGCTAAGCGTTTTAAAGCTTGATAACGATCTCTTCCTGAAGTTATATAATATTCGTGCGATACGTTTTTAGCTCCTTCGTTTTTAGATCCAACCGTAATTTCTTGCGGATCTTTCATGAATTTTTTAGCGATTCTAGCAACCTCTTTCGGCATAGTCGCGCTAAATAACCATGTTTTCTTTTCTTTAGGTGTATGCGATAAAATTTCAGTTATATCTTCGTAAAAACCCATATTCAGCATTTCATCTGCTTCATCGAGCACACAATAGCCAATATTTGAAATATCGATCATTCTACGACCCACCATATCTTTCATTCTTCCCGGCGTTGCAACAATAATTTGTGCACCACGTTTCACTTGGCGTTCTTGGTCTGAAATACTCGCGCCACCATAAACCGCAACTGTTGAAAGTTGTGGAATATATTTTGCGTAGTTTTTTAATTCATTGGTAATCTGTAAACAAAGTTCACGCGTTGGTGAGAGGATAAGTCCTTGTGTTTGTTTACTTTGTGGATTAATTTTTTGTATTAATGGAAAACCGAACGCTGCGGTTTTTCCAGTTCCGGTTTGTGCTAAAGCAACTAAATCGGTTTCTTGTTCCAGTAAAACAGGTATAGCTTTTTCCTGTACTTCACTTGGGGCTTCAAAGCCCATATCCCTAACGGCATTAACAATTTCGGCATTAAGCCCTAATTCTTCAAATTTGTTCATATAAATAAAATAAGCTGCAAAGGTACGCATTCCTTTACAGCTTCTGCTACAAATAATTAAGTATTAATTTTTATTGGCGCCGCCAAAGGGTTTTGTACCCCGAAATTTGCATTGAAATTAAAAATTTATTTTTAAAAAATGCTCTAGGGTTTTGCCTAGAGATAACTTATGTTGAAAGGTAGTCTATCAATTGTTTTACCGCTTTTCCGCGGTGACTGATTTTACTTTTTTCCTCTTGACTCATTTCAGCAAACGTTTTATTGAAACCTTTGGGTTGAAAAACGGGATCATAACCAAAACCTTTTTCGCCACGTTTTTCGGTAGTGATTGTGCCTTCGCAAATTCCGGTAAATAGGGTTTCTTGCTCGTTAATAGTTAACGCGATTACCGTTTTAAAGCGTGCTTTTCGGTTTTCTTTTCCTTCTAAATTTTTTAATAATTTTTGAATATTGGCTTCATTATTTTTTTCATCACCCGCATAACGAGCGGAATAAACGCCGGGTTCATTATTTAATTCGTCTACTTCTAAACCGGTGTCGTCTGCAAAACAATTGAGTTGATAATGATCATTTACATATTGCGCTTTTATAACCGCATTTTGGTCGATTGTGGTTCCGGTTTCATCAATTTCTTCGTTACAACCGATTTCGTAAAGTGAAAGTAAATCGATGTAATTGGGAATTAAATTTTTAATTTCTTCAAACTTATGTTGATTATGTGTGGCAAATACTAATTTCATAGGAAAAATTTAAATGATAGTTTATCGGTGATGATAAGGTTCGTTTTTTAAAATAGTGAAAGCGCGGTACAATTGTTCGGTAAAAAATAAACGGACCATTTGGTGGGAAAATGTCATTTGTGAAAGTGCAATCTTTTGATTTGCCCGCTCATAAACTTCTTCAGAAAAACCATACGGACCACCAATTACAAAAATGAGTTGTTTCATTCCAGTATTTAATTTTTTTTGAATCCATTTTGAAAATCCTTCCGAAGAGAAATTTTTTCCATTTTCATCGAGCAACACTAAAATATCTGCCGGTGTTATTTTTTTCAGAATTAATTCGCCTTCTTTTATTTTCTGCTGATTTTCGTCTAAATTTTTACTTTTTTTGATGTCGGGAATTACCTCGAATTCAAACTTGCAATAGTGTTTTAGTCGCTTCACATACTGGTTTGTAAGTTCTTTTAATTTAGGGTCATCGGTTTTTCCGACCGCGAGTAATTTTATCGTCATCTTTATTGTTAGCGATTACTTTGTTACTTTAGCAAAAATAACCTGATAATATGATTAGCCAAGCACAATTTCAGAAAGAAATAGATTTAATTATTGCCAATGCCATTCGTGAAGATGTTGGCGATGGAGATCATAGCTCGTTAGCGTGTATTCCTGAAAATGCAACCGGAAAAGCAAAATTGTTGGTAAAGGCAAATGGAATTTTAGCCGGCGTAGATTTTGCCAAAAAAGTTTTTAAATACGTAGATGCCGATTTAAAAATGGAAGAAAAAATTGCAGATGGACAAGCGATTAAAAAAGGAGATATCGCGTTTTATGTAGAAGGAAAAAGTCAATCGATTTTAAAGGCTGAACGCTTGGTTTTAAACGCGATGCAACGAATGAGCGCAATTGCCACAAAAACAAAAGAGTTTGCAGATTTATTGGAAGGAACTTCAACCAAAATATTAGACACCCGAAAAACAACGCCGGGAATTCGTGCGATAGAAAAATGGGCGGTAAAAATTGGTGGTGGCGAAAATCATCGGTTTGCACTTTACGATATGATTATGCTAAAAGATAATCATATAGATTTTGCTGGTGGAATTTCAAAAGCTATTCAGAAAACTCAAAGCTATTTAAAAGAAAAAGACTTAGATTTAAAAATAATTGTTGAAGCAAGAAATTTAACTGAAATAAGAGAGATTTTGAGCAATGACGGTGTTCATCGAATTTTAATTGATAATTTTAATTATGAGGATACTAGAAAAGCAGTTGAATTAATCGGCGATAAATGCCAAACAGAATCCAGTGGCGGAATTACTTTAGAAACCGCTAGAAAATATGCAGAATGTGGCGTAGATTATATTTCAAGCGGCGCGCTTACACATTCTGTTTATAATTTAGATTTGAGTTTAAAAGCACTATAATTAATGTCGGAAGAGGTAGAAAAAGAGCTTAAAAAAATTCCTATAATTAGTTGGCTTGTACGTAAATGCAAGAAAATTATTCTACCCGGTTTGCAAGGACTTTCCCTATACGATTTATGGGAAATTTATTCCGTAGGAATTGTTAAAGGAACGTTTACCACAAGAGCGGGAGCTATTGCGTTTAGTTTTTTTATGGCCTTGTTTCCGTTTTTACTTTTTATTCTGAATTTAATTCCCTTTGTGTGGTTTATAGACGATTTTCAATTAAAATTACTTGCTTTTATCGATACGCTATTGCCACCACAAACCTCTTTTTTTAGTGAAGTTTTTTTAGATATTGCTAAAACTCCTCGGGGGGGATTATTATCGTTTGCGTTTTTACTTTCCATTTTTTTAAGCGCAAATGGTGTAAATGCTATTTTTACAGGTTTTGAGTATTCTTATCACACTACTATAAACCGATCGATTATAAGGCAATATATGGTAGCGGTTATTGTATCGATTATTATCGCATTTTTACTCTTAATTACAGTAATTGTATTTGTTTACCTTACTTATATTATTGAAGATTTAGAAGCCTTGGGCGTATTTTCAGATAATATAATTTGGGCACAAATTGGTCGATATGTCGTGTTTATTTTAATGATTTACAATGCGGTAGCGATTTTGTATTATTTTGGAACAAAAGAAGGAAAACACGCTCGCTATTTTTCAGTCGGTGCATTATTTACAACACTACTTATTTTACTCACTACTTTTCTGTTTTCAATTTATATTGAAAATTTTAGTTCGTATAATGAGCTTTATGGCTCGATTGGTGCATTATTAATTTTGATGCTTTACATCTGGTTAAATTCTAATATTTTGTTGTTAGGGTTCGAATTAAATGCATCGATAACACGATTAAAGAAAAATTTTTAATAACTTAACCACATAAAACTTAACAGAATGAGAAATATTGTTGTACTATTAGTAGCCGTTTGCGCGATTAGTTTTACGTCAGCGCAAACCAAAGTAGGAGGTGTAGAACTTCCCAATTCAGAAACTTTTGGAACGCATAAATTAATTTTAAACGGAGCCGGAGTGCGTGAAAAATTATGGATAGATTTATATGCCGGCGGTTTATATTTAACAAAAAAATCTTCAAATCCAGAAGCTATTGTTAACTCGAAAGATGCGATGGCGGTAAAATTACATATCGTTTCAAAATTAATCAGCAGCAAGAAAATGATAGATGCTGTAGAAGAAGGTTTTGAAAATTCAACCAACGATAACACAGGACCTATTCGCAAAGAAATCGATCAGTTTATAGGTCTTTTTAAAGATGAAATTCAAAAAGGAGATGTGTTCGATATTACTTATCAACCCGATAGAGGTGGAGTAGTGGCGTATAAAAACGGTGAAGAAAAAGGACTTGTAAAAGGAATGGAATTTAAAAAAGCACTTTTCGGAATTTGGCTTTCAAACCGTCCTGCCGATGATGATTTAAAAGAAGCGATGCTAGGTGAATAATATAAATTTGAAAATACCATTAATTTTAGTCAGCTTTCTATTTGCTGTAAATCTCCACGCTCAAGATATTTTTGGGAATTGGAAAACCATTAAAGAGGAAACCGGCGAAGCGCGTTCTATCGTAAATATCTATCAAGAAGATGGAAAAGTGTTCGGAAAAATTACCCGCATTTTCGAAGAAAGTAAACGTGATAAACGTTGTACAAAATGTAAAGGAGAAGATAAAGACGAAAAAGTTGAAGGTTTAGTGTTATTGAAAAATTTCACAAAAGAAGATGATGAATTTGTAGATGGCACCATTACAAATCCTGTAAATGGAAAAGTTTACGATTCTAAAATGTGGTTAGATGAAGAAAACCCCGATATTTTAAATATTCGCGGTTATGTAGGTTTTTTTTATAAAACCGTTCACTGGGAACGCGTTGATTAACTTCAACTAATTTATTTGTAAAAATCCTGATAAAACTTCAGGATTTTTTTATGCTTTTATTCGCACCGCCAAATAGTTTTCCTGAGAATACTGCTTGGACTTGCCTCGAGGTAATTTATTGTTAGATAAATCCCGTTTTTTTGCAAGCATTTTTAAAAGAAATCTATTTTTGTAATATATTCTAAAAGTATATGTCTGTATTTATCAACGTAATTTTACCACTTCCGTTAGCGAATCATTTTACTTATTATGTACCCGAAAATCTTGCAGAAAATTTGCAGGTAGGAATGCGTGTTGCTGTTCCATTTGGTAAAACAAAAGTTTACACAGGAATTATCGCAAAAATTCATCAGGAAGCTCCGCAGTTATATGAAGCAAAACCTATTGAACAAATTTTAGATGAAAAACCGCTCGTAACACCAAATCAGTTAAAGTTCTGGAACTGGATTGCAAAATACTATATGTGTACCGAAGGCGAGGTTTTAAAAGCCGCTCTACCAAGTGCTTTTTTATTAGAAAGCGAAACAGTTATCGAGCTAAATAAAAAAACTGAAATAGATGAACAAAAATTAAGCGATGAAGAATTATTAATTTATGAAGCTTTACAAAACCAATCTTTATTAAAAATTCAAGAAGTCATGCAAATTTTAGAAAAGAAAAGCGTGCTTCCGGTGATTAATAAATTGGTTGAAAAAAATGCGGTAATTGTAAACCAAGAATTAAATAAACAATACAAACCAAAATTAATTCGCTACGTAAAATTAGCTTCAGCTTATAAAGAGGAAAAAAAATTAAACACACTTTTAGATGAATTAAACCGAGCTCCAAAACAACGAACCGTAATTTTAACGCTTTTCTCTTTACAAGCAAAAATTAAAAAACCAATCGATGTAAAGTTGCTGAAGAAAGAAAGCCAAGCTTCAGCCTCAACTATAAAAACATTAATCGATAAAAATATTTTAGAAGAATATTATATTAAACAAGATCGGGTAAGTTTTGAAGGTGGAAGTGAAGCAGGAAAAATAATATTCAATGAATTTCAGCAACAAGCATTTTCCGAAATTAAAACGGCTTTTTCTACCGAAAATGTGTGTTTGTTGCACGGGGTAACATCTTCAGGAAAAACAGAAATTTATATAAAACTTATTGAAGAGGTAATTCAGCAAGGAAAACAGGTTTTGTATTTATTGCCCGAAATTGCTTTAACAACCCAATTAATAACACGTTTGCAAAATTATTTTGGTGATGAAGTGTTGGTTTTTCATAGTAAATATTCAATAAACGAACGTGTTGAAGTTTACCAACATGTGTTAGAACAAACCAAAGGGAAAATTGTCATTGGAGCGCGATCTTCCATTTTTTTACCCTTCCAGAAGTTAGGCTTAATCGTTGTAGATGAGGCACATGAAAGTACATTTAAACAGTACGATCCCGCACCAAGATATCATGCGCGCGATGCAGCGGTTGTGTTAGCGGCGCAATTTTCAGGAAAAATTTTATTGGGTTCGGCTACGCCAAGTTTGGAGAGTTTTTTTAATGCGAAACACCATAAATATGCTTACGTAGAATTATCACGAAGATTCGGAAATGTGCTTCCGCCAAAAATTGAGTTGGTCGATTTAAAGGAAAAATATAAGAAAAAGAAAATGACTGGCCATTTTTCAGATCGGTTATTAAAAGCGATTGAGGAAACTTTAGCGGAAGGAAAACAAGTAATTTTATTTCAGAATAGAAGAGGTTTTTCGCCTATTTTAGAATGTTTAACTTGCGGGCATTCGCCACAATGCCCGAATTGCGATGTAAGTTTAACCTATCATAAACATAATAATAGTTTGCGTTGTCATTATTGCGGTTATCATATCGCGATGCAATTGCAATGTATGGCGTGTGGAAGTTCAGAAATTTCAACAAAAGGATTTGGAACCGAACAGATTGAAACCGAATTAAAAGCCTTATTTCCTGAAAAAAACATCGGTCGAATGGATTTGGATACCACGCGCGGAAAATATGGCTACGAAAAAATAATCAATAAATTTGAACAACAAGCTATTGATATTTTGGTGGGGACGCAAATGCTCACCAAAGGCTTAGATTTTAGAAATGTAGATTTAGTAGGCGTTTTAAACGCCGATAGTTTGCTGAATTTCCCAGATTTTAGAGCACACGAGCGAAGTTTTCAATTATTGCAGCAAGTTGCGGGAAGAGCAGGAAGAACAAAAGAACAAGGAACGGTTTTAATTCAAACCTACAATCCTCATCATCAAATTCTTCAGCAGGTTTCTTCTAATGCTTATGAGAAAATGTTTGAAGAACAATTAGATGATCGTTATAACTTTAAATACCCGCCAATCTATCGCTTAATAAAACTGACTTTAAAAGGAAAAGATTACAATTTAGTGAACGAATCTTCAGCTTGGTTAGCGAAAGCGTTACGACAAGCGTTTAAAGAAAATGTTTTGGGACCCGAATTTCCACCGGTGGCAAGAATTAGAAATGAATATTATAAAAATATTATGGTTAAAATTCCTGCAAAACAGTCACTCGGAAAAACAAAAGAATTTATAGAAAAGTCACTAAAAACGTTTAATTCTATCGCGCAATTTAGAAAAATAAGAGTGATTGCAAATGTAGATCCTTATTAAGTAGCAGCTTTATTAGCAATTTCTTCTAACGCTTTTTCAAGATTTCGTTTTCTGTTTCTACTTAACGGAATTTCCTGATTTTCTATATTAACAATTTTGCTGTTGTAATGCTCAACACGATCTAGATTTACGATATAGGATTTGTGTACACGAAGAAATTGTTCTTTCGGTAATTTTTCTTCAAAAGCTTTCATAGTGGACAATACTGTATAGTTTTCTCCATCGGTAATTACCTTCATATAATCTCCAAAAGCTTCTACATACTTAACGGTATCCAGGTAAAGTTTGTGCTTTTTTAAATTGCTTTTAATGAAAATATAATTTTCGTCATTTGTATTTTGGTCATGTTTTAAACCATACAATTCTAACGCCTTGTCAACAGCAGTTAAAAAACGCTCTTTACTTACAGGCTTTTGTAAATAATCTACCGCTTTATAATTAAAAGCTTGAAAAGCATATTGTGTTTTTCCGGTAACAAAAATAATTTCTGGTTTATAGTCTAAATTATCCAATAAATCGAACCCAGAAAGAATAGGCATTTCTATATCTAAGAAAAGTAAATCTACTTTTATATTTTGCAGCGCACTTTTGGTTTTTAAAGCATTATTGTGCTCAGCAACTAATTCTAGGGATGGATGATCTTTAACTAATTTGGTGATCGAGAGTCTTTGTAAACTCGAATCATCTACAACGATACATTTCAATTTTGTTTGCTTCAAAATAAGTTTAGCTATTAGTTGGCATAAAAGTCTGACTTCAAAAATAATAAAACTATTCTAAAGATGCGATTAAAGTTTGAAAAAATAATGAAAATCTCTGTTGTTTGAAAGAAAAAAAAGACTTAGTTTTGCAGTCAATTTTAAACAAAATAGTATTTTATGAATCATTATGAAACTGTTTTCATCTTGAATCCCGTTTTATCTGATGACCAGGTAAAGGAGACAGTTAAGAAATATGAAGATTTTCTTAATTCTAAAGGAGCAAAGATGGTAAACAAAGAGAATTGGGGCTTAAAAAAATTAGCGTATCCAATTCAGCAGAAAAAAAGTGGTTTTTATCACTTATTTGAGTACCAAGTTGACGGTGAGGTTATCGAACCTTTAGAATTAATGTTTAGACGTGATGAGCGTATGATGCGTTTTCTAACCGTGAAACTAGACAAGCACGCTGTGGCTTGGGCAGAAAAAAGAGTTAAACGTAACAAAGAAAAAGCCTAAGGTATGTCATCTATTGAACAACAAGCAAAAGGAAAGAAAGACGGAGAAATTAGATATTTAACTCCGCTTAACATAGAAACTACAAAGACAAAGAGATACTGTCGTTTTAAAAGATCAGGAATCAAGTATATCGATTACAAAGATCCAGATTTCTTAATGTCATTTGTAAACGAGCAAGGTAAAATTTTACCAAGACGATTAACCGGAACTTCGTTAAAATACCAACGTAAAGTTTCTGTAGCTGTAAAAAGAGCTCGTCATTTAGCCTTAATGCCATACGTTGGTGATTTATTAAAATAAAAGAAACGACATTATGGAATTGATATTAAAGAAAGACGTCGAAAATTTAGGATTTATAGATGATGTGGTAACTGTTAAAAATGGTTACGGGAGAAACTATTTAATTCCTCATGGGTATGCAGAACTTGCAACACCATCGGCTAAAAGAATGCTTGATGAAACTTTAAAGCAACGCGCTTATAAAGAGAAAAAGCACATAGATGAAGCAGAAAAACAAGCAGAAAAAGTAAATAATTTAGATCTTTCACTTACCGCTAAAGCCGGAGCTGGAGATAAATTATTTGGTAGTATAACTGCTGGAGATTTAAGTGAAGCACTTTCTAAAGAAGGAGTAGATATAGACAAGAAATATATCTCTATCTTAGGAGGAAACATTAAACGTTTAGGTCAGTATGAAGCTAAACTACGTTTTCACCGAGAAGTTATTTCAACTCTTACTTTTGATGTAGTAAGCGAAGCTTAATTCATTCAAAATAAAATAAAAGCCTACCCAATTTGGGTGGGCTTTTTTATACCATAAAATCATAAAAATTATTCTATGAAATATGCCCGTTTAACCAAAGAACAGTTCGATGAATTAAACCAAGAATTCATTAACTTTTTAGCATCGCAATCGATTACTGCAGACCAGTGGCAAGATATTAAAAAGAATAAACCCCAAGTTGCTGAAGATGAATTAGACGTGTTTAGCGATTTAGTTTGGGAAGGCGTTTTAAACCAAGCCAATTATGTAGAACACCTTTCTAAAAATCAATTATTTTTATTTAAAATCGATGAAGCTAAAATGTCGTTAATCGGGATTAAAGTTGAAAACGACGCGATCGATATTCGCACAAAAGAAGGTTACCGTTGGTTACAAGATAATCTGTTAAACAATGATGTTACAATTTATACTTCAACCAAAGCCATTACCGAAGATCGGAATAAAGATATTTTTGTACTTATTCAGCAAGGAGGAAATATTACCAAAGGCGAATTATACCAGTATTTTGAAAAGATGATAGAAGTAGAGTAATTTTTACTTTATTATTCATATCGTAACGATTCAATAGGATTTTGTTTCGCCGCTTTTGAAGCCGGATAACTTCCTGAAATTATCGCGATAATTAAAGAAATTAACGTGGCCCAAATTATCGCAACCCACGGGATAGCATAATTTAACTCGGCAATGGAAGCTACAATTAAACCGAAAAGCATCCCGATGAGTATTCCTAGAATACCGCCTAACTGCCCGATAATGATGGTTTCAATAAAAAACTGAAAAGCAATCGTATTTCGTTTTGCGCCCAACGCTTTCCGAATTCCTATTTCTCGCGTACGTTCAGTTACCGAAACCAGCATAATATTCATTAATGCAATAGAAGAACCTAAAATGGTAATGATCGAAATTATCCAAGCCGCAAAATCTAAATAGCCGGTAATCTGAAAAATCTGATTAATTAAACTATCGCTACGTTCAATTCCGAAGTTATTATCTTCTTTTGGTTCGAGTTTTCTAATATTTCTGAAAGTGATAATCGCTTCATCTTGCGCTGCTTCCATAAAGTTTTTGTCCTTTACTTTTACGCTAATGTCGTAATTTGTATAAGGTTGTGTAAAAAGTGAACGGGCTTTTTGAATAGGAATTAAAACGCGTAAATCCTCATTATTTCCAAACGTAGAACCTTGACTTTCTAACACACCAATTACCTTAAATTTTGCGCCGCGAATACTAATACTTTTATTAATTGGGTTGAAACCTTTAAACAGCGCTTTTTGTATATCCCCGCCAATTATGCAAACATTGGAATTGTTATCGATATCGAACACCGAAAAATTTCTTCCTTCTTCAACTTCAAGTCCAGAATTGATTAAAAAATGTTCGTTTACACCTAAAACATTTGCTTCAGGATCTGTTTTTTCATCGTTATATTTAATTTCAGCAGCACGCGTTCCGGTAAAAGAAATTGAGGTTTGCGTCTGCGGAAAATTATAGCGTTGCTTAAAAGCTCTCGCGTCTCTATACCCAATGATCGGGTTTATTTTTCGTTCTTCACCTTGACCGCGCGTTTGGATAGTAAAATCATAACGTTGAATATTGAACGTATTCGCGCCCATTGACGCAAAATTATTCGAAATGGTGTTTTCTAAAGCATTTACCGCGCTTAAAATTCCCACAAGTGCAGAAATCCCGATTGCGATAATTAAAACGGTTAAAATAGTTCTAAGAAGCTGACTTTTAATACTGTTAAGTGCAATTCTTATATTTTCTTTTACCAGTGAGAACATAAATTTTTTTCGGGTTTACCCATAAGACGATTTTCTAACGGGAAAGTTACTTAAAAAATGTATTTTGTTTAATTATCTTTGCGTTCACAAACAAAGTTATGGCACAAAAACCAACAATACCTAAAGGAACGAGAGATTTTTCACCTTCAGAAGTTAGCAAACGAAATTATATTATTGAAACCATAAAAAGTCATTTTCAATATTTTGGTTTTCAGCCTATTGAAACTCCAAGTTTTGAGAATTCTGAAACTTTAATGGGAAAATATGGCGAAGAAGGCGACCGATTAATTTTTAAAATTCTGAATAGTGGCGATTTTTTAAAGAAAGTAAAAGACGATTTATATTCTGAAAAAGATAGTTTAAAAATCACGCCTAAGATATCAGAAAAAGCGCTTCGTTACGATTTAACCGTTCCTTTTGCGCGTTATGTTGTTCAGCATCAAAATGAAATTGAATTTCCATTTAAACGCTATCAAATTCAGCCAGTTTGGCGAGCAGATCGACCACAAAAAGGACGTTTTCGCGAATTCTATCAATGCGATGCCGATGTTGTAGGAAGTAAAAGTTTGTGGCAAGAAGTAGAATTTGTACAATTATATGATGCCATTTTTTCAGATTTAGGCTTAAAAGATGTGACCATAAAAATTAATAACCGTAAAATTTTATCTGGTTTTGCTGAAGTAATTGGCGAAAGCGATAAACTAATCGATTTTACGGTAGCGCTCGATAAGCTTGATAAAATAGGGGAGGAAAGCGTTAAAAAAGAAATGCTGGAAAAAGGAATTTCTACGGAAGCACTTCAAAAAATTGATCCGATTTTTTCTTTACAAGGAACTTTTGCTGAAAAAATTTCGGGCTTAAAAAATATTTTAGCTGATTCTGAAGAAGGTAAAAAAGGAATTGAAGAATTAGAATTTATTCAGCGAGCCATTGAAGAAATGCCGTTACAAACCGCAAGCTTAGATTTAGATGTAACCCTAGCACGGGGACTTAATTATTACACCGGTGCTATTTTTGAAGTTGCTGCACCGGAAAAGGTGAAAATGGGTTCGATTGGTGGTGGTGGTCGTTATGACGATCTAACCGGAATTTTCGGCTTAAAAAATATGAGCGGAATTGGTATTTCTTTTGGCCTCGACAGAATTTATTTGGTGTTAGAAGAACTGGATTTATTTCCTAATGAAGCGCAACAAAATACAACAGTCCTTTTTATAAATTTTGGTGAGAAAGAAGCTTTGTATGCGATGAAAGCGATTAAAAAATTGCGTGCTGCGGAGGTTAATGCAGAACTTTACCCTGATGAAGCAAAAATGAAAAAGCAAATGAATCATGCAAATAAACGTGATATTCCATTTGTGGTGCTTGCCGGAAGTAAAGAAATAGAAAGTGAATTGTTTACCCTAAAAAATATGAAAAGCGGAGAGCAATTTTCAGTTTCTGTTGCTGATTTAATTGGAAAAGTGAAATAAAAAATTAGAATGCAATAAAGAAGAAAACCTGCCAATTGGCAGGTTTTTTTATTTAAAAATTTCAATTAAATACTATGATTTTCTAGTTTCACCTAATTGAGCTTCCGATTTATACCGATTTTTGTTGCTTGGCATTTTAAAAATGATGTTACAAAGTTTTTTTGAATGGTTCCTCTATAATTCCATTTTACTTTACTTAAAATTTTTAGTATCTATTTAGCGAATTAATCCGCAATTTGTCGATAATACCAATTTGTAATTTATTATATTTTAAATTAAATTCGATTAAAATCATAAAAATAGGTTAAATTAAATTTAATATTTTAATTTTGCCTTAAATATTTCCCCCGGAATAATTTTAAAAATTAAAATCTTTGGACGAAGAAAATGCGTGTTTGATAATAAATTATTTTGTAGTTGGATATTTTTTGGGAATTATTATTGATTCTTGTTGCGATTGGAGTTTTTTTATGAGTGGTGTATTGGGAGCAACAGGTTTAATTGTAGGCTATCAGAAAGTAAAGAAAAATAATTAGGATGAAAAGAATTCTGGCAATCGATGACGAGAAACTAACGCTTTATCCGCTTGGGAAAAGCTTAGGAAACGAAGGTTATAATTTTAAAGGTCTTACAAATTCTTCTAAAGCGCGAGAAGTTATTGATGAGTTTGAACCGGAATTGCTTATTGTAGACTATAATATGCCTTTAGTTTCGGGTTTAGATATAATTAGATATGTGCGTTTAGAAAAAAAATCTAACATTCCCGTAATGGTTTTATCAGGCAATTACCAAGAAGAGTCGATTATGAAAGCTTTTGAGTTGGGCGTAAATGACTATTTAAAAAAACCGATAGGGTTAAAAGAGATTTTAGCGCGCGTTCAAAAAATATTAGGTGAAAATTATAAACCGATTGCGCAAGATAATTCAGCGACAATTGAAAAAAATTATATCGGGTTGGTAATTCCATTTCATAATGATGAAGCTTTATTACAAAGTGAAGTTTTTCTGAATTTTATAAAAAAGTCGACCGGTTATTATTTTTGTTTTGCTAATAATGGAAGCACAGATAAAACCTTAGAATTGCTAAAGGAAATTAGAAAAGGAAGAGAGGAATATATAATTATTTATAATTTCAAGAAAAAGATTGAAAAGTCTGAAGCTATACGTTTATCGGTTCTATATTTATCTCGTTTAAATTTAGGATTTATCGGCTATTTACAACCCTGGTTTATTCCGCAGCATAAAGAATTAAAAACAATTTCGAGCGATTTAGATTATTATAAAAATAAAGTAATTTTAGGTATACCAAAAACTCCTCGTATAAATTATAGTGTGTTTTTTAAAACCCTTTTTAAGCTCTTAACGGGAAGTAGCTTTCAAAATATGAATATTGGTTTTTACGTTACCGATAAGAAATTAGCCGATATTATTTTTAGACAATCTTTTTTAAGTGGAAGATTTTTTGATATAGAGGGTTTAATCCGTTTACGGGAAAATGTTGGGAAAAAAGATTTTGAAAAAATTCGTGTGCGAAAAATAATTGCTCTACAGAATGAAATTGAAAAAAATCAAGTTTCCTTTAATAGAGAAATTCGTTTATTAAAAGATTTTGCTCGGGTGTTTTCCTCTTATAAAAGTGGAAAACAAGCAGATATTAAAGCAAATTTTGAAGATAAATTTCCAAAGTATCCCAATACTATAATAGAATAGTTACTACTAATTTTTTAAATAAATATACCAATCCCAATCTGCCGGATCTCCCATACCAACGCTTGGCGTGTAGAGAAATAAATTAATTTTTGCATTTGGATTTGAAGTTCTATAGTTTTTTACGATTTGTAAATTATCGATTGCATTCCAAATACTAGTGTAATCTATGTTTTCGGGGTAATATGAAAATTCATGATATTGCACGAGTTCGATGGAAGAATTATCAGGTTGCTGAATTGGAGTTGTTAAAGTAGCAAATGTGTTTGGAGAATTTAGTTGTTCAGGAAAACTCATTTCACCTTTTCCCATCCAAATAATTGTTCCATCAAAAATTTTTTCGTTTAATTCATCATAATATAATTGCACGCTTCCAAAATCTCCAGGCGATTCATAGGTAGATGAGATTGTGAAATCTGCGGCTTCAGAGAATTCAAGCTCTTTTCCTCCTTCAAATTGATTTGTTAAAAAATCTACTTTTAATAGTGCAATTTTATTAGTTTCAGGATCGGTTTCTAATTTCGCATCATCATCATCAGAATTACATGAAAATACGAACAATAAAACGACAAGAAAATAAATATTTTTCATGATAATTAAATTTTGAACTTATATAAATTTAATTAATTATCTGGAATATAGCTATTTAATTCGCTAAATTTTTTGTTTTTTTCTTCTTGAATTAATTTTAATTTTAGTGAAAAATTGAGAAATACATTATAATAATTTTATGTGTTGCCGTTAATTTTTAGCCAATTACTTCCTTCAATTTAATTTAAAAATGGTTAATTCTTATTTTTAAGAATAAATAAATTACATAAAGTTTTCACCTTATTTTATATGAGAGGAGTTCGGTAGTGGAGACGCCCGATTTACTAGATACTTTTGAAGAAGTTTTATCTAACTCCTCTCGCCAAATGAAATTAATTACTTTTTATACTGATTGAATGATTGATTGAAAAAAAGCACCTTTTTTTAAGGTGCTTTTTTTTTGTGAAATATTTATTTTTTAAAGTTTAATGATATTCGTATAAAACTTCTACTTTTTTGGGATTGTAATTGTATTCTGGATCTCCAAAATAGTCTCGGGTTTCTTTAGTTAACATCGAATTAGCATCAAAATCGTAAGTGATGTTATAGCCGAAAAAGCTTCCATCTGAATACGTTCTTTTAAATTGAGTGATATAATTATCAGAAATATAATTTACTACATTATCTCTATAGTTTAAATTAGAAAATTCATCACTTTCCAGTAATAAATTGTTTTTCCAGTGTTCACCAAAAATATATTGGTAAAAGTTGTAGGCATCGGAACCTTGTTGTGAACTATATTGATATTCGTCTAACGTTCCACTAGCCATATCAACAGTTAATGGATTTCCATTTTGATAGTTAATGGTAGAAACGAAGGTCTGGTCATTACTTCCTGGAACCAATTCTTTATAAATTAAATTATCTGAATTTAATTTTAAATAATGAACGCTTGGGTTACCTCCTCCAAATAATCTTCCAATAAACTCAATTTCATCTCCATTATAATTAAATTCGTGTACTATTGGTCCATCTTGGCCTGTCAAAATTGCTTTAATTAAGCGGTTATCATTATCATAAAAATATTCTGTTTCAGCTAATAAATAAGTTTTCATTTTTTTAACTAAACCATTACTGTAAGTTTCCGCCAGAGCACTATCAACACTCCCATTAGAAGAAATTTTTACTTCTATGAGTAAATCATTTTGAAATGTATATTTAACCGAATGTATTTCATTATCATTATTATCAAACCGTTTAATAGTGACAGATTTTAAACTTGTTGTCGTATTTTCGTTTACATCATTTAACGTAATTGTAAAATTAGCATTATCTGAAACTCCGCTATTTTCTACTTTTATAATTCCTGATATTACAGGATTGGTTTCAAAATCAAAAAGCGTTTCGTCTAACACAGTTATTTCTCCGGTAGATGAATTTATTTCAATAGCATTTGCAGGAGTTTGGCTGGTAACGGTAAAAGTTAAGCTTCCTTGATTTGTAGTTGCCGTTAAAGTTCCCAATGTAGTATTAGGAGCGGGATTTTCATTTATGGTTGTACTGAAATCTGAAACATTTACAGTAATAGAGTTTGATACAGGATCACTCGTATCGTCACTTTCTGTACAGGAAATAAAAGCAACTAAGAAAGCTAAGCATAAGATTTTAATTTTTTTCATATATTAAATTTTTGATAGAAGGAAAATTATGTCGATCAATTTACAACAAACCGTTAAAAAATAAAAAAATATTCAATTTTAAAATTTCAGTATAATTCATTAGCAATTCAATTTTTTAAATTATATTGTATTTAGAAATTCCTCCTATCATTTTACCATATTAATTATTACATTATGCATAGAGATAGTGAAAGAATAAGAGAGCTGTATGAATATAAAATTTTCGACACTCCTCCTGAAAAAGAGCTTGATGAACTTGCTGAAATTGCTTCATTAATTTTTGAAGTTCCTATTTCTTTAGTTACTGTTTTAGATGATAAGAGGCAATTTTTTAAATCTAAAATGGGAGTAGATTTTGCAGAAACTACAAGAGAAAATTCAATTTGTACACATGCGATAGATGATCCCAAAAATGTGTTTGTAGTTGAAGATCTAAAGAAAGACGAGCGATTTATAGATCACGTATTGGTAAGACAAAATCCCAATTTTAGATTTTATGCAGGAGCACCACTTGAAACTCCCAATGGAAATGTACTAGGAACTTTATGCGTAATCGATAAAAAACCCCGAAAAATAAATCAAAATCAGCTTAACGCTTTACAGCTCTTAGCAAAAAAGGCAATGGATTATTTAAATACAAGAAAATTGCTGCTAGAACAGAAAAGTGAAATAGATAAAAATCTAGATGAATTAAAAAAACTTACCGATAATATTCCTGGGGCCATTTTTCAATTTAAAATGAATAGTGAATATGAACTAGATTTTCAGTTTATTAGTAAAGGCATTTCAAAATTGTATCCCTCCTTAACACAAGAAATGATTAGAAAGAGTAGAAGAGATTTATATGAGCTTGTTCATAAAGGAGATTTAGCAGAATTTCAAGAAGTATTAAAAGATTCTTTTATTAATTTAAATGTGCTTGAACATGAATATCGTGTAAAGCTTAATGGGAACTATAGATGGCATCTTCTAAAAGCACAACCTGAGAGAGAAGAGAATGGAGAAGTAATTTGGTACGGTCACGTGCAAGACATTCATACTCATATTGAGTATGAAAATACATTACAACAAATTTCGTTCGACATTTCTCATGTGTTAAGAAGACCAGTTACAAGTCTTCTAGGACTGGCAAAATTAATTGAACGCGAAGAGAATTTAAATGAAGAAAATCTAAAACTATATGCCGAATTAATTCAAACGGTTTCTTCAGAACTAGATGATTTCACTAAACAACTTCACAAGAGTTATCATAAAAAGAATAAAGATTTTTTTGTAGATAAAAATTAAGATTTCAATAAAGTTTTAGAATGTAGATATTAAAATTGGCGTTTATTAAAAAGCTCATTTAATTTAAAATACGCCCATGAAATGTCTTAGATTGTTGGTAAACATCATAGCCTAAAATTTCCCAACTGAGGATTCCTTTTAGTGTATAGTCTTCTCGATTGACATCTAAATTTTTTATTTTCCAAGAATAGCCGGTGACAAAACCTGTTAAAGTTGAAGAAGCTGAAATTAACGAATCATTTTTGAAATTTAAATAAGCGCCAATTTTAAAATTCAAATTATTCTCTAAATTTACTTGTTGAATAGAGCTGCCGTACTTAGTATTATCTATCTCTTGAGAAATAAGCGGAGGATTGTTTTCTTTTTCCTGTACTGATGTAATTATCTGTAAAATTCCAACACTTAATATTAGTACACCAAAAGCTTTAAATTTTTTATGAAATACTTTTCTTCCTTTAGCAATAAATCCAAAAAATAAATATATAAAATAGCCAAAAAGCAAAAGATTAAATAGTGACCAAATTAAATAAATCATCATATAACAAGTTGAATTTTAAATATATAAAATTCAGGTAAAAAATAAAAAAAACCTTTTATTTCAGATGAATTAGTAAAGCTTCTTTAAATCAAAATTCTATGGATTGTGAGCTCATAAAGTAAAAACGATAAACAAATCGTTACAGTTTGTTCACATTTACCGATTCTTATTCAATTATGATTCAAAACCAATTTAAAAGATAAGAAATTTGGTATGTATCGTATTTTTCCGATGCTAACCATATACTACTTGATGAAAAATTTATATTAAAAATTGTAGAAAAAAAATTAGGCTTTTGTCTTCTAACTTTTTCAGCGAAGGTGTTTATTGTTTTATGAACTTAATTGTATTGCCGTTATCAAGCTTAAATAAATATAAACCATTCTCTAGTTTATTAATTATTAGCTTTTCATTGTTAGAGATATTGCCGCTCATTACTTTCTCTCCTATTACATTATAAATTGTGTAATTTTCTGTTTGATATAGTCCTTTAACTTGAATAAAGTTGCTGGAAGGGTTTGGGTATAAATTTATTGAATTTACTAATTGTGGTTTTTCTGTAGAAAGTGTGGTTAAATCTAATTTAACAATTTTATTTGTTCCCGAATTGCTAATATATAAATCGTTTTCCTTGATTTTTAATCCTTGAGGACCATCTACCCCAATTATAACATCCTTTGGAGTTGGTACAGGTGCAGTAATGTCAATCTTAGAAATTTTATCTGCACCAAATTCAGCAATATATAACTCATTTCCGCTAAACGCAATTCCACGTGGTGCAACTAAATCGGTCACTACATCTGTAGCTGTTGGTGTAGTTTCCGTAATGTCAATCTTAGAAATTTTACCGTCATAAACCTCACTAATATAGAGGTCATTTCCTATGAGTACTATTCCTGTAGGTCCACTTAAACCTTTTACTACATCTGTAACAGTTGGTGTATTTTCTGTAATATCAATTTTAGAAATTTTACCTGCAAGTGCTTGGGCAAAATAGAGATTATCTTCATTAAATAATATTCCGGTAGGACCATTCAAGCCTGTCAAAACATTTGTGGCTGTCGGCATAGTTTCCGTTAAATCAATTTTGGAAATCTTATTCCCATCGTATTCAGCATTATAAAGCTCATTACCATTTTGCGCTATTGATTCAGGTAAAAGTAAATTTTCAACAACAAGCGTAGGAGTGGGTGTAGATACGGTAATGTCAATTTTAGAAACTCTAAATAGCTCACAAAAATATAGTTCATTCTCAATAATTACCATTCCCCTGGGATTTGATAATCCGGTAGCAACATCTACCGTTTGTGCATTTCCATTAAAAAAATTCCAAAATAAAAGTATTATTAAGATGTAAAATTGCTTCATTTGTTTTAATATTTGTTAATAAGAGAATAAATCCAATTACCTCTATATACTTGATTATATTATTTTTTAAATATAAATATTATTAAAATAATAGTATTTATTTTCAAAGGAAACTAACCAAGTAGATAGAGCAGGGAGTAAAATTAATTTACTTTGATAAAGAGCACGGAAATATTTTGATATGAATTGTCTAACCACAAAAAGAAATGTTTTACAATTCAAATTAATTTCTAGTTGTAAATGGTCTTCTAAGAGATTAATCGGTTTACAGAATTATTTTTTGTTCTTTCTACTTTTTTCAAACTTCTCATTTAAACCGTCTTTTATTTTTTGTAGTATAATATCCATTTCTTCATATAAAACTTGAAGTTTACCTAAATTTGTTTCCAAGTTTTCTTCTAAACTTACATCTATCATTATTTCATTTTTAGATTTCCTATTTATAAATTATAAGTAATCTACTAAATCTATTAATAACCCTTAAATGTTAGTAAAAAAGTTAGATAAAAAGCATGATTTATTGATGATTTCTTATTTAAAACGAAGTGTTAATTGTTAAAAAGTAAGCAAATTTGATACTCAAAAGTAGCATATATAAAAACAAATAAACCGTTACGGTTCTGTAACGGTTTATCTTTTAAAATAGGGGATTGATCTGGTATTTATTTATTGAATGTTTTAGAGTTAGCTTCAATATAATCAATTAGTCCATTAAATAATGGGTTAAATGTATTATTATCATGAACTCCAACCCAAACCCTATCCATATAAATTTCAGTTACAAATAATTCTTCAGCATTTTTTGGGTTTACTAGTTTTAATTGCAAATAATTTGCATTTTCCTCATTATTGTCGAGATGAATGTATAGGAAAGGTTTGTATTTATTATAAGCGTTACTTAAACCTATTCTACCTGACAAAGAACCTACTTCTTCTTGCTTTTCGGCTCTAATTATTTCTAATTCAAAATCTTCAAAAGTAATAACTCTTTCAAAATAATTTAAATTTTTTGCCATTCCCAACATGTATTCACCATTAGGAACAATTAAGAGTGTTTTTTTAGAATCTAAATCAAAATGTTCACTTTTTACAGTTTCCGCTTTTTTCGTAGCTTTAAACTTCCCGTTTTCTTGTCTTTCAGTTACTTTTCCAATTGTTCCGCAAGATACTAGAACTAAACATAAAACTACTGTCAGTAAGCTTTTTTTCATAGGTTGTATTGTTTTAGAAAAAAATAAAATGGACGCAAATATATCGGTTTCTAATAAATTATTCCCTAATAATTAAAATTTTAACCGCTTTTGAATGGGTATTATTCAATTTAAAGAGAGCGCAAAAAAAACTGCTCTGTTTAAAGAGCAGTTTTTTGGGTTTTAATAAAAGTAAGTTCATTCATTTACTGTATGTAAATTTTACTACGGCACTGATCATTATTAGTCCATTTTGCGCTACCGGGTTTTCCATTAGAAGTTCCGCAAAGTAAAGGATTGAATTGAATATAATTAATAGAAGGGGATTGAAAACAAGAATTATTGTTTGGGTGAGAAAGTTTGTAAGTACGTCCATTTACCCAAGAAGTATCTTCGTCAAAAATTTATAACTTGACTCATTCCCTGATCCATTAGCCCAACTCATATATGAATTGTTCGGTGCCAAAAGAATAGTTTCCTGATACTATTATTAAAATTATAATCAGAATTATAATCAGTTGGTACAAACAGTATTTTAGGGTGTAAATTATTAGCTAAAGTATTTATTTTTTTAGCTAGCTGATGTAACAATAGAGAAAGGTATTTACATTTATTTAATTAATTCTTTATTATAGGTTTATTTCATTACTTACAATAAAATGTATTTAATCGGATAAATACTTCCTGATAACGATCAATTAAAGTCTATTTTATATGAAAATTAAAATCAAAACTTAAAATTTAATTAATTTTAACAGAAAAAATATTATTCATTTAAGTATATTTAGGAAAATAATTCAATTTGTGATTTTTTCTTTCTGCCCGAGTTCTTTTGATAAATTAAATGAATAGTTCTAATCACTTCTATTTTTTTATCGTTTATTTTTAAAAATCTTACTTTAATATATTGAGCATAAATTCTTAAGCCCGAATGAAGTATCTACCTACAATGCTTATATTTTTACTGTCTACAGTTTACTTGTATGCTCAAAAAATGGAGGAGCCATTTACCATTTCTCCCGATTCTACAAAACAGGAAATAACCGCTTATATAAAAAGCAATCAGAAAAAATCACTTGCAGAAATAGAGAAAGGTAACTTTCCTAACTCGATCCTTTACAATTATAGGAATTTGGAATTAGCCAGAAAGATTGGTGATTCTTTATTATTAGCGATTTCCAGAAGTCACATAGCCAACGATTACTTAAGATTAGAAAATATAGAAGAGGCCCATAATTATATAGATAAAAATATAAAGATGGCCGAAGCAATGAATGATACCTTAATGATGAATGCTGCAAAAATTGATCTTGCCAATATTTATATAAAAGAAAAAAGATATGAAGACTTTATAGAATTAAACAAAGAAGTAATCGCCTTAGCTAAACTAACCGAAGATGGCTATCGCTTAATAACAGCCAGCCTTAATGTTGCAGAAGCTTATTTGCGTGAATTAAAAGAGGCAGATTTTGCCAAAATATATATAGATTCAGCCAAAGTTTATAATAATCGTTACCCAGCTAATACTGAATGGTTTGCTGTAGATTTCTATAATATGGATGCAGAATATGCCTACCAAACTGGAGATTTTAAAGAAGCAAAGAAAAATTATAAACTTGTTATAGAAGAATTGAAGGGCAATGAAGGTTCTGAAGAATTGTTATATGCCTATTCTGGATACCTGCGGAGTCAGGCCGAATTGGGGGAGTATAAGGAAGCCTACGAAAGTTTTAAAGTACTTGATACCTTATTTGAAAATAAGCTGAAAAGTGTATTGGAAGAATCTAATAGAACTTTACAGGACCGCATCGAAATTGAAAATATTGAACAGGAGATTGAAAAAAAAGAACTGCAAAATAAAATTATTTCAGCAAAAGCAGAAAAGAACAGGATTTTACTAATTGCCTCCGTAGTCTTACTCATATTGTTACTGTCAGCATTGCTGTTTTTTGTTTTGGAAAGAAGAAAAAGAACCACTCTAATGATAAAACTCCAAAAGAAAAATGAGGAGTATCTTGAAGCCAAAGAAAAATCTGAAGAAATGGCAAGAGTGAAAACCAAATTTCTTTCCACCATTAGTCACGAACTTAGAACACCTTTATACGGGATTATTGGCTTATCCAATGATTTATTTTTAGCTCCGGAGCTATCTTCCCACAAAAAAGAACTGCAGTCCTTAAAATTCTCAGCCAATTACCTGCTCAATCTGATAAACGATGTACTTACGTTGAATAAAATCGAATCTGGAAGTTCCACAAAATTTGAGAATAAACCATTGAACTTAAAGGAACTTGTAGAGGATATAAATCTGTCATTGAAATTCATAAGGCAAAAAAACAATAACCAATTAAAGATTAAGATTGAAAAAAAAATACCTAAGATCTTATTAGGGGATAAGATAAAATTATCTCAAATATTAATTAATCTTACCGGGAATGCCTTAAAATTTACCAATAATGGCGAAATAAAAATAATCGTGAACCTTATTCAAATGTTTGAAAAAAAGGTAACGCTTAAATTTCAGGTGAAAGATAATGGTATTGGCATCTCTGAAGAGGAACAAAAAGAAATATTTAAAGAATTTGGCAACCTCACCAAAGAAAGCAAATTTGCAGGTACCGGGCTTGGATTAAACATCGTTACCAAGTTACTCAAAGAAATGAATTCTGAAATTCATGTAGTAAGTAAAATAGGTAAAGGATCTACTTTTTTCTTTGAACTGGATCTGGGGATTGATAGCCAATCGGAAGAACCTTTAACCAACATTTCTAAAAATGAAGTAGAGACCAAGTTTATAGGAAAAAAAATACTGATTATTGATGATAACGATATCAATCAGATGGTAACCAAAAATATATTCAAAGATATGGTATTGAAGTGAAAGGAGCAGATAATGCCGATGAAGGTATAGAAATGCTAAAAACCGAATCTTTTGATCTTGTATTTATGGATCTTAATATGCCTAAAATTAATGGTCTGGAAGCAACTTCGATGATTAGGGAGTTTAATAAAGAAATCAAGATTATCATTTTGTCTGCGACAGAGGTGCAAGAGCTAAGAGATAGAATAAAAGGCTACGAGATTAACGATTTGCTATCTAAACCCTATAGGAACAGAGACTTATATAGTTTATTGTTAAAATACCTAAAATAATAGCGAAGGGTATTTCCCTTATTTGATATTTCTTCCAATTCTGCTTACCGCATTAGGGGTAACCCTCAAAATACTGGTAAGTGTTTTACAGCATTTTTTGAATAAACTTCCTGTTTTCCATTAGTTTTAATTAAACCCTTTCGCAGTAAAAGTCTGATAATTTACGTTTTATTTAATTTGCTGAATACAAATATCTTCCCACATTTTACGTCCAAACTTCTACCAGATAGGAAAACGCGTGTACAGCGCTTCCATTTCAGCTCGCTCGATTACAACCGGGTTTTATCAATCGCTTCAATAGTAAAACGTGTAGGTTTACGAGGGAATAAATTACTAATCTCAGTAACAATTTCTCCTACAAAAAATGCTCAGTTCGTATGCGCATTCTCACTTTCTCCGAGAAAGAAACTTACTCCTTCGGAAATGATCAAATAATATTGATAGCCAATCATCTTTTCTTTTTCCGGATTTGCCTTTCTTTTTCCTAAATCGTAGTAGCGAAATTTTCTAAATATTCGTATTTGACCAGTTCAAAATCTTTATTAAAAGAGTTACTCAAGTGCTTTAAAATTCTTTGGAATCGTGTAATATTGGAAATATGTAGCCTTCCGCGAGTCTTTTCATCTAATGCTAGTTGAACGGTATATCGGAAGGTGGTAGTTTAATAGATAAATGAGCGCCATTAAAAACGGAATTTGAATGTATCGGTTTTGTTTATCCGAATAGGTTTTTGAGATTTCTTCATAACAATGAAGTTTTGGTTGAAATCTTTTTGAATTTGTGTGAAAATTATTAAAAAAAATTAGAAGTAATAAACCAAGAAGATTCAGACGCAATTGTCCCAGCTACCATCTGTGACAAAAAATCAAGAATGTTTTCTTATAAATCGGCTAAGTAGAAATCACATGCGAAATTCCTTGGCACGATTTGTTAGTAAAAAATGATACTCTTAATCATCCTAAAATTAACTAACAAATGCTTTCTAAATAAAATTTTCTTGGAAGTAGATTTTTCTGAAGTGTTCATTTTTTTTTAGCTCTTGAAATGAAGCTAAAAATAGTTTGAACCAATTTTGAACCAGCCTTTAGGCTAAAAACAGCGAAACCCTTAGTAAATACTAGGGTTTCGCTTATATGAGTAGCGAGACCGAGATTTGAACTCGGGACCTCCGGGTTATGAATCCGACGCTCTAACCAACTGAGCTACCTCGCCAATTGCGGGTGCAAATATAGAATTATTTTACATTTGCGCAAATAAGTTTAAAGAAATAAAATAAGATATTTTTCTTTCTATCTTAGTAAAGAATCTATATATTGCCTTTAACAAATAGTAGTATATATGAGTACCAAAATTAAATACGAAATGGAGTTTCCAATTCAAGCCTCTCCATCATTATTATATCAATATATTTCAACACCTTCAGGTTTAAGTGAGTGGTTTGCAGACAATGTAAATTCGCGTGGAGAATTATTCACCTTTATTTGGGAAGGAAGCGAAGAGCAAGCCAAATTAGTAAGCAAAAAAAGTGGTGAACGCATAAAATTACGCTGGGTTGATGACGAAGACGAGCCCTATTTTTTTGAAATTCGTATTCAAGTAGACGAAATTACCAAAGATGTTTCTTTAATGATAACCGATTTTGCAGACGATGAAGATGATGTTCGCGAAGGAAAAATGCTTTGGGAAAATATGGTTTCAGATTTAAAACATGTCTTAGGTTCCGCTTAAGAAACCACATAGAATAAGTATATTTGCCCCGATTTTATAACCATATAATCGGGGTTTTTTATGATTAATTTTAACGGAACAATTTTAGCTGAAAAAGAAACTTTTCTTACACCAAACAATCGCGCCTATAATTATAGCGACGGACTTTTTGAAACCATTCGCGTAATTAACGGTAAAATAATGTTTTGGGAAGATCATTACTTCCGATTAATGGCTTCTATGCGAATTCTTCGGATGGAAATTCCTATGAGTTTTAGTCCGGAGTTTTTAGAAAACGAAATTCTTCAGCTAATTGAAGAAAATAAGTTAGCAGATCAATCGGTTCGCGTTAAAATAAATATTCATCGAAAAGAAGGCGGACTTTATTTGCCAACTTCAAGAGAAATCGAATATATTATTAGAACCTCTACATTAGAAAATCCTTTTTACACTTTATCTGAAGAAGAAAATACGGTAGAACTTTTTAAAGATCATTACATCACTAGCGGATTGTTATCTACTCTAAAATCTACTAATAAAATCGTAAATATTCTCGGAAGTATTTATGCTGAAGAAAACGATTATCAAAATTGTTTGTTGCTGAATGAAAAAAAATCTGTAGTTGAAGCCCTAAACGGAAACTTATTTCTAGTAAAAGATAAAGTTATAAAAACACCACCGTTAACCGAAGGCTGTTTAAATGGAATCATTAGAAAAAAATTACTTCAGATCATCGAAAAAACCGAAGGGTATACGATTGAAGAAACTCCAATCTCTCCCTTTGAATTACAAAAAGCAGATGAGTTATTTATCACCAATACTATTGTTGGAATAAAACCAATTACAAAATACAGGAAGAAAAGTTACACTACGCATACGGCAAAAAATCTACTTGCTAAATTAAACACTAAAGCAAGATTAGATTAATTATAACTTGGGTTTTCAGGCGCGTTAGACCATAATAAATATTCACCGCCTAATTCTTCCATTTTATCTTTCCAAAAGGTACTGTAATTGCGTTCAATAATTTCTTTTTGGTCTATATTTTCACTCACAATCCAGGAATTTGCATTAAGTTCCTCTTCTAATTGTTGCGCATCCCAACCCGAATAACCTAAGAAAAATCTTATTTGTTTTTCGGTAATTTCGTTTCGTTCAATTAAAGCTTTTACGGCTTCAAAGTTTCCGCCCCAATAAATTCCATTCGCAATTTCAATACTATCGGGAATAAGATTCGGTATTTTATGAATAAAATATAAGTTATCTTGTTCTACAGGCCCGCCATTATATAACGTAAAATTTTTTTTAAGTTCCGGCACAATATCGAGTAGTGTAAAATCTAAGACTTTATTCATGATAAAACCAATAGTTCCTTCCGCCGTATGATCGGCAAGCAATACAACCGAGCGGTTAAAAGAAAGATCACCAACAATAGAAGGTTCGGCGATCAATAAATATCCTTTTTGTGGCTTAAGTGAAATCAAATTATTTCATGTTTTATATTAAATCTAAAATATTTTTTAAATAAATGCAATTAATTTCCTAAAAAACCTATAAAAAAACGCCTTTCTGCTATAGAAAGGCGTTTATCTGTCTAATAAGCTAAAAATTATTCAGCGATAATTCTTAGTTTACAGCTTTCTGTAAGTCAGATCCTGCTTTAAACTTTACAACGTTTTTCGCAGCAATCTTAATAGTTTTTCCGGTTTGTGGGTTTCTTCCTTCACGGGCAGCTCTTTTAGAAACTGACCAAGAACCAAATCCTACTAAAGAAACGCGGTCTCCTTTTTTAAGAGAACCTTCAATGTTTTCTAAGAAAGATTCTAATGCTTTTTTTGCTGCTGCTTTAGAGATTCCGGCATCTTCTGCCATTGCATCGATTAAATTCGTTTTGTTCATAATTTTTGATTTAAACTAATTGTTGGTTAAACATTTATTGAATTGCTCTACAAATTTATACGGATTTCTTTATCGTGCAAGGCTTGGCGCGGTAAATACACTCAATTGTTAATAACTTTGCTTTATTGTTAATAAAGATTACTTGTATTTTTTATTTTTAATCTATTTCAGCATTTATAAGGGTTTAGCTCATTTTTGCATTTTCTTGAAGTTGAAATCCGTTTAAAAGTGATTTTACATCCATTTTTCGTTTTCCCGGAAGTTGTATTTCTTCTAAAATAATAAAGCCGTTTTGTACTGCTACTTTTAGTGTTTTATCTTCTTCTGTTAATTCGCCATTTGCCAAGGAATGCTTTTCTTCAGAAAAATGTGCTTTATGAATTTTACAGTTTAACGAATCATTTCCGTTTTCTAAGATTGTCCACGCCACAGGATATGGACTCAAACCTCTTATATGATTATAAATTTCTTCTCCGCTTTTTTGCCAATCTATTCTTGTATTTTCTTTGTTGAGTTTATAAGCGGTTTTTAATTCTTTATGATCTTCTTGCGGAATAGTAGTTATAGAATCTTCAGCAATTTGTTTAAGGGTTTTACAAACTAATTTTCCGCCAAGGTTCATTAATTTATCATGTAAAGTTCCGGCATTATCTTCTTTTTCAATAGGAATTTGTTCTTGAAAAATCATTTCTCCGGTATCAATTTTTTCATCGATAAAGAACGTGGAAACTCCGGTAATTTTTTCACCATTTATTATTGCCCAATTTATGGGTGCTGCGCCTCGATATTGTGGTAAGAGAGAAGCGTGAAGGTTGAATGTTCCATATTTTGGGAAATTCCAAACTTTTTTTGGTAGCATTCTAAAAGCGACTACCACTTGTATATTCGGGTTTAGTCGGTTTAAATCTTCTTGAAATTCTTCAGCTTTTAAATTTGTAGGTTGTAGAACTTCTATATTTTTTTCAAGGGCATATTTTTTTACAGCAGACTGGTGAACTTTTCTTCCTCTTCCTGCCGGTTTATCTGGCGCAGTAACTACGCCAACTACGTTGAATTTTTCTTTTAAAATTTCAGCTAAAATGTGAACGGCAAATTCTGGCGTTCCCATAAAAAGTATGCGTAAATCTCTCATTAACGTAAGGTGTAAGTTTTGTTTTTGGTTAATTCTATTTTTTTATTTTCCAGCATTACGCGCAAAACATATAAAATTATTTCTTCTGAATAAGCTAAAGTGGCGACTAATTTCTTAGAACTTTGCGTTTCTTTTTCCAATTCTTTTTTAATGGAAATATAAATGTTGTTTAATTCTTTTTTAGAATAGGAGGTAGGTTGTTTGTTTTTTAAGCAAACCGAACATTTTCCACAAGGTTCGTGAATTTCTTCTCCAAAATAAGAAAGTAGCTGAATGTTTTTGCAAATTTCATTATTCTCCAGATAATTCAGTACTGCTTTAATCTTGTCTTCTTTATTTTTAAACTGTTGTTTTATATATGGAATTAACGGATTAATGGTGATATCATCTTCCCGAGGAACTAAAAACGTAAGCGTTGTATCTTGATCTTTTATCGTTAGTTCAATAACTTGTTTTTCATGAAGTTCTTTTAATACCGAAGTAATTTTATCGACCGATAAATTTGTTTTTTGACTTAAGGATTGTGAGTTTACCGAAATTTCATGATCAAAAAATCCGCCATACATGCGTAAAAGTGTTTTTACTAACGGATCGTAAAACGAATTCTCATTCAGAAAATAGCGTAAATGTTTATCTGAAATTAAAAACCGAAGCGAAAGTTGTTTGTGAAATTCTGGCGTTAAATTTAAAATTCCAGCGCGATCTAACAATTGCAAAACTTGATAGGTTTTCGTGGTAGAAAGTTGATAAGTAGCACAAAATTCAGCAAAATTGAAATTAAAACTACTTTCTTGTCCTTCACCATAAGCGATCGCAAAATAACTATTCAATTTTTTATAGACATATTTTACGTTTTCGGGTGTTGGTAAAATATGCAAAAATTGATTTTCCAGTTTAGCAATATCGGCATCATTATAAACTAAAAGCGCTTTCGATTCTTTTCCATCTCTTCCGGCTCTTCCGGCTTCCTGGAAATAACTTTCTAAACTTTCAGGAATTTGATAATGAACAATTGTACGCACATCGGGTTTGTCGATTCCCATTCCGAAAGCGGTGGTAGCGACCATAATCGAAAATTTCCCGGCGAGCCAACTTTCTAAATGTTTCTTTTTTTCTTCAGCAGTTAATCCGCCGTGATACGCTTCCGCAGAAATATTTTCTTGTTTTAAAATCTCTTTTAGCTCTAATGTGGCTCTTCGGCTTCTCACGTACAAAATTCCTGATCCTTCATTTTGTTTTAAAAAGTCGATGAGTGCAAATTCTTTATCTTCCTTTTTATAATTAAGAAAATGAATATTATTCCGCTGAAAGCTATATTTTATGATTTCCGGATTTTCAAGCGCTAATTTTTCTTGAATATCTGCTATAACTTTTTTGGTCGCGGTTGCGGTTAAAGCTATAATTTGCGCTGAAGTGGCTAAGTTTTTTAAAATTTTTATATGATGATAAGAAGGTCTAAAATCGTGACCCCATTCAGAAATGCAATGCGCTTCATCTACGGCGATATAATTTACATTCATTTGTAAAATTCGCTGTTGTACAATTTCCTGCTGAAGTCGTTCTGGCGAGAGGTACAAGAATTTATAATTTCCGTAAATGCAATTATCCAGTAACTGATCGAGTTCTTGTGTTTTTATTTTTCCGCCAAGCATTACCGCTTTAATTCCGCGTTTGTTTAAGGCTTCAACTTGATCTTGCATTAATGCGATTAGGGGAGAAATTACAATGCAAATTCCGGGTTGTAAAAGTGTGGGTAGCTGAAAACAGATCGATTTTCCGCCGCCGGTTGGCAATAGTGCAATAACATCTTTTTTATCTAGTAAACTTTCGATTACTTGCTCTTGCGCGGGTTTAAATTCTTGAAATCCCCAATACTGTTGTAATATTTCTTTGGGGTTTTTCATTAAAGCGATAGTTTTTTTAAGATGAAATCAGTTCTGTTTTCAATAGTATTTTTAGGAACTTCAATAGGTTTATAGCCTAAATTGGTATAGGTTTTTAAAAGGAATTTCTGAATTGTTTTTGCTTCTTCAAAATCTTCATATCGTTCGTTATCAGATTTGTAAATTTCTTCCCATAAGGGGAAAATAAAAACCTCGTCATATTTATAATTTTGTGAGTCTTCCAGAAAATAAGCAGGATAATCGTCTTTTTTATAATCTAAATAAGCAATTACATCGGGAATTCCGCGATCGATAAAAACAATATTTTCTTCAGATTCATTCGCTTCTTTAAATTGCTGAATGCGACCTTCTAATAATTTTTTACTGAATAATAACGGATCTTTTAAAAATAATTGTTCAATTCCTTCTCGTTGCGCTTGTAAAATCACTTCACGGGCAATTTCATGAAAACATGTAAATTGTCGTTTTTCCAATTCGTGTAAAACCGAACTTTTCCCCGTTCCGGGACCTCCTATAATTAATACTTTCTTTGTTTTCACAGCTATTTTATGACGCTAAGGTAAGGCAATTTAAAAAAATGATTGAATAACAGTATATTTGCCTTAAAAAGATTGCAAATATATGAGTGCAAAAAAGAACCCTGAAGAATTTTATAAGAAATTAAAAGAACAATTAGCAGATACTTCAACTTGGCCAAGCGAATATTTATATAAATTTATTATTCCATCGGAAAATAAAAAAATAGCCAAACTTGAACAACTTTTCGATAATATGGGCGCAGTAATTGAAACAAAAACTTCTTCTAAAGGAAAATACACCAGTGTTTCTGTAAATGTAAAAATGAATAGCCCGGAAGCTGTTGTTGAAAAATATATTGAAGTCGGAAAGAAAATTGAAGGCGTTATGTCGTTATAACTTTAAATAGTTGATTAGCTTAACTATGGAAATTAAAAATATTCAACGTAATCGTAAGCATTTTACTAATAAAAAACTTAAAGAGTTTCTTTATCAGTTTCAACAGCTATTAATTGAACTGAATAAAAAAGATTTACCTGAAAACACGAAAGAAACTATTAATAAGCATTTGGAGAAATTAAATTCAAAAGCAGTTACTATTCCAGAAAAAAAGTATTTAAAAGTATTAAGAAATTGTCAAAAAGAAATTCTTCTTTTATTAGAAGAAAATCACAAATTAGTTCCTAGAAATCATTATAAAGAAAAGTTTCTCTTCCTTTTTATGGCAATTTTTAGTTTGCCATTAAGTTTATTATGGGGTAAATTTTTTAATAAAATAGCAGTTTTTGGTTTAGAATCAATTTTTGGCTTCTTAACAGCAGTAATTATAGGTATAACGTTAACGGTTGGATTACCTATAATTTCCGGACTTATTATTGGAATGAATAAAGATCGAAAAGCTTCAAAAGTAGGAAGACAGCTAGAAATAGAATTAGGTTAAGTTGTAATCTTAATAAATAACTTTAAATAAAAGTTATTTTCCATTAGAATTAAACTCAACTTGAAAATTTTTAGTATTTTGCGCTTAGCGAATGCTATTACTTCAAATTAACAATTACCTATTAAATTTCAATTTTGATATACGATTTAGAATACAATTCAGAAAGGAGTAAATTAATTATTCCTGAATACGGAAGACACATCCAAAAAATGGTGGAACACGCCGTAAGTTTGGAAGATGATAAAGAACGCAATGAAGTTGCTCAAGCCATTATAGATGTAATGGGTAATTTAAATCCACATTTGCGTGATGTTCCCGATTTTCAACATAAATTATGGGATCAACTTTTTATCATTAGCGATTTTAAATTAGATGTGGAATCGCCATTCCCTAAACCTTCCAAAGAAAAATTGCAAGAACCACCTGCTGGTTTAGAATATCCGCAAAATCACCCGAAATATCGTTTCTACGGAAATAATATAAAACGTATGATCGATGTGGCGACAAAGTGGGAAGATGGTGATTTAAAGGAAGCACTAATTTTCACCATTGCCAACCATATGAAAAAGTGTTACCTCAATTGGAACCGTGATTCTGTAGATGATAAAGTTATTTTCGATCATTTATTTGAGTTAAGTGGCGGTAAAATTAATTTGAATAAAAAAGATGAAGATCTTACCGAAGCTTCAGATTTAATAAAAAATACGGCAAGCAAGCGTCATACTAAATCTAATCATAAATCGAACAAAAAAGGAAATCGCAATCGCGGTAGAAAACGTTACTAAAATTTTCTGAATTCCATGGCTACTTTTCAAATTGAAGGCGGACAAAAACTTAAGGGAGAGATACAACCGCAAGGCGCTAAAAATGAAGCATTACAAGTCTTATGCGCTGTTTTATTAACTTCAGAAGAAGTTAGAATAGACAATATTCCCAATATTCGAGATGTCAATAAATTAATTGATATTTTAGAAAATTTAGGCGTAAAAATTAAAAAATTAGGTCACGGAAGTTATACCTTTCAAGGTGATGATTTAAACCTTGAATATTTAGAAAGTAAACTTTTTAAAGAAGAAGGAAGCAGTTTACGTGGATCCATAATGATTGTTGGTCCTTTGTTAGGAAGATTTGGGAAAGGATACATTCCACGTCCCGGAGGCGATAAAATAGGAAGAAGAAGGTTAGATACCCATTTTGAAGGATTTATAAAATTAGGAGCCAAATTTCGTTACAATAAAGAAGAACGTTTTTACGGTGTAGAAGCGCCAAAAGGTCTAAAAGGAACTTATATGTTGCTTGAAGAAGCTTCGGTAACCGGAACGGCAAATATTATTATGGCGGCTGTTCAAGCCAAAGGAACTACCACAATTTACAACGCCGCTTGCGAACCTTACATTCAACAACTTTGTAAGATGTTGGTTGCTATGGGCGCTAAAATTTCTGGAATTGGTTCAAATTTATTAACGATTGAAGGTGTTAAAGAATTTCACGGATGTCATCATAACATTTTGCCGGATATGATCGAAATCGGTTCGTGGATTGGTTTAGCGGCGATGACGAAAAGTGAAATTACCATAAAAAATGTGAGTTGGGATAATTTAGGGTTAATTCCGGTTACCTTTAGAAAATTAGGAATTACTATAGAACAAAAAGGTGATGATATTCATATTCCGGCGCATACAAAAGGTTATGAAGTACAAAGTTTTATTGATGGTTCTATCATGAATATTAGCGATGCGCCTTGGCCAGGTTTTACGCCAGATTTGTTGAGTATAATGCTGGTTGTGGCAACACAAGCAAGAGGAAGTGTTCTAATTCATCAAAAAATGTTTGAGAGTCGCTTGTTTTTTGTCGATAAATTAATTGATATGGGCGCGAAAATTATTCTTTGTGATCCGCATCGTGCTACTATAATTGGTCATGATTTTCAATCTAAATTAAAAGCTACAACCATGACAAGTCCAGATATTAGAGCTGGAATTTCTTTGTTAATTGCCGCTTTATCAGCAAAGGGAACTTCTACAATTCATAATATTGAACAGATCGACCGCGGTTATGAAAATATCGATGGTCGATTAAGAGCATTGGGTGCAAAAATCACACGTATTTAATTACTCTTTATATTTATAAAACTATATAAAAAAAGCAGGAATTAAAACTTCCTGCTTTTTTTGATTTATGCTTCTTGTTTCTCTTTCCGTTCTTTATAACCAAATAGATTTTGCTCTTTTATCATTTTAGCGGTATCTTTTGGTAAAGCTTCTTCCCAACCGGGTTTTCCATCGGTAATCATTTGAAGAATTTCTCTAGAGAAAACATTTAAAATAGAATCATCGTAATTTTTAATATCCACAACTTTTCCGTTGTATTTAAAGAATTTATATAATTCTTTCATTCTAGGATGAACTTTTAGATTATCGCTATTCGTTATTTCTCCGGTTCGTTTATCTTTAAAAGGATAGAGGTAAACTTTTAAATCTTTAAAGAATAATTTCCCGAAAGCTTCCAGAATTCCACCGCTTAAATGGCGATAATATTTTTCATCAAAAATATCGATGAGATTGTTAACCCCCATCGCTAATCCCATGCGTTCTTTGGTGTAATTAGAGAAATATTCAACAACTTTGTAATATTCTTGGAAGTTGGAAATCATTACTGTTTGCCCTTGCGCACATAATAATTTTGCACGATCCATAAAGTCTTTTTCATTTATTTCTCCTTCAGAACGCAAATTGGAAAGTGTAATTTCGAAAATACAAATGGTATTATCTTTTCTAACTCTATTTTCGTTTAAAAAGAGTTCTAAAGAATTCTTATAAATGTCCATATTCACCTTTGTAACCGGTCTAAAACTTCCGCGTAAGGCGAGCACATTTTTTTTATAAAGCACTTTCGCAGGTAAAACGTTATTTCCGTCGGGCGCAAACATTACTGCTTCGGTCATTCCGTTTTTAACTAATTGAAGACTCATTAAACGATTGTCAATATCTTCAAATTGAGGTCCTGAAAAGTTTATGGTATCAATCTCTATTTGATCTTTATCGATATGATCATATAAATAGCGAAGTAATTTTTTTGGATTATCATATTTATAATACGCGCCATAAATAAGATTAACACCCAAAATACCCAAGGTGTTTTGCTGTAATCGTGCATCGTTTTCGTGAAAACGAACGTGCAAAATTATATCGTTATACTCGTGACCTGGTTTTACTTGGTAGCGAATTCCTACCCAACCGTGGCCTTTATATTTTTTTGTGAAATCTATAGTCGCTACGGTGTTCGCATAGCTGAAAAATAATTTATTCGGATGCTTTTTCCTATCGATTCGTTCTTCAATTAAACGCATCTCGTGCGAAAGCATCTTTTTTAAACGAGCTTCGGTAACATAACGTCTATCGGCTTCAACTCCATAAATAGCATCACTAAAATCTTTATCGTAAGCACTCATGGTTTTAGCAATCGTTCCTGATGCGCCACCCGCTCTAAAAAAATTTCTTACCGTTTCTTGCCCGGCACCAATTTCAGAAAAAGTTCCGTAAATATTTTCATTTAAATTAATGCGAAGGGCTTTACTTTTAATGGAAGGAACATTTTCAAATTCCTTATCACCCATAATGGTTATTGGCATAACATTATCGAAATTTATTGATCTAATTTAGTCTCTTATCAAAGGTAAGGATTTAGGCAGCTATACAAAAAAATATAATTACTTTTGTGACAAATTTAAAAGGTGAAAGTTACATTTTTAGGAACAGGTACATCGCAAGGAATTCCGATTATAGGAAGTAAGCATCCCGTTTGTTTAAGTGAAAATCCTAAAGATAAACGTTTACGCGTCTCGGTTCTATTAGAATGGGATGATCATAAGGTGGTGATCGATTGTGGTCCCGACTTTAGACAACAGATGCTCACAAATAATGTCGATAAAATTGACGGTATTTTATTTACGCACGAACATAACGATCATATTATTGGGTTAGATGATGTGCGTCCGTTTTACTTTCGGCAAGGCGATATTTCAATTTACGCACATGAACGGGTAATTAAGGCGCTAAAAAAACGATTTGAATATGTTTTTGAAGTGGAAAATAAATATCCCGGCGCTCCGCATTTATCGGTAAATGAAATTGAAAATGAAGCATTTGAAATTGATGAAAAAAAAATTATTCCGATAAATGTAATGCATAATTCATTACAGGTTTTTGGGTATAGAATTGATGATTTTGCTTATATAACTGACGCGAAAACCATTGCTGAAGAAGAAATAGAAAAACTGACCGGTGTAAAAACCTTAGTGGTTAACGCGCTTAGAATTGAACCACATCATTCCCATTTTAATCTAGAAGAAGCCTTAGCGTTTATTTCAAAAGTTCAGCCAGAAACAGCTTATCTTACGCATATTAGTCATTTATTAGGTTTTCACGATGAAGTGGAAGCGAAATTGCCAAAAGGCGTTCATTTAGCATACGATAATTTAAAAATAGAAATATAATGAAGGGTAAAATTTTTATGTACCTTTTTTTATTTGCGGCTTTATATATTGTTTTTCAATATGCCAATGTAAAAAAGACATTTGAAGTTCAAGAAGAAAAAATCACTTCCTTAGAAAAAGAAGTTGATAGTCTTACACTTTTGCAAAAAAATGAAGTACCAGAAAATACCGCACAAACCGATGGATTTTCATTAGAAACCAATGATAAAGCGCGCACCTATTTTGAAAACTTAAACTACGATATTACCGATATAAAAAGTAGGGTAGAGGCTGAAATTATTAGTAGAAATAAAGTCGATGCCGATAACGAACTTATTCCATATAGCGGAATGGAAGGAAAATTTAGGGTAAACCGCATTAAGATTTTAAATCATAAATGGGTTTTAGCCGAATTTACCGATAGCGTTTACTGGGGTGAAGCGATTATTAGCTATTTTATAGATGATAATGATGAAATTTTCTTGGAAACGGTAGATGCTTTTATTTATCCTAAAAACTAACTATTCTTTTCTAGCCAATTTTTAAATTCCATAAAATTTTGTGGATTTACACCGTGACCAACCGGAAATTCACTGTACGAATTTTCAATACCTAAGTTATCTAAAAATGGTTTATTTTTTCGCGCCCATTCTACAGGAATCACTTGATCTACAGAACCGTGCGAAGCGTAAATTTTCAAATCACTAAAATCATTTTTCTCGTAATCTTCTTTAAAAATCGATTCGTGAATATAACCGCTTAACGCAATTACGCGTTTAATTTTTTCGGGGAAAGAAAGTGCTACCGCGTAACTTAAAATAGCACCTTGACTAAAACCTAGCAGTGTAACTTCATTTTCATCAGCATAATAATTTTCGACTACTTCGTCTATAAATTTCACGATTAAATCACGCGATTCAATTGCTTGTTCATCGTCAGTAAATTTATCTCCACCGGCGTTAAAATTTATTTCGTACCAAGCATTTCCATAAGGCATCATTTTCATCGGTGCTTTTGCCGAAACGATTAAATATTTTTCAGGAAGTTCGGCCGCAAACGAGAATAAATCATGTTCGTCGCTTCCGTAACCGTGCAATAAAATTATTACGGGTGCTTTTTCTATTAAATTTGAAGGTCTTACAATATGTGTTAACGAAAGATCTTTTGTAATCATTATGCTAATTTATTAAACCATTTTTGAAAATATTTTCCAACGACTGGAAGTAAACTCATTTTTCCTTGCAACGCTGCTAAAAAACCATAAATCCACAAGGCGAAAAAGAAAATCCAAAACGGAATAGAAATCAGTAAACTATTAAATCCACTTACAATAGGCGCAATTAAAAAGGACATTAAATGAATTCCTATAGCTTGTTTTATATGAAAACTTGAAAATTTATTTTTCGGTTCCATATTCATGAAAATTGCAATAATTGCACCCACAAAAGTTATGTAAGCAACCGTTGCGGTAGATTTTCCTTTTTGGCGAATATGCTCGTCGTCTGGATAGTTCATTTTAGGCTAGTGTTAATTTATTGTAAGCAAAACTTCCGAAAACTTTTCCTTTTAATTCTCGCTCTAAGAAAATGCTGTTATTTGAAGAAGAGAAAATATTTGCTTCGGAAAAGTTGAATTTTTCATTCGGCTTAAAGAGCGTGATATTCGCTTGTTCGCCATCTTTAAATTCAGGTTCTTTTAGTTGAAAACGTTTTCTTCCGCCAGTTAATAATTCAATAGCTTTTTCTAAACCTACTAATTTGTTTAAAGCTCCAAAAGCAGATTCTAGACCGATGGTTCCAAAAGCTGCATTTTCAAATTCTACCTTTTTTTGTTCAATATCTATTGGAAAATGATCGCTCGTTACAAAATCGATTGTTCCGTTTTTTACCGCTTTCAGTAGCGCTTTTCTATCGCTTTCTGTTCGTAAGGGTGGTAAAACTTTGTAGCGCGAATTAAATTCATTCAACACTTCATCGGTAAAAAATAAATGATGAATACTCACGCTGCAACTTACATCTAAACCTTTCTTTTTGGCTTCAGCAATTAATTTTACCGAGCCTTCCGTAGAAATAGTTGGAATATGAATTTTCCCGCCAGTATATTCCAATAAATATAAATCTCTGGCAACTTGTAATTCTTCAGCTAAATTTGGAATTCCGTTTAATCCTAATTTTGTGCTTTGGTCGTGTTCATTTACTAAACCGGTTCTTGCAATGGCATTTTCTTGCGGAAACGATTGAATTAAGCCATCAAAACCTTGTGCATATTGCAAAGCAATTTTTAATAAATTCGGATTTTGAATTGGTTTTTTATAATCCCCAAAACTAATCGCGCCGGCTTTTTTCATATCAAAAAGTTCGGCTAAATCTTTTCCTTCACTTTTTTTGGTTAGCGCACCGATTGGATGAATTTTAACACCAAATTTTTCTGAATACGGATGGAAAAAGGAAATCGCCGAATTACTATCGCTCACCGGAAATGTAGTCGGGTTTAAGCCAATTTCGGTAAAACCACTTTTTGCGGCGGTTTGTAAACCGTTTTCTAAGGTTTCGCGTTCTTCGTAACCCGGTTCGCCAAAACTCACGCTGCTATCGAACCAACCCAACGAAAGATGCAAATCTTTTTCCTTAATTTCTTGATCTGCTGAAGTTTTTATGCTTGTGGCAATTTCAGCAATTTTTCCGTTTTCAATAAGAACATCGCGCTTTTTTTGATGAAGCGAATGCCCCGGAATTACAAGGGTTGCAGATTTAATACAAATTTTCATGCAGCGAGGTTTATTTTAAAAATTTTAATAGCAACATTTCTATAGCTAGAAATAATAATGCAAAAATAACAAACCATTTCCAAAGTTGGTCAATTTCATTCTTACTTCTCTGTTCAGAAAAATAGGAAGCAATATCATTTGAAACCGTAATATTTTTAAACGAATCGAGCTGAGAAAAATTTAAATCGCTTTCATTTCGGTTGAAATTAAAACTCAACTTTTGCAACGTGTCATTTTCATTAATTACAGAAAATTGTCCTGCTTTTTCGGGTAGTTCATTTGTTGTAATTTGCACTTTATTGGTGAATTTTTGCTGCCGCGGAATAAAACTTTCTTCAGCATTTTCAATTTTTAAAACGCGGTCGTTCGCTAAATTCACCGGAACATCGAACGTGTTTGTTTTTTCCATCGAGAAATAAAGTTTGGGTAATTGCAAACTCTGTTTCGCCATATTATAAAATGTTGGCGCAATTAAAGGTGAATTTTTAAAATTTGAATTTTCCTTATTAATCGCCGCCGAAAAGATATACGTATTATTTTTTTCAGCTAAAAAAGCGCTTCCGTTATTGTAACTTAAAATATTATTTCCCGTATGTTGAAAGTTGTAATTTTTTTCTACGCTCGGATATTCAAAATTATCAACTTCAGCATTAAAAACGTTGGAGTAGAGTGGATGCGAAAAATTTATTTTGGTGATCTTTAAATTTTCTTGCAAACCGGCAGAAAATTGTCCGGCATTTAAAAGCTTCAATAAATTGTTATAATTGGAATTATTGATTTCAGTTGACGGAATTATACTCAAAACGCCACCTTTTTCAAGATGTTTCTTTAAAATATTTTCTAAACCATTGGGAATAGTTTCCAATTCATTAAGGATAATAAAATCGGCATTTTCAATTTTATTATAGTTGATTTCATCATTTTTAAAAACTTCAAGCTGAAATTCTTCTTCGTTGCTAAAAATTCTGTTGATGTAATTATCGTTTTCATTAGAAATTGCCGCAACGCTAATTTTTTCAGGTTTAGCGATAGTAAAATAAAATGAATTGTCGTAAAAAAGACTTTCATCTTCGATACTTACTTTTCCTCGTAACGATTTATTTGCTGGAATTGTAAATTGAAGTTCCGCTTTTTTTTCATCTTCAAAAGCCACGCTACTTTTAGCGATTAATTGCTTATTATTTTGATTGTATAAGGAAACCGGTAAGGTTTTATTGGTAGCCGAATTTGCGCTAAGCACAACGCTTAAATTGATATTGTCTAAATTTTTATTCTGAATATAAACACTATCGATGCTGAAGTTTATTTTATTTTCTGTGCGCAGCGGAATAAAATTCACCTTATAAGTTGGCGAGATTTCAGGAAAATCGATCATGTTTTTTTGTTGAAAATCAGAAAGCACCAAAAAGTTTTTAACCGAGCTTTCGTTTTTTGAAAATTCTTGTTGCGCTTTTAAATAAGCTTCAGAAAAAGTAAAGGAATTATTGGCGTAATCTAGTTGTAATAATTCATTTTTAATCGCGTTTAAATTCGTTTTTCTAAAAGTAGTATTGTTCGTGAAAAGCGTAAACTCTTGATCTGGCGGAATATTTTGAAGCAGTTCTTGTACGCTGTTTTTTAAAAGCTCGCCTTGTTGGGTTTGCTGTTGCATACTAAATGAATTGTCTAAATAAATAACAGTTTCCTTTTTTTGTGTAGCAACCGAAGATTGCGGAATAAAAGGTTGTGCAAATGCAATAATTATAGCTGCTAAAGCACATAATCTTGTAAAAAGAATAAGCCATTTTTTAAGTTTCGAACTTTTTCGAGTTTGAAGCTTAACACGTTTTAAAAATTTTACGTTGGTAAAGGCTTGTTCTTTAAATTTTCGAAGCTGAAAAAGATGAACAATTATAGGAATTACAAGTAATAACAGCGCATAAAGTAAATCTGGGTTTTTAAATTGCATTCCTTTTGTTCTAGGTTTTTCAAATATAGAAAATGAAAAGGAAAGATGTTTAAAAACCTCGACTTTTAGGCTATTTTTTTATGAAGGTCTTTCTTTACTGAAAAATGAAAATGGGTGTTTTTACCAACTTCAGAAGTTACAGAAATTGTTCCGCCAAGATTGGTAACCAATTTTTTAACCGTAGAAAGTCCAATCCCGTTGCCTTTATTTCCATGGCGATCTGAACTTGCAACGGTAGAAAATAAATTAAAAACTTCTTTTTGTTTTTTTTCTTCTATTCCCATTCCGTTATCGGAAACTGTAAAATGATAATGTTTTGCATCTTCATAGCAATCAAAATCAATTACAATTTTATCTTTATCATTGTATTTTAAACTGTTTCCGATCAAATTTAAAATAATTTGCTCTAAAGCGATTCGGTTGCAGGTAATTTCGATATCGTTTTCAGGAAAATTGATTTCGCAGTTTTCTTCAATATTAAATAAATCGATTATTTCTTCTAAAAAATGATTTAAATAAAACGATTCTTGCGGATGCTCGTCGGTTAATTTATCGGTTTCATAATGCGTTAAAATACTGGAAATATAATCGCTTAACTTAAATGAACTTTGCTTTAAATAGCCTAGATATTTTTTGCCTTGATCGTCTAATTTATCGGCATATTTTGCGCGTAAAATATCGGTTGTAACAATCATACTGGTGAGCGGCATTTTCATATCGTGCGAAACAATTCCGGCAAAATTTTTCAGCAATTCATTTTGTTCCTCAAGATTTTTCTGAACCGCTCGTAAATGTAAATTTTGCTCCCGAAGTTCAAATAATTTTTCAATTTGATGCGCTAACGCTTGAAGCGAAACTTTTTGTTCGTGGCTGAGTTTATTTTCCTTATGATCGATTACACATAAAGTTCCCACAGCATTTCCGTTTTTATCTTTTAACGGAACACCGCAATAAAAAATAATTGGCCCTTTTGGATTTTTTAATAAGGAATTATTTTTAAACCGAATATCTTTTTGCGTATTCGGGATTTCCATAATTTCTGTAGGAGCATTAATGGCGTGCGCGCAAATGGAAAGATTTCTATCGGTATCGCAAAGATCGGTTCCTATTTTAGATTTAAACCATTGCTTTTCTTTATCAATTAAACTAACTAATGCTACCGGAACGTTGCATATAACGCTCGCTAGACGAGTTAAATTATCATATTCTTCTTCTGGTGGTGTATTTAGAATATTTAGTTTGTATAAAGATTCTAGTCTTTCTCTTTCATTATAAGGTATTTGCGGAACTTGCATAAGCTATCTTTCTTCATTTTCCCAGCAGGAATTATCTCTTCAAAGATAGGTTATTTTAAGATAATATTAACAATAAAAGATAAACTTTTTAAGGTTAGAATTTTTCAAAAACTCCTAATCCGAAGAGAGCAAAATCGTACTTTACGGGATCGTTTTTATCGAGTTTTCGCAAATTTGTATCTAATTCTTTCACAGCTTTTGCATCGTTTTGTTTTCGGGAAAGTAGGTTTAATTTTCGCGCTACATTTCCACTATGAATGTCTAAGGGACAAGAAAGCGCAGCGGGAGAAATATTTTTCCAAATTCCGAAGTCAATATTTTGGTCATCGTTTCTTACCATCCAACGTAAAAACATATTTATACGTTTTGCAGCAGAATTTTTTAGAGGATCGCTTACGTGTTTTTGTGTTCGTGGTAAATGTGGAAGTTCAAAAAAGAGTTTCTTGAATTCGTGAATAGCGAGTTGCAAATCACTTTTTGTTGCGTGTGTAGTAAAAATTTTTTCTAAACCTTCGTGGTTTTTATAAATATGCTGAAGCGCGTTTAGAAAATAAAAAAGATCAATTTCATTAAAAGTTCTGTGTACAAAACCGGTAAGTTTTTCAAGATCGCTTTCTTCGTGTTGTGAAATAAACTCAAAAGGAGCATTATCGAGCAATTCCATTAACCGATGCGCATTTTTTAAAATACTTTTTCGATTTCCCCACGCGATTGTAGCGGTTAAAAAACCCGAAATTTCAATATCTTCTTTTTTACTGAATTGGTGCGGAATTTGAATTGGGTCTGTTTCAATAAATTCCGGTTGATTGTATTGTTTTGTTTTAAAGTCTAGAAACTCTTTGAGTTCTTTTTTATTCATAAAATTAATTTACAATAGCGCCATCGACCATTGTTAATTTTCTATCTGCCATATTTGCAAGTTCTTTGTTGTGCGTTACAATTACAAAAGTTTGCTCAAATTGTTCTCGTAGTTTGAAAAACAATTGGTGTAAATTTTCAGCAGATTCAGAATCTAAATTTCCCGACGGTTCATCGGCTAAAATAATTTCAGGATTATTAATTAACGCTCTTGCTACTGCAACCCGTTGTTGTTCGCCGCCACTTAATTCTGAAGGTTTATGGTTTTTTCGGTGTGATAAGCCTAAAAATTCCAATAATTCTTCAGCTCTTTTTTCAGCTTGCGCTTTAGAAGTTTTATTGATGAATGCTGGAATACAAATATTTTCGATGGCGGTAAATTCCGGTAAAAGTTGATGAAATTGAAAAATAAAACCGATATGATTATTTCTAAACCTCGCTAGTTCTTTTTTCGAGAGTTTGTAAATATCAGTTTCATTAATAATTAATTCGCCTTTTTTATTTTTTGAAGGAAAATCGAGCGTTCCTAGAATTTGAAGAAGCGTAGTTTTTCCGGCACCCGAAGCGCCAACAATCGAGACAATTTCACTTTTAGCAATGTCTAAGGAAACATCATTTAACACGTGTAAATTGTCGTAATATTTATGAATGTGTTTTGCGTGAATCATAATTAATTTCAAATATAGCAGAATTCTTCATTTTAAAGCTTGAAAATTTGTCCAATACTTGAAAACAAGACCTAAGTAAACGTTAAACATTGGTTTTGGTGCTTGGTAATTTTTATTTTAGATGAAAAAATTTATGAATAATGAAAACTTGAAAACAGCCACTTTTGCGAATGGATGTTTTTGGTGTACCGAAGCGGTTTTTCAACGTTTAGAAGGAGTAGAAAATGTAAAATCTGGTTTTACGGGCGGAAAAATTAAAAATCCACCTTATCGTGAAGTTGTGCAGGGAAGAACCGGACACGCAGAAGGAATTCAACTTCAATACGATGAGAAAAAAATTAGTTATAAAGAATTATTGTTGGTGTTTTTTACCACCCACGATCCGACTACGTTAAACCGACAACAAAACGATGTAGGAACACAATACAGAAGTGCAATTTTTTATCATTCTGAGGATCAAAAAAATGAAGCTTTAGGAATGATTGAAAAATTAAATGATGAAATTTTTGAAAATAGAATAGTTACTGAAGTTACCGAAGCTTCAGCATTCTACGAAGCTGAATTTGAGCATCAAAATTTTTATAACAATCATACTGAACAGCCATATTGCCAAATAATTATAGATCCAAAACTGAAGAAGCTAAAAGAATTATTTGCAGATAAATTAAAAACATCAGCTTAAAAATTTTCAGCATTCAAAAATTAGTTTGAGAAATGGGCGTTTTTTGCTTTAAATAATAAAAGAAATTTTATGAGTTCTAAATATCGTTTACTTTTTAAAGGCTTGTTATTTGACGGAATAGGAATGATAAGTATGGCAATTCCTGTAATTGGTCCTTTTCTGGATATTATTTGGGCTCCCGTGGCAACAAAGCAAATGCAAAATATGTATCCTAACAAACAGGGGAAAATTGCTTCGGTAATTGTATTTATGGAAGAAATTTTACCGTGGACCGATGTGGTGCCGACTTTTACATTAATGTGGGTTTATTCCTATATTATAAAACAAAAAAGTGCTCAAAAGAGCACTTCTACATTATGATACTATGTAAGAATTAAATTTATTCTTCCTCATCATCTTCGTCTTCCTCATCATTTTCATTACGTTCAGGTAAATCTACAATTGGTTCGGTCAGTTCATCCTCATCGTAATCGTCTTCATCGAATTTCGACATTGTATTTTCTAAACGTGTACTTACTTTTACCAAATAGATAGAATCTTCTGTACGAACTTCAACAGCTTCAATCGTTTCATTTTTGGCATTTTTAAAAACAATGATGTGATCATCGTCATATCCGTCGGGATATTTTTCTACAAGTAGGCTTAAAATTTCTGGAGTTAACTTTTTATAGTCTACAATAACTCTTTTCATACTAAAAGTTGGTTTATATGAGCTTAACGGTTTATTTAGCAATAATAAAAAAGATTACGAAAACTAGCGGATAAAATTCAATTTTTATTTCGTTAAGAATTTTGCTTGTTCAATAGTCGCAATACTATCGCAATTTTTTATGGAAAGTTGCAAGTTTTTTTTCTCTTTATCTGAATTGATCACATAAATATTACAGCTATCTAAATCTGTAATACTTTCTTCAAAATCTACATCACCATTCGTTAGAACAGCATAAATAGAAGTTGAATCTATTTTATTCTGCTGAAAAAATAGAGCTGCATTTGAACTATAATCTAATTTCTTAGTTCGAATGTTTTTTAACACCCTCGCGTCGGGTCCGTAATCACAAGAAGTTTTTTTTCCGCTGAGAAAGAAAAATAAAATAATAATTCCTATTACAAATCCACTGAAGTAGTAGCCAAGCCGATGCGCTAATTTCATAAAGTTAGAAAATTAACAGATTGATATCTCGATAACTGAGATTAAACCAATCTGCTACTGATTTATTGGTTAAAATTCCGTGGTAAAAATACAATCCATTTCGTAAACCACGATCAAATCTTAAGGTATTTTCTAATCCGCCTTCTTCACCAATATGTAAAATATAAGGTGTAAAAATATTACTAATTGATTGTGAGGAGGTTCTCGGATAACGTGAAGGAATATTTGGAACGCCATAATGAATAACGCCGTGTTTTGTTACCGTAGGATGATCATGACTTGTAATTTCGGTAGTTTCTACACAACCGCCCATATCAATACTTACGTCAATTACAACCGATCCGTTTTTCATTACTTCTACCATTTCTTCAGTAACAATAATCGGAGATCTATTTTTTCCTCTAACCGAACCAATTACAACATCGGCTCTTTTTAAACTCTTTAATAAAGTTTTAGGTTGAAGGGTAGAAGTATAGAGCGGTCTTCCTAAATTTTTCTGAATTGTACGTAATTTGGTAAGTGAATTATCAAAAATTTTAATATTTGCTCCCAAGCCTATGGAAGATCTTGCTGCAAATTCACCCACCGTTCCAGCACCAATAATAACAACTTCTAATGGGGGAACTCCGCTGATATTCCCAAACATCAGTCCACTACCGGTTGGACTCGCCAATAATTCTGAGGCAATTAAAACGGAAGCGGTACCCGCAATTTCGCTAAGCGCGCGAACGGCAGGGTAAGTTCCATCTTCATCTTTTATAAATTCAAAAGCTAAAGCAGTAATTCTTTTTTTCGCTAGCGTTTGGAAATAACTTTTGCATTGGGTTTTTAACTGAAGTGCAGAAATGAGAATAGTTTGAGGATTCATCATTTCCAATTCTTTTTCTGAAGGCGGTTCTACTTTTAAAATGATTGGACAAGCAAAAACCTTGTGAGTACTTTTGGTAATTTCAGCACCAGCTTCGCTATAATCTTTATCGGTAAAGCTCGCATCTTTTCCAGCATTACTTTCTATAAGCACACGATGGCCGTGAGCGGTAATTGCTGCGACAGCATCGGGTGTCAAGCAAACTCTTTTTTCTTGATAAGAAGTTTCTTTAGGCAACCCAATAAAAAGTTCCCCTTTTTTTCTTTCAATTTCCAGCATTTCTTCTTGCGGAAGCAATTCTGCGTGGCTAAACGGACTTACCGGATTATTCATAAATCACTATTGAAGATTCATTACAAGTAAGCTAAAATTAAGAATATTCCCAAAGAATTATTTAAATAAATCTTTAAGCTGAGAAGTTAGCGATTTTTTTGATTTAAGTTCTTCTTCAAAATCGTCTAAATTATTTCCGTGCATTCTAGAAAATAACTTCGCCCTAATTAAGTAGACTAGCGGAATAATAATAGCCATAATGGGGATAAGATACCAAATTTCCACTTCATCTGTATATTCCAAATCATCATTAATAACACTAATTAATTGGAAAAAAAACATGCCAGTAGGAATAAGAATAACATGATACCACCAATGTTTACAGGTAAGAAACCAAATCACCATTAATAATAGAGGGATAAATTTGGTCATAATTGTCCAAACGCTTACTGAAATTTTTTGGTACCAATTAGACTCATATGTAAATAAAAAAGTTTCCCAAACTTTTGTGTCAGGGAAACTTCTATAAGTATAAAATATATAGGGAGTTGCAGCAATAATTACTGCAATTATACTACCCATTACTAGGGATGATGATGTCCCCTTTGTCAATATTTGTCGATCCCGGTTGGAATGCACCGTCCCCTTGGATGTTTTCTTTTGTCGTGTGTTCATCTATACTTTGTGGACTACAAGATGTTGCTAAAAATCCAGCAATTGCGATAACGAAGATAAAATTTTTTAATTTCATAACTAACAGTTTTTTAAGTTTTCTACTATTTTTCGATTAATTCATAGTACAAACCTAATAAGAAATTTGTTAATCTCATGAATTTTCTTTGCCGTACCTTTGCAAATTTTTATATTATTAAATATCTGATTATCAGAATTTTATAATTTAATGTTTTAAATTAAAATGTAATATTTAGTATTGTTAAATTAATATTTCTTTAGAAACAGCTTTCTTTGTGTAAATCCTTTTTTAACTATTGATATTGAACAATTTTCTTTCGGAAGTAAACTTTCTATTTTTTCAGGCCACTCGATAAAAAGCCAGTTTGTATCGTCTAAATACTCTTCTATTCCAATATCAAAAACTTCATTTTCATTTTCTATTCTATATAAATCGAAGTGATAAATTTTCTCCTTTTTAAGTTGATATTCATTTATTAAACTAAACGTAGGACTTGATACTTTATCGGTAGAACCAAGTTGCTTCACGATTTCTTTAATTAAAGTAGTTTTTCCTGAACCCATTTCGCCATAAAATAAAAGCGTCTTGCAAGGAGACGCTTTTATTATTTTTTGGGCTACACTCGGAATTTCTTCTAATGAATAGCTTATTTCCATATTTTTTATCTTGGTGATAATACTGAAAAAGGAATTATCATTTCCTCCAAGGAAACACCTCCATGTTGATAAGTGTTTCTATAATAGCTTACATAATGATTATAATTATTAGGGTAAGCAAAAAATAAATCTCCTTTCGCAAAGATAAACGAACTGCTCATATTTATACTAGGTAAATAAAAATCTTTTGGATTTTTAGCTGCAATTACGTCTTTCTCTTCGTACGTTAAGCTTTTACCCGTTTTATATCTTAAGTTAAGACTGGTATTTTTATCGCCGATTACTTTTGATGGATTTTTAGCATTTATAGTTCCGTGATCGGTAGTTAAGATTAATTTAAAGCCTAATTGTTGTGCTTGCTGAATAATTTCTAACAAAGGTGAATTTTTAAACCAACTTTCAGTTAACGATCGGTAAGATTTGTCATTAGAAGCTAATTCTTTAATTACTTCCATTTCAGTTTTTGAATGCGAAAGCATATCCACGAAATTGTAAACCACTACGGTTAAATCGTTTTCTTTTTGCGATTTAAAATTATCGACTAATTTTTTACCCCCTTTTAAACTCGTTATTTTATGATATTCAGTTTTAAAATTCAAGCCCAAACGCTTCATTTGCGCTCTTAAAAATTCTTCCTCGTGCATATTTTTTCCGCCTTCATCGGTATCATTTAACCATAAATCAGGATGTAATTTTTCCATATCGGCAGGCATTAGTCCTGAAAAAATGGCATTTCTTGCGTATTGCGTAGCGGTTGGTAAAATACTGGAAAAAGCAGTTTCCTTTTGTTTTTTGTAATAATTATTGATTACTGGTTCAAAAGCACGCCATTGGTCGTATCGTAAATTATCGATCACCACTAAAAGTGTAGGTTGATCTTTTCCTAGTTCTGGAACTATTTTTTCTCGGAATAAAGTATGCGACATCGAGGGTCGTTCGGCATCTTTTTCAAACCATTTTGTATAATTTTTTTCAATGAATTTACAAAACTGATTATTGGCTTCTTGTTTTTGCGATTCTAAAATTTCGAACATTCCGGTGTCTTCAATATTTTCTAATTGAAGTTCCCAATAAATTAATTTCTGATAAAGTTCTACCCAACCTTCCCAGGAATTTATGGTAGACATATCCATCGCAATTTTTCTGAACTCTTGCTGATAATTTGAGGTAGTCTTTTCTGAAACCAATCGCGAATGATCAAGATTTTTTTTCAGACTTAATAAAATCTGATTCGGATTCACCGGTTTTATCAAATAATCGGCAATTTTTGAACCAATGGCTTCTTCCATTATATATTCTTCTTCACTTTTGGTAATCATTACTACCGGAAGATTATTGCGTTTGGCTTTAATTTCAGATAAAGTTTCTAAACCGGTTAATCCCGGCATGTTTTCATCTAAAAAAACGATATCAAAATTTTGTTTTTCAACCTCTTCAATCGCTTCCATTCCGCTTTGGCAAGTGGTTACTTCATAATTTTTATTTTCTAGAAAAAGAATATGTGGTTTTAGTAAATCAATTTCATCGTCTACCCAAAGTACCTTGATGTTATTCATATATGTATATTTGCTTTTATTATTAAACTTACGATTTGAATTCACGTAACAAACTCAAAATATTAAACGATCCAATTTACGGATTTATTACCATTCCCAACGAACGTATTTTCGATGTTATTGAACATCCTTACTTTCAAAGATTGCGCCGAATTTCTCAAATGGGAATGTCTTATTTAGTTTATCCAGGTGCGCATCATACCAGATTTCATCACGCGCTGGGTTGCATGCATTTAATGCGAAAATCCCTCGAGGTACTTCGTTTTAAAGGAGTTGAGATTTCTAAAAAGGAAGAAGAGGCTTTATTAATCGCGATTTTGTTGCACGATATTGGTCACGGTCCTTTTTCACATGCGATGGAACATAGCATTGTAAATGGGGTAAGTCACGAGTGGATTTCACTTCAATTTATGGAAAAAATGAATGCTGACTTTAACCAAAGTTTAACGTTAGCTATTCAAATTTTTAAAGGCGAATATCCTCGCAAATTTTTTAAACAACTTATCGCGAGTCAATTAGACGTAGATCGCTTAGATTATTTAAAACGCGATAGTTTCTATACCGGTGTTGCAGAAGGAAATATCAACAGTGAGCGCTTAATCACGATGTTAAATGTGGTCAATGACAAATTAGTTGTTGAGCAAAAAGGAATTTATTCCGTTGAAAAATTTTTAGTCGCACGCCGTTTAATGTATTGGCAAGTTTATTTACATAAAACAAGTTTAGGAGCTGAACAACTTTTAATTCGGGTATTAAAAAGAGCGAAAGAATTGGTAAGTGAAGGAAAAAAACTTCCCGCAAGTAAAGCTTTAGTCTATTTTTTAGAAAATTCTATCGATTTAAATAATTTTTCAGAAGACACACTTCATACCTTTAGTAAGTTAGACGATTACGATATTATTTCTGCGATGAAAGAATGGACAGTTTCCGATGATTTTGTATTACAAAACCTTTGTAAAATGATTATTAATCGCGATTTGCTGAAAGTTAAACTGAAAAAAAATAAAATTGAATCACAAAAAATCGAAAAGCATCTTCAAAAACTTCAAGAAAAATATAACATTTCTAAACACGAAGCTGAATATTTTGTCTTTAAAGGAAAAGTGTCAAACCTTGCTTATCGAAGTGATATAGAGAATATTAATATTTTGCACAAAAACGGAAAAGTTGCCGATGTCATTAAAGCTTCAGACCAATTAAACCTCGAAGCTTTATCAGAACCTGTAGTAAAATATTATATCTGCTATCCTAAACCAAAAGATTAACAATTTTTTCTATTTTTGTCAGAATGAAATTTACAGTAGCACAAATTGCCGAAATTCTAGATGGGGAAATTGAAGGAAACCCAGAAGCGGAAGTTTCTCAACTTGCAAAAATTGAAGAAGGTTCTCCAGAATCATTAACGTTTCTATCTAATCCTAAATACACATCTTACATTTACGATACCAAAGCAGGCGCTTGTATTGTCAATAAAGGATTTTTTCCCGAAAAACAAATTTCTACTACGCTTATAAAAGTTGAAGATGCTTATAAAGCGTTCACCAAATTATTAGAATTTTACAACCAAGTAAAACTCAATAAAACAGGAATAGAACAACCCAGTTATATTTCAGAATCCGCAACCTATGGCGAAAACGTCTATATTGGTGCTTTTGCTTATCTAGGGGAAAATGTAAAACTTGGAAATAACGTAAAAATTTACCCGAACGCTTATATTGGAGATAACACCATTATTGGCGACAATGTAATTGTATTTGCAGGAGCTAAAATTTATTCTGAAACCGAAATAGGAAATTACTGTGTAATTCACGGCGGAGCAATTGTTGGAGCAGATGGCTTTGGTTTTACGCCCGATGAAAATGGCGAATACAAAAAAGTTCCACAAATTGGGAATGTAATTATAGAGGATTTTGTAGACATTGGCGCTGGAACAACTATCGATAGAGCAACTTTAGGTTCAACAATTATTCGTAAAGGCGTAAAATTAGATAATCAAATTCAGATTGCTCATAATGTAGAAATCGGAAAAAATACCGCTATCGCCGCTCAATCTGGTGTAGCAGGTTCAACCAAAATAGGTGAAAATTGTATAATCGGTGGTCAAGTAGGAATTGTCGGTCATATTTCAATTGGCGATCGCGTTAGAATTCAAGCGCAATCAGGAATCGGTAGAAATGTCAAAGACGATGAAACCTTGCAAGGTTCACCTGCTTTAAACTATAGCGATTATAACAAATCATACGTACATTTTAAAAATTTACCACAATCAATTCAAAAGCTAAATAACTTAGACAAAAAGTTGAATTCTAATGGCTGAAATTAAAAATAAACAACGCACAATTAAAAAAGAAGTTTCCCTAACCGGAGTAGGACTTCATACGGGAAAAAATGTAACCATTACCTTTAAACCTGCTGAAGAAAATCACGGGTATGCATTTAAACGAATAGATTTAGAAGGCGAACCCTTAATTCCTGCAGAAGCCGGTTACGTGGTAAATACGCAACGCGGAACTTCGCTTGAAAAAAATGGAGTTGCCATTCAAACTTCAGAACACGTTTTAGCAGCTTGTGTGGGCTTAGAGATAGATAATCTTTTAATTGAAATGAACGCAAGCGAACCGCCAATTATGGATGGTTCAGCAAAGTTTTTTGTAGAAGCTTTAGAAAAAGCCGGAGTTGAAGAACAAGAAGCAGAAAGAGATGAGTATGAAGTAAAAGAAATCATTTCTTATGTTGATGAGAAATCGGGAAGTGAAATTATGGTAGTTCCCGCTTGTAATTACGAGGTAACTACAATGGTAGATTTCGGCACCAAAGTTTTAGGAACTCAAAATGCTTCTATCAAAGATTTATCGGAATTTAAAGAAGAAATTGCAGATTCAAGAACTTTTAGTTTTTTACACGAATTAGAGACTTTGTTAGAACACGGTCTAATTCGCGGCGGAGATTTAAATAATGCAATTGTATATGTAGATAAAGAATTGTCGCAAGATACAATGGAGAAACTTCGTAAAGCGTTTAATAAAGATGAAATTTCGGTAAAGCCTAACGGAATTTTAGATAATCTAACATTGCATTATCCTAACGAAGCTGCTCGACATAAATTATTAGATGTTATTGGAGATCTGGCGTTAATCGGTACACGAATTAAAGGAAGAGTAATCGCCAATAAACCGGGACATTTTGTAAATACTGAATTTGCAAAAAAATTAGCAAAACACATTAAAGCTGAAAAGCGCAATAAAGTGCCACAAGTAGATTTGACGCAACAACCCTTAATGGATGTGAATCAAATCATGAAAATGCTTCCGCATAGACAACCCATGTTGTTAATCGATAAAATATTTGAATTATCAAAAACGCATGTAATCGGAAGTAAAAACGTGACCATGAACGAAGAGTTTTTCAGAGGTCATTTTCCTGGAGCTCCGGTAATGCCAGGCGTTTTAATAGTTGAAGCAATGGCGCAAACCGGTGGTATTTTAATTCTAAGTACTGTTCCAGATCCCGAAAATTACCTAACCTATTTTATGAAAATAGACAACGTGAAATTCAAACAAAAAGTAGTTCCGGGTGATACATTAGTATTTAAATGCGATTTAATTTCTCCAATAAGAAGAGGAATTTGTCATATGCAAGGCTACGCGTTTGCTAACGGAAAACTTTGCGCAGAAGCAGAATTAATGGCACAAATTGTAAAATCTAAAGAATCATAATAGTATGAATCAACCTTTAGCCTATGTTCATCCAGGCGCAAAAATAGCCAAAAATGTAGTGATCGAACCTTTTACTACTATTCATAATAATGTAGTAATTGGAGAAGGATCGTGGATTGGTTCTAACGTAACCATTATGGAAGGCGCGAGAATAGGAAAAAATGTAAATATTTTTCCGGGTGCGGTTATTTCTGCTATTCCACAAGATAAAAAATTTAACGACGAAGAAACAATAACCGAAATTGGCGATAATACCACTATTCGTGAATGTGTAACCATTAATCGAGGAACTTCTGACAGAATGAAAACCGTAGTCGGAAAAAACTGTTGGATAATGGCTTACTGCCATATTGCACACGATTGTATTGTGGGCGATAATTGTATTTTTTCAAACAATAGCACGCTAGCGGGTCATATTACCTTAGGAGATCACGTAATCCTTGCGGGAATGACAGCCGTTCAGCAATTTTGTAAAATCGGAAGTCACGCATTTATAACCGGCGGTTCATTGGTTAGAAAAGATGTTCCTCCTTACGTAAAAGCCGCTCGTGAACCACTTTCGTATGTAGGAATAAATTCTATTGGCTTACGCCGAAGAGGTTTCAGCACAGAAAAAATTAGAGAAATTCAAGATATATATAGAATTTTATATCAAAAAAATTATAATAATTCTCAAGCAGTTACTATTATTGAAGCCGAAATGGAAGCTACACCCGAACGAGATGATATTTTAGAATTTATAAAAAATTCTCAACGCGGTGTAATGAAAGGTTATTTTTCAAATTAAATAAAATACTATGGCAACAACTAGCGATATTAGAAACGGATTATGTATTCGTTATAATCACGATATTTTTAAAGTAATTGAATTTTTACACGTAAAACCAGGAAAAGGTCCTGCTTTTGTAAGAACAAAACTAAAAAGTGTAACGTCGGGAAAAGTAATTGAAAACACCTTTTCCGCCGGACATAAGATTGATGATGTTCGTGTAGAAACTCATAAATTTCAGTTTTTATACCAAGATGGCGAATTTTACCATTTTATGAATACTGAAGATTACACGCAAATTAGATTGTTAGAATCTGCATTAGACGCTCCGGGATTATTAAAAGAAGGTGAAGTAGTAACCGTAATTATAAATTCTGAAGATAATATGCCGCTTTCAGTAGAAATGCCCCCAAGCGTTGTTTTAGAAGTTTCGCATACAGAACCCGGTGTAAAAGGAAATACAGCAACCAACGCAACCAAACCGGCAACTGTAGAAACTGGCGCAGAAGTTATGGTTCCACTTTTTATAAATGAAGGTGATAAAATTAAAGTTGAAACCGAAAAAGGAACATATAAAGAAAGAATAAAAGAATAATTTCTAAGTTTCACATGAAATTTCCACAACCACATACAATTCAACAAATCGCGACAATTATTGACGCAGAGTTTATTGGTGATAAAGATTTTCCAGTTTTGGGAATGAACGAAATTCATGTAGTAACCTCAGGAGATATTGTATTTGTAGATCATCCTAAATATTACGATAAAGCCTTAAATTCTGCAGCGACAATAATTTTAATCAATAAAAAAGTAGATTGTCCAGCAGGAAAAGCCTTATTAATTTCCGATGATCCTTTTCGGGATTTTAATAAACTTACCCATTATTTTAAACCTTTCGAAAAGGCTACCAAAAATATAGCTGATTCTGCTGAAATTGGTGAAAACACGATAATTCAACCGAATGTTTTTATTGGAAATCACGTAAAAATTGGAAAGAATTGCGTTATTCATTCTAATGTTTCTATTTACGATCATTCCTTTATTGGCGATAATACAATTATTCACGCTAACACAGTTTTAGGAGCTCCGGCATTTTATTACAAAAATAGAGTAGAAGGTTTCGATCAATTAAAATCGGGCGGTCGTGTGGTAATTCAAAATAATGTAGATATTGGCGCATCGTGTACAATCGATAGAGGCGTAAGTGGAGATACAATTATTGGCGAAGGTTCTAAATTAGATAATCAAGTACACATTGGTCACGATACCGTTTTAGGAAAAAAATGTTTAATAGCATCGCAAGTAGGAATTGCAGGTTGCGTGGTCATTGAAGATGAGGTAACTATTTGGGGTCAAGTCGGGATTCGTAGTGATGTAAGAATCGGTAAAAAAGTAGAAATATTTGCTCAATCAGGTGTAAGTAAATCTTTAAAAGGAGGTGAAAAATATTTCGGTTCACCAGCGATTGAAGCAAAAAAGTGGTTTCGAGAAGCTGCTTCAATTCGGCAAATACCTAGATTGTTAAAAAAATAAATAGTTTTTATATGGACGGAAAAACATTGGTCAAAGATTTTTTTGAGTCAGAGTTTTACGCAAATTCAGAAGAAATAAAAAACTACCTACATCCAGAAGTGAAAATTTTTTGGAATAGTAGTACAGGTTTCTATAAACTTGATTTTGAAAGTTTCAAAAAGATGTCCTCCGAAATGGGGAAATCTTTTGAATCCTTAAATTGCGATATTACTCATCTTCTTCAAGAGGATAACAACGTAACTATTCGTTTTTCATATAATGTAAATACTATTGAAAGTCCAGATGAAGAAATTCCCGTTGCACATTTTATCGCGATTTGGGAAATGAAAGATGAAAAATTATATAAAGGCTATATTATAAGTCAACCAGAAGACGATAGTTTAGAAAATATTTTCTCCTTCATCCCAAAAAAATAATAAAAACTTTTAGAGTTCATTTATAACATTTACATTTGCAAGGCATAAATCCAAGAAAAAAATTATGAGTGTTTTAGTAGATAAAAATTCAAAAATAATTGTACAAGGTTTTACCGGTAGTGAAGGTACTTTTCACGCTGAACAAATGATTGAATACGGTACCAATATCGTAGGTGGAGTAACTCCAGGAAAAGGAGGACAAAAACATCTTGATAAACCAGTATTTAATACTGTTGAAGAAGCTGTAAAAGAAGCCGGAGCAGACACAACTATTATTTTTGTACCACCTGCATTTGCTGCAGATGCTATTATGGAAGCTGCCGATGCAGGTATAAAAGTGATTATTACTATTACTGAAGGAATTCCTGTTGCCGATATGATTAAAGCAGCAGAATATATTAAAGATAAAGATTGCCGATTAATCGGTCCTAACTGTCCGGGAGTAATTACACCTGGAGAAGCAAAAGTTGGTATTATGCCAGGTTTTGTTTTCAAAAAAGGAAAAGTAGGAATCGTTTCTAAATCTGGAACCTTAACCTATGAAGCAGCAGACCAAGTTGTAAAACAAGGTTTAGGAATTACTACCGCAATTGGAATTGGTGGAGATCCTATTATCGGGACAACTACAAAAGAAGCAGTTGAGCTATTAATTAATGATGATGAAACTGAATGTGTAGTAATGATTGGTGAAATTGGAGGTCAATTAGAAGCCGATGCTGCAAAATGGTACAAAGAAAGCGGTTCTAAAAAACCAGTTGTTGGTTTTATTGCCGGAGAAACTGCACCAGCTGGAAGAACAATGGGTCACGCCGGAGCTATTGTTGGTGGAAGCGAAGATACCGCACAAGCAAAGAAAAAAATTATGAAAGAAAGCGGAATTCACGTAGTGGATTCTCCTGCTGAAATAGGAATGAAAGTAGCAGAAGTTTTAGGTTAAAAAACCATTCTGTTAAAATAATTCAATTTTTGTAACGTTTAAAGTTCGTTAGAGTCTTCTCTCTAACGAACTTTTTTATTTTAACTTAACTAATTCAATTTATGAAGAAATTTTATGCACCTATTTTTCTTTTTATCGCTACACTTTCCTTGATGAGTTGTGGAGATAAAGAAGAAAAACAAACCAAAGAAAAAGATCAATTTCATCATACCGATGATGCTGGTTTTTCTTATGAAACTTTTAAAAACGATCCCACCGGCTTGCGTTTATACACCTTAAATAATGGTTTAAAAGTTTACCTGGGTAAAAACGAAGAAGAACCTAAAATACAAACGCTTGTCGCGGTTAGAGCAGGTTCTACTTACGATCCTGCTGATAATACTGGTCTAGCACACTATTTGGAACATATGGTTTTTAAAGGAACCGATGAAATTGGGACGCAAGATTGGGAAAAAGAACAAGTTTTACTTGATAGCATTTCAGAATTATATGAAATGCACAAAGCGGCCACAGATCCTGCTAAAAAGGAAGAACTTTATCGTCAAATCGATTCGGTTTCACAAAAGGCTTCAGAATATTCTATCGCAAATGAATATGATAAAATGGTCGCTTCTTTAGGCGCAGAGGGAACAAATGCGTTTACTTCTAATGAGCAAACGGTTTATGTGAACAAAATTCCTTCTAACGAATTAGATAAATGGTTAGATGTAGAAAGCGAGCGTTTCAGCAAATTAGTTCTACGTTTATTTCATACCGAATTAGAAGCGGTTTATGAAGAATTTAATCGCGGGCAAGACAGCGACGGGCGTAAACAATATCAAGCAACTTTAGAAGGTTTATTTCCAACCCATCCTTATGGAACGCAAAGTACCATCGGAAAATCTGAACATTTAAAAAATCCTTCGATGGAAGCGATTCATAATTATTTTGATAAATATTATGTTCCGAATAATATGGCGGTGGTTTTAGTGGGTGATATCGATTTCGATTCTACTATTAAAAAAGTAAACGACGCTTTTGGTGATTATGAGAAAAAAGAAATTACACACCCAACTTTTCCTGAAGAAAAACCTATTACCGCGCCAGTAGAAAAAGAAGTTTTTGGTCCGACTTCAGAATCTATTTATGTAGCTTACCGAACTGACGGAATAGGAAGTAAAGATGAAAAAATCGTTACTTTAATCGATTATATTTTAGCCAATTCACAAGCTGGATTAATCGATTTAGATTTAAATCAAAAGCAAAAAGTTCAGCGTGCTTCTTCATTTACAAACTTCAATAACGATTATGGTTTTCATATTTTATACGGAATGCCAAAAGCAAACCAGAGTTTAGATGAAGTGAAAAAATTATTGTTAGCTGAAATCGACAAAATTAAAGCTGGAGATTTTGAAAATTGGTTAGTAGATGCGGTAATTAACGATCTTAAACTTTCAGAAATTCGCGAATATGAAGACGCTTCTTCAACAGCTTATGCGTATATGGATGCGTTTGTTCATTTTCAAGATTGGCAATCAAGAATCGATTTTATAGAATCGTTAAAAAGCATTACCAAAGAAGATTTGGTGAATTATGCTAATGAACATTATAACGATAATTATGTTGCGGTTTACAAACGAAAAGGAGAAGATCCTAACATTGCAAAAGTTGAAAATCCAGGAATTACGCCGGTAAAATTAAATCGTGATAAACAATCTGCTTTTTTACAAAAATTTAATGAAACCGATTCTCCTTCATTAAAACCACAGCATATCGATTATGAAAAAGCAATTCAAAATTCTACTACAGAAAACGGTTTGCCGGTAGCTTATATTGAAAATGAAAATAATGATTTATTCAACCTATATATCATTTTCGATATGGGGCAAGATAATGACAAGGAACTTTCTTTAGCCGCAGGATATTTAGATTATTTAGGAACAGAAAAACTTTCCCCTGAAGAAGTAAAACAAGAATTTTACAAATTAGGAATTAATTATTTTGTTAGCTCTGGAGATGATAAAACCTATGTTGGTTTATCGGGTTTAAAAGAAAATTTACCTGAAGGTTTAGCATTATTAGAAGATTTATGGCAAAATGCGAAAGCAGACCAAGAAACCTACGATAAATATGTAGAGCAAATCTTAAAAGGACGTCAAGACAATAAAACTCAAAAAGGGAATATTCTTTTCAACGGTTTAATGAATTACGGAAAATATGGTGAGGATTCTCGATTGAGAAATATTTATACCGCTGCGGAATTAAAACAGAAAAATCCGGAAGAATTAGTTCAGAAAATAAAAGATATGCGTAACTACAAACAGCGTATTTTTTATTACGGAAAAGACCTAGAAAATGCCGTTTCAGCAATTGAAACCAAACATAACTTACCAGAAAATTTAAAAGACTATCCGGAAGCTAAAGAATATGAAGAACAAAAAACTGGTGGTAAAGTTTACTTTGTAGATTACGATATGGTTCAAGCCGAAATGATTTTCTTAGCTAAAGGAGATGATTTTGATGCCAAAAAAATGGCGGCGACAGAATTATTCAACACCTATTTTGGTAGCGGACTTTCATCAATTGTTTTTCAGGAAATTAGAGAATCTAAATCCTTGGCATATTCAGCATTTTCAGCTTACCAAATGGCGAGCGAAAAAGAAAAACCAAATTACGTAATGGCTTATATCGGTACACAAGCCAACAAAATGCCACAAGCGGTAGATGCAATGATGGATTTAATGACCAATATGCCAGAAGCCGAAGAGCAATTTCAATCTGCTAAAGAAGCGACTTTAAAACAAATCGCAGCCGATAGAATTACAAAAACTTCTATTTTCTGGAATTACGAAAGTTTAAAAGAGCGCGGTTTAGACCACGATTATCGTCAAGAAATGTACGATACAATTAAAGATATGAGCCTCGCAGATTTAAAAGAATTCTTCAACAAAAATATTAAAGGACAAAATTACAACGTTCTTGTTATTGGAAATAAGAAAGATGTAAATATGAATGCACTTTCTAAACTCGGAAAAGTTGAAGAATTAGATGTAGATTATTTATTTAATTATGAAAAATCTTCAGACGATAAGAATTTAAAATTATAATTCTTATTAAAAAACTTTAATAGGATTATTGAATAAAATAGAAAACCTCCTGATTTCAGGAGGTTTTTTTATGTCCTAATTGCCGCTTATTGTTATATTTGGCTAAGGATACTTAATTTTTAAAAAACTTATGAAAATACTCGAAGGAAAAAACGCTATTATTACCGGTGCGAGTAGAGGTATTGGTAAAGGTATAGCTACTGTATTTGCTCAACAAGGCGCAAATGTTGCCTTTACGTATAGCTCTTCTGTGGAAGCCGCAAACGAACTTGAAAAAGAACTTTCAGCTTTAGGCGTAAAAGCAAAAGGATACAAAAGTAACGCAGCCAATTTTGAAGAAGCACAACAACTTATTAGTGATGTTTCAAAAGATTTTGACAGCATCGATATTTTGGTAAATAATGCCGGAATTACAAAAGATAATTTGTTGATGCGAATGAGCGAAGAAGATTTCGATAAAGTGATAGAAGTAAACTTAAAATCGATTTTTAATATGACCAAAGCCGTTCAACGTACCATGTTGAAGCAACGCCACGGAAGTATTATTAATATGAGTTCTGTGGTTGGTGTAAAAGGAAACGCTGGCCAAGCTAATTATGCAGCTTCAAAAGCAGGAATGATCGGTTTTTCTAAATCGATGGCATTAGAATTAGGTTCGCGAAATATTCGTACCAATGTAATCGCGCCTGGTTTTATTGAAACGGAAATGACAGCGAAACTCGATGAAAAAACTGTAGATGGTTGGCGCGATGCAATTCCATTAAAACGAGGTGGAACTCCTGAAGATATTGCCAACGCTTGTGTATTTTTAGGAAGCGATTTAAGCAGCTACATTACCGGTCAAGTTTTAAATGTAGATGGCGGAATGCTAACCTAAATTTCTAACTAGAAGTTAACTGAATGACTGTAGAAACTGTTCTATTTATTTGTATTGCTGCAATTCTAGCGTTAGGATTGTCTTTCGTTCAGTATTTTAAAAAACAACGAGATAAACGCGTAAAACACTGGGCTTTTTTCAGTGTTTTACGTTTTATAACCTATTTTTCGGTGTTGTTATTGTTTATAAATCCGGAATTTAGTCAAACTTCTTTTTCTGTTGAAAAACCAACCTTAGTTCTAGCGGTCGATAATTCAACTTCGATGATCGATTTAGCTGAAAAAAATTCCATCGAGCAATTTGTTTCAGCAATTTCTGAAAACGAAGAAATTCAAGAAAGTTTTACTGTAGAACGCTACACTTTTGGACAGAGAATTTCTACTAACGATAGTCTTTCGTTTATGGAAAAACAAAGCGATTTAAACGAAGCTTTCTCAACATTTCAAAAATTATATCTTCAAAAAAATGCGCCCACAGTTTTTATTTCCGATGGAAATCAGACCTACGGGCAAGATTATCTTTATTCAGCTAAACAATATCAGCAAAATATTTTACCCGTTGTCGTTGGCGATACTACAACATATTCCGATTTAAAATTAGCGCAAGTAAACGTAAATAGGTTCGCGTTTTTAAATAATAAATTTCCAGTTGAAATATTTGTGAATTATGAAGGCGAAGCGTCGATCGATAAAAAGCTGAAAATTGAACAAAATAATCGTGTGGTTTTCTCGCAAAATTTAAATTTCAGTAAAGAAAACGCTTCACAACAAATAACCGCTTTACTTACGGCTTCGAGTGTTGGAGTAAAAACATATTCCATCGAAATTGAAAGTCTAACTTCAGAAAAAAATACCGCAAATAATACCAAAAAGTTTGCTGTTGAAATAATAGATGAAAAAACCAACGTATTAATTCTTTCTTCAATTTTACATCCCGATTTGGGAATGTTTAAAAAATCGATTGAACACAACCAACAACGTTCGGCGAGCATAAAATTTATTTCAGATGAGATTGCTTTTGAAGATTACCAATTAATAATTCTATATCAACCTGATTCAAAATTTAAAGAAGCCTATCAAAAAATTGAAAAGTTGGGTTTAAATACGTTAACGGTAACGGGAACGAAAACCGATTATAATTTTTTAAACAATCAACAAACGTATTTTTCTAAAGAAGCTAATACACAAACTGAAAATTATTTATCCACCTATAATTCTTCTTATAACGCGTATCAATTTGAAGATATAGGTTTTGATGATTTTCCGCCGTTAGAAGATAAATTTGGGGAACTTCAATTTTCAACAGAATATCAAACCTTACTTTTTCAGCGTATAAATGGTTTTCAGACAGAAACGCCTTTATTGGCGACTATAAAAAATAATACTTCTAAACACGGATTTTTATTCGGTGAAAATAGTTGGCAATGGCGAGCAAAATCATTTAGAGATCAAGGTGATTTTAAAAGTTATGATGAATTTTTAGGCAAATTAATTCAATATTTAGCGAGTAATAAACGCAGAGATCGTTTAAATTTAGAATTCGATTCGTTTTATAATCCAGGCGAATCTATCATTTTTAAAGCCAATTATGTAGATGGAAATTATGAATTCGATCCGCGTGCGAAAATTAGTATTCAAATTAAAAACAGCGAGAGTGGAGAAGAACAATTATTTCCATTTTTACTGAAAAATAATCATTACGAAGTAGATTTAAGCAATCTTTCTGCGGGAGAATATAAATTTACAGTTACCGTAGCTGAAGAAAACATTAAAAAATCAGGATCATTTACCATTGTAGATTTTGATGTAGAAAAACAATTTTTAACAGCAGATTTCGACAAATTATCTAAAATTGCTAGCGACAATGTTTATTTTCTCGACAAAGAAAACGAGTTAATTACCGATTTATTAAATAATAAAGCGTATACTCCTGTACAGAAAAGTAAAATCGAAAAATCGCCGCTCATCGATTGGTATTATCTTTTAGCAATTATTGTGTTGAGCTTGTCGATAGAATGGTTTTTACGAAAATATAACGGATTAATTTAAAATAAAAATTATGGAAAAATTTCCAAAAATAGCAATTCCCTTAGTATTTATAGGAATAGTGCTAATTGTAGTCATTTTTAAATCAACAATAACTATTGGTTCAGGTGAAGCGGGTGTGCTTTTTGAAACTTTAGGAGAAGGTGTTGTAACCGATGAACCGCCTATGGGAGAAGGTTTCCATTTTGTCGCGCCTTGGAATGATGTGTTTGTTTACAAAGTGAGACAGCAAGAATTATTTGAAAAAATGAAAGTGCTTTCTTCTAACGGTTTAGAAATAAAAATCGATGCTTCTGCTTGGTTTCAACCTGAAATTATTGAACTTGGAAAATTACATCAAGAAAAAGGCGAAGATTATGTTACTACTATTTTGCTTCCCGCAATTCGTTCGGCAGCTAGAAGTGTGGTTGGAAGATATACGCCAGAACAATTATATAGCAGTAAAAGAGATGCGATTCAACAAGAAATTTTTAACGAGACTAAAAAAATTGTTGAAGATCAATACATTCAATTAAATGAAATTTTGGTAAGAGATGTTACGCTTCCGCCAACTATTAAAGAAGCAATCGAGCGCAAATTGCGTCAAGAACAAGAATCGTTAGAATATGAATTCAGACTTACAAAAGCACAAAAAGAAGCAGAACGTCAAAAAATTGATGCAGAAGGTAAAGCAGTAGCTAATAAAATTTTAAGTGAATCGTTAACCGATAAAGTTTTAAAAGAAAAAGGAATTCAAGCTACTTTAGAATTATCAAAATCTAGTAATTCAAAAGTTATTGTTATTGGTAGTGGTGATAGCGGAATGCCAATTATTTTAGGAAATAACTAAAAAACGAAATTTATTTTGGAACAAATTTCACCTGAAATATTAGCATTTTTAAAAAAGCTCCATAAAAATAATAATCGTGATTGGTTTGAAGAACACAAACCTGAATTTAAAAGCTTAGAAAAAAAAATGAAAAGCTTTTACCAAGAAGTTGGTATGCGCTTACAAAAACACGACTCCATTGAAAAAGTAAAAGCTTTTCGAATTTATCGAGATGTCCGGTTTTCGAAAGATAAAACACCATATAAATCGCATTTTGCAGCAAGTTTTAAGCGAAAAAAACCAGCGCTTCGTGGGGGTTATTATTTGCATATTCAACCTGAAAATAAATCTTTTCTAGCCGTAGGTTTTTGGAAATCCGAGAAAGACGATCTTTTACGCGTTCGAAAAGAAATTGAATTAGATGGCGAAGAATTTCAGGAAATAATTCAGCAGAAAAATCTTCAAAAATATTGGGGAAATATGGAAGGCGAACAATTAAAAAAAGCGCCAAAGGGTTTTGATAAAGATCATCCTTTTATTGATTTACTCAATTTTAAGCAATATACCTTTACCAAAAAATTCAGTGATGAAGAAGTTTTAGCTGAAGATTTTATCGATAGAATTGATGCGCATTTTAAAGCTATCCGTCCATTTTTCGATTATATGAGTAGTATTTTAACTACCGATTTAAATGGCGTTTCAACCATAGAATAATTTTGCATGCAACGCAAACGTTTTTATTATTTAATAAAATTACAATTTTTAGGTTTTCGTTTTCACGGCTGGCAAAAACAACCCGATGTAATTACCGTAGAACGAATGGTAGAACGAACCTTAGCTTACGTTTTGGAGCGGAAAAATTTTAAACTCATTGCCGCTGGAAGAACCGATGCAAAAGTTTCTGTAAATCAGACCTATGTCGAGTTATTTGTAGATGAACAACCGTTGGAATTAGCTGAATTTTTACCACTTTTTAATGATAATTTACCGCCCGATATTCGAGCGTTAGAAATTACTGAAACCGATAAAAACTTCAATATAATTCAACATCCTAAAGTAAAAGAATATTTATATTTTTTTGCATTCGCAGAGAAATTTCATCCGTTTTGTGCACCTTTTATGGTCTTTTTTAAAGAAGATTTAGCGGTTGAACTTATGAAAAAAGGAGCGCGATTATTTGAAGGTGAACATGATTTTAGATCGTACGCTTTTAAGCCGACTGAACATACAATTACGCAGGGAAAAATAGAGCATTGCAGTATAGAAGAAAATACAATTTATACCGCAAATTTTTTTCCTGATAAAAGTTATGTATTAAAGGTTAGGGGAGAAGGTTTTAAGCGACACCAAATACGTTTAATGATGGGAGCATTATTTGATTTAGGAAGCGGAAAAATAACACTCAATTTTATTGAAAAAACCCTAGATGCTTCGCAAAATATTAAATTAGAGCATATTGCGCAACCTTCAGGTTTAATTTTAAATAGCGTGGAATTAAAAAAAGAACATTGAAGAAAAAAAATCTTATAAAATATACTTCATTTATTCTAACCGGTTTAATTATCATCGGTTTTGCGATTGCTTATTTTGTTTCCACTACTTTTCAGCAGTCGGTTAATGAGTTTTGGAATGTTATGTGGAGCGGCGATCAGCAAAAAATTTCTAATAAAGTAGATGATTTTGGAATTTGGGGCGCAGTAGTAATTATTTTACTTATTGTTTTGCAAATGTTTTTGGTGGTTTTTCCGTCTTGGTTACCCATGATTGTTGCCGCCTTAGTTTTCGGAACTATTCCGTCGATTTTAATTTCTTCAACTGGTGTTTTTTTAGCTTCTAGTATAGGCTTTTTTATCGGGAGTGAGATCAGTGAAAATTCATTGCAGAAATTCATTAAGAAAAAAACTTTTGACCAATTAGATTATTGGATTTCAAATTATGGTTTTTGGAGTATTGTAATTTTTAGAATTTCTCCTTTTTTATCGAATGATGCGATTAGCGTAATTGCTGGCGGATTAAAAATGAATTATTTCCGTTTTATTTCCGCAACAATGATCGGGATTGTTCCGCTAGCCACAGCAATTGCTTTATTTGCTAATGATATAAATACGTTAAAAACCGGTTTATATTGGTTAGGCGGTGCGGGCGTTTTAATTTATGGTGTTTTTATTTATATAGATCATAAAAAAAGAAAGAAAAATAAAGAGTAGTTGCATTTATTAATTTTTGTATATTTCCATTATAAATCTAAAAATTTTATCTAATATGAAAATGAACCCTAAATTTATTGTTCTTTTTTTTATGGCAACTTCTATGGTATTTTTAAGTTGTTCAGATGATGATGATTCTTCAGATGATAACAATAACAACAATAATTCACAATTAGTTGCTACCATTACCAATAATGTAAAAGACGGCAATTGGATTATTACAAAGTTTATCGATTCAGGTCAGGATGAAACAAATGATTTTAATGGGTATAGTTTTTCTTTTGAAGATAATAGTGTTTTAACCGCGACCAAAGAGGCGAATGTAATGACCGGAACTTGGAGTGTAACCGATAGTGACGATGACGATAGTGATGATGATAACCCAAGTAATGATGACGATGATGATATTGATTTCAATATTTTCTTTAACGTAGATGATTCAAATAATTTTGAAGATCTAAATGATGATTGGGATATAGTTTCTCAAACTTCAACAAAAATTGAATTAATCGATGTAAGTGGAGGAAACGGAGGAACCGATTATCTGACGTTTGAAAAGCAGTAAAAAATTAAAAGTTATAAAAAAGCTTGGAATTTTATTTCCAAGCTTTTTTATAACCATTTTTTCCGTTTAAAATACCAAATCATTCCTAAAAACACGATTATAAGAACTATCCAAAAATAGAGGTAACCGTATTTTAAATGAAGTTCTGGAATATGCTCAAAATTCATCCCGTAAATTCCAGCCATAAATGTAAGCGGAATAAAAATACTTGCCATAATGGTTAGTACTTTCATCACTTCGTTCATTTTATTGCTAATTGTGGTCATATACATATCCATTAAACCCCAAGTCATTTCGCGGTAAATTTCAATATTTTCAGAAATTTGAACAATATGATCATATAAATCACGTAAATAACTATTGGTTTTTTGGTCAATTAATTCGTGATCGCTTTTTTCTAATCTGCTAATTACTTCTCGCAACGGAAATACAGAACGACGTATTTTTAGAATTTCACGTTTTAAATCTTGAATATCCTGCGTAATTCCTTCTTCGGGATTTTCTAGAAATAGACTATCTTCAATAACTTCAATTTTTTCAGCCATTGTTTCAATAATCGTAAAATAACTATCGATTACAGCATCAATTAACGCGTACATTAAATAATCTGAACCGGAGTTTCTAATTCTTCCGCGCGCATTTTGAATTCGTTCTCTAACGCCATCAAAAACATCACCATCAGCTTCCTGAAAAGTAAGAATGTAATTTTTTCCTACCGCGATACTTAAATGTTCATTTACAAATTCGTTATGTTCATCGTAATACAACATTTTTAAAACAATAAACATATAATCATCGTAATCATCAATTTTGGGTCGTTGTTGCGTATTTACAATATCTTCTAAAATTAGTGGATGAAGATTGTAATGCTTCCCTAATTTTTCAATTTCTTTAGTATGATTTAAACCATTTACATTTATCCACGTAATGGTTTCCTCTTTATTGAAATTAAACGCATCTTCAACATTTTGGCTGTGTACTTTATCTACGCGTTCTTTATTGTAATTAATAATTTCTACGGAAGGAACCTCGGAAGTTTTACTTCCTACATAAGTTACTTGACCTGGAACCTGATGAATCGAGCTATATTTTATGCGCTCTTTTTTGCGATGGCTTTTTCGTTTTCCCATTTGTTAAGTTTACAATTAACAAGCAATTGCATTATCTAAAATTTGAACGTTGTCTTGCAGGCGTTGGCTTACCAAATTCATCATTCGCTTATTTAATGCTGAAGAATTCTGAATATAACGCTGATATTCTTCAATAGTAAATTGCCCAATAATCATTCCTTTTAAACTATTTCTAAACTTCATATCTTTATGAATGGCATTATCTATATACGTTAGGCGCCGATCTAAAGCTAATTCATGAAATACATTTTTATGCTTTCTAATATAGTTTCTAAACGCTTCTACCAATAAATCATTCTGTAATTTAATGACCGGACGTAAAGTCGCATTCTGAAATTTTTCATCTGAAGACATATTCTGGGTGACTTTAGCTGAAGGAATTTCGGGGCGAATATTCAATAAATAAGTATCACGATGATTCATAACAAGTGCTTTTTTCTAAAATTAGGAATTTTACAAGCCCTTTTTTCTATATCTATAGCAAGTTTTAAACCATCTTTTCAACATTTTAGAAATCAAGTTAAAATCCTCTTAAGATGAATTCGATAATTTCAGTAATTATTACCTTTAAGAGTTAAAACCCAAATTATATGCTTACATCCATAAATCCATATACAGGAGAAAAAATTGAAAAGTTTAAAGAACTCTCCAAATCAAAAATCAATAAAAAATTAAAAACAGCCGATAAAACCTTTAAAAATTGGAAAGAAACCACTTTTGAAAAACGAGCGGAATTAATGCAGAAATTGGCTGAAGAATTAAAGAAAAATAAAGAAGAATACGCCAAATCGATTAGTCTTGAAATGGGAAAACCCATTACACAAGCGATTGCCGAAATAGAAAAATGCGCTTGGGTTTGTGAATATTACGCTGAAAATGCTGAAAAACAATTACAACCTGAAAAAATTAAAACCGATGCCACAGAATCTTACGTAAATTTTGAACCATTAGGTGTAGTTTTAGCCGTTATGCCGTGGAATTATCCTTATTGGCAAGTTTTTAGATTTTTGGCTCCCGCATTAATGGCAGGAAATGTGGGCGTTTTAAAACACGCTAGTAACGTAATGCGTTGCGCGGAAAATATAGAAAAAGCTGTTTTAAATGCAGGTTTTCCCGAAGGATGTTTTCAAAATTTAATTATCGGCAGTAAAAAAGTTGAGTTTGTTTTGCGTGACGAGCGTGTAAAAGCAGTCACACTAACCGGAAGTAAACCTGCTGGTGGAGCAGTGGCTTCTGTTGCTGGAGAAATTATAAAAAAATCGGTTTTAGAATTAGGCGGAAGCAATGCCTTAGTTGTTTTTGAAGATGCAAATATTACTGAAACAGTTAAAACTTGTGTTCAAGCGCGATTTCAAAATACAGGGCAAAGTTGTATCGCTGGTAAACGTTTACTAATTCACGAACGTATTTACAATAAATTCATTGAAGAATTCATTACGCAAGTGCGCGAATTAAAAAGTGGAGATCCGTTAGATGAAGAAACTTATATCGGTGTAATGGCGCGCGAAGATTTAGCGAAAGATTTAGAAGAACAACTTATTGATTCTAAAGAAGAAGGCGCAAAAGTTGTGTTAGGAGGAAAGCGAAGAAAAGCTTATTTTGAACCTACGGTAGTTATAAACGTGACCAAAAAAATGCGAATTTTTGAAGAAGAAACATTCGGTCCGTTAATTTCGGTAACTTCTTTTAATAATGATATGCAAGCTATCGATTTAGTAAACCGTTCTAAATTTGGTTTAGGAGTTTCCATTTTTACTGAAGATATAGAACGCGCAAACGCATTAATTCCCCAGTTTGAAGATGGTGCTGTTTTTGTAAATGAATTGGTTAAAAGTGACCCGCGGTTACCTTTTGGCGGTACCAAAGAATCAGGTTACGGAAGAGAGCTTTCTTCGCACGGAATAAAAGAATTTGTAAATAGAAAGACGGTTTATATAAATAAATATTAATTTCTAACTGATTTTGAACGATTTAAAAAATATTCAAAATTTTTAAAGAACTTTGGGTTGTAATATTCCGAAGTATTAATATATTTGCACCGCTTTTAAGCTTTAGGTCGCATAGCTCAGCTGGATAGAGCACCTGCCTTCTAAGCAGGCGGTCCCAGGTTCGAATCCTGGTGCGATCACTTAAGAAAATAAAAGCCTTCAAATTCATTGATTTTGAAGGCTTTTTGATTTGATCTAATCAGATAAAAATCGCTCATTTTTTTCTTACCAAACGGTGGCCCAAATACATACTGGGAAAAATCCCAAGAATAGAAACCATCCAAAATAGGGTTGGATGCTTTGTGCTATACCATAACCAAATAATAATTAGGGTAATAAAGTCACTTACCCAAATAATATTCTGTGTTTTCTTACTTATAAAAGTGATGACCAACCCGCCTATAAAACAACTAAATAGATTAGCGCTTAATTTTAAAAGAAGTAAATACCACTCGTGAATGTTCAGACTGGTTTTGCCAAATAATTCAGTGGATTCCGGATATATCTGACTTTCCAGCAATGCGAAGGTGATGGAAAGAAAGACAATTGTAAAAAATCCACTGGCTATGGCCAAACTAGTTTTCCATTTTATATTTTTCATTATTAGTTACGATTTACACTATAAATATTGATTTTTTCATCTTTTCCGGTAAGGGCTATATTGCTGAAGCACTTGAATTGGAATATTTTTTTGTCGTTGATTTTTTCATAGAAATTTTCAGAAATCAAAAGAGCAGTATCGTACGTTTTGCAAAGGGATTGTATTCTGGCAGCGGTATTTAGAACATCGCCGTGATATACGATTTCCGTTTTTAGTTCCCCCACGGTCGACATTACGATCCTGCCTTCATTGATGGATGCTCTAAAAAAAGGAGTAGTATGGTATTTTTGCCAGAAATCCTCTTTCTTTTCCTGTAATCTTTGCTGAAAAGAAAAAAATAAATCTAAACATAGCTCCCTATTCGTATGCTTATTGATTTTCCAGGTGATCACAGCTTCATCTCCCACATACTGATATATGCTGGCTTTGTTTTTAAGTAGTAAGGGCGTAAGCTCTCTAAAGCAGTCCTGTAACAAAGAACTATAAGCAATATGGCCTATTCTTTCCGCTATGGTAGTGGAAGAAGCTAAATCTAAAAACATAAAAATCCTGTTTTCTTCCCGGGGTCTATAGTATTTCCCCCTTATAAGGTTGAAAAAGTAACCTGGGCCTAAATTTTTTCGCATTAATAGAAAAAAATCAGTTAGAAAATTGATAATTACAGCGTATAGAAATAAGCTTTTTAAAATGCTATTTGGGTTGGAATAGCTTAAATGAAAATCATCAAGTCCGTTATACAATAAGCTGATAAGAATTTCAGCGGTTTTAAAACAGACTAAAAAAGATACGCTTCTCGCAATGATGTTTTTGGTAAAAGAAGGGGTCTGGATAATTCTAGGATAAACATATAAATGTATAATGCTTAAAAGCGATCCCAACAAAAGGCCGTATGCCAAGGCAACACTATAGATATTCTTATTAAAAAATACTTGTTTATCGTACCATTCGGTTAAAAAAGCATCATTAACATCTCCAAATTTTAAATAAACAAAAAGAAGAAGCGCCAACACCCAACTACATACAATGATAGCAATTTCGGTTACTTTATAATTGTTGATATACATCGTTGTACCAGATTATCCTATTCGTTTTGTTTTTTTCTTTAAGACGAGTGGGCATTCCCTTAATTTTTTGAGGTGACCAAATTATTGATGGCCTCTGCATTATGGTTTTTCCCTTTAAATTTTAGAGCCAGCTTATCGAAAGCGGCATAAACTACCGGTACCACAATCAGGGTGAGCAGCAGTGAACTGATAAGTCCGCCAATAATTACCCAGGCCAATCCGTTGTTCAATTCAGCACCGGCACCACTGGCCAGCGCAATAGGAATCATCCCAATCACCATTGCGATGGTCGTCATTAAAATAGGGCGTAAGCGGGCGTGATTGGCATTCACCAGGGCCGTAAAAGTATCTTGCCCTTCTGCCTTCTGATGATTGGCGAAATCGACTAGAAGAATGGCATTTTTTGCCACTAATCCAATAAGCATAATAATTCCCAAAATGGTAAATATGTTCAGCGCATTATTAGTAAGTGCCAAGGCCCAAAGTGCGCCAATAAAGGAAAGCGGAATGGAAAATAGCACTACCAATGGGTAGAGGTAACTGTCATATAAAACCACCAGAATAAGATAGACCAGAATAATAGCGGCTAATAAAGCGACGAGTAAAGTTCCGAAGCTATCCGACTGGTTTTCCATATCGCCACCCCAGATATAACTTACGCCATTGTCTCGCGGAATCTTGACAAAAGCTTCTTCCCATTCGGCTGCAATATCGCCGGAAGGTCTTCCTGCCGCTTGTGCAGAAATAGTTACAGCGGCACTTTTGTCCCGACGTTCTAGAAAACTAGGTCCGGTACCTTCAGTAATAGTCGAAAATTGGGAGAGTTGTACCCGTTTGCCTTCAGCATTCACAAAAGAAATATCTCGTACATCCTGAATAGACAACCGATGCCCTGCATTGTATTTAATGTTGATGTCATACTCATAAGCTCCCGCCCGAAATTTCCCGTCGGTGTTGCCGTTAAAAGCGGTTTGCATAGCCATTCCCACATCCTGCAAGGCAATACCTAAAGCCGCCATTTTATCCCGGTTTATGGAAACCTGTACTTCAGGATTCCCTTTTTCTGCGCTGCTTTTTATTTGGGTAGCTCCCGGAACTTTTGCCAAAGAATCCAGCGCTTTTTTAGAAAATTCTAAAGCATCTGCATAATTGGGAGCAGTAATGGTCAAGGATATCGGGGCGTCGTCAGCACCTCCTACAATACTTACCGTAGCGGTTTTAATTTTCACCCCAACCAGGGCTTTTTGTAATTCCCGTTTCACTTGGGCGGCAAATACGGTGGTTTTATCTTTCCGCTCAGCTTTATCGACTAAGGCTACCGTAATTTCAGATTTAAAAGGAGTTTCCTGAGTGCCGACAGTCCCGTCACTACTTTGCCCCACAGTAGTGACTAAGCGGTTTACTTCAGGATGTTGACTCAGTATTTTTTCCGCTTTTTGAGTAGCCAGATTCGTGGTTTCCAAAGAAGCATCTTTGTTAAGTTCCAATTGTACCACAAACTGTCCGCGATCTACCGGAGGAAGAAATTCACCACCAATAAAGCCTGTTACCAAAAGCGAACACGAACCTATAAATAATACCATCACAATCAGGGTGGTTTTTCCTTTGTGAACCAGCGACCATTTTAATAAACCACTTACCAAATGGGTGAATCTATCCAGTCCTTTTTCAAAACCTAAAATGATTCTTTCAAAGAAATTTTTTCCGGTGATTTTTCCTAGTTTGCCGAAGCGGGAAGAAAGCCAGGGAACAATGGTGAAGGAAGAAAGTAAGGAGAATAAGGTCGCCAGGATAACAGTAACACAAAATTGCGCAATTAAATCGGAAACCAATCCGGTACTCATCGCGATGGGGAGAAATACCACCACAATTACCAGGGTAATTGCTGAAACGGTAAACCCGATTTCTATCATCCCGTCATAAGCGGCCTGCACCCGGTTTTTCCCCATTTCCATATGGCGGTAAATGTTTTCTAATACTACAATGGCATCATCTACCAGAATACCCACCACCAGCGAAAGGCCTAATAAACTCATCAGGTTTAGCGTATATCCCAAGAGGTACATCCCGATAAACGTGGCGATAAGCGAGGCGGGAATAGAAACCATTACAATAAAAGCGTTACGTATGGTATGTAGGAAAAACAGCATTACCACGGCGACCAATACCACCGCTAAAATCAAATCGTGCATTACCGCATCAGAGGCTTGCAAGGTAAATTCACTGCTGTCATCTACAACGGGTAATTTCACCTGATTGCCGGCATACTGCGCCTCCATTTGGTGTAAACTGCGGTGAATGGCTTCACTCACTTCTACAGCATTGGCATCAGACTGTTTCATCACCTGCATTATAATGGCATCTTTGCCATTAACACGGGCAATTTTATTGACCTCTTTTTGGGTATCCCTTACTTCAGCGATGTCGCGTACCCGTACCTGAATTCCATCGGTGGAACTCACCACCAAATTGCGTAGCTCCTCCACATTTTCATACTTACCCGATAAACGGATGAGCACCCGGTTGTGCCGAGTCTTTAAATTTCCGGTAGGATAATCAATATTAGAAGCCAAAATGGTACTGACCACCTGGGGCAAGGTCAGATTGAAACCTTTTACTTTTTCAGGATCAATATTCACCTGTATTTCCCTTTCAGAACCTCCAATCACAGTGACCTGGCCTACGCCTTTGGTACTGGAAAGTACCGGTTTTATCTTTTTATCCAGTAAATCGTAGAATTCGGTTTCTTCCATATTGGCAGTAGCACCAATGGTGATAATGGGCAAATCGCTAAGCGAAAATTTACTAAGTGAAGGCGGATCTACATCTTCCGGTAAGTCTTTTTCAATCGCATTGATTTTACGCTGCGCATCATTCAAAGATTCATTCTCATCGGCATCCGAAGTCAGGGTTAAACTTACGGTGGAAAGCCCTTCGAAAGATTTCGATTCTATTTTTTTGACATTTTCTACCGAAGAAATAGCATCTTCTATTTTCTTCGTTACTGAATTTTCCACTTCGCTGGAAGAAGCTCCGGGATATGGAGTGGAAATAGTAATTAAATTGAGGCTGAATTTTGGTAACAATTCATAGCCCAACCTACTGTAGCTATAAAATCCGCCTAAAATAAGAATGGTAAAAAGAACCACTACAATTGTAGGACGTTTGATAGGTATTGCTGCTAGTTTCATATCTTTTTTTATTGAATAATTTGTATAGCAGATTGATTTTCTAAATTGATCTGTCCGCTAGTCACAACCACGTCTCCAACTTGTAAGCCATCAAGAATTTCTACCTGATTATTAAGGTTTCTACCTGTTCGTACTTTTTGCAGGTGGACTTGGTTGTTTTTTACCACAAAAACATCACTTTCGCCCAAACCTTCAGTAAAGGCATTGCGGGAAATAACGCTGATCGGTTGTATTTCTTCAGAAGAGAAATTAAAAATGGCCGTGGCGTACATTCCGGCTTTTAAAGAATGATTTTGGCTGTTTTGTAAGGTAATTTCTATCGGAAAATTAAGGGAACCATCTGCTTTTGCGGCTACAAAAGAAACGTTGCCGGTAAATGTGGTATCAGGATAAACGTTTAATTGAATCTGCGCTTGCTGCCCTGACTGAATATTAGAAACCTGTAGTTCCGGGACGCTTACCTGAAGTTTTAAAGTAGTGATATCTACAATTTCAAAAAGGGACGTACCTGTATTTACAACAGCTCCCGTTTCTACGAATTTTTTATTGATCACACCGTTTATCGAAGCCTTAATGCGGGTATCCTCAATATCCAGATTGGCATTTTCCAAGCTGGATTTAGCGTTATCCAACTGCAATTGCATTTGTTCTAATTGCTCCTGGGTTACTCCGCCTGTCTTGTACGCCCGTTGGTAACGTTCGTAATTTTCTAAGGCATTTTGGTAGTTGGCATTGGCATTTTGATAGGATACCTTGGCCTGATCTTTTTTGAGATAGGCCAGGGTTTGTCCTTTGTGTACCTGGTCGCCCTCTTTGACCATAATTTCTAAAATAGTGCCTGTAGTTTCAGGGGTGACGATGAGTTCCTGTTCCGGTTTAAAAGTTCCGTTACTCCTGTAGCTGAGTTGCGGGGTAATGCGTTTTACCGTATCTACCTTAACGCTAATAGCGTCGTTCTTTTGAGTAATCAAAGCGGTTTCCTGCTGGTTTTGCTCTTTGTTGGAAAGAAGGAGGTATATCGCCCCACCAAGGACTATGGCACCAATGATTATGCTGTATATTATTTTTTTCATTTTCTGCTTATTTTAGGAGGGTTTGTAATTCACCTTTTGATTTTAAATAGTCTAGTTGTGCCAGTCGATAATCGAGTACCGCCTTGTTATAATTATTTTGTGCTTCGATCAGGGAAGTTTCGGCATCCAGTACATCGGTCAACGGAGCGAGCCCGTTCGTGTAGTTGTTCTGAATATCTTCTACAACTTCTTTTGCCAACACGACATTTTGCTGCTGATTTTTAATCGTAATTTCACTAGTTCTGATTTGATTTTTCGCGTTTTCAAAATCGGCCTGAAGTGATTGTTTTTTATCTTCTATGTCCAGTTGAAGGGTTTCTACATCTAATTGTGCCTGTCTTATTTTAGCGCGTGTTTTCAATCCTGAAAAAATAGGGATGTGCAGGTTAAGGGTGATACTGGAATAATCCGTCCAGTACACCTGCTGGGTTTCATCCTTTCCAATGGGGAAGGTATCGCCTAACCCCTGATAATGATACTGAGCGCTAAGACTAAGGGTAGGATATATGGCTGCCTTGCTTTCCTGTAACGCATAGTTGCGTAACTCTTTCTCTGTCGTTAGCAATTGATAAGCGTTGAGTGAACTGAAGTCAAAAGCTTCTTTTTCATTTTGAGGTAAGCGGGGAGAGGACTCTTCCGTTAAAGTAATCATCATCTCCATAGGTAAACCGGTTAAAAACTTGAGGGTGTTTTTACTGATTTGAATGGAGTTCCGAAGTTCTTGTTGCTGCGCCTGAAGGTTAGCCACTTTTACCTGAATACGCTTGACATCTATTCCTTTAGCCAGTCCGTTTTCAAATTGACTTATAATGATTTGCTGAATCTTTACGGTATTTTGATAGGTAGTATCTACCGTAGTCAGATTGGCTTGTAAAATGAGGGTGTGGTAATATTGTGAAGCTACTTTTTCGATTACATTTTCTTCGGTAAGTTGCTGATTGATCTGGTAAAACTCCCGGCTGGATTTTGCCGCTTTCAATCCGATAAAAACCGATTGATCAAATAATTTCTGAGTTAAATTAATTCCACCATCGGCATTCCATTTTTGTCCTAAAGGAGCCATTACTACGCTGCCGGGTTCTCCCAGAATTTCACCGGGCAAAGCGGTTTCCTGAAGAATCGGATTATTAATCAGGTTACCATCTAAAGCTATGGTGGGCATTATTTCTGATCTTTTTTCCTGAATTTGATATTCACTTTTAGAAATAGCTAACTGCGCTTTTTTGGCTTCTGCTTTGTGGCTGAGCGCATAATTCAGCGCGTCTTTTAAGGATAACTCTTTTGATTCCTGAGCATTGGCTATCAGAAAAGTATGCATCAGTACCCCGAAGAGCAGGTGAAGTTTTTTATGTATTTTAATTCTTTTCATAGTTTAATCCGACTGTTCGGTATGTTTAAGTTTAAAAAAAAAAATAGAGATGTGATTAATTAGTACTAAATTGTTAAAACCGACCATTCGGTATGTATTGTATTAAATTTTTTTAAGTTTTTATACTCTCATAGAGACTTTCCCAAACCGTTTTCACTTCCTTAAAAAGTTCATCAGAACTACTTAACATTACCATATGCATAGCAATCCCGTCACTACTATATACAAACTGTTTAGCTAAATTTTCCGAAGAAATTATCGTTTTAATTTCTCCGTTAGCTTTTGCTTTTTCAATTACTTTTTCCCAGGCTTTTACTTCTTCTTTAATCCTGTTTTGTTGTTGTTCTCTAACTTCCGGCAATAGTCTGAGGGCATCAAACAATATGTAATATATATTATTAGGGAAATCCCCCTCAAAAGTTTCCTGGTACCAGCTACGGATCATTTTGTCCCGTTTTTGGTGAATATCTAAATTAGCCTGATAAAAAGACTTTAACGAATCGGAGGGGAGCGTTTCATAATCCAAATGAAGCATTTGTTTAAAATAAACGTCTATCACTTCTTTAAAAACCTCTTCTTTACTGCTGAAATAATGATAAAAAGCTCCTTTTGAAAAGCCGGAACTCTTTACAATTTCTTTCATCGTTACTTCTTTAAAACCTTTTTGTAAAAAAAGAAGCAGGGAGGTTTTTAATATCTGTCCTTTAGAGTCTTTCATGAAACCGAACGTTTGGTATGCAAATGTAGAAATATTTTTTTTACTGCCAATGGAAAGGTGAAATTTATTTCTTTATCAATACAACTTGTCGCTATAATTGTAGGGAAGCCCAAGAACATGTTGTTATAGACAATAACTACTTTTTTATGTGTAACGATAATTTGAGAATAAAAAAGGGGTTATAGCGAGAGATATATACTGAAAAGGCTCTGTTTCTCAAAGGGACAATAAGGGGGCATTACCCAAAATTACTTGTTTGAGTATTGGTAAATAAGAGATTTACTTTTTTAAGCGGCCAATACATGGGCTAAAAGCTTTACATCTTCTATTAATTGGTTCGAGCTTTGTAACATATTTATCATGTAAATAAAAACTTTTTGTAGCAACGTTTCTTTTACAACTTTTTACCTAAAGATTTGAGTTTTTTACCGAAAGATAACTTTAGTCTAACGATTTTAATAAGTCAATAGTATTTCCTCTTATAATTTCGCATATTAAGATTAATAATATATTTTTTTTTAAAAATCTATTAGTTTAAAATTTACGTATGTTATTAAATAATTTTACTTAATAATCCTAGATTATTCTATTATCAGCAATTATGATAGATGAATCCTGTTAAAATAATATTAATTTGGATATTTTGAAGTATTCGTAAGTTAATTTTGTAAACTTTTTAAATCACTATATTTTATATGGAAAATACACCAACCCGTTTTAAAGTAGTTTCTTATGAAGAGGCTAAACCCGAGGTAAAAGCAATTTATGATGATACTATGAAAAGTATGCAAATTCCGTTTGTGTTAAACTGGTTTAAGTGTCAAGGAAGTAATCCTGTTTTATTAAAAGGAAATTGGGAAAAATTGAAAGCAACACTATTATTAGGAGATGTTCCTAACGTTCTCAAACAATTAATTATATTTAATGTTTCTAAAGAACGAAATTGCAATTACTGCGAGCAAGCACACGGTATTTTCGCGAATAGTATGACCGATATGATTGATGAAAATATCAATTTTAAAATTACTGAAAATTTAGATTCGCCTTTAATTCCAGATAGCTATAAAAAAGCGATTCAAATCGTTACCAAAGCTGCTTTAAATCATTCAGAAATAAATGATCAAGATTTTGAAGAACTCAAAAATGCTGGTTTTAATGCTGATGAAGTTCAAGAATTAATGGCACAAGCAGATTTGGTAAATATGTTAAACACCATCGCAGATTTATCGGGAATAAAGATTGATAATGAATTAATGGAAGCGCAAGCCTAATTCTTGAATTTCAATCAATCTAAATATCGCATTACTTATGAAGCTTTTTCAAAATACTCGAGCAAATTAAGTAAAGCAACGACTTTAGAAGAAGCGCTTGAGGTTACTTATAAAAACCTCAAATATTTTTTCAATTACCACTACGTGCGAATTAATTATATTTCTGAAGTTTCTCCGCTTTGTTTTTTATTTTCCGTTCCAGAATTCAGGTATTTATCGAAAGAAATTGAAGTATTTGAATTTGAAAAAGATTTATTAGAAAGAAAAGTTCCGGTTGTAAAGCAACTCTCTAACGCAGAAGCGCAAAAATACATTCAGTTAGAAACTAATGCTTTAACTAATCCTGAAATGTATGCGTCATGTTTTGACTATAATTCCGTAAATATTTGTGTAAGTATAATTTCTGATGAAAACCGAAAATTCGGGATGGACGATGTTGAAATTTTACGCATTTTAATAGATGCTTTTTTCAATAAAATAAAACAAATTCGACTTCAAAATAGGCTAGAGGAGAAGAACAAAAATTTAGAAATTGCGTTAACCGAAATCGATCATAAAAATCGAGAAATTGAATCTATTGTAAACACACAAAAAGCAATTATAAAAGTAAGAACAAAACACGTTGTGGAACGAAATGAGCGCTTAATTGATATTCTGCAATCCATTTCTCATAATCTGCAGGAACCTTTAAGCAGAATATTAGGTTTGTTAAATTTAGCTGAAAATTCTACCCAAGATGAATTTAAAATGAGTATTTTACCTTATCTTAATGAAACCGCTTTAGAATTAGACGATATTTTTAAAAATCTAATAAAGAAAAGCAGCGAAGATATTAATTTACTTTCTGAAAAAAATGACCAATAATTTACCTGAAGATCCTGTTATTTTTTTAGTAGACGATCAAAAAATAACAAATTTTATCAATAAAAAATTAATCGAGAAAAGTAAGATTAAAGTAAAAATAATGGATTTTATTAATCCTATAAATGCTTTAAAAGATTTTTCAAAATTTGAGCCCAGTCATATTTTACTAGATTTAAATATGCCTCAATTAGATGGTTGGCAATTTTTAGAGGAAATGAAGAAAAATGAATTTTACTCTAAAGTTATTATTGTTACTTCAAGCGATAGTCCTATTGACAGAGAACGCGCCAAAGAATACGATTTAGTAATCGATTATAAAACAAAACCCCTTTCTGAAGAGGTTATGAGAAGTATATTTGAATAGAATTTTACGTTACTAAACAAAAAAATCCCTGAGAAAACTCAGGGATTTTTTATTGAAAATTGTTGAGATTTAGAATTTAAAACCAACGCTAAACATTAAACGATACCCTTCATCACTGTGATAAAGTCCTAAATTTCCGGTTAACGCTTGAAAGCCGTTCACCCAAACAGAACCTCCGTAATTATTATGCCATTTTTCTGAATTATCATTTTCAACCCAAACGCGACCATAATCAAACCCAGCGGTTACTCCAAGTCTTAAAGGCACGTAATTGGTTTTAAATTGTGTAATTCCAACTCGTAAATCTGTGCTTTGATAAAAAGAAGTTTTACCGTTAAAACGTTCATTTCTAAATCCTCTTAAGCTATTATTTCCCCCTAAAGTTGCAGCGTGATAAAATTCATAATTATCGCCAATAAGTGTTTTTCCTGAAAGTTTGGTAGCCAAAACTACAATTCCACTTTCGTGAAGCGGATAATCTACAGAAATCGTGGGTTGCACGTAAGCGAATTCATTGTTATTATCATCGATATTTGTTTTATATCCTGTAATTAAACCGAATTCCATTCCTCTTCTTATATAAGCAAGTTTGTTAGATTTATTAGAATAATTAAAGCCAACTTCCCCACCGGCATAATATTGATCAGTGAATAAATCGTCATCTTCAGAAAAAAACTGATCGGTTGTTTCGCCTTCGGTAAATTCAGCTTCAAAAGTTTCTACCATTGGTTTTACGTAAAAATTATAACCTTGTTCGTGACGCCAGATTAGAGATGGAGCAATTCGTGCTTGTTTTAAACCTACACGATTGTAGTCTTTATCTACAGCATCTTCATTATAAGTGGTTTGGTTTCCACTTCCGAAGTAGTTAATTGCATAGGTAGGAGAGGTAAACATAGCTTCTATCCCAAAATTCCAATTATAAAAAATATGAGCGAATTCTCCATTATAAGCAAAAGAAAAACCATTGGTAGCAGAGTAATATTTTGCTTCTAAACTTTGTTGCGTAGTAAACGGATTTCTAGCTAAACCATAGGTGGTATAAATATCTTTTACACCTATTTGAAAACCAGCATCGGGATCGAAAGCGATACTTGGTAAGAGTAAATTATAATTATATTTTTTCTTTGCAGGATCGTATCTATTAATTTCGTAAGAATCGGTTAACCATTTTTTGGTACCTTCTTGTTTAAAGGTGTTCTTCTTACTTTTATAATCGTAGACTTTTGCATTTTTTGAATTTTGAAAATCGTATACATCGTTATTTTCTCCTCCTAAGATTTTCAGTTTAATATATTTATCTGCTTCGCCAGTAATGGTGAATTTATCATCATCATCTAAACCGTAAATCCATATTTCTTTGGTTTCGTCTTTATTATATGAATTGTCAAAAACGATTTCTCCATCTTCATCTTTAATTTGAATAGTGGTTACACCATTATCTTTACGTTCAATTATAAATTCATCTTCATTTTCGGTTCCGATTACGGTTTCAAATTTTTTGAAGTATTTATAATAACGCATGGCTATATCAACTAAATTATCACGTCTGGCTTTTAAATCCTTTTTAATTTGCTCTATACTTTCATCTTGAACATCATCTAAAAGTGTAGCAAAAGCTTCATCAATATTTTCATCGGTAAGTTGTTGTTGAATATATTCTGCTTGATTTTTCCATACAGACAAATCTGCTTCTTCAATAAAAATTTTATCTAATTCATATCCATCTTTATTAAGCCATTTTACACTTTTTACATCAGGTCCGTAATTTTCCATATTTCTAAAAAGTGGAGAAGCTAATTTTAAAAGATGTATTGCAACTCCGTCATATTTTGGAAAGGCTTGATCACGATCTCTCGGGATAGCTTTGTATAATTTAGTTCCGTCTTCCTGGTCAAATTCTGCCCAACGCCACTGGTCTGAATGTCTATCCCAATCACCAATAAGCATATCCATTAATCTAGCACGAATAAAAACTTCTTCATCAATCTTAACGTCCTTTTTCGATTCTCTAACTTCCAATTTCATATCAGATGTACTTAAAATATCATCTGGAGAACCAAATATTTCAAACTCTTTATTTTCATCACCTATGTGTTTTTCAACCATATAAAGTTTATCGCCATAATCTTCATTATAAATATGAAGATTTTTTTGTTTTGGAACATAATAGATATCGGTTTTGGTATGATAAATATCTACATCATCTAGCAATTCTTGAACTGCAAATTGCGCGTAAGGATGAGCGGTAGTATAAAAATCCTGAACAACACTTTCTGCAACCGTATTTTCCATATAATCTTGAACGTAATGCGTATTTATGGAAGACTGAATAAAACGCAATGCACTTTTTCTAAGTTCACGTAAGGTATAAGCGTGATCTTCGTCATCAACAATTCTGAGTGAGCGCGATTGGTTTCCGCCTCCTTCACGCGTTGCCTTTGGATTTCCCGGTAATTCATCTGCCCAAAATACGGGCGCTTCAATTTTTCTACTATAAATTTGTCTGTAATGATCTCCCCAAAACCATTTATGCAAGCCACTTTTATCGGTTTCTTCTTCAGTATAAATAGAAGCTTTATAGGTATCGCCAAATTCATCTTTGGTATGATAATTTACTTCGTCTTTAGCAATTCGGTCACGTTTAATATCTTCTGTTCCTATTAAATTTGCTTTTCCGTTATTAACTTCATAAAATTCAACTGTAGAAGTTTGATCTTTATAAACAATTAGTTTAGCAAAACCTTGTGTGGATTTTCCAAAACGTGATTCATCTTGTTTTCTTAATTTATCGGTTTTTTTGGTAGAAGCACCACTAATAATTTGTGGTAACGCATCATCTACCATTAATTGGAGGTTATGATCGCTTGCTGATACAAAAATCACATCTTCAAAAGAACGGGCGATTGTTTCCATTCTTCCACGTAATTGTTTGCGTTTTGAACCATAGTAAGAAGATGAAGTAAAACCACCAAGATTTTCAAAAAAGCCGAGTTTGGTAGAAGTCATAATCGGGTGATGTACCGCCACAATAACTAATTTACCTTGAACATCTTTAATATCATCTTTAAACTGAAGAAAAAATTGTTCACGTGTTTTTTCTTCACATTTATTATTAATGTATGGATGATCGTCCCAATCTTCAAGAAACCATTGAGAGTCTACCATTAAGAGTTCTATTTCATCATAACTCTCATTTTTTAGTGAACAACCATCATTTGGCCAAAATTCCGCGTTGCTGTTATCTTGTAGAAAAGACTCTAAATCATCAATATTTTCGTGTCCCAGTTTATTCCATTCATTAGGTCCTGGATTAAAAATAATTTCACCATTAAAATCTTTTACAGGATCTAGTAAATTTTTTTTAAGAAAACCTTTTACTTCTTCACGGTTTTTTTCTTCATCTTCAGGTGGAAATCCTCCCGGTTGTAGAATATTTCCCATTAATAATAAAGTAGCGTTTTTATCGTATTGCGACAATTCATTAACGGCTTTAAATAATTCTTTAGATTCTTCCGGATTTTCACTGGTATTTCCAGATAAATAAAATGTCTTGGATATTTCTTTCGACTTTTCTTGAGCGGAAAGTGTGATAGAAAAAATTAAGAAAAAGGTAAATAAAATAGCTTTTGAAAAGCCAACACATAAGTGTCTTGATTTTAAGTAGCAAACAACCATATAAAATTCTAGTTAGTAGTTAGAAAAGTAAAAATCTAAAAAATAGATGAGATAAATACTTTATTTAACGCACTATAACATTTGAAAACTTAATTCTGAAATGAAATGTTAAAACGGAAATTTAGATAAAATAAAATCAAATAATTTACGTATTCTATATCGTTAGATTGCCAGCTAAAAAAATATTCATGCGAAAAAGCTTTACTGTATTTGTATCTCTTGTGTTTTTATTTCATTTATCGTGTAAAGAGAATACGGGTAAAAATGAAAATATACCACTTACGAAACCTAAAGCGATAGAAGAAATTTCTACTGAAAATATAGATAGTTTACAATATTACCTCGGTAAAGCTATCCAAAAAGGAAACTTTAAAAAAGCGTATCAATATCAACTAAAAAAACACGAAGTTCTTAATGATAGTATTTCTGAAATTCAACAAAAAAAATTACTGGATTCCTTAAAGTTGTTTGCTGTTAAGAGTAATGAAATTGAACACATTGCAGAAAGTCATTACAAATTAGGGTTATACTTTAAAAAACAATTTGTATTCGATAGTAGTTATTACCATTTCAATACCGCTAAAAATCACTATTTAAAAATTAAAGACAGCCTTTCGGTAGCGAAATCACTCATTAAAATGGGAATGATCCAGAGCGCAAAAGGTGATTATTTAGGTTGTGAACAATCGGTGGTAGAAGGAATTTCTTATTTAAATGAAAATGTAAAAGATATTTATAAAATTTCTGCTTATAACGTACTGGGATATTCTTCTTACGATCAACGAAATTACGAAAATGCTATTTATTGGTACAAGAAAGGAATTGCCATTAAACCAGACGCAAACTATATTCCGGCTTTAAAAACCAATATGGCGTTGGCTTACCGAAATTTAGGAAATTATAAAAAAGCAATCGAAATTTATGATGATTTATTTTCCGAAGAAAAACTATTAGAAAACCCCAAAAGTAAAGCCCGACTTTATGATAATTCTGGGTTAACTTATTTTAAAATCGGAGAAGAAGACAAAGCCTTATCCCTTTTAAAGAAAGGGCTTTCGATTAGGGAAGAAATTAATGACGTTGGTGGTTTAGTAAGCAGTTATCTTAATTTAGCACGGTTTTATAAAAATAAAAATCGTCCGTTAGCAAAAGAATATGCAGAAAAAGGTTTACAAATATCTTTAAATCCTGACGATGATTTGCAAGCCTTAGAAATTTTAGCCGATCTCTCGAACGATAAAACAGAATATTTAGAGCAATATATTCATATAAAAGATAGCATTTTTGAAGCTCGAAAAAACGCGACCGATCAATTTGCCAAAATAAGATATGAATCTAAAACAAATCGAGAAACAATCCTTAATTTACAAGCTGAAAAAGCACGGCAAGAACTAATGTTAGCAAGTGAAGAGAACAGAAAAATCATCTTTTTTCTTTCCTCTATTTTTATAATTATTGTAGGTTTAATTTTATTCTTCGTTTATCGAAATCAACATCACAAAAAACAAAAAATTGCGGTGCTAAATACGCAGAGTGAAATTTCTAAACGAATTCACGATGAAGTCGCCAACGATGTTTACCAACTAATGAACGCAGTGGAATACAATAAGACCATTTCTACAAAAGATATAATTGACCGATTGGAATATATTTATATGAGAACGCGAGCTATATCACGCGAAGTTAATTCAGAAGAAATAACTGAAAATTATACTGAAAATTTAAAAAGCCTACTCGAAAGTTTTCAATCAGAAAAAATCAACTTGTTCATTCAAAATTTAACTCCACAATTGTGGGATGGCATTTCTGATGCACTAAAGTTAAATTGTTATAGAATTCTGCAAGAGCTGTTGGTGAATATGAAAAAGCACAGTAATGCAGATTTGGTGGTCATTTCCTTTCAAAAACAAACCAACTTTTTAGAAATTAAATATAGAGATAATGGGAAAGGACTTGATAAACAACCACTTCAAAAAAATGGTTTTGAGAATGTGGAAAACCGTATTGAAATGAACAACGGAAAACTTATTTTTGAGCCTACGCACGCGACAGGCGTAGAAATTATCATTCAATTTCCTTTGTAAAACGTATGAGCAAAATCAAAAAAGTACTCGTTGCTGAAGATATCTCAATTATAAATGCGGGAGTAGAACAAGCGCTTCAGGAGCAAGAAATCGATAATATTTCTTTTGTCCAGTATTGTGACGACGCGTACCTTCATTTAAAAAAAGCTGTTCAAGAAGAAAATGCTTTTGATTTATTAATAACCGATCTTTCCTTTAGTGAAGATTACCGAAAAGGAAATTTGAATGAAGGTGTCGATTTAATTAAGAAAATTAGAGAAGAAAAAATACCGATTAAAATTCTGGTTTTTTCAATTGAAAATAGACGGGAGTTCGTAAAAAATATAATTGAAACCGAATCGGTAGAAGCCTTTGTTTCAAAAGGAAGAAATGATAAAAAAGATTTAATAGAAGCTATACAAGCTCTAAAACAAAATAAAAAGTATATTTCTCCACAATTAAAAACGAGATTACAGCAAAAGAACGCTATCGAAATCGATAATTATGATGTTAATTTACTAACTTATCTTGCCGATGGAAAAAATCAAGCTGAAATCTCAAAATGTTTTAAAGCAGAAAATATTTCTCCTTCCAGTATAAGTGCAATAGAAAAGAGAATTAATACACTTAAAATTTATTTTAGAGCAAAAAATTCTGTCAATCTTATTGCAAAAGCTAAAGATATTGGCATAATTTAATTTTCAAAGTTGAGGAAAACCGTAAGGATAGTAATATTAGCTTCTATATATTTGAATTCAAGTAATCATTAAAAATGCATTACTTCATTTTAGTAAATGAGAATGGCTTACACGAATATGTTTTACTTTCTTCATTCTTTTTCGCTGGTAAATCATACATACAAACACAGAATTTGGGGTATTGTGTAGGGTAAACGTGAAGCCATTCTTTTTTCTTCCAATTTTTTGTCAAAATTTAACGAGAATCTTTACATTTTAACTTATTTTAAACACACCTAAATCTTTGTAAACCGTAAGGAAACAATAAATTTGGAGCTTATCTTGACATCCCCAATAAGTGCATAAAAAAGAAAATAAAAACAAAAAGAAAACCTCGAAACGAAAAAAGATTTTAAAAATCTTTGCATGGTTTATTTTTATTCTTCTCCTACTTTTTTTAGTGGTAGTGCTTTTTTTTCGTAGTCCGTGGGGACAAGATATTATCGTAAATAAAGTTACCAATTACGTTTCTAATAAAACCCATACTAAGGTTGAAATAGAAAAATTATACATTACTTTTTCAGGTGACATTAGTTTAGAAGGTTTATACTTAGAAGACAAAAAAGGCGATACGCTAGTTTATTCTAAAAGTTTAGAAGCCGATATTCCTATTTGGCCCATTATTAAAGGCAATGCAATAGGGATAGATGGCGTAGATTGGAACGGTCTAAAAGCGAATATTTATCGAAAAGATTCCGTTAGTGGATTCAATTATCAATTTTTAGTTGATGCGTTTGCTTCAGATTCTACCGCTACAAAAAAACAAACTAGTCAAAAGCCAATGCAACTTAGCGTTGGATCGGTAAATTTCGAAAATTTCGATTTAAGTTATAATGATGAAGTTACCGGTTTAAAAGCCGATGCTAAATTAGGAAAATTAGCTTTAGAAGGAGAAGAAGTCGATTTAGAAAAAATGAAATTTCACGTTGCTGAATTATCCTTAGAGAATACCGATATTAATTATGCGCAAACCAAACCCATTCCGCCCAGCGATTCTTCCGAAGTAGCGATGCCAATTTTAAAAGTTGATCGGTTAATTCTGAAAAAAGTTTATGCCAATTACCAATCAATTCCACAGAAAACTTACGCTTCGGTCGATTTGCGAGAATTTTTGGTAGAAAATGCAGATGCTAATTTACCTACGCAAAGCATTAGTGTAGATAACTTGGTGCTCAATAATTCCGATGTAGTTTTTCAAACCGAACAAGAGCCTAGAAATACTGAAACTTCATCGCAGCAAACTTCACAAGCATTTTCGTGGCCGGAATGGAAGGTGAAACTGAATTCAATTTCGTTAGAAAACAATTCCATTTGCGTTCAACAGAATGGGAATTTACCGCAAGAAGGCAATTTTAATCCGCAAGCGATCGATTTGGCAGATTTCAATTTTAAAGCCAATAACCTTTTCCTCGGAAAAAATAAAAAGGCAATCGCGACCATTGAAGAATTATCGTTTCAAGAAGCAAGCGGTTTTAACCTGAAAAAATTAGCCTTTTCAGCAGAATTAAATAACGAATCATTTCAGTTGAATGATTTATCGATAGCAACAGGAAACAGTAATTTAAGCGGAAATTTTTCAGCAAATTATACTTCTATTGAAAATTTTATTGAAAATCCTGAAAAAACTTCTTTTGCTGCGGAATTACAAAATTTTAATATCGCGCCAAGCGATGCTTATCTTTTTTCACCGGAACTCAAAAAAAATCCGCAATTTCAGCAACTCGCAAAAAACGATTTTCAAGGTTCAATTATAGCTGAAGGAACTTTATCGTCAGCTTCTATTAAAAAATTACAACTAAATTGGGGAAATCAAACCCGAATTTCAACTAGCGGAACAATCGCCAATTTAACCGAACCCGATAATGTGCGGTTAAATTTACCAAACTTCAACATTAAAACGGTTCGAAAAGATGTGTTGCGTTTTGTTTCTGAAAAAGACTTAGGAATTTCAGTTCCCGAAAACATTCAGCTTAACGGCTCGGTTTCTGGAACGATGAATGATTTTAAAACAAATACCACCTTAAAAATTACTGAAGGAGAAATTAAGGTGAACGGAAATTTCACCAATCAAGGAAAATTAGCGTTTGATTCTACGTTAGAAGCAATTGAACTAGATTTAGGAAAATTACTTGAAAATCCCAATATCGGGAAAATTTCGCTCACGCTACAAACTTCTGGAAGTGGCGAAAATATTAATACGTTAGATGCAGAACTTTCTTCAAAATTTTCAAAATTAGAATATAGCGGGTACGATTTTTCAGCTTTAGAATTAGATGGAAAAATCACCAACGGAAGCGGAAATGTAAAAATGGCTTTTAAAGATGATAACTTAAATTTTAAATTCGATTCGCAAGTAGAATTAGATTCTGTCGCGCCAAAATTTGTAGTGGATTTAGATTTAATCGGCGCTAATCTTTACGCGCTTGGAATTACTAAAAAAGACATTCGCACCAAAGTAAATTTGAACGCCACATTTAAAGGAAATGCAGAAAGATTTGATTTGCAAAGTACGTTTACCGATGGCGTTGCGGTTTATGATAATAAGCCTTATTATTTAGGTGATTTTGCCGTAAATTCTTCAGTAAGAAAAGACAGTACTTCTTTAGATATTTCGAGCAGTTTTTTAAAATCGAGTTTAAATTCCAATGCAAATCCTACTCAAATCGGGAAAGCTTTGCAACGCCATATGAAACATTATTTTACCGATTCTATGGCAAAAGTAGATACGTTACAAAAACCGGTAAATTTAAAAATGGATCTTCGTTTTTACGAAACACCAATTATTTCTGAAGTTTTTGCTGAAGGTTTACAGGAAATGGATACGCTTACTGCGCAAGTAGATTTTAGTGAGCAGAAGCAAGAATTAAAAGCGAATATTCGTTTACCACATTTAAATTTTCAAGGAAATACGGTAGATAGTTTAGCAATAAATATAGATTCTGATAGTAAAAGTGCGGTTTTCGATGTCGGTTTTGCCAATGTAAAAGCCGGTCCGCTACAAATTGCGAAAACTACTATCGACGGGAATTTTCAAGATGAAAAACTCGCCCTAAATTTTAGCGCTTTCGATAAAACAACCGAATTATATCATATTCAATCTGAAATAGATACCAGAGAAAATAAATTAGCGGTTCATATAAATCCTGAAAAATTGATTTTGAATAAAAATTCGTGGTCAATTCCGGCTTCAAATGCTATGGTAATTCAGGATGAAACAATTGCGTTTACCGATTTTACCGTCAGTAGAAACGGACAAGAATTAACCTTGAGCGATCAACTTGGGCAAGAAAAAGAACATTGGGGCGTTGAGTTGAAAAATTTCAAGTTAGCAACCTTAATGAGTTATTTTAATCCCGATGAATATTTGGCTTCCGGCGAAATGAACGGGAATTTTATTATTGTAGATCCGTTTACGAATTGGGGAATGATCGCTGATTTGGGCGTGAATGATTTTAAAATCACGCAAATTCCACTCGGTAAATTAAGTATTAATGCAAAATCGAAAGGAAGTGAAAAATACGATTTCGATTTAGGCTTAAAAGGAAGTGAAGTCGATCTAGATTTAACCGGCGATTATGCAGTTTCCCAAAACGGACCGAAACTGAACTTAGATTTAGCGATTAATGAAATTCAGTTAACCACGATTGAAAAATTTTTAAGCAAAGAACTTAAAAATTCTGAAGGTAGTTTATCAGGTAAAATTGCTGTAAGCGGAACTACCACCGAACCCGATTATAAAGGATATTTCCAATTCAATAATGCCGCATTTAACGTAAGTCGTTTAAATACGAAATTCACCTTAGCAGACGAACGAATTAATATTGATAACGACGGAATTTATTTCAACACTTTTTCTATCGCCGATGTCGATGGTAACAAATTCACGCTTACCGGCGATGTGTTAACTGAAGATTTAACCAATCCGAAATTTAAATTAGACGTTACTGCGAAAGATTTTCAAGCTTTAAATTCAACTAAAGAAGATAACGAATTATATTACGGAAAAGCCATTTTCGACCTCGATGCAAAACTTCGAGGCGATTTAAATTTCCCGAAACTCGATGTAGATTTAACGGTAAACGAAAAAACCGATCTTACCTACGTAATTCCCGAAACGCAATTAAGTATTCAAAAACGGGACGGCGTGGTAATTTTTGTGAATAAAGAAAACCCTGATAATATCTTAACCGAAAATACCGATGAAGAGGCTTCAGCAATTATTACCGGAATTGAGCTAAATGCCAATTTAAAAGTTGAACCAAACGCTACGTTCAATATTGTAATTAATGAACGTACAGGCGACAATTTACAATTTACAGGAGAAGGCGATTTAAAATTTAATATCGCGAGAAACGGAAGAACCACCTTAACTGGTCGTTATGATGTAAGCGATGGTCATTACGAAATGAATCTTTACAATTTGGTTAAACGAAAATTTGAGATTGACAAATCGAGTAGTGTAACTTGGCAAGGCGACCCGATGAATGCAGATTTAGATATTAAAGCCATTTATCGTGTAGAAACTTCAGCTTCTTCATTAATGTCATCACAAACTGCGGGTGAAAGTTTAGCGGTAAGAAATCGCTATAAACAGAAACTTCCCTTTTTAGTGTATTTAAATGTCGATGGTGAATTAATGCAACCGCGTTTAACGTTCAGTATCGATATGCCTGAAGATTCACAAGGTGCGATTGGCGGTTCGGTTTACGGAAAAGTTTCACAGTTAAATCAGCAAGAAGATCAGCTTAACAAACAGGTTTTTTCATTGTTGGTATTGAATCGGTTTTATCCTGAATCCGGTAGTGATGGAAGTCAAGGTGGTGCGGCAAATATTGCACGAGAAAATATTAATCAGGCGTTAACCGATCAATTAAATATGCTTTCTGATAAATTCACCGGAAATACCGGTGTGGAATTGAGTTTTGGCGTAAATAGCTATACCGATTATCAAGGAAATAGCGCGCAAGAACGAACCGATGTTGCTATAAATGCCCAGAAAAAATTATTAGACGATCGTTTAATTGTACAGGCTGGAAGTGATGTGAGCGTTCAAGGTGAAAATCGTCCAGGTGAAGCAAATCCTGTAATTGGAAATGTAAGTATTGAATATTTGTTAACGGAAAACGGAAGATGGCGCATAAGAGGATTCAGAAAAAGTGAATACGAAAATGTAATTGACGGACAGGTTTTTGTAAGCGGGATCGCATTAATTTTCACCCGAGAATTTAATAAATTCAAAGAATTATGGGATGGAAGTGTAAAAGAAGAAACTGAGAAAAATCAAGAATCTGAAGAAAAACCAGAAGAGGAAAATACTTCAGAAAACAATAAAAAAGCCACTTCAACTGAAGAAGAAAACGAAGAAAATTAATGAAAAAAACTTCATATAAATATTATTTTCTCGCGCTGTTTTTAATAGGAATTTTATATTCCTGTAGCGTAAAAAAATTCATTCCCGAAGATGAATTACTTTACAACGGCGGAAATATTAAATTAATTGATACGCTCGATATCAAAAATAAAAGTGGTTTACAAACCGAATTAAACGGATTGTTGGTTCCAAAACCCAATACTAAATTCTTAGGAATGCGACCCGGCTTATATTTTTATTATAAAGCACAACGCGAAAAACCGGGATTCATCAATAAATTTTTAAATAAAAAAATAGGAGAGGAGCCGGTTTATTTTTCAGATGTAGAAATTCCTTCTACCGAAGATTTAATTATTAATCGATTAGATAACAATGGGTTTTTTAATAGTCGCGTAACTTCAGAAGTAAAAAAAGATAGTTCGGCGCAAACTGCTAAAGTAAATTATCAAGTTTCATTAGCACAACCTTACAAACTTGAAACCTTTCAATTAGAGCGAGATACGTTAGATTCTTTAGCAATGTACGATGCAATTTCAGCCTCACTTTCAGAATCGATTATAGAAAAAGATATGCGTTTTAATCTTGATGCGATGAAAGCCGAACGCCAGCGAATTGATACGTATTTGAAAGATAAAGGGTATTACAACTTCAATTCAGATTTTTTACTTTTTGAAGCCGATACCAATCGTTACGACAACCGAAGATTTGATTTATTTTTACGGTTGAAGAAAAATGTTCCCGAAAAATCCTTAGTTCCTTATATAATTGATGAAGTAAATGTTTATCCTAATAAAACGGTTAAAGATGAAGTTATAAAAGATACCACGGTTGTTGATAGTATTAATTTTATTCAAAAAGAAGTTTTTTTTAAACCCAAACGTTTAGAGCCTTACTTATTAATTAAACCGGGAGATCGTTATAACCCAACACTTTCAAAATATACCAGTAGAAGATTATCTTCTATCGGAACTTATAAATTCGTAAATATTCAGTATAAAGAAAAAGATTCGGTAGCCGATGAAAATGGTTTTCGTCATCTTGATGCTGAAATTGAATTATCGCCACTTAACAAACGTTCAATTCGGTTAGAATTGCAAGGTGTTACAAAGTCTAATAATTTTACGGGTCCAGGTTTGGGCGTCACGTATGCAAATCGCAATTTATTTAAAGGCGGAGAATTATTACGAATTTCTGGAAATGTTGGTTACGAGCAACAATTTTTTGGTGGAAATCGGCTTGGCGCAAGCAGTTTGCAATTGGGATTAAATACTTCGCTCACGTTTCCACGACTTTTATTTCCAATTCCTATTGATACTGATGGGCGTTTTAAATATTCCATTCCGAAGACAAAAATAGATTTAGGGGTAGATTATTTAAATCGAAGTCAGTTATATAGTTTGAGTTCCGTTTCTACGTCGTTCGGTTATATTTGGGCGGCAAATCGTTATGTGACGCATCAATTAAATCCTATTAATGTCAATTATGTAAGCCTTTCGAATACAAGTGAAGAATTTGAACAAGTTTTAGATGAAAATCAATTCTTACGTAGAAGTTTCGATCAGCAATTTATCGCGGGTTTAACCTATTCTTTTACCTATAATGAATTGGTAGATGCGGATAGAATCGGAAGTTTTTATTTCAATTTCAATTTTGATATCGCTGGAAATACCATCGATCTTTTTGCGAAAGAAAATAACGATGGTGTAAAAACATTTCTAGGACTAGAATATGCGCAATACGCAAAAGCTGATGTCGATTTTAGGTATCATTACAAACTAGATGATTCCGGTCAGAAATTAGTAGGAAGATTATTTGGCGGCGTTGGTTTACCTTACGGAAATTCTGATGCGTTACCTTTTGTAAAGCAATATTTTGCTGGCGGCGCTTACAGTGTTCGTGCATTTCAAATTCGTTCACTCGGACCGGGAACCTACGATCCGGAAAGTAATGATAACAGTTCTTATTTTGATCAAGCTGGAGATATTCGCCTGGAAGGAAATCTAGAATATCGTTTTCCTATTGTGCAATATGTGAATGGAGCGGTTTTCGCTGATGCGGGAAATGTTTGGCTTATTCAGGAAAATGAAGCAATTCCCGGCGGAAAATTTTCTTCAAACTTTATTAATGAATTAGGCGTTGGAACCGGAATAGGTTTACGTATCGATATTCAAGGCTTTGTAATTCGTTTCGATTTAGCAGCACCATTAAAAAGACCAGCTTATAACTGGGAATTTGAATATGACCAACCGGTTTTTAACTTTGCTATCGGTTATCCGTTTTAAATTCTATTCAGAAAATAACATTTCATAAAGGGAAGTATAACATTGTTTTGGGAAGTTAACGGCTTCATGTTTAGTAATTTCAAAAAAAATAAAAATTGAAATTATGGCTAACAAAAAAGAATTTAAAACAATTAACCCAACAAACGAACAAGAGATTAAGACCTATCAATATATGAATCAAGATAAAGTTGATTCAATTATTGAAAACTGTCATAATGCTTTTACAGAGTGGAAAATGAAATCGCTGGAAGAGCGTGCAAAAGTGATAAAAAGCATCGGTGAAAATTTAAAAAACCACAAAGATGAATTGGTTGAATTAATGACCCAAGAAATGGGGAAACTCACCAAGCATAGTAAACAAGAAGTAGATCTTTGCGCGGGAATTTGCGATTGGACCGCCCAAAATGCTCCCGATGAATTAAAAGATGAAAAAAGAGAATTACCCAATGGCGGAAATGGCGTAATAACCTATTCTCCACTAGGCGTAATCTACGGAATTCAACCTTGGAATTTTCCTTCTTATCAAGTAATTCGCTATGCAATCGCTAACTTAATGGCAGGAAATGGCGTATTGCTAAAACATGCCGAAAGCGTTACCGGAACCGCACTTTTATTAGAGAAAATTTTTAAAGAAGCAGGTTTACCTGAACATTTATTTAGTGTACTTATTATTAATCACGATCAGTCTGATAAAGTAATTGAAAATGATTTGGTTCGCGGGGTAACCCTTACTGGAAGTCCGGACGCAGGAAAAGTTGTTGCCAAAAAAGCGGGAGCAGAATTAAAGAAAAGCGTGATGGAATTAGGTTCTAACGATGCTTATTTAATTTTAGAAGATGCCGATATTGAAAAAGCTGTAAAAATGTGTACGCAAGGAAGAATTTATAATAATGGAGAAGTTTGTGTTGCGGCAAAACGCTTTATCGTAACTGAAAAAGTGTATGATGAGTTTAAAGAAGCTTTCGTGAAAAGTATGAGCGGTATTACGTATGGTGATCCTACTGAAAAAGATAGTAAAATGGGACCAATGGCTCGAAAAGATTTACGCGAAGATTTACACGAACAAGTTGAAAAAAGTGTAAAAAACGGAGCAAAAATTCTTTGCGGCGGAAAATTACCGGAAGGAAAAGGATATTTCTACTCATCGACGGTATTAGAAAATGTGAAACCAGGTCAGCCGGCTTATGACGATGAGCTTTTTGGTCCTGTAGCTTCTTTAATAAAAGCAAAAGATACCGATGATGCTGTAAGAATTGCAAACGATAGTCGTTTTGGGCTTGGCGGTGGAATTTTCTCTAAAAATGAAGATAAAGCAATGGAAATTGCCAAAAAACATTTTGATACCGGAATGGTATTTATTAATTCTTTTGGTTTAGCTCAACCGAATATGCCTTTTGGTGGTGTGAAAAATTCCGGTTACGGTAGAGAACATGGTGGTTTTGGAGTAAAAGAATTTGTAAATGCAAAAGCTATTATGAATTTAAATTAAAATTTTAAACCATAAATTTTTTTTAAACCCTACACAATCCGTGTGGGGTTTTTAGTTATAAATTCTCTTTAAAAATATGAGGTCTCCAATTAATTGATATTTTTAAAGAATAATTGAGCAAAAGTTTAGTATATGAAAATTAAAGTGATTGTCGTTATTGTAATAAGTCTACTATCTTTTAAAAATTCAGCACAAGAAACTAAATCATATTCAGATGCTTGGTTTTTACTTCTGAATAATTATGAGTTTAGTGAAAAATGGAGTGGAGGAAGTGAAATACATTGGCGAAACACTCATTTTTTGTCCAAAAAGCAACAATTAATTCTAAGACCATTTATTACCTATTCTCCTACAGAAAGTCCGTTAGCTTATTCCATAGGGTATTCTTATTTAAGGTCATATCCTTATACTGAAAATGCAATTCCTGCTACAAAACCTGAACATAATATTTGGGAACAAATTACGCTTTCTCAAGCTTATAAAGAATTATCGTTTTCTCATCGTTTTAGATTAGAACATCGTTTTCAAGGAAATTTAGTGATGAATAATAATCAAAATTATACTGTCGATGATTTTAGTTTTTCGAACCGATTTCGTTATAGACTTACAGTAAGATATCCTATTTTCAATAATTGGTTTATAAATATATTTGATGAATTATGGATAAATATGAATGAAAATTTCCAATATCCTGCTTATGATCGAAACTGGTTATACCTAGGAATTGGATATGAAATTTTAAAAAATGGAAATATTCAAGTTGCTTACCTTCATCAAAATATAAAAAAAAGTGATAATTTATTTGAAGTACACCCCACATTACAATTCACTTTTCAATATGATTTCGATTTTAGAAGGAAAGAAAAAAATCAATAAATCGATTAGCCTCTACTTTGTTCTTCTTCACTTGCGCTAATAACAGTTTTCCTGTTTTTTAGTTGTTGCCCAAATTCATAAGTAAAGCCGATTTGAACCCTACGAGTATCATTTAGTCTGTAAAATCCTAATGATTGCTGAGGATATTCAATATTTGCTTTAGCACGGTTAGAATAAAATAGATCAGTTACATTTACCGTTAACCGAGCTTTTTGTTCTAAAAATGTGTAGGTAACTCCCAAGCTTACATCCGAATTATTTGCCGATCGATAAAAAGCCTGCGACGAACTACTTTCGTAATAACCAGAAATTTCGGTTTTAAATGCTTCAGAAAAGTTTATAGAAATCGAGGCTTGGTAACGCCAAAAGAAATCTTTGGGCTCTTGGCGAATGTCATTATAGGATAACCGATAATTTTGGTATAAACCGATAAGGCTATGTTGCCAAGCTATTTTTTTAGTGAGGTTAAAAGGAAGAATAACTTGAATACCAGTACTCTGATAAGTTCCTAAATTTCCAAAAGTATAGCGCGTTTCATTACTGTTTTCGATGCGAAGCGGAAATTCTGTATAATATGCTTCTGTATAATTATAAAAGGGAGTAATGATATATTTATCACTTAAGATATGGTTCCATTCTAAACTATAGGTGAACTCAGGACGAAGCAGCGGATTTCCTTGATTGGAAAATAATGGACTCTGGTAGGTAATAAATGGGTTTAGACTTCCGTAATTAGGTCGGTTAATTCTTCGAGCGAAAGCAATATCCATTTGGTAGTCTTCATTAATTTCATATTGCAAGTATAAAGTAGGGAAAAGCTTTAAATAATTATAGGTCGTTACTTGATTTAAGGTAGGCGACTTTCCCCGAGTGTCGGTATATTCTGCCCGAAGGCCTGCTTTTCCCTGCCATTTTTTACTAAGTTTGGTTTGGAAAGAAATATAGGCTGCTGTGTTTTGCTCCCGATAGATAAAATCGTTACTTAAATTGGGGTCGAGTTCCCATTTATCCTCATTAAAATTTTCAAAAATAAAGTTATTAATAGCTTTCATGGAGGCATATTTTATCCCGGTTTCCCACGTACTGTTTTCATAAGGTAATTTCAAATCCAATTTTGCGGCTTTAATTGTAGACTGGTTATTAAAATTACTTTGTAAGTTTTCTGTAAAAGGTAATTGAGAAGCCGATTGAAATCTGTTTCTAAACATTTGGTGATCCTGTAGACCAAATCCTGCTAAACTTGTAGTAAAACTTACTTTTTTACCTAAAGTATCCAACTTATATTCATAATATAAATCGTTGCTATAGTTTAAGTAGTTAAGATTGGCCAAGCTAGAGGTATTTATTTCTTGTAGAATTTCACTATTTTCTTGAAATTGAAAAGTATGGTTTCGGCTTGGGCGATTACTTTTTTGAAGCATTGCGCTAGAAACAAAGCTTAGTAAAGATTTTTTATTGAGTTCCCAATCCAATTGACTTCGGATGCTATGATAAACTGTATAGCGCATTTCATGATTATACGAACGATAGTATTGCTTTGCTTGAGATTCACCAAACTCATTGTATTGTTCAATATTTTCAAATGAATTTATTTTTCCGGCATGATAGGTTAGATCGGCATTCATTCTGTTGTGTTGATATTGAAATCCTATATTTCCTTTAGCACGAGCATATTTACCTTGTCCATAATGAAATCCGCTGCGAACTTTCCAAGACTCTTCTTTTAATTTTTTTGTGATAATATTTATATATCCCGCGTTTCCTTCAGCTTCGTAATTAGAAGGAGGCGTGGTAAGCAATTCAATTTTTACAATATCTTCCGCACTCATATTTTTCAAAAACAAGGTAAGTTCATCTCCGCTTAAGTGTTGTAACCTGCCATTAACCAATATGCGTAAACCAGATTTTCCTAACATTTGCAAATCTTCATTTCCAGTTCTATATATTCCGGGAGCACGGCTAAGCATTTCGAATCCGCTACTTCCAAAAAACACAGGATGATTTTCCACATTAATAACCAGTCGATCCAATTTTTTTTCTAATAAAGGCTTTTTGGTTTTAATGATAACTTCAGATAGATTTTCTTGCTTGGGTTTTAATTTTATTTTTAATTTTTCTGAAGAAGTATTCAGTATCTGAATGGTATCCACGTAGCTTAAATAAGCTAGGTGATGTACTTCTAATCGATATTTTCCGGCAAGCATTTTAAGTCTAAAATTTCCTAGGGTATCGGTAGAGGTATAGGTTTCAATTTCTCCATTCAACGTTTTTAAAATCACATCGGCCTGAATTACAGAATTTCCATCTGTATCAGTTATTTGTCCCGAAATGGATAGTTTTTGTGCATTGAGCTGAAGCGATAGAAAGCAAACTATAAGAACGAGTCCGTATTTTTTCATAAGTTCATTTTTATTTGCAAATCTGTATGAACTTTAGCTTAAACTTGGTTAATCGTCAGTTAATGCAGGGTTAATGTTTAGCACGAACTAAGCTTAGGTTAATAAACTTAATAAGTGTTATTAATAAGTATTTGATTATCAATAGTTATTAAATTAAGTAGGTTAATGATGGGTTAATGCTTATTTAGGAGGCTACAAAAAGGGCAAAGTATAGTATTTTTGGACTATAAATCTTGTGTTTATGAAACTTAAAGTTACTTGGTTAATTGTTATATCCGTAATTGCTTTTATTGCGCTTTCAGTTATTCAGGGATATTTAATTTATAATACTTACACGTTAAAACGCAATGCATTTATTCAAAATACTCGAAGCGAAATTTTGAATATTGACTATAATAAGCATTTGGATTCGATAGTAGATACGTGGGAGGAAACTTTAAAAAATCAAATTGCTGACTATAAAAATAAGCGTACCACTAAACAAATCGTATTAAATAAGCTCCGGCAAAAAGCGGATAGCCTAAATAGTAATTATTATAATTTATATAAAGAAGAATTAGCTCATAAAGATTTAGGCTATGCTGTGAGCTATAAAAAAAATATAGAAAGTATTGTTATTTTTGATAAAGAGAATGATACTATCTTCCCATTAGCTGAACAAACTAATTTCAAACTTTTCGGTAATGATTTTCAGAATTCCAAGGCAAATTCCGTTAGCGTTTCCAGAACTTTTTCCCAGTATGATTACATAGACCAAACTGAAAATAAAATTAATACACAGCATTATAATCTAGAGATCAAGTTTAAGGACTTGATGTATATTAAAGATAAAAACAGTATCGTTTTTAAACAGATGCTCGGTTTATTAATCGGTTCTCTATTTTTATTTGTAGTTATGTTGGGACTTTTTTATTACTCCCTTAAAAGTTTAATGGCACAAAAAAAAATTAGTGCAGTAAAAACAGATTTTATCAATAATATAACCCACGAGTTAAAAACACCCTTGGCTACGTTAGGAATAGCTACCAAAAGCTTAAAAAATCAACAGATTCTTTCGAAACCGGAAACTTTACAAAATTCGCTAGCTATTATAGACCGCCAGAATGAACGCATTCAAAAACTGATTGACCAGGTGATGACAAATAGTTTGAAAGCACAGCATTTAAAATTGGCTCTAAAAAATGTGGAAATAATTCCTTTTCTCAATCATATAGTGGAAGATTTTAAATTAAGTGTAGAGGCTAAACCTTTACAAATAGCTATTGCTTTTAACCATCAAGAAAAAGAATTAAAAATAGACCCTTTTTACTTTTCAACTGCTATTTTCAATTTACTTGATAATGCGGTAAAGTATAGCAAAGAAAAAGCCAAAATAAAAATAACTACCGATTACAATAACAATTGTTTTTTTCTAGTGATTAAAGATGAAGGAATAGGAATTCCAAAAAAAGAGCAACAGCATTTATTTGAAAAGTTTTATCGGGTTTCGTCAAGTAACCTTCAAGCCAACCAAGGTTTAGGTTTGGGATTATATTATACGCAACAAATTATTCTTGCTCATCAAGGAACAATAAAAGTGAAAAGCGAAAAAAGTAAGGGAAGCACATTTACAATTAAAATACCTAAGATACAATGAGTAAAATTCATATTTTATTGGTGGAAGACGATTATGATTTCGGAAGTATACTTAAGCAATACCTGGAAGTACACAGTTATGACGTTACTTGGATAACCGATGGAGAAAAGGCTTTTACTATTCTAAAAGAGAAAAAGAATCCTCCTATATCTATAGCGGTACTTGATGTGATGATGCCGAAATTAGACGGATTCGAACTCGCCCAAAAAATGCTAACGATAACACCAGAAATCCCCTTTATTTTTCTAACCGCACGAAAATTAAAAGAAGATAAAATAAAAGGACTTCGGTTAGGCGCAGATGATTATATCGTAAAACCTTTTGATGCCGATATTTTAGTACTTAAACTTCGTAATATTTTAAAAAGAAATACTTATCACATTCCGCCATCACAACAAGAAAAAATAACATTAGGGTCTTATTTGCTAGATGTAAAAAATTATTACTTACAACGTGAGGGAAAAATACAGAAAATTACAGAAAAAGAAGCAGCCTTGATTACTTACCTTTTTCAGCATAAAAACCAAATGCTAAAACGAGATAAAATTTTAAATGATTTGTGGGGAAATAATGATTTTTTCTCTGGAAGAAGTATGGACGTTTTTCTAAGTCGATTACGGAAATACTTTAAAAATGATTCTCGTATTAGAATTGAAAGTACACGAGGTATAGGAATAACTTTCTTTTTAGATGAATAAAATTAATTTATAAACTTTAAAAACAATACTTATGAAATCTATAATGTTAACCACCGTATTCTTTATGTTGAGTTTGTTTGTGTCCGCACAAAAAACTCCCCAAACGCCACAACCTCCAACTTCTGTTACAACAAGTTCTACTTCGAGTCATTATAATCATAATGTATCTGGTTCAAAAACGGGTGATTCCAATCTCTCAATTTCAGTAAGCAATTCTAATACCGATTATAAATTTAGTGCAAGTTATTCGGAAAGTTACGATAAGCAAGTAAAAGAAATTTTGATAAATGAATTTGGGAAAGAAAGTATTCAAAAGCGAGACAGTTGGTTTTCTTGGATATTTTCTCCCGGAAATGATGAGGTTTATAGCATTGAACTCTCTTCTGGAAAATTGAAAATGAAACTTGATAAAACCCAAGCCGATCATCAATTGGAAGAAAAATTCACACACACCGGACAAAAAATTAAAAATTTGCTATCGGGAAAGCAAGAAGATAGAAATGAATTACGGCTAGAACGTGAAGCACAACAGTTGAAGCGCGAAGCTATGCGTATGAAAAGAGAAGCAGATCGTCTAAACCGTGCAGAACAGCGCCAAGATCTGGATGAAAAAAGAAATGAGGTTATGGAATTGCGTAAGGAATCCGAACGCTTACATAAACAAGTAGATAGCCTACAAAATGAAATTCATAGACTGCGGGAAAAGTAAATTTTAAAATTTTTATTTTCAATTTGAAGAAAGCATTTTGTAGAATAATTATATTTTCGCTGGTTTATTGTTAATATTTAAAACCTATTCTTATGAAAGAATTAATGGAAAGCATCCAAACAACTTATGAATCTTTTGAAAATGACGCTAAAACTCAGTTAGAAAGCGGAAATAAAGCAGCAGGAACACGCGCTAGAAAATCTTCGTTAGCTTTAGAAAAACTATTAAAAGAATTTCGAAAAGTATCGATTGCCGAGTCTAAAAAATAGTGAAATAAACCCCTTAATAATAAGGGGTTTATTTTTATACGCTTTTTTCAAAACGTTTAATTTTTCAATATTATAAGTTTATAATTCCCAGAAATAAATTGTTCCCGATAGATCTACACTTACTAATTGCGATTTATTTTTATTAAGCGAAATGGCACTAATGGAAGCCCGATGTTTTTTCAAAGTTTCTTCCAAACTACCAGTTGATTTTTTCCATTTACGGATTGTCTTATCCAGTCCCGCTGTATAGATAGTATTATTACCTAATTTTCCTGAAACTATTTCTAAGGTTAAGGGCACGTTTACAAAACTATCTTTATCTTTTAGGTAAATAGGCCAGTTAGGGTGCTTATTTTTATAGACCAAACTATCTGTAGAGGTATTGTATAAGGCAAATTGTTTACCTCCAATTACTAATAAATTATTGTTTTTATCCACATCTTCTAGTGTTCCGGTTAAGGAATGTGAGAAAATCTGATTGGTTTGTGTATTCCAGACCAAAACTTCATTTCTTTTATTAAAATATATTATTCCATTGTCTGTAATATATTTTGGTTGGGCATTTCTTATTTTTTTTGGAGTTTCTAAGATTCTAAAATTATCGGCTGTATTCCATATGTAGTGATTTCCTTTAAAATCTGAGGTAGCTAGCAGCTTACTTTGCTGGTTATAGGTAAGTTTATGCGCCCAAGTTTCTTTAAGCTTTAAAGTTTTAATTAGTTTTCCATTTTCCGCATCGATCACCGCAATACCAGAATTTAATGTGGCTGCATAAATCTGCTTGGTGCTGGAATTATAAGCCATACTATAGATTTCGTCATCAAGTAGTGCTATTTTCTTTTTCTTTGTTTTATTATTGATGATTTCATAAATATGTCCACCGTAAGTTGAAACGAACACGGTATCTCGTCCTGATTTATAAATAACGTCGGTAAAAGCAACAGGATTATTACCGGTTAATTTTTGAGGTTTCAGTTTTATTTCTTGTTTGCATTGGGAAAATAAGATGAGTATAGATATAAGGATTGTTATTCGAGAAGTAGTTTTCATTTTAATCAGTTTTTAGGAAAGTTTTCTTTACACCATTTTTAGAAGTTTCTAGCCAAGTGCCTTCGTCAGAAGTACCTAAGTTAAGTTGATTTCCGTTTTTCGCCCACATTTTAAGGCTAGCAGCACCTTGCGGTTCTGCCATAAATAATACACGTTGCGAAATTTTAGAATCTAAGGTTAAGAAAACATTTCCGTAAGAATCATCAGTTACATAACCTCCACGTTCTTGTCCTTCGTGATCATAGAGCATAACGCCGGAAACACCGGAATTATCACCTCTGTAAAAACGATAGCCTTGCGATTGAGCAGGAGGGAGGTGGCTACCAATAATTACCCGTTCTACACCTGTAGAATCAGTAACGACGAGTCCGCGTACTTTTAAAATTTCATCTGATAAATCAATTTCTACTTGTTGGTTTCTGATCACGTAAATAACTAATCCTATTGTTACCAATAAATTGGCTAATAATAAGAATTTTAAAGTGCTGTTTTTCATGGATTGCTTTTCGTTAATAACGAAAGACAAATAAGGATGTTACTAAGATTTTTTAAACTTTTTCTCTACTATTAAATAATCGAAACCTTATATATACATTATCAATACGTGAAAGATTATTTTTTGAAGTATGTTTGAAATTAATTATTCTAAATTTTCTTTTAAAGATTTTTTAAAAAGTTGAGGTTGATCTATCCAACTATTATGTCCTGCTTCTGGAAGTGTAATGAGTTTAATTTTTGGATAATTCTTCAATAGGCGTTTCGTTATATAACTATTAAAGTCTAAAAAATCATACGCTCCATTAATAATAGTAGTTTTCATTTTTTCGTTTAAAATTGGCCTATAATCATAGTTCCAATTTAGTGTTTCTGTCATAACCGCTGCTTTAGGATTGTAATAAGCTTTACCTCCTTTTACTAATGAATATTTTTTTAGGTTATAAATATTTACTGCAGCAAATTTTAACCTCCAAAATTCAGTTAAATCTTTGTGCGTTAAGGTAGAATTTTCCAAATCTTCAATAGATTTTAAATTATCTATGCCCTTTTCTTTATAAGGTTTAGAAAGTTGATTTACTATTTTTCGGTTCAGCATAAAATTTACTTGCTCTTTCTGCCGTTTTGAAAATACACTTTCTATGCTATCAGATTTCGGAAGAATAGCACCTGCAAGAACCAAATGTGAAACCCTATCTGGATGCTGTTTCGCAAATTCCATTCCGATTAAGGTTCCCATAGAATGACATAAAAGTTTAGCTTTTTTAAGTTGAAGCGTTTCAATTAATGCGTAAAGATCTTCTACATTTTTTTGAAAAGTTAGATTTTCTTCAGCAGTTGGAGACATTAAGGAACCCCGTTGATCGTAAAAAACAAAATGAAATTTTTTTGTGAGGCCTTTTACAGCATCTGTCATATACTCATGGTTTGCTCCAAAACCTCCATGAATAACAATTACTGTATCTTTTTTTGCACCTAGTTCTTTTACAAAGATATTTACATCTTTTCGTTGTAAATACCACTCGGTATAGTCTTTATCTTGAGCTGTGATTATGAGAACTTGGAGAAAGCAAGCCCATATAAGTAAAATTTTTCGCATCATTATAGTTTTTACCAAATACGATTTGTCACTATAAATGTTGCGGAAAAATTAATAGTATTCGAATAATAATTCTTAGTTCTTAAGATGACTAGTTCTTTTTAAGAATAGAATTTTTAAGCTCAATAAAAAAAGTAGTGAAGAGGTAAATAGTGGTATAATCCAAAAATTTTCCGGGGAAAAATAAAGTCCTATTCCCAATGATCCTATGGAGATTATAATTGCGGTAATGGCATAGCCTATATCTTCATATAACCAAGCATACGGAAATAAATGTGCCCCGGTAATAATTGCATAAGCCATAATGAAGTTATCGGGCTGTTCAAGCAAAACAAAAACTAAAATTGGAAAATAAATAAGCTGAGCAAAATTTAACCATAACCCTAAAGGTTGAAGTGAATTATTTTTTATTTTCCAATTTGTAGAAAAAAGTTTAGATAGTGCAAAAGCTAATGGTAGCATTAAAGCCGCTACCATAAACGTAATAATACTTTTATTATATGACGAAAATTCCTGTAACCAAATAAAGGATATTGCTAACCATAAAATTCCACCGGAAATAATAAAGTCAATTCCTTTTTTAGCTTCTACTTGAATTTCTAACTTTAATTTTTTTAAATTATTTTTTTCCATGTAGCAAATTTAGTAAGCTTATTAGTGAGACAGGATGACCAAACATATTAGTGAAATAAGTAAGATGAAAGACATATAAAAAATTTTTTCTCATAATAATCTATTTGAAAAGCTTGTATACAGACGAAAAACTTTTATTGGAATAGATGACAAATATAAAATAACTTATAAATATTAGTGAATAGGTTGGTTTAATTTCTTACATGATTATAGCCGATAAATTCAGCGAATTAATTATAAAATTTAGCATAAGGAGTTAATTTACTCAATTATTGAAATTAGAACATTTTTAAGCTTCGGTTTAATTTCTATACTTTTTCCTAAAATCTATTGGCGTAAATCCGGTTTTAAGTTTAAAAATTTTAGAGAAATATGAATAATCAGAAAATTCTAATCTGTGTGAAATAGTGGTTAAACTTTCATCGTCTTGCACAATTAATCGTTTAGCTTCTAGAATTATGCGTTCGTAAATCAATTCAGAAGTTGTTTTATTAATGGTTTCCTTAACCACACGGTTCAGGTGTTTGGTAGTTATATTTAAGTGCTGAGCGTAGAACTTTGGTAACTTTTCTGTTTGAAAATTTTCATCGATCAAAATTTCCAATCTTTCAAGAATTTTTAAATAATTTGGAGAATGGCTTTTTTCGTTAGAAATATTATTGGTGTACATTCTAAAAAAATCAATATATATCGTATTGATTAAACTTACAATTTTTAATTCTTTAAAAGGCTTGTGTTTTATATACTCTGTATAGACTTCTTCTAGTTTTTTATATAAACCATTTATTTTTTTATCCGGTAATTCAAGAAGCGGAGGATTTTGAAAAGAATAATAAAAAGGAAATTCATGTAATTTATGCTCTAGAAATTTCAATTCATAAAATTCTTGAGAATGAAAAAAAATAAAACCCTCTGGTGGAGAATCAAATTTCCAAAAATGGGTTTGTCCAGGTCTTAAAAAGAAAACACTTCCGGGCTTAATGGTATAAGAATTAAAATCGATTTCATGAATTCCCGTGCCCTTGGTAAACATAACACATAGATAGAAATTATGCTTATGGGGCTTTGAAATTAATTTTTTATTTAAAGAAATATGGTTGGCAAAAGAATTTATATAGAAATCTTTTAGGGGTTCCGTTTCTTCAAATTGATTTATTTTAAGTACTGGTATTTTCATATTAATGTCTTAAAAGTACAAAAAATAGCAGTAAAAATATAATAATTATAAGTCTCTAAAGTGTTAATTTTGTAGCGTTAAAAATTTAATGTGATGAATAAAGCCTTAGAGATTGTAAAATGTAAGTGTCCCAATTGTGGGAAAGGCAATATGTTTAATAAAAAAGGCAATATTTTTTTATTTAAAATGCCTGAAATGAATAAACGTTGCCAACATTGTAATTATAAATTTGAAAAGGAGACAGGTTTCTTTTTTGGAGCAATGTTCGTTAGTTATGCCCTTACTGCAGGAGAGATGATTGCTAGCCTTATTTTATTTTGGTACTTAATAGATTTATCACCACTAAATGTCTTTTTCATTATAGTTTTTGTAGCTATTTTGTCGAGTACACTCAATTTTAGGCTTTCCAGATCTATTTGGACGCATATTTTTCATAAGAATTAATTTTTTAAACACGAGAAAGAGAGCTTTAAACTTTTCTCAGATATAGAAAATGCGGGGTTTAATTTTTTTAAATTAATAACGAGAACATTTTAAATATATAAAATGTCTTTGTTGTATCACTAGTGTGAGTTTGGTTTTATGTATTTTTTAATCTGGTATAGATGTCCAAACTAATACTTCAATGCTTTTTATTAAACAAGCACAGCCCAATTCTCTTTGTTCAATGATTAAAATTCATAAGTTTTTAGGCATTTGACAACAAAGAAAAAAGCGCTCCTGGTGTATGGCCAGACCAGCGTTTGACTTCTTTGATAAAATGATTCTGGTCGAAATAACCATAATGGAAGAAGTCTGTTACACTTCCTGTCTTCTGAATATGCCGAATGGCCAGTCTACAGCGAATCATCGACTGAATTTGTTTTGGGGAAAGTCCTGCATATTGTAAGGTAATTCGTTGAAGGTGTCGCTGGCTTACGCTCAATTCTTTGGCCAAACAATAGGCCGTGGTAGTATAGTGTTGTTGGTTAATGATTAAATCCAAAAAACGATTCCATAAGGAATATCCATTTTTAGGAGTATCACCGGCAAGTTGACTTATTTGCCTGGTCAGGGAAGGAATAAAAGTGTCTAAGTTGACTTCATTAAAAAATGGCGTCAACCAATTAGAACCAGGAAGGATATCCTCCTGTAAAATAATTTTATTGGTCAGTAATTTTGTATCTTCTTTAAAGATCGGCAGCGTGCTACCAAATTGAAAAGTCACTCCAAAAGCCAAATTTCCTTCTGGATGAAGGTATTCTGCAAAATTAGTTCTCGGCCCCAGTATTCGCGTATCTTTGATGAGGAGAGCTCCACTACTGTTATCTTTTACCGTATACGGCATTCCCAGGGTAAACACCCAATTTACATAAGGGTACGCAAAAATATATTCAGTAAGGTTTTTATCTTCAGTACTTAAATCCAACAGCCAGTAATACCTAACCAGATTTTGTAAATGCTTCGGTGGTGAAAATAGCTGGTACATTTTATAGGTGCAATTCCGATTTTAGTTGAACCAAATCCCCTAATAGTTTTGTTTGTTGCACGTGACTTTCCAAATTCATTTCTTTGGCTATTCGGTGAACTTCCAAATTTAGGGTATCTATTTCTGTTTTTCGGTGATTTCTAATATCCTGCAAGGTAGAAATAAATTGCCCATCAGACATTTTACTGATTGAAATTACCTGCTCTTCAATTTCCTTTGCAGTTAAAGCAATCCCTTTTTCCGTAGATATGGCTACACATTCCCGAATAATATTCTTGGCCACAGAAAAAACCGTTGCATCGCGATGGAAAATGCCGTTATCTACTTCTAACAACGGACAAATGGAATTAAATACACAATTGGCAATGACCTTTTTCCAGATGATTTTATCTATATTTTCCTCCGCTTCCAACCTAAAATCAGGCGTATTCAATGTGTCGACAATGCTATTTAAAAATGTAAGGTTTTGCTTGACGATTCCGATAGGGGAAGGGGCAACCGGTTTATAGCTGACTTCATTTTCAAGCACATTTTGGCTGGTAGCAAACAGCACACAGCGATAGATTTCCTTAAAATTATGCTCGATAAAAGGCTGTTCTATCCCTAAGCCATTTTGTAGAATAACGATTGGCGTATGCGTTGCTTTATCCTTTAGCTTTTCAGCTAAGGCTTTATTGCCAAAAGATTTAGTAGTGAAAATAATAATTCCGTCAAAAGCCGAAAAATTACACAGGGAATTGAACCTTATATCGGCGGTTAGCATTTCACCAGTTTTCAGTCGTAAACTTATTTTTTCGGTATAAGTACGTCCATCATCAACACTCCCACGAATGAGCTCCACCTTTTTTCCGTTTTTCGTTAAACACACCGCAAGAGCTTTCCCAATCGCTCCGGCACCAATAATATACAGTTTCATATTCGCAGGATTAATGATCTTCAAATTACGGTAAAAAGCATTTTTTTGAATAGTATAAGTTGGACATTTAAATCAAAATAAACTATCCTTATATTTGATGTTAGAAAAATTTTCTCAATTGATCTTAAAACTGGTTTACAACTAATATTCGCAAGACATGATTATATTTTTTTGTAATAAAGTAATGAGATGCCTTTTTAATTTTGGAATTCAAAATCATACATACCAAATATGGAAGCAAGAAATTTTGTGCATCTCACCTTAGATAGTTTATTATTTATCAAAAAGGGGAGGTGGAACTATCCAGCATAATAAAACGATGATGGCAATACCAATAATGATAGCGATGACTGCAAATTTTCGAAAACTCATAGATCTGCTGTTTATCTAATATTATATTTACTTAGCTTCTTGTAAAAACTTATTTTAAAAGCAAAAAAACTTTTATCCGTATTTATAAATTCAACTCTCTTTTTTTCGTGTTGATGAGCTAAATCCAAATCATACACTTCATAACTATATTCCAAAACTTTCTTTAATTGTTGTTCATATTTACAAAGGCTGGCTAAAGCCAAGGTGTTTTTACGTCTTTCTTGTTGTAAACTGTAGGCGGTTTCTGTATCTTGAATAATCTGTTGATGTATAACTTGCACATAATCTAGTTCTTGATGGTTTTCTTCTAGCTTTGTTAGCCAATGTTGGAGCTCTAGTAAATCTTTCTTTATAAAGAAAGATTTAGTTTCGTTGATTTTTTCAAGATTCGAATTCAAGAGCATAGTATTAGTTAGGTTATTAAGTTAAATAGCTTTTCTTTTATCGCACGATACTCCGCTATAAATCGATAATATTTACTTCTGTAAATTTCGTGGTGGTGTATAAAAAGCCGGTCGCATTCCATATCTTCGCATTCGTTAAGGATATCCCGACTTTTACCATATTTTTCTAATCTGGAGATAAGTTGCTTATTTTTGTTTTTATTTCTATCGAGTTCTATTTTTAAAAAATAACATTCCTTTCCCTTATCTGTTTTACACATTTTATGTAAATAATCTATTTCTTTTGCAATAAAAATTAGATGACTTATCCAATGCTCTAATTCATAGGTATTTCTTTTATGAGAAATATTATGCTCGTCATCGTGAAAAAAAATTGCTTGTGATTTATTGTTCATGATTATATGGGTATATCTATTTTATTGGTCTCTATATCTTGTTCCACTTTTTGGATCACATAGGCCGTTGTATTTTCATTGGTAAAAGCTAAATCGACCTGATCTCCTTCAGAATAACCGATTAAAGCTACCGGAAGGGGACTTAGTACAGACAATTTTTGCTTTCGGATTTCTTCATCCATAGGGATTACTATTTGTAAAGGCATTGTAGAAGAATTGGAAACAGACTTAATGGTTAATTTGCTGTTTAACCTTACAATATCCGCAGGCATTTCTTCTTCATCTACAATAATTGAATCATCCAGCTTAAGGGCAAGCTTTTTTAACGCTAATTTATGGGCTACAGTGTGGTCATATCCAGAGATATTCAGCAGTCTCTTTAGATATACATATTCCTTTTTTTCTATAATGTGGCTACCGTATTTCATATAATTTGTTTTTATGGGAAAAGCCCTCTTTGGATATAGGCTTTTTCTATTCTTTTAATCGCAATACAATAAGCGGCTTTCCGCATATCGATACCTTCTTTTTGTGCATAGTAAAAAACATTATTGAAGGATTCTTCTAATTTTAGATCTAACTTTTTCAAGGTATCTTCTAACTGCCAAATCTCTCCATTTTTATTTTGGAGCCATTCAAAATAACTGGCAATCACTCCACCGGAATTACAAAGGATATCAGGAATAATTGTTACCTTATTCTTCAAAAGGATTTTTTCTGCCTCATTGCTAATAGGGCCATTCGCACCTTCCGCTATAAGTTTGCCTTGAATATTTGGAGCGTTTTCCGCTGTAATTTGATTGCCCAAAGCTGCCGGAATGATGATGTCACAATCAAGCTGAAAAAAATGAGCTTTATCGATAATTTCAGCTCGTGGGAATCCTCCAATACGGTTATCATTTATGTTTACATAGTCGTTTAAAGAAGAAACTTCTATCCCTTGTGGGTTGTGTAAAGTAGCAGAAGCATCTTGCACGCCTACTAACACCGCTCCTTCTTCTTCCAAGAATTTAGCGGCCCAATACCCTACATTCCCAAAACCTTGAACTATAAATGTTTTGTTGAGTAAGGATTCCTTTTGTTTTTTTAAATACTTTTTAATCGTTAAAAACACGCCGTAGCCTGTAGCTCGGTCCCTGCCTTCAAGTCCACCGATACCGTCTGGTTTTCCCGTCACCACATGCTGGTTAACAGATCTTTTGGCGGGTAAACGGGTACTCATAAACGTATCTGCCATCCACGCCATAGTTTGACTGTTTGTATTTACATCTGGGGCAGGAATATCATGATCGGGTCCAATATTATCTCCTAAGGCGTAAGTGAATCGTCTTGTAATCCTTTCTAATTCAGAGGTTGAATAGTTAGAGGGATCTAATTGAATGCCTCCTTTACCACCACCAAAGGGAAGATCTGCCAAAGAAGTTTTCCAGGTCATCCACATGGCCAAAGCCCGGGCCGCATTAATATCTACCGTAGGATGATAGCGCAATCCTCCTTTGTAAGGGCCTAAGGCATTATTGTGTTGCACACGGTATCCCGTAAAAATCTCTACAGACCCATCGTCCATCTTCACAGGAAAATGAAGTATGAGTTCGTTATTAGTGATTTTTAGAATTTTTTGAATATCATGATGTAAATTAATGTATTGAGCTGCACTGGTGAATTGCTGCAATACGTTTTCCATCATTCCCTGAGAAACTTTTCCCTCAGGTTTTCTATCGTTAATTAAAGTTGTATTCATAAATTTTTACTTAAATAATTAGGCGTTTTTAGAAGAGTGTTCATCACAAGACCAAACTTGATCTTTATGAAGGGTAAGCACACAGTAGTTTTTATGCCTACAGTTTTTACAAATAGAATAAATAGGGTCGATCATAGTACATTTAATTTTGATGTACTAAAGTCAATGGCTGTACCAAATAAAAACCAATAGAAAGGGAAGGGTTTTTAGTATCTGAAATACAATTAGTTAAGAATGATAAGGTATTTTATGCGCTAGTAGAGACCGGGTAAAAAAGTATCAACCGGTACTTTTTTACCCGATTTTTATGCTCAGCGGCAAATACTCTAAGTCTTGTCTTACTAGTGAATTTTTAAAGTTTGAAAACGACTTCAGGAAATGCTCCTTGGACTTGCCCAAGAGAAATTTATTGATCGAGTTTTATCCGAATGGTTTTTCTATCGATGCCTAATATCTTTGCGGCCTTGGTTTTGTTTTGTTGGGTAGCCCGCAATACTTTTTGAATGTATTTTTTTTCCATTTCCTTTAACGTAACAAAACCATCCTCAGGAAAATCGATTTGATATTTTAAATGGTCGGGAAGATGATGAACTTCAATAGTTTTATCTGATAAAATAACCGCTCTTTGAATTATATTTTCTAATTCCCGAATGTTCCCCGGCCAATGATATCTTTTTAAAATATCCAATGCTTCTGGGGTAATGCTTACAAACTTATCTTTATATTCTAACCCATATTTTAATAAAAACTTATCGACTAATAACGGTATATCTGCCTTTCGTAGGCGTAGGGGAGGCACTTCAATTTCTACAACTACCAGACGATAATACAAATCTTCCCTAAAAAGATCTTTTTTACTCATTTCTTTTAGGTTGCTATTGGTAGCGGCAATAATTCTTACATCTATTTTTTCAGGCTTTTGTGCACCTACTTTTATGACTTCTTTTTCTTGCAATACCCTTAATAGCCTATTTTGAACATTTAAAGGCGCATTGCCAATTTCATCTAAAAAGATAGTTCCGCCATTTGCAGCTTGAAAAAAACCATTTCTATTCGTGTCAGCTCCGGTAAAGGCTCCTTTGGTATATCCAAACAGTTCAGCTTCCAATAAATTTTCGGGGATGGCTCCGCAGTTAACCGCTATAAAAGGTTGTTTGGAGAATTTACCTTCATAATGGATCGCCCGTGCCAAAAGCTCTTTTCCGGTTCCGCTTTCCCCGTGAATAAAAACGGTAGCTTTATTATCTTTTACACGTTCTATAATTTCAAAAATCTCTTGAATAGCCTGAGATTCACCGATGATTTCTTTTGGGAGTTTTTTAGCTGTTTGCGTTTTGTCTTTGGCAGAAGTAACTTGTGGAGTGTGAGGCTGCATCGATTTTTCTACCGCAAGTCTTAATTCTTCTTTGGTAAACGGTTTGGTAAGATAATCTGCAACACCGTTTTTAATGGCTTTTAAAGAATCTTGCACAGAAGGATAACCGGTTACAATTAATTTGGGAAGGTGAGGGTAGTGTTCACTTACAAATTTAATAAGTTCAAAACCATCTATCTGTGGCATTTTTAAATCGGTAATTAAAAGATCGATGTTCGTATCTTTTAAAATATTGACTGCTTCTTTAACAGAAACTGCTTTGAATACATGAAAATCCCAAGCACTTAAATGCCGGTGCAATAGCTCTAAGATAGAGAGGTCGTCATCTACCACTAAGATATTTTCTCTTAATTTCATAAGTTGTTAGTTGATAGGCAGTTTAATTTGGAAGGTAGCCCCTTTTTCAATATTGTTTTTTGCGGTAATGCTTCCTTGATGACTCGCGACAATCCCGTGTACCACACTTAATCCCAATCCGGAACCCTCGCCAATAGGCTTGGTGGTAAAAAAAGGCTCAAAAAGTTTTTCCGCTGCTTCTGCCGTAAGTCCGCTTCCCTCGTCTTTCACTTTAATAATGATCTGTTCGTTCTTTTGAAATGCTTGTATTTCTATAGTCCCTTGTTCTGGTGTAAAATAAATCGCGTTCATGATCAAATTAAATAGTACTTGGGTAATTTGTAAGGCATCTGCTTTTAAAAATAACTTTTCGTTGGTTTTTAAAATGCATTCCAGGTGTTTTTTCCTCAACGTGGGCCTTAACAAGTCAATAGCACTTTTAAGGGTAGGCACAATATCTATCGTTTCCCGTGCTTGAGGCATTTCACAAGCAAAGAACATTAATTTTTTTACCACTTCCCTAGAGTAAATCGCATTTTGAATAATTCTATCCAGGTCTTTACTTTCTTCTTGGGTACAGTTTTCTTTAAGCAGTTCAGAAAACCCTAATATATTGGTCAATGGCGTATTGAGTTCATGGGCGATGCCTGCGGTAATTTCCCCTAAAATATTTAACCGATCTGTACGTTCTACCTGACGTCGTAAAGAATTTTCATTTTTTTTAATCTCAATTCTTTCCAAGAGGTTACTAATTTTTAGAGCTACACTATCTATTAATTGTTTCTCTTCTTTTAAAAAAGAGCTTTTACACTCTTTTAAACTGACCGTTAAGCTTCCTTTAGGTTGGTTAAATAGTTTGATGGCACTGGTAATGGTAACTTCATCATTTATAGGCCCGGTGGTATAACAAACATCTTCATAATCTATTTTTATTTCGGTAAACTTGGGGTATTGAAAAGCCTTTTTTAAACTTTTTAATATTGCGTTGAGGCTGTTGGGTAAAGAATTTATATCGGTATTCCCAATAATAGAAGAGACCTCGTAAAGACAAGTAAGCTCTTTTATCCTTTCCCGTAATTTAAGTTCTGTGCCATTCATTAAGCTGGGTTTTGCGATACCTAGCATAATATAAAATTAATTTAGCTAATACTCATAAAGTGATTAAGTAAAATTAAAAGTTTTTTAAAATTAGATACAATTTATTTTGAAAACATAGTAGTAATTAATCAGTGTTAGGAAAGAATATCAATAAAAATAGGTAGATCAATCCAAAAAGAAAGTACAAACTTTTCTTCGATGTCTATCTTTTACTATCACAGTGTATCGCATTTAGTCAATTTTGTTCAAAACAAAAACAATGGATACTCAAGATACCGTTTCAAGAGAAGCATTTCCCAGTTCCTCTAAATATTACCTGACCACAGATAGCGGACTCAAAATTCCTTTTCGGAAAATAAAACAGGAAAAAACAACCGTCAATAGCACTGATAAAGACACTTCAAATCCTGATATTATCCTTTATGATACCAGTGGAGCTTATACTGACCCAAAAATAGCTATCGATTTATCTAAAGGGCTTCCCGAAGTAAGAAATTGGTTAAAAGAAGACGAAGAATTAACAAACTTGCCCCGCCTTTCTTCTGACTATGGAAATATTCGTTTAGAGGATACTAGCTTAGATCATTTACGCTTTCCCAACCTGAAGAAACCCCGAACAACCAAAAGGGAATCCCATACCCAGATGTATTATGCCAAGCAGGGAATTATTACACCTGAAATGGAATATATCGCCGTAAGGGAAAACCAAATGATGAACGATTATCCACAACATCCCGGAAAAGATTGGGGAGCCCATATTCCGCAAAAAATAACCCCGGAATTTGTTCGGGAAGAAGTAGCCAAAGGAAGGGCTATCATTCCCGCCAATATCAATCATCCAGAACTAGAACCAATGATTATCGGGCGCAACTTTTTGACCAAAGTAAATGCCAATATCGGAAATTCAGTGGTAACCTCTTCGATTGCTGAAGAAGTTGAAAAAGCAGTTTGGGCTTGCCGTTGGGGAGCAGATACCATTATGGATCTCTCCACCGGCGCCAATATTCACGAAACCCGGGAATGGGTTATTCGAAATTGTCCCGTGCCCTTAGGAACCGTTCCTATATATCAAGCCTTGGAAAAAGTAAATGGCGATCCCGTAAAACTCACCTGGGAACTGTTTAAAGATACCCTCATTGAACAAGCAGAGCAGGGAGTCGATTATTTTACGTTGCACGCCGGGGTTTTATTGCGTTATATTCCGCTAACAGCTTCCCGATTAACAGGGATTGTTTCCCGCGGAGGCAGTATTATGGCCAAGTGGTGCTTGGCGCATCATAAAGAGAATTTTATTTACGAACATTTTTCTGAACTGTGCGAAATCCTCAATAAATATGATGTTTCTATTTCCCTAGGTGATGGTTTACGACCGGGAAGTATTGCAGACGCCAACGATAAAGCTCAATTTGCAGAATTGGAAACCTTGGGAGAACTTACCAAGATTGCCTGGGAACATAATGTACAGGTAATGATTGAAGGCCCGGGGCACGTACCAATGCAGCTCATCAAAGAAAATGTAGATAAACAACTGGAAATTACCCACGAAGCCCCGTTTTATACCCTGGGCCCACTAACTACCGATATTGCGCCCGGTTACGATCATATCACCAGCGCCATAGGAGCCGCATTAATCGGTTGGTTTGGAACAGCAATGTTATGTTATGTCACCCCAAAAGAACATTTGGGACTTCCCAACAAAGAAGACGTAAAAGAAGGATTAATTGCCTATAAAATTGCCGCGCATGCAGCAGATTTGGCAAAAGGATTTCCTGCCGCCCAGTACCGGGATGATGCGCTGAGTAAAGCCCGTTTTGAGTTTCGATGGGAAGATCAATTCAATTTATCGCTTGACCCATACACTGCCCGTGAATATCACGATGAAACCTTACCGGCAGAAGGCGCTAAGATCGCCCACTTCTGTAGTATGTGCGGTCCAAAATTTTGTTCGATGAAAATTACCCAGGAAATCAGGAATATGGCAGCGGAAAAAGATACTAATGAAAACACCATTATTGAAAAAGGATTAGAAGAAAAAGCCGATGAATTTACCCAAAAAGGATCTTCCATTTATCTATGAAGCAACCGAAAGTACTGTCTATTGCCGGCTTTGATTCTTCAGCAGGTGCGGGAACCCTAGCTGATATAAAAGTATTTCAACATTTCAATGTTTATGGCTTTGGCGTAATAAGTGCCATTACCATTCAAAATGAATATGAGATACGGAACATTCATTGGTTAACTCAAGAGGAAATAAAAAGTCAGCTTGAGGTTGTTTTTGATGTTCATTCCATATCAGTGGTAAAAATTGGAATCATACAAAATATAGATATGCTAAGCTGGTTAATTAAATTATTAAGGAGCTATAACCCTTCTTTAAAAATTGTATGGGATCCCATTTTAAAAAGTTCTAGTGGATTTCGGTTTTGGGATAATGGAGCTTCCCATAAACTTTTTGAAATAATGAAACTCATAGACCTGATCACACCGAACAGAGAGGAATTTAATGAATTATGGGGAAATGATTTTTCCCCATCCCAAATATCTCACAGACCAGTTATTTTACTGAAATCGGCTATTGAAACAGAAGAAATGATTATTGACCATTTATTTTGGAAGGGTGAAACACTTTCCTTGAGAGCTAAAAAAATTAAGGGCTTCGATAAACACGGTACCGGCTGTGTCCTTTCTTCAGGAATAACAGCGGGATTGGCCCTAGGACTAGATGTAAAACAAGCTTATCATAGGGCAAAGAAATTACTGTCTCAATATAGGTCAAGCAGCGAATCTTTGCTTGGTATTATTTAACTCTACTGTTATGAAATCATCCAGAATTCACTATATCACTCAGGATATGCCAAATAAAACACATCAACAATTGGCATTGGAAGCCTGTCAAGCAGGGGTGGAGTTGGTGCAACTACGCTTAAAAGAAATGGAAAAACGGGAAATGCTCGAAATTGCTTTGGAAACCCAAAATATCTGTAAGCAGTTTAATGCCACATTGGTGATCAATGATCATTTAGACCTTGCTATAGCAATTGATGCAGATGGGGTACATTTAGGAAATGATGATGTCGATCACGAGACTGCACGAAAAGAGTTTGGAGAAAACAAAATTATCGGTGCTACGGCTTATAATGAATCAGAAGCACTATACCATCAACAACGCGGTATTGCCGATTATATGGGATTGGGCACCTTTAGAAAAACCCGAACAAAACCAGAGATTAAAAACTTTCTTTCCCTACAACAAATTAAAAGCTTGATCGATCAACAAAAGCAACTAGATCATCATCCCATTCCTTTATTGGTGATCGGTGGAGTGAAGATTTCTGATATAAAACCCTTATTATCGGCAGGTGTTTATGGAATTGCCATTGCCTCGTTGATCAATGAGAGTGAGGACAAAAAGTCGATATACAGAAATATTCAAAAAACATTTCAAGAGTCGGGGGTTGATTTGAATAGCTAAAAGATGATGAATACAGAAAAGGAAACAATTTTAGTAACAGGTTCTTCGGGACAGTTGGGAAGTGCTATTGTCAAGCTTCTAAGAAAGAGAAACTATAAGGTTATAGGTATCGATATTTTAGCTGGAAATTCAACCGATGAAATTTTAGATATTCGGAATTATGAACTACTAAAAAAAGAACCCTTACTATTAATGCTATTATTCATACTGTTGCTTTGCACGGTAAACATTATTACCGTGATACCCCTCGGGAAAGGTTTATCGAAACCAATATTACAGGCACGCATAACCTTTTAAAAGCAGCCGTATGTAATGGAGTAAAGAAATTCATATATACAAGCTCTACTTCTGTTTATGGAAATGCAATGTTGAATGGTCAAGAAGCTGTATGGGTAGATGAAAATTTACATCCAGAACCAAGGGATATTTATGACATTACCAAATTGACTTGTGAAATGCTCTGTAAAGATTATTTTGAGAAAGAAGGGTTGGAAACCAATGCTTTAAGGGTTTCGCGCTTTCTGCCTGAAGATGAGAATACAAAAGTAAATCATAGAATTTATAGAGGGGTAGATGTAAATGACGTGGCTATGGCCCACTTACTCGCTCTGGAGAAAGATTTTGATGCTTTTGAAATTTATAATATTTCCAATGACACACCTTTTCAGAAGCAAGACCTAAAAACTTTATATATAAATCCTGAAAAAGTCATTTGTAAATATTATCCAGACGCAAAAAGGATATTTGAAGAAAAAAGATGGAAATTTTTAGAAACCATAGATCGGGTTTATAGTATAGAAAAAGCCAAGGCGCAACTCAACTATCGACCTATACATAATTTTGATGATTTTTTAAAATTATAAATGCAGTGTGAAATGAAAGAACTAATCATTAATACAGAAAAGAATCAACTGAATATTCAGTTAATAACAGATTTTATTGCCCAGACCTATTGGGCAAAAGGGCGCACGCTTCAACAAGTCCAAAAGACGATAGCGAACTCGTTGAATTTCGGGGTTTATCTGGAAGGCAGGCAAATAGGATATGCCCGGGTAGTGACCGATTTTACCACCATTGCCTACCTGATGGATGTGTTTATCATAGAAAGCGAACGGGGAAAAGGCTATTCCAAAAAGTTAATGGAATACATTTTAAGTCATCCCGAACTAAAGCAAGTGGAAAATTGGAAACTAAACACCAAAGATGCACACGGCCTGTATCAACAATTCGGATTTAAAGAAGTGCAAAACCCAAAAAAAATGATGGAGCGAGAATTGAAAAATAGTACCTCTCAATAAAGGTTGCGATAGAATTGAACTTATAATGAATAAAATTGAAATCCGACAGGCAAATAAAAAAGATGCTAAATCCATAGCACTTTTAGGTAGAACAACATTCTCTGAAACCTTTGCTCATTATTTTACTTATGAGCAGGATTTACTTGATTATCTTGATGCTACTTTTTCTCTTGATAAAATAGAGAATAGCATCAATAAACCTAATAATAAATATTGGATAGCCACAGTTAATAATTTACCGGTTGGCTATGCCAAACTTAAATTAAATTCGGCATCAGATTTTACCCTAGCCAAACAGGTATGTCAACTTCAAAAAATATATGTTCTTAAAGATTTCCTTTCTATTAAAATAGGGGGTGAACTACAACATCATCTACTAAAAAAAGCAAAACAATTAGAATTCAAAGAAATATGGCTTTCGGTACTCAAAGAAAACATTAGAGCTATAAATTTTTATAACAAAAGTGGATTTAAAAAAACTGGAGAACACGATTTCCAAATTGGTAGGAAAAACTTTTGGTTTTTTGTAATGCAAAAACATTTATAAATTTATTTTTTTGGAAATGAGACTGTAGGAAGCCTAAATAGCTACATTATAGTCTATAACCAGTAAAAAATCTCCTGTTCATTTCGGAGATTTCTTCATTTATTTTTTGGTACTTTTGATAGCACTATGGAAAGATTATTAGAAAATATAAAAATATACACCTCTATTAATAAAGATGAAACTCAGCTACTAAAAGAAGCCATCGAGACAAAAACATTTCTCAAAAATGAACTAATTTTTACTGAAGGGAAAGTAGCAAATGAAATTTACTATGTTACTAAAGGTTGTGTGCGACTTTTTTACAATGTTAAAGGGAACGAAAAAACTGCTTTCTTTTATTCAGAAGGACAGTTTATTTGTGCTGGCGAGAGTTATACATTTAATGTTCCTGCTAGTGAAAACTACCAAGCAATAGAAACAACAGAACTACTCATTTTTACAAAATCGGCCACAGAAAAATTATTGGAGGCACTTCCTAAACTGGAAGTCATAGCCAGAATAGCCACTGAGAATGAATTGATAACCACTCAAAAAGTAATTGCTTCTTTCATAACAAAATCGGCAGAAGAACGCTATATCGATTTATTAAATACTCAAGGATATCTTTTCTTACGTGCTCCACAACAATATATAGCTTCTTTTTTAGGGGTTTCTCCCGAAACCTTAAGTAGAATAAAAGCGCGTATTTTTAAAAAATAAAGTTCTTGACTATCGTCAAGAGTACTGAATTAAGAAAAGTTTAGTTTTGTAACAAAAAATGAATACAAAGCAAGTTTTAGTAGCTGGAGCTACAGGATATTTAGGGCAATTTTTGGTCAAAGAGCTCAAAAAGAGAGGCTTTTGGGTCCGGGTATTAATCCGTAAGGAAGCTCAAAAGAAAATTTTTGGTAACGTAGATGATATTTTTATTGGCGAAATAACAAAACCCCATACTCTTGATGGTGTGACACAAAATATAGACTGGGTGTTTTCTACGGTTGGCATTACACGCCAAAAAGATGGACTGACCTATATGGATGTGGACTATCAGGGTAATTCCAATTTATTAAAAGAAGCCCTAAAAGATGATGTAGAAGCCTTCCAATATATTTCGGCCATCAATGGCAACAAATTAAGACAATTAAAAATATTTGAAGCCAAGGAGAAACTTGTGGACGAATTAAAAGCATCAGCCATTCGAAGTTGTATTATACGTCCCAATGGTTTCTTTTCTGATATGAAAGATTTTTTAAACATGGCTAAAGGTGGCCGAGTCTATCTTTTTGGCGATGGTCAGCAAAAATTAAACCCTATTCATGGAGCCGATTTAGCTCAGGTATGTGTCGATAAAATGATGGTGAAAAGTTCAGAAGAATCGGTTGGCGGTCCTGATGTTCTCACTCAAAATGAAATAGGAGAACTCGCCTTAAAAGCTTGGAATAAGCCTATAAAAATTTCTCATTTGCCGGATTGGGTCAGAAGAGGAGTAATTTGGTTTTTAAGAACCTTTACTTCCTCTAAAATCTATGGCCCTATTGAGTTTTTCTTAACCGCCATAGCTGATGATAATGTGGCCAACACATACGGTACCCACCACCTTAAAGATTTTTTTGAAAGTAAAGTAGCAAAATAAATTAACCAAATACAAAACATTCACCCCATCTTTAAAAACGTGAAAATTGAATGAAGGAGAAAGAATTATTAAAAACACATAAAAATCTTGGTATAACTTTGCAGGCTTATTTACATAGAACTAAAGATGATTTTAAAGACGTCCTTCAATTACCTGGAAGCATCCGTATGGTCAAGGGAGCTTATCAAACTCCAAAAGGAATAGCTTTAGAACGAGGAATGACTCTTGATACAATTTTCCTAGATTATTTATAACGATTACTTTCAAAAAATAAAAAATGAGCCATAACATCACACCACACCAAAATATTTGAGGAAAGTACCAAGTTAGTAGGTCTTTATTGTGCCACAGATTATGTTTTGGAAAGACTTTTGGGAATTGAAAATGAAGGTTTGTTGGAATACAATCACAAAGGCTATAATTGTCGAATTTACATCGTTTATGGTACAGAGTGGTACCTCTATCTTGGTAATCGTTTTGCAGAACCTTCATGAGTGTTTTTCAAGGAATTGAGGATATGTTGTCTTAAGCATTTTAGCATCCTAAAGGTTTTCTTTAATAAAAGATGTTAAAAACAATGTACAAAGAACATATCGAAAAAACATAATAGAAAAATTAAAGGTAAATATAGAACAGAGAGAAGTAATTGTACCCTATATCGTTGGGTATGTAGAATCGGACAAACCCGATGATACGGATTATAGCCGCCCCTATTTTGTTAAGTGGCTCAAAAGTTTTTTGGAAGAATTAAAAATATCAAAATCGAACCTTGTAGGTCTGTCTCAAGGAGGAGCAATTGCTTTACAGTTTGTTATCGATAATCCAAAGATGGTTAAAAAGCTTGTTCTGGTCGATGCTGCAGGATTAGGTGCAAAAGTATGGGCTATGATTGGAATGCTATGGATGAATAACGCCCATCAGCAGCAGCCAATTCGTTTAATTCAAAATACATACTTCCAACAATAAACCTGTATTTTTTGACCGTGGATTATTAGATTCAATAGGTTATGCAGAACTCATTGAGTCCGAAATAAGCGAGTACATGATTTTATATGCGGAACATTGGAGTTTCAATCCAGTCGTTTTTATACTTCCGCCTTGGCAAGAAATTTATAAAACGGATGAAGAGCGAAAACAAGATTGGAACGAAGTGATGTTAACACATACTACTATATTGAAAACTTATCAAAGTTATGGATATCAAATTGTTGAAGTCCCTAAAGTTGACGTTAAAAGCAGAGTTGATTTTGTACTAAAATTCATAAGAGAAAATAATTCATAAAAATCCTTAATATGGAAATACATAAAGTAAACCTCCAATCAAAATTAAACACATTTAGCGAATATTGGATGCCAAAAATAGTAGGAGAACTCAATAATCAATTGGTTAAAATAGCAAAATTCAAATGAGAATTCGTTAAACATAAACACGAGCAGGAAGATGAACTCTTTCTGGTTGTAAACGGGACATTATTCATAGAATTGAATGATAAACGTTAGCGTTACATGCAGGGGAATTTGTGGTCATCCCGAAAGGAATTGAACATAAACCTTGCGCTCCTGAAGAAGTTAGTGTCTTATTGTTTGAACCTGGCACAACGTTAAATACCGGAAATACAAACAATGACCTAACGGTTACTGATTTGGATAAAATATAAGCAGCGATAACAAATTAAATTACGTTAGTAATTACTATCATTTGAAAACATTAAAATGAAAATATTCTTTATAATTTTAACCTTCTGGAGTACTACTGTAGTCGGGCAAACCTCTTTTCAATCAATTTATGATAGCTTAGGTCTTAAAGGTAGTACGACTATCTTTGATTACAAAAACCAAAAATGGATATATACTCATGAAAAAGATGCTGAGATAGCCACCCTGCCGGCATCAACATTTAAAATTCTAAACTCACTTATTATTCTTGAAAATAAAGTAGTTAATGATGAAAATGAAATTTTTAAGTGGGACGGTAAGCCAAAATCCCATTTTGGATATGAGTTTAAAGTTTGGGAAAAAGATACCGATTTAAAAACGGCTTATAAAAATTCTACCGTTTGGTTTTATGTAAATGCTGCAAAAAAAATTAAAAGAAAAAAATACAAGCGTACGCTAAAAAAAATAGATTACGGAAATAATGATTTAAGTGAAAAGGGAGATGATTTTTGGAATTATGGGCAATTAGCTGTTTCACCAAAAAATCAAATTGAATTTTTAATCCAACTTTATGAAAGCAAACTCCCATTTGCACAAAGAAACATAAACAAAGTAAAACAAATAATGGTTTCTGAAAGTACAAAGCATTATACTTTTCGTGATAAAACAGGATGGACAAGGGCAAACGGTAAGGATATTGGCTGGTGGGTTGGCTACTTAACCACCAAGGAGAATGTCTACTTTTTTGCTACTCGATTAACCAAAAATGTAGAAACAGAAAACCCTGATTTTAGTAGTGGACGGAAAACAGTTACCAAACAAATTCTTAAAACAATTAAAGCTTATTAAATAATAAACAATGAAAAAATTATGAAAAAAATAGGATTAGTAGGCGGAATCAGTTGAACCGCAACTTTAGACTATTACAAATACATGAATGAAAGGGTTATAAAACTTTGGGCGGTTTACAGTCTGCCGAAACGGTAATCTATTCATTAAATTTTGGCAATGTTCAGCAAGGAGGATGGCTGGAATCATTTGAATTGCTTTTAAATGCTTGTAAAGAATTGGAAAATAAAAAGGTATATGACATTGCTTTAGGTTCAAATATCGAATATTTATTTGCTGATAAAATTCAGAAGCAAATCAGCACATCAATCATTAACATTATAACCGTAACGGCAAAAAATATTCGTACCAAAGGCATTACCAAAGTCGGTCTGTTAGGTACCAAGTTTACGATGGAAATGGGGTTTATCAGACTACACTGAACGAATTTGGCATAGAGGTCATAACGACTGAAAAACAAGCAGACATAGACCATATTCAGTATATTGTAAAAGAAGAGTTAGGGAAAGGTTTAATCAAGGAAAGCTAAAAATAGGAATTCATTCAGTTTTCAAACCTCCTTATTCAGTAAGGTGCTCAGGGCATCGTTTTAGGCTGCACCGAAATTCAGCTACTGATTAACGAGCATTATTTTGAATCAATTCCTGTGTTTGACAGTGCCAAAATTCATGTACAGACCATTTTGGACTTTATATTGACTGAAGATTAAACTTTTTTTAATAGGTTGGGGTTAACTTAAATGTATCAATTTTGTGGAGACTGCAACCCTATTTAAAAAATTCATATGATTGATAGCGATAATAATTTGAGCGATTTCATTTTTGCTGAATAACGTACTAATCTTATCATACGTATCATCGGTAACTCCGGCTTCGGTTATTTTGGTAATTTCTTCCGTGAGTTTTAATACGGCCCTTTCTTTTTCAGAAAACAACGGACTTTCCTGCCAGGCGGATAAAGCGAATATCCTACGCTCGGTTTCTCCAAGTTTCAGGGCATCTTTCGTATGCAAATCAATACAAAAAGCGCATTTGTTGATTTGAGAAGTCCTTATTTTAATGAGTTCCCTAAGCTGTGGATCTAAAGAAGTATTAGCCAAATAGTGTTCAATTTCAATAATCAATTTCCAGCATTCCGGTTCCAGGGCTTTAATATTGATGCGTTGTTGAGGGTTAAAAGTTGTAGACATAATGTTTAAATTTTGTGTTAGTAAATCCGATTTTATGATAGAGGTGTTGTGCATTTTTATTGTCATTGCCCGTTAAAAGCCAGACTTGATGGCGGTGGGTTTCCTGGGAAAATTTTAAAACGCGTGTTAGTAATTGGGAAGCCACGCCCAAACCCCGAAATTTTTCCGATACAAACAGATCATTTAAAATCCATATTTTTTCCAATTTGATGGTGGAGAATGAAGGGAAAAGCTGCGTGTAACCTATCGGCTTATCTTCCAGAACGGCCACAAAAATCACACTGTCAGCCTTCTCCAGTCGGTCTTTTAGAAAACTTTGTACTTCCTCTGTAGTTGATGCTTGGTGATAGAACTTCCGGAATTCGGTCATCAAAACCACCAAAGAGGGAAGATCTGTAGCTGTTGCTTTTCGTATAATCATCTGTGTGTTATTTTTTAGCAGCTAATTTTTCATTGAGAAACGTATCCAGGCTAGCGATGGCATATCCCACCACCAGAGAAATAAGCAGGATAAAAAGGGATTGGACAGTAATTTCAAAACCCGAAGAAAACCAGGTGATCAGTCCCAAAAAGTAAGCCGGCACCGTATTTAAACGGTTCATTTTTGAAATGTAGAAAATGCCGATCATCGCGATAAATACCGCTAAAGGAAAACCAAATTCCCCGATAAATGCTGAAAACCAAATCCCTGTATATTGGATGAACATCCCGATGAGAATTCCAAAAAATTGTTGAATCAGAATGGTAAAGGCGGTTTTAAGGTTGGTACCAAAAAGATGATAACTCACCCAGGCGATGAAGAGCACCCAGGGCAGTAAGCTAAAATAGGAAGCTATAAAAATGGCTAAAGCTCCCGTAAATCCTAACGATAAGGCCTGTTTTAAATTAGTCATTGTAATCTCGTTTTAGGGGAACAAAGATTACTAGAAACAAACAGCAAATTCTTAAACTGGTTTAAGAAACCTCTTTTCTGCGGATTTCACTTAAATATTCGGGCGTGAAGCCTAAAAATGAAGCGATAAGGTATTGGGGAACCCGTTGAATAAATTCAGGAAAATTATCCCTAAAGTGGTAATATAAATCTTCCCGCGAATGCTCATACAGCAGTTTTATTCGGTATTGCGAAGCCGCGAAAGCACGCTGAAAAATCAGATGAAAATACCGTTCTAAAATCGGAAATTCTTTGAGCAGGGCTTCTTGAGCATCGGCACGTAACACTAAAACTTCACTAGGTTCTACGGTTCGGATGCTGAAGTTCGATAAATTTCTGTTAGAAAAGGCCGCAAAATCGGTAGTCCACCAGTTTTCCAGGGCAAAATCAATCGTTTGTTCCGTGCCATTTTCCTTGGTATATAAGACCTGTAAACAGCCTTTGTTGACGAAAAACAGGTCTTGACAGATGGCACCCTCTTTTAATACGTCTTTTTTCTTTTTTAAAACCTTAGTTTCAAAAAAAATATCCATCGTGCTGAGGTCGGTATCCCGAACCTCCACAAATTTTTCTATATGATTTATCAAAGCCGCTATCATAACTCAAAATTTGATGTCATTTTACAAGCTTTTTATGCTTAGCACCCCAGTCACTCAATTTTGACCAGATAGGAATTAATTCTATGGCGATTGGGGTCAGCTCATAATCTACTCGGGGAGGTACTTCTGCATAAACGGTACGTTTCAGCAAGCCATCTTTTTCCAGCTCACGCAACTGTAAGGTTAACATTCGTTCCGTGATTTTAGGGATCAACCTTCTAATCTCACTAAAGCGTAATTTACCGTTTTCCAGTTTGCATAAAATCAGCAACTTCCATCTGCCACCTACTTTACAAACCGCATAAGTTAAATCGCATTCCATTATGCTTTTTTCGTTTTGCATATTGGTTGAATTTTCTTTTCGCTTTCCCATTACTTACAAAATTGTTAGTACCATACAATCAGTTGTATACCCTACAAATTTATAGCATTCATTTTAATTTCGTTGGTGAATTATAAAAATCCTTATCAATGAAAAAATATGCCTATATCGGTTGCCTGGGGTTCATAGGAGTAATCACTACAGAGTTTGGAGTGATTGGAATCTTACCACAAATCGCGACGCACTATGAAATAAGTATCGATCGCGCCGGACTTCTATTAAGTGCTTTTGCATTAATCATCGCATTAACGGGGCCTTTTATGACCTTGTTTGCCTCTGGGTTTGACCGAAAGAACGTAATGCTGCTTTCGATCTTATTATTTGTGATTACCGGCGTAATTTCTTCCTTTTCCCCGCCATTTTGGTTATTGATGTTGGTGAGGATTTTACCCGCTTTTTTACAACCGGTTTATATAGCAACGGCACTTTCGGTAGCGGTATCTCAAGGCGATAAAAAGAATGAAAATGAATTAATGAGTATTGTTTTTAGCGGTGTGGCCATTGCGATGGTGACCACCGTTCCTTTTGCTACGTATATCGCCAGTTTATTTTCCTGGGAATATTCGTTTTATATACAATCGGTGATTAGTATCATCGCATTCATTGCCATATTTACCGTTTTGCCTCCTATGCCCGTCAAAGAAAAAAAGTCGTATGGAAGTCAGCTAAAAATATTGAGAAAACCCACTTTTATCGCCAGTACCGCAATGAATTTCTTTATGATAGCCGCCTGGTTTTCTACCTACAGCTACTTTGCAGATTATCTAAATAAAGCTAAAAATATGGACCATACAATGGTGAGCTATATGATGTTTGTATTTGGGGGCATTGGCGTATTCGCAAATTGGGTAGCAGGAAAAATGCTAGATAAAAATATCACTAAAACCACTGCTTTTTTTCTATCGGGAACCATCCTGATCCCCATATTGCTGCATTTTTCAGGAGGAAATACAATAGCAACAATTGTGGTTATAGGAATCTGGGGATTTTTGTATTCCCCAAGTTTTTTAAATGCTTCTACTTATATGATTTCATCTGCACCGCAATCTTTAGAATTTGCCAACAGTCTGGCCACCTCCTTTGGGAATCTTGGAATTACTTTAGGAACAACGGTAGGCGGTTGGCTCATCGCTACAAAAACTGTGGTTTATACCCCTTGGCTAACCTTGCTTTTTGGAATGCTGGCTTTGCTGATGATGGTGGTAAGAAGCTGGTTGGAGCGAGGGAAGCGTATTTGAATTGTAGAGAGGATTCCATTTGGATTTTGAAGCCCTTATCCTTAAATTTAATCTGGGAATTGCCGAGCTTCACTTGGGGTTATCGTTCCGGTATGGAGATTTTAGGAATTCGTAAAAGGAAAAAAATGAAGCGGAAAAAATGGTTAAAAATAGGAGGGGTTGTGGCGCTTATTGTGCTGATAATGATGGGCATATTTGTTTGGCGACTTGCAGGACAACCGTACTATCGCATTAGCTTACTGAGGACCGACTATATCGAAAATGCAGCTGAACTGAGCTATGCGAACCAACATCTTGACGATAAGCTGATCCTGATTAAAAAATACAAGTATTCTAAAGATATAATGCTCCTGGGCTTTGGTGGCGGCGGAAGTAAAACCGATGACTATTTTGCATACGGAGTGGCCGACAGCGATAAAAATATCCTATTAGAACCCAAATATCAGTTTATATCCTCAAAAACAAATTCTAAAAAGGAAGTGATTATCTACGGACTTCCTTATGTGGTGAATGGGGATGAAAAAAGAATGTTTTATAAGATAGCAGATGGAAACTTGATCGCGATTCAGGAAAAAGAGAGTTGGTAATCAGTTTCGGCATTCAAAAACATCGCATAAAACACCAACTCCCAATCAACCTTATTCCTTCATCTTAAAAAGCTGTTGTCTTTCTACGGGGAAATAGCGTTTCCCGTTGAAATTAGGAGGTGTGGACATCATTTTTAAGGGAGGGTAAAAACCTTCGCCGGTGCTTAATTTCAGGATGGTTTTGCCGTTAAAAAGCGTATGGATTTCATCCTTGCTATTGATAAAAATGGGTTGTTCTACCCAGGTTTCGACGGGATAGGCGGTCGGTTTAATTAATATGGAATGATTGCCTTCCGCGAGCGGAAAACTATAAATATGGCGCTCTTTTTCCCCAACGGCTACCCAAAGGCTATCGCTTTTTTCCAGGCGTAAGCGTTGCACACTATCGCTTTCTTTTTGGAAAGCTTCAGCGGTAACAAAATTTGAGCTTGCAAAGGTTTTTCCGGTTTGTAGCTGGAGGTGTTTAGGGTCCAAATTCTTTAAATAAATCTGTATTTTTTCAGAAGAAGTTTCCGCGTTATAGGCAAATACCTTTATTTCATCCTGATCGGGATTGGTGGTGGCATAAGCCGTATCGTTTTTAACCTTAAAATCGCCTACTAAATAAGTGGCCACCTGGTCGCGTAACGAATCTGGCCGCGTGGCGATAAACTGATGGTACCTGGCGTTGAATGCCAACTGGAAAGGCAAATCTTTATTTTGACTTTTGAAGAAACCGTGGTATTTGCCGTACTTTTTCCGTTCCGCATTAAATTTTTCAAAGCGTTTTTGGTCGGCGGTTTTTTGCTGTTGTACCCGTTCTTTTTGGGCCGCAATCGCTTCAGAATAATCGATAGGTTGGGCGAGTTTTTGGGCAATTTCAGGCGGTAATTTTTTTTCAAACGCTTGTAGGTTTCGTTCATTCGTTACCGGTTGACTATCAAAAGTTATAAAATTCAGGCTTCCGGAATCGGTTAAAACAGCCTCAAATTTTCCCGGTTGCACCTCGCTGGGTAACTCATCGAATACGAGTTGCAGCGTGTCGCCCGTAACCGACCATTTTCCCCGTAGGTCTTTATCGACCGCGCCATACACCTGTTGCCACGAAAAACGCTGCGACGGTAAAATATGCAACTGCTCGGCATACTCCATTTTCGTGTAGTAATACGAGCCTATAAAATCATTGGTTTGCGCCCCCGCAACAACAGAACACAACAGTAGTATCGCGATGATGGTTTTTTGAATATTCATTTCAATTTTATTTTTTTTTAGGTCTGTAATTTGTAATCATTCGTTGTTTTCGTCATTCCGGACTTGATCCGGAATCTCATACTGTATTAAAAAACAAGCCATTGTGATGAGACCCTGAATCAAGTTCAGGGTGACAACACTTTATTATGATCTATTGCGGACATTCAATATTTTTTTAATGTTTGTAATAAATCATACTGAGTTCCATCTAAACGTTTTTTGTAGGCCTGCCTGCCGGCAGGCATTTTGGATCATTGAGTGAATTTTCAAGGAAAATTTGTATCGAAATGCTACCAAAATGGAAACGTCGATACAACATCTTTTGCAAAGATTTTACTCAGTTTCCGAAATTTTCTTATATCGAATTCAGGTTTTTAATACTGCGGAACATCGATCATTTCCCTGGTTTTTATGGGTAACAGTTGGCCGTTTTTATCCATAAATTGCCAGAGACCGTCCTTTTTAAAAGCGATGGGAAAGCTGAAATTTGAAGTTTCCCGGTACACATTCAGCCGTTGGTTTAAATAGATATCATATTTGGGCGGCAGGAGCTCTTTTCCTTCCGCAGTAATAATTCCGAAGCGATGATCGAGCATTGTTAAAAATCCGTTGCCATTTTCTTCCTCAAAAACCTTCTGAAAACGCGCCGGCACCACGATCTTCCCTTCCAGATTGGCAAATCCCTTCCACATTTTGCCGGTTGCCGGGTCTTTTTTAAACAAAGGCAGGTAATGTTCGTTCTCAAATTTCTGTAAATAATCGTCTTCCTGGCTATCGTAAGTCACGGGAACAATCAGTTTTCCTTCGGCATTGGCATAACCAAAATTTAACCGGTTAGCCTCTTGTTGGGCAACCAGGTAATTTCCGTTTTTTAAAGGTTTAATAAGCGAATAGCCTTCCGTTAGCAGCTTTTGCTTTTTGTAATCGTACAAATAGGTTTTTCCGTTTTTTTGCACGGTGAGCAACCAATGGTTTTCGTCTTTGCTCATTTCGGTAAACGGAAGCGGTTCTTGCGTATTCGTTTCCGCATTAAAAAGCGCATACCCGTTTTCATTGTGCTTCAACACAAAATAGGGGTCGTCCATTTGCTCAATATGCGTGTAGGAGAACGGTAACACCTCGTTTCCTTCCGCATCAAAAAGGCCGGCCAGTGTTCGATGATTTTCGGTCTCTTTTTCTACCCGAATCAACTGATGTTTTTGGTTGAACATCCGAATATAGTTGTACTCGATGGGAATAATTAATTGTTCTTTTGCTAGATCGTAAACGCCCTGAGCACCATAATTTTCTTGCGATAAAATAACTTTATGATGGGCTTGCAATTCGATTTTGGCATAATCTCCCGGGATTATTTTATCTGAATGAAGCAGGTATAATTGGTCCTTACCGTCTTTTTCCAAACGGATTAATCCCACGGGTTTTTCCTCAAAACGATAGGATTGGCGGTCATTAAAAAATTCCACCCGATCGTATTGCGGAGGCACGATTTTACCCGTTTTAGGAACATAAAATCCGTATTTTCCGTTGGTTCTGATTTTAAAAATTGGCATTAATTGGTCGGGACCGGTGCGTATTTCGCTTAAATCGATCCAATCGTAAGTATTGGGCAGCAATTGCTTGTTTTGCTTATCCAGCAATCCTAATTTATCGTCTTTTTTGCTGATGAAATAATCGCCCCGAACCATCAACCGATTTTTATAGGTGGGCGGAATAATGACATTGCCCAGCGTATCGATAATGCCGTAATTGCCATCTTTTTCTACGGAAAAATAGGCACCGGACTGAAAGGTGGAATACGGATTGTAAATAGCCGAATATTCAAACGGAACGATTTGTTCGCCGTTGCGGTTAATCAGTCCAAAAAGTGCTTCTGCATTGGGAGATTTTCCCGCTTTTGAAGCGATTAAATGTCCGTTTTCGATCTGCAGGCGTTTATATTCCGGGCCGGCAAATTCTTTTTGCTTCGGAAGGTTGAAAACCACCTGTTCCCCGTTTTTCCTGAAAGCCGCCACCCACTCGTCGCTGCGCATATTTACGTGTTGATGCTCGTAATGGAAAGGCGCTAAGACTTCATTTTTAAAATTGATCACGCCCCATTTTCCGTCCTTTTTGGCATACAAATAATCCGATTTTCGTCCGCAACCGCTGCAATAATCAAATTGGTCATATTCAAATGGAATTTTAATTTTTTCTGTTTCTGCATCGTAAACGCCCCATTTTCCATTCTTCTTTACATCAAAAAGATGTCGGTTGAGTACCATCACATCTTCAAATTCCAACGGCACCAAAAATTGTCCCCAGGAATCGGCAAAAGTCTTTTTACCCTGATCTTCAATTTGAAGGTAACGCCCAAAAACAAAGCTTATTTTTTCATACTTTGGCGGAATCACCCATTCGCCGGTTTCGTTGAGCATTCCCGATTTTCCGTTGGCTACCTGAACGATATACATTAGCTTATTTTCGTTTTCGTAAGAGCGTTCCATCCCGTTGCTGGTGGGCACCACGCTGTCTAGCGGATGAAAATCCTGAACGATGCTGGTAAAAGCGCGCCGGCCGTTTTTGGTGATGTAAAAATGACTGCTATCTTTTTCTACCCGGGCAATTCCCTGAAAAAAGGGCGTGCTTTTGGGGTAAATCACGGTATCGATTACTGCTTGGGTGGCGGCATCTGAATTTTTCTCGGCGACATTTTTAGAGGTATCGCAGGCATTGAAAAAGCAGATAAGGCTTAGCAGCAGCAGGCGATGAATATTAGTGTTATAGGTGCTCATTTTTTAAGGCTTTTATGGATTGATGCTGAAAAGCGGCGTTACTTGTTCAGCTTTTCAGTAGTTCTTTTTTGCCATCACAAAGCAAGCAAAATCTAACGGGAACGCACCCCCTGTATTCCGTGAAAAATATGCTAAAGTTTAGCCAATCTCAGTAATTGATGGCTTTAGCAGTTCATTTTTAGGATAGTTGGCCTTGCCAAAAATGATATCGTAGCGATGCGTAAAATAGTTCTTATTACGAACTATAGTTTTGTTTGGTATAATTTATCGCGGCTTAAGAGAAACACCTTGTCATTTAGCAAGAAAAGTCCGTAAGCATCAAACACAAAGGTTTTCCCTTGGGCCAACAGAAAGGGCGAAATTTTTCCCTGCGCATCGATGGAAAATAGAGGCGCTTTTGTTTTTTTATCCTGAAAACTTTCGGCCGTGGTGAGCAGCAAGCGGTTGTCGTTCGTATATTCTAAATTCGAAATATTGGCGCCGCTTCCCAACACCGCGGTATCTATCTGTTCCCCGGTTTTTCCGTCGTCGGTGGTTTTTAAAAGCAGGCCTTGCAACCCAGAAATATAGCCTTCTTTTTTGGTAGTAAAAGCGATAGAATTTAAGGATTCCCCTTCTTTTCCGCTACGCAATTGCCGCCAATTGTTGCCCTGGTTGGTACTTTCGTACACATTTCCTGTAAACGAAAGGATCCTGATGGTGTTATCGGGAAAAATAAACACATCGCTTAAAGGAACTTCATCGGCTGGCAATCCATCAAGCGGAACTTGTTGCCAGTGCGCGCCTTTATCTGTGGTTTTTAGGACGAGTGGTTTCCCGTTGTTATCGCCAACGATAATCCCCAAACCGCTGGGAGAAAACTTTATTTTATAAAATTTAGGATGGCGTAAGGCGTATTTGTTTTCGGCCAGCGTATTGACATCAAAAGCTTCCCATTCGGTATTTAAATCGTTATTCCTAAAAATATAGCGGGAAGCGCCCACCACATAAAACTGATTTTCGTAAATGGCGGTGCTGTAAAAGGCATTGGCAAAACCGGAAAAGGAAAAGCCTTTCCAATGCTTTCCGCCGTCTTGGGTGGAGCGTAGGCGTAACCGGGTGCCGCCGGCGATAATGCCTTCTTTTTCGTTGCGAAAACTCACGCTGTTGTAAAACTGAAATCCGGTATTTTCTATGGCGTGCAATACCTTGACGGTGTTGCCGGTCACCTCGTTTTTAAATTGTTCCTGCTCGGGGAAACTCACCGGTATCGTGTCAATTTCCACATTAAGCGCACTCACGGGTTGGTACATTTGCTGCGCGATACCCGGTAAACTAAAAAGGAGAGCGACGAGGATCCCCAGGCTTGGTCTTGTTTTCATTGGTTTATTCTTTTGCATAGCTTTAGGCTAACGTAGGCAAAGGTATTTGATTATGTGGAACGGCTATTTTTTTAGGAAAGGTTTTTTTGATGGGCTGTTTTTCTCTTTTAAGGGAAACCGTAATGAGGATTGGAGTTTTTTTGGTAGATTTATAATTACTTATAATATAGCTTTTTGGGTTATGTTTAGGTTGGGAGTAATTTTAAACTAAAATGACAGCTGCACAAACGGCACAATTGTTTTTTGATCAAAACATAAGCCGACACCAAAAAAACAATAGAGCTGTTTTTTGCCAACGCTTAGAAATACGATAAAATGACTAAACAAATTGATTTAATTGGAAATCATCCAAACGCAGAACACCCTCTTGGAGTTTGGTTAAAAGCGAATGATATTCCAGTTACAGCTACCAAATGTCATAGAGAATTAACTGAGATAAATAACGAAGAAAATGAAGACTTGATTTTATGGATGGCAAATAAATTAATCAGTCATCACTACTCTTCTTTTCGACTAAAGCAACTAAAGAAAAAATATGGAGAATTAGGTTTTCCAAAATACGCTGAGCAAAACAGAAAACTGCCTATTGCAGATAAAGTAAAAAAAGGAAATGCGACAGAAATTTTACTTACCGAATACATTCAAAGCACATTAAATCGTGAATTAATTAAAGTTTTTAAACTTAAATACAATCCCAATGTTGACCAAGCAATAAAAGGAGATGACACATTAATGGTTGACCTTTTTCAACAAGAAAGTGGAGATGATTTAAAAATTTATCTAGGAGAATCTAAATTCCGAAAAACCCCAGACAAAACAGCTGTAAACGATATTTCGTCTTCATTAGAAAAAGAAAAAATGCCTTTGTCTTATTCTTTCTTAGTTGAAGAAATTGCTAAAAGTAATGAAGAATTAGCTTTAAAGCTAGATGATTTTATTGTGCAAGATATCAAAGATAAAAGTCAACTAATTTATACAGGTTTACTATTGAGTAACGAAAATACATCTGCTAATGTTGAGCGAAACCTTAGTAATGATAATCCAGAACTAATTTTTATTTCTATTGGCATTAAAAATCCTGAAAATTTTATAAATCTTGTTTTTGATAAAGCAAATGAACTAATTGCTAATCCATCAGCTTTATGAAATTTGACCAAATTCAAGAAAAATTAAATAGAATTGAAAAAGACTCGACTCTTCAAAATCTAATTGCTCAAGCAAATGCTAGATACATTCTTTATAATACTGCAGAAAGTGTAGATAACTTTCCAAAATACACGATTAAAGACGATAAGTTAAATCTACTCGCATTTCATTATCTCAATTTAGGATGTAGGTTTATTGAAAATGAACATATAAAAAATGGAATGTTCCCTTTAGAAAAAGGAGCTTCAATATTGGAAAACATCCACGGTTCGCCTGAAGTAAAAACTAATCTAGGTAATTACTATGGTCTTATATCAGCTCTGTCGTATTACGTTTGTTTTCAATACTCAAAAGCATTCATATTAATTAAGAAAATTGAAAATGACACAGTTATTTCAAAAATTGTTTCCTTATTTATTAGTCGAAATTACCAAGAACTTCAGGCGATAATAAATAGTATGATGGTAAATGAAATTTACAATGACGACTATTTATCTGAAAACAATGAAGAGATAGATTCTAGTAAAAACATATATGAAATAACTATTGCAAAATCTTTAAATAACTTCATTAAATACTTCTACACAGGAGAAAAATATCTTTTAGAGTTGGCAAAAACCAATCTCAAAAATTTAAAAATAATTACTGAGATTCAAAACGAACCTGATGTTTGGTGGGTAGTTAGATTATTGATAATTATAACAGATGGTATTTCAGAAGCTTCTTTATGGAATTCACTTGGCAAATATTTTGACATTAGCGATGGACTAGCTCGCAAATATATTCATTCGTTAACGTATCAAAAATATGGAGGAATATATGAGTTATTCATAACTCAACGCAATTCATTATCTAAAGTAATTAGTGAAGAAAATAATGGATGCGTGGTAAGCATACCAACAAGTAGCGGGAAAACTAGAATTGCTGAAATAGCAATATTAGACTCTATTTCAAAAAACAAAGAAAGTAAAGTATTGTATATCGCACCATTTAGGTCATTAGCTTATGAAATTGAAAATTCATTAGACGAAATATTTCATAGTATCGGAATATCAGCATCACACCTTTATGGTGGTAGCTTATTTAGTAAACTTGACGAGAAAGTAATTGATGAATCTGATGTAATAATTGCAACACCTGAGAAAGCAAAAGCTATGCTTAGAGGTAATAATGAAATTCTAAATCAAATAAAACTTGTTGTTATAGACGAAGGTCATTTATTAGGAGCAAATAAAAGGCTGATTGTCAATGAAATTTTCTATGAAGAATTAAGATATTTTATAAAGCAGAATGAAGGCAGGTTTTTACTATTATCGGCTGTTCTTCCCAATGCAGAAGATTTAGCAGAATGGTTAACCGACTCAAGCGAAAACGTTTTTAAAGAAAATTGGAGACCTTCAGATGAACGGTTAGGTATACTTCAATGGAATGGTGATTCCGTTGATTTAAACTGGAGAAGTACTGATACAGAAAGGAATTCATTTAACCCTAAATTTATCCAAAGTGTAGAACAACCATTAAAAGGTAGGCAAACTAGAATAAGACATTTTCCTGAAACAAAAAATCAAGCAATAGCTAGCACAGCATATAAACTTAGAACCTTCGGACCTGTTTTAATTTTTGTTGGGCAAAAAAGGTCTGTTTTTACTATTGCAAGAGAATATGATAAATGTCTTGCTAATGAAGTCGAATTTGTATTTAAAAATCAAAATGATTGGAATGCATTCGAGCTTGCTTGTATTGAATCTTATGGTGAAGAATCTGAATGGCTATATTTTGCTAGAAAAGGAATCTTATGCCACAATGCTGATTTATTATCAGATGTTAGATTACCACTTGAAAGGTTAATGAGCAAAGAAAAACCTAGAGTTATAATTGCAACATCAACTTTAGGTCAAGGAGTTAATTTGGGTGTGTCTACTGTAATATTCTCAACATTATATCAAGCAGGTAATCGAATTACTTCTAGAGATTTTTGGAATATTGCTGGAAGAGCTGGAAGAGCATTTGTAGACCACGAAGGGAAGATTTTAGTAGCATTAGATACGGTAAATAAAAAATCAAGAAAAGTTAATTGGGAAAGAAATCTAATATTTGACTATTTCGATAAAGCTAAAATTGATAATGCCCAGAGTGGTTGCTTAGAGTTAATTAAAATTCTAAAGAAAATAGCTGACTCAAATGATGTATCATTTGAACAATTAATAGAATTAATAGCAGATAATGACATTTCAGATATACACGAAAATTCAGAAGCAATTAATAATACCTTAGATTGGATTGATGATGGCCTATTATCATTACATAGTTTAAATAGTTCAGATGATGATAATTATGGATGGACTGATGATTACTTTAGAAATTCATTAGCTTACATTCAGGCAGAGAAATCAGAGGAAATTACTGGAGAAGAAGTAATTCAGTTCCTTAAAGCAAGAACTAAAGGAATCGTAACAAAAGTTGGCGATGACAAAAGTAAATGGAATTCAATAATTAAATCTGGCATACCTCTAAATAGCGATTTACAAATCGAAGATAAATTAGATAAGTTAATAAGCATTATTCAAGATTATTTATCAAATGACATAAATATTGATTCGAAAATTGACTTGTTAAAAGATATTGAAAATGAAATTAAAGAAATCAATGTTCTTGCTGAAGAATTTATAGAAAGTGTAAATGAAGATGAAATAAGAGATAAATGGCTAAAAGCTGTTCCTTTGTCAGAAATAGCAATTCTTGAAGAAGCAACTAACATAGTTACCAAATATTATTCATTCAGCCTTCCTTGGGTTTTAAACGGAATCTCAAAAAAACTAAGAAATAAAGAACTTAATATTGAAGCAGATACGATTGAGGAACTATCAATTTTAGTCGAACTCGGTTTACCTAATTTAGTAAGTGTCAAAATTTATCAATGTGGAATTAGGTCAAGGTCTTCCGCTAATGAAATTAGTGGATTGTACGATAATGAATTATGGGATAAAAGTATCAAATTCTACAAAAATGATTTAATCAATAGCTTAGAAAAATATAAAGATTTGATTTCTGAAGGAGCATTTAAATGGCTTGTTCTATTATCTAAATTTTCTAAAAGAGAAATTAGTGTTTTAAAGTCTGTACCTAATTTTACATTTCCTGAAAAGCACAAGACAACTACTCGTTTGCTTGCAAAGAAAATTAATGGGATTCAATATTTAGTAAGTCCTGATTATAAATTAATAGAAGATATAAGTACTTCTGAAATTGATTTCTCTTCTGTTAATGATGTTGATGGAGTCTTTTTTGATTATGATGGAAGTGATGGACTTTGGAGAATGGTTAATTTAAATCCATATTTAAAATTTGAGGAATGAAGCCGACACTAAAAGCTATAGACATTTACAATTCGCTTCAGCTACCATACAAGCCAAAAATCGCAAAAGAGTATGTGTTGTCTTACCAAGGCACATTTTAGAACTAAATAAGGAACATAGGAAGACTAAGCTAAGTGTAAAAGCACTATGCAAAACACCGGTAAGCGTTACCCAAGCTAATAATTCCAAGAAACCTTAATCGAGATTGGTGATTTTTGGGTAGTTTTATCATTGAACTAAAAGGAATGTCACCCAACAAGAGTGGTGTTATCGCTAGGTTAGCTGCAATTAAAACCGAACGCAATAAAAATGTACCAAAGAATAGCTCATATCGCTTTAGTAGTAAAAGATTATGACGAAGCAATTAAATTCTATACAGAAAAACTGGAATTCAAACTTCTTGAAGACACAAAAATTGACGACAATAAAAGATGGGTAATGATTGCGCCAACTGGTGCTACTGAATGCTGTTTACTACTTGCTAAAGCTGCTAATGAAAAACAAACTGAAATTGTAGGAAATCAAACTGGAGGAAGAGTTGGATTTTTTCTCTTCACTGATGACTTTTGGAGAGACTACAACAAAATGGTGGAAAGAAAGATAAATTTTGTTAGACCACCTACTGAATTTGAATATGGTACTGTTGCGGTATTTGAAGACTTATATGGAAATTTGTGGGATTTGATTGAACCGAACGAAAATAATAAAGGACTGATTAAAAAATAACAGCAGCTAACACCGGTAAGCGTTACCCAAGCTAATAATTCCAAAAAATCCTTAATTGAAATTGTTGATTTTGGTTAGTTTTATCATTGAACTAAAATGGATATCACACAATGCTTGTTGGGGTATAGCTAGGTTGGCAACAATTATGATCAGATCTGTAACAATTTCTATAAACTATAGTCTTTAACAAAAATATATTTATGATAAAAAAAGTTTTACTTTTATTAATTACAATTACAGCGATTAATTGCAAAAATTCAGAAAAACAAAAGACTGAAACAACAAAAGCAGAACTTAATGGCTTTTTTGAACAACAAGGAGAAGGACAAATTGTTGAAATCAATGATTCTTTAGTTACTTCTTTTTATAGTAGCTCTTTTAACTGCTTTCCTGAATGGAAAATTTCGAGAGATTATTTCAATACACAAACCCCAACCATAAAAGTAATTGATGAAAATACTTTTACAAATCAAGAAGGATACACCATTTTCACATATAAGAAACTAGAAAAAAAACCCACGTCTTGTACAGAACTTACCGAAGAAGAAATCAATAGCAATACGTACAATTTTGAAACCCTTTGGCATACCTTTAATGACCAATATGCTTTTTTTAAAGAACGGAATATTGATTGGAATATGTTAAAGAACAAGTACCAATCTCAATTTACAGACCAAACACCACCTTTTGAATTCTATTTATTATTAGAAAAATTGTATTGGAACTTAATGATGAACATTCAGACTTTGAAGTCCCAGATGATTTTGATGAAAAATGGCACAAATTAAACAAGAAACAAGACACCACGGATTATAGAGACCTTGCAAAAGATAAAATTCTAAAGAATTTTGTAACACAGGTGAAGAAATATAATGGAGGACAAATAGCTTGGGGAAATATCGATGAAAATCTTGCTTATATCCAAATTAATGAAATGGATGGACTTGCCGATTATCAACCTGTCAATGCAAGTGAATATTGGGAAAAAGCAGAGGAAAGTGATGATTATGAAAAAGATTTGATAGATGGTACACATAAAATAGCTACTAAAATCATTAATGATATTCAAAACAAAGAAGTCTGCATAATAGATTTAAGATTCAATTCAGGAGGATATGATTGGGTGGGACTCGCATTTATGAGTCATTTTATTGATAAGAAATATGATATTTTTAAAAAGAAAAGAAGATTTAAAGACAATTATTCAGAGTATCAAATTATTGATATAGAGCCTTCAAATCCTGGTTATCTAAAAAGTGTATACATACTTACAAGTCCTTTTACGGTTAGTGCTGCCGAAACAACCACAATAGCAACAATGAATTTTCCAAATTTCAAAAGAGTTGGCTCTAATACTAATGGAGCTTTGTCCGATGTTTTATACAAAAAACTCCCTAACGGTTGGACTTATTGGTTGTCAAGCGAAGTTTATGAAACAATGGATGGTAAACTTTTTGAGGTAACAGGAATTCCTCCTGATTACAAAATTGAATATTCGAGAGAAGAAACGAAACTTTTTAAAACTTTGAACTCGGAATTTAATAATAAAGATAGAGCAATAGAAAAAGTTGAAGAACTAATGAAATAACTGTTGCCTAAAACCGGTAAGCGTTACTTAAGCTAATAATTTCAAGAAATCCTTAATGGAGATTGGTGATTTTGGGTAGTTTTATGGAGCGATATACCTTAGGTGAAGCGTTATACAAAGTTTTAATTAGAAATTAATAAAACCGTAAACCAATGAAGAAAACAATATTTGAGATTACCAAAATGGATTGTCATTCAGAAGAAAACCTAATTCGAATGAAATTGGATGGCATCTCAAGTATTGCAAATTTGGACTTCGATATTCCCAATAGAAAACTGACTGTTTTTCACCGCGGAGAAATTGACCAAATCGAAAAATCTGTTCTCGAACTGAATTTAGGCGGAAAGAAAATCTCGACTGAAGAAACTAAGCAAACCGAATTTAAGGAAAATGCCAACCAAAAAAAGCTACTGTGGGCAGTACTCGGCATAAATTTCATCTTTTTTGGAATAGAAATCACCACTGGGATCATTTCAAAATCAATGGGATTGGTCGCCGATAGCTTAGATATGCTGGCCGATAGTTTTGTGTATGGCATTAGTTTGCTTGTCGTGGGCGGAACCGTGGTTAAGAAAAAGAAAATAGCCAAACTAGCCGGATATTTTCAAATAACCCTTGCTATTATTGGATTTGTTGAAGTGTTAAGGAGATTTTTAGGAACCGAGAAACTTCCTGACTTTTCCACAATGATTATCGTTTCGATCTTCGCGCTTATCGCAAACGGAATTTGCTTGTATCTACTCCAAAAGTCAAAAAGCAAACAAGAAGCGCATATGAAAGCCAGTATGATTTTCACCTCTAACGACGTAGTGATCAATTTAGGCGTCATCATCGCAGCACTTTTGGTAAATTGGTTGCATTCCAGCACCCCCGATTTAATTATCGGAACCATCGTTTTTGTGTTGGTTATTCAAGGAGCCGTTAGAATATTAAAATTAAGTAAATAAAATAATAAGCATAAAAAAACCTTTACTAATTTGAAGAAGTCATAGCTTGGGGAAAGGATTACTTTACATCTTTGCCAATGAATTTTTTTGAAGTATCTCTCCCACGCTCATAGTAGCACAAAAAATGAACTGTAATAGAAGACGAGTAATTAATCCCTGGAAATGGCAAAATTAAAGAAGTTACGTAAAAGATGTAGAAATAAAAAAAACGTAAGCTACGCTTTATATTGCTGAGTAAACTGTGATTGAGAAATTATCACTAATATGGAATAATTAACTCTTAAAAGCTATTCAAAATCGTGAGAAATTTATAACTGGAGCGGAATATGAAGTAGAAATATGATAAAGTTAAACATATATCCTTTCTTCATAAGGGGTTACTTGAACATCACATTCAACAAAAAAGTACGGTAGTTGAAGTTAAAAAATTCTTTGAAACCCTACCTAGAATTAAAAGCGATTTTAGTAAAGTAATATACTCATTACGTTAAAAATCAACGGTTTTAAATTAGGTTTTTCTAATGAGTTCGCTTAAAACATTACCTCGATAGAACTTTTCGCGCTACAGATTTTCGCATTATTAAATTGATAACTTTTTTAAGCTATCAATTTCAACTGGGTAATGATGATAGAGAAGTGGGGATTTACTTTATTATAATGTAGTGATATACATGATTTATTTGGTGGATTGCACTATAAGATAAACCCGACTAAAAAAGGCGCATGTATTTTTTGCTCCTCTTGTTTAAGGTAATTTTAGCTTTATGACTTAGCGTATTGGTACTTCAAAATTCCAGGAGTTAGTTGCTATTAGGAATTTTAATTTTAAAAGTGGTACCTACGTTAACTTTACTGCTTACTTCAATAGTTCCGTTCATGGTTTCTATCTGGTTTTTGGTAATAAACAGGCCTATGCCACGGGCATCTTTATGCGTGTGAAAAGTTTGATACATTTTAAACAGTTTATTACCATAGGTTTCCATATCTATTCCCAAGCCATTATCTTCAAAAATTATGCTGGTAAAGTTTCCTTCAGATTTAGCGGAAATTTTTAGATAACTGTCTCGGTCTTTAGCACTGTATTTAATACTATTCGTGATAAAATTAAGAAAAATGCTTTCTAAATAGGAGCGTACCCCTATCATATAGGTTTTAGGGTCAATATCTGTAAATATCTTTACATGGTTTTCTTTGGCGATTGGAAATACACTTTCCACATTCTTTTGAATCAAGGGATAGATATCAATTGGTTTAAAATCTTTAGTATCCGATAAATTTATTTCAACAATTTCATTTAAATCCTGAATAGTAGTTTTCAGATTTGATGTTGCTTGAATTAAATATTTAAATGTTTCCTGTTCATCTAACGTATTATTCTCTTCCTGTAATAATTCAATTAGCATATTAATAGAGCCAGAATGGGAACGTAAATTATGGGAAACAATATGAGCGAAATTTTCTAACCGCTCGTTTTGATTATTTTTTATATGTAACAAGCTTTGAATCTTCTCTAAGTACTGTGACTTTTCAAGCTCATCTTTTTTGTGTTCAGATATATCTTCAATAAAGCTCCAAATCTTTTTATTTCCGTCGATATCTTCTACCAAAACACCTCTTAACAATACCGGATATTTTTCTCCGTTCTTTTTTATGTATTCTTTTTCATAAGGGCCATATGCACCTTTTTCATTCATGGATTCTATTTGCTGTGCTTCCTGTAGTTCATATTCCTTGGGGGTAACTTCCCAATAATTGAGTTGTAGGAATTCTTCTCTGGTATAACCCGTAGGGTCTAGTAGTTTTTGATTCACTTCTAAAAATGCCCCTGTTTCAAAATCATTTAGGGCGATACCAATAGGTGAGAGCTCATATAATAATTGCAGAAGCTTTTGCCTATAAACAACTTCAGACTCTTTATTTTTTTGTTTGGTAATATCTATAAGTGTGCCGTAAATATGGGTTGGTTTATCTTTAGCTAAGCCAAAATTAAACTGAGCATTAGCACTTATCCAGATATAGTTTCCATCTCTATGCAAAAGTCGGAACTGATGGTTAAAAGTATCATTGGAGTTACAATGCTTTTTAATTTTCTCTTTTAACGAAGGAAGGTCTCCGGGATGAATCAGCTCTTGCCATTTTTTTAAGGATAGGTTTTGTCCACTGTAATAGCCTGTAATTGTCCACCATGCCTCATTAAATTCAAGGGAATAATTGTTTAAACTATATTCAAAAGTCCCAGTATTGGTACTTTTGGTAATGTATTGAAATCTTTTATTTAACTTAGAAAGTTCTTTGTTTGTTTGGGTAAGAATTTCCGATTGTTTTCTAAGTTCCAATACATTCATTACCTGTTTAGAGAGTAAAACCAATTTGTTTTTTTGGTCTTCATTTAACTCTTTCGGCTCTCCGTCTATGGCGCAAATAGTTCCTAAAGCATAACCTTTTTTATTTATTAAAGGATAACCGGAATAAAATATCACTGGATTTTCACCAGTGACAAATGGACTATCTTTAAACCGTTCGTCTTTTCTTGCGTCGGGTACAACGGTAGGCTTATCTATATTATTAATGGTATGGGCACAAAACGTAAATTCCCTTGGAAATTCCCGTACTTCCAGTTCCATTCCAAAAGTTGACTGAATGTACTGCTTTTTTTTGTCAATAAGAGATATAAGGGCGCTATCGGTATTACAAATTTCGGCCACCATTGCGCTTAAAAAATTCAAATCTTCATCTTCTATAGTATATTTGGTATATTGAAAGGCCTCTTCAGATCGTTCAGCATCGTTGTAAGGTATAGGTGGGGTTTTCATCTTTTTTTATTTGAAAATACTGTTTTTACTTAAATAATGTAGAATAAATTTTTCAATTTTGAAGTATAAAGTAAAGATGAAAAATATTCAGTTGAAAAAAATGACTTTTTTCTAGAAGAAATTAGGAGTTGGCTGAGAACATAAAGTATTCTTCTTACAACTACACCAGCGGTTTCAGCATCCAGATATTGCAGGAAGAATGTCCCGAATTTCCTAAACGGGCATCGAGCGTTTTAAAGCCCAGTTTTTTATACCACGAAACGGCATTGGAAAACTCGGGTAAGCTTTCCAGGTAAAGTTCGCGATACCCAAATTGCAGGGCAGATGCGATAGAAGCCTCCATTAATTTTTTGCCCAAACCTTTTCCGCGGGCTTCCTTAGCGATATAGAATTTAACCAGCTCGGCACAAGCTTCCGGCAATCCTTCAGTAGGATAGACGCCACAGCTGCCAACAATTTTCCCTTCTGTTTCGGCTACCCAAAGTTCCGCTTTTTCTATTCCGAAGAATTCATAAAGCCTATTCGTATCGGCATCGGAATAGACAGTTCCTTCTTTTGGTGCATTATATTCTTCGAACACGGTTTTAATCAGTGTGGTCACCGCTGGATTATCGGTGCTTTTGATTTTTCTAATTTCCATTATAATAACTCTAATTTCATATAATTATGCGGAATTCCTACTTCGGTAAAGGTTTTGCCATAGATGGTAAAGCCGGCTTTTTTATAAAAATTAACTGCGTATTGCCGGGAATGACAATGAATTTCCTGCAAGGATTTACGTTTTGCAAATGCGATAATCTCGTTAAGCAATAACTGACCGATGCCTTTTCCCTGAGCCTCGGGAGCGACCGCCATTTGTATGAGTTGTGCCGAAGTTTTATTTTTTTCGGAAGGAACCAGCACCGCACAGCCAATCACCTGATCGTCCTGAAGAGCTACAAAATGCCAGGAACGCGCGTCGTGCATTTCCCAGGAATGATCGGGAATCCCCAGGGGGCGGAGCAATACCTTGTTGCGGAGTTCACGCATCTGCTGATACTGCGGAGTTGTGATGTTGATATTTTTTACGCTGATCATTGCTTGAATTTATTAGGAGATGTTGTATATTACTTGACAAAAGCAAATATAAGTATAAATACTTGATATAGGCAAGTAAATTTTATGGAAGAAATCGAAATTATACATAGCATCCGGAAATTCAATCGTAATTATGTACGAAGCATTGGGCTTTTGGAAAAAACTTTTTTAAATACAGGATATTCGCTTACCGAATCTCATATTCTGTATATCGTTAAGGAACACGGCAAAACCACCGCGACCGATATTAATAAGGTGCTGAATTTGGATGAAGGCTATTTAAGCCGAATCATCAAAAAACTGATTTCTAATTCCATATTAACCAAAGAAAAATCGCAGGTCGATAAGCGCGTTTTTAAAATCAGTTTAACCGAAAAAGGCATCAAGGAGCAACAAAAACTCGATGAGTTGTCTTCGGTTTCCGTCGCTGGTATCATTTCTCACTTATCCCTCCCGGAACAGAAAGAATTAGCGCATTCTTTTAACAAGATAATGCGATTGTTGTATGAGGAGTAACACTTCCCTTGCTTCCCAGATACGTCATAGTTAAACCATTTTGAGTCCAACTGCAATTAGGACTTAACTACATTTCACCACAATATCGTGTTTTCATAATGGACTCACTATTAGTTTGGTTTTAAGTACATGTACTTTTACCTCCGGGTATATACAGATACAACTTCACTAGCGCTAAATGGAAGAGCTAAGTAAAAAGCTCGTTAAGCGTTAGATTTTTGAGGTTCTTTTAAATTTTACTTTTTATTAGATAAGAGTTGGGTAGGTATTGCTCACGTCTTTCCGTTTTTTTATGGTATATAATAAGGCATTCGGCTAAGTTGAGACTTGTGGTAATGTAATCCCAATTATTTATAATAGGACTTACTTTTGCTCCAATTTTTTTTAGGAGAAGACACTTCAGTAAGATCATATGTTTTTCTCGGATTCATTGTCGTACTATAATTAGGTGAATATTTTATTGAAAAAAATGCAAATATGATTTATGTCAGTTTTTAGTAGTGTAGTAAAAAGCATATTTGTAGTTATTAACTTTTCAACGTGCTGATAAGATGATTTCAACGCAATCAATACATAGTTTTCATATCCCGGTTATGGGTTTAGCCTACACCATAGACAGTCCGATACGAGTGGCTCATTATGGAATTTCCTCTGTGATTTCTATTATAGACGATGAGCTTATGGAAAAAATGAATGCCTTGTACTCCAAAAAATTCAATCTTCCTTATCAAGAAATATCAAAGAAAGAACACGACTATCGCGCTAAACGCATTACTTCCTATTTAAATTTGGTTGAGACTATTGTGAAGCATAACTTTTCAACGTTTAAAAAGGAACTGTCGCAAAATACTGAGGCTTTAGAGCGGTTTACGGCTATTTTACCCAATACCTCTACGATTAAAGCAGGACTTTTTACCTTTATAAAACAAGGCGCTGTACCTTCGGCAAGGCTTGCCACGTATTTAGAAAAGCACTTGGTCCCGGGGGAGATAGATGTAAACATCATGACCAAAGTAGATAAAGATAACTTTGAAAAGGGAAAACAATTACCGGTAGAATTTAATGATGCCCACGCCTCGCTTCGTGGGTTTGCTACAAGTAACTTAAGTTCTTCCGTAGTTCTCTCCGCAGGAATGAATCCGCGTTTATATAGTTATTTTGAAAATTTCAAAGACTTTTTCCCCGATCGCAACGGACACTTAAAAAAGAAAATCACGCTAAAAGTAAGCGATTATCGTTCGGCTATTATTCAGGGTAAATTTTTTGCAAAGAAAGGACTTTGGGTTTCAGAATACAGAATAGAATCGGGCTTAAACTGTGGAGGTCACGCTTTTGCTACCGAAGGATTTTTATTGGGCCCCATTTTAGAAGAGTTTAAAACCAAAAAAGAAGCCTTACTAGAAGAGACGCATGCCATTTTCGTAAAAGCTTTACAACAAAAAGAACTTCTTGTCCCCACCAAAGCGTTAGCTTTAAAAATAACCGTTCAAGGCGGAGTGGGTACTGCCGCGGAACATGAATTTTTACTGGACAACTATGAGGTTGATTCGGTAGGGTGGGGAAGTCCTTTTTTATTGGTACCGGAAGCTACGTCGGTAGATGAACACACTAGAGCGTTGCTTGTTAACGCTAAGGAGAAAGATTTATATTTAAGTGGTGTTTCACCTTTAGGAGTTCCTTTTAATACGCTTAAAGGAACCACAAATGAGTATTATAAACAAAAACGCATCGATGCCAATAAAGCAGGAAGCTCATGCCCTAAAAAATATCTGGCTTTAAGTAAAGAATTTGGTCCTGAGGGGGTTTGTACCGCTTCTAAAAAATATCAAACAGCTAAACTACAAGCCTTAGCAGAAAAAAAAGGACAAGTCTCTAAGGATCAGTATGAGAAAGAACAAACACTTATAAACGAGAAATCCTGTTTGTGTGTAGGCTTAGCCAATGCCTCTTATATGGAACATGATCTCCCAATAAAGGGGCAAGCGCAGGGAGTGGTTATTTGTCCTGGACCTAATATGGCTTATTTCGATAAAGAAGTCTCGTTAGCTAAGATGATACAACATATTTACGGCAATGCTTCTGTGCTAAGCCCGGTAAATCGTTCTCATGTGTTCATTAACGAATTGAAAATGTATGTGAACTACCTCAAAAATGAAATAGAAGCGACTTCAGAAGAAATCAGCGCCAAACACCTTAAGAAATGGGAACGGTTTAAAGTGAATTTAACTAGTGGAATTGCCTATTATCAACAATTGTTTCAACCCGTTCAATCGTCAGAATATAAAGAGATTCAACAAGAATTGTTAAGATATAAAGAAGAACTTATGACGTTGGCTACACCGGTGCTCACCTAACGAATAGGGAAGAGGCTAAGCGATCGTTAACCCTTTGTAAAATAAAAGGTTATACGATGAACTAAAACGTTATAGCTTTCAATGGAACAGGCTTTTAAAACAGGCCTTTGCAATTGCCAAAGCAGCTTAGAAATACGATGAAAATCATAGAAACGTATTAGCCAAATAAATATTCGAATTTATTTGTTTTTTAACACAGTTCTTGACAAGTAGCGCGGGCGGATATGCTAGAACCTTTCCGCCAAATGCAAGACAATTTTTTTTTGAATCTTACCTTTTCTTACTTAAACAAAAATTGGCGAACTTCCGAATATATCGAAATTTACGGTTTAGAACCAAACCCCGCTATTTGCTATATATGGTGTTTTGCAACGTTTTTTTAGTGTTGATGTTTGAAATCGGTTATTATTTTTTAATACCTCTTTAATATAGATAGAATAGAAATTTACTAGTTAGTTACATTTAATTGCATACTAATACTATATGTTTGTGATTTTTTCCATAAACCATTAATATTATACCAACTATCTGTATAATTATCAATGCTTATCGCGTCAATTGATGGTTCATAATAATACCAGTTATTATTTTTATTAGGATAACATTTATTTTGATCCAAGAAGATATAATTTAAGGCAATGAAAACACCTTTTTCTGGAAAAGTTATGTTTAAATGGCTTAGATCTAATTCAAGTACGTTGTGCCCTTTTTTTAAATTGCATATTATGTCTTCATTATTAATGATTCTATCTGGCTTACCATTTTTCCCCACCGTATAAATGAATACTGATAATATTCTATTTTTGTCCGAGCATAATGTTTTAAACTTAACTTTATTTAAAAATAAAATATTTTGAGTAGGTTTTTTAAATAATTTAGAAACTTGTGATATGGTATTATTTTGAAGGGTACAGACAATACCAATATCGCCACTTTTAGCTTTACCTAATTTAAATTTTTCTGATTCTTTTTTTTGAATTAAAATAACCTCATTTAATGTAACAGGTTTAACTTCCATTACAATATTTGATGTTTTTTTAAGTGAAACACTATCAATGGTTTTATAACCAAGTGCTTCTATTTTAATTGTTGAATTTAAGTATTTATCGCTAATCTTAAATATGCCTAGAGAATCACTAGAAGTTAGTATTTTATTATTTGCATAAATATAAGCATATTTTATAGGTGAATTATCGTCAGAAGATTTTAAAGAATATACATTTTGACTTTGGCTAATATTGTAATAGAAGAAGATTAAAATAAATATAAATTCTGTTCTCATTAATAAAATATTATTAAATAATAATCAAACTGCAAAACCAAAATAAAATTCAAATATTACTAAAAATTTTGATTTTCAAATGTTGCACAATGGTCTTGTATATCTTTCAGTTGTGGAAATTTAGGGATCTAAGATAGTTGTCTTATACTGAAATAGGTTGACCATTTTTGGTTTACTATTTTGTTTTTATTGAGTTACTAATATCGGTATTTTTCTGTACTGTCTGTAATTATGATTTTGATTGCTGTGAGCAAAGTCTGGAGTTTTAAATTCTAGGCTGTAGTGCATTCGTTTTGAATTGTAGATTTTGACTGCTTTTTTAACCATTTTCTGAGCTAATTTTAGACTCACAATTGTTTTACCCAATCCAAATTCCTGTTTTAATATTCCGTTTATTCGTTCTGCTACAGCATTCTCATATGGGTCGTATTGTTGTGTCATACTGATGTTGATCTCGTTTCTCTCCGCGAAGTTGGTATAGGTAAGGTTACAGTATTGTAGACCGC
>NZ_JBHLUA010000005.1:0-213304 GCF_042433895.1 Mesonia maritima | reverse complement strand
TCTGCTGTTACCGTTCGACTTGCATGTGTTAGGCCTGCCGCTAGCGTTCATCCTGAGCCAGGATCAAACTCTTCATCGTTGTTTCATTATAATTTTACAATACTCTACAACAACTTTGGAATTTTCATACTTATTTCGAAAAATAAGCACGACTCAAAATTTTACTATTTAGCCTTAATCTAATTCTGTCAATTCAATATCTCAATGAACTTATCTAATCCAAATTTTCAATTCAGAAAATCTGTCTTTTCGTTAAAACAAAAGGAGTCGAACCTCTTAAACAATCCTCTCAAATCGTCCGCCGCCAGGCGCTTTACTTCAATACTTCCTTAGAACTCTAACCGCCTCTCTGCGATTGCGGGTGCAAATGTAATACTTATTTTTATTTCAACAAGCTTTTTGTTTTATTTTTTTAAAAGTTTTTTTTAACCCCTCTAAAACAAAAAATCACCCTTTCTATGAACTTCTACAACAACCGCTCAGCGCAATTGCGGGTGCAAATATACAACTTGTTTAAAGTTCTGTGCAAGCTTTTTTAAAGAAAATTTAAATAATCTTAAAGATAAAATTTAACCGATTTATAATCAAATAAATAAGAGTTTAATTTTTTATTAAAAAATGAAAATGATTTTATTTTTATACTTTTAGATAAAAAACATGAATTATCCTTGGCATCTTTACTTAATGGGATTAATGTATATTGTAGCTGGTTTTTTTCACTTTATTAAACCGAAAGCTTATATGAGAATTATACCCCGCTACCTTCCATCTCATAAATTGCTAGTATATATTAGTGGAATTATAGAAATAGTATTAGGAATTGCAGTTTGCTTTAAACTCACAAAAAATATAGCCATAATTGGGTTAACATTTATGTTACTCGTTTTCCTTTTAGTTCATATTTATATGTTAAGTTCAGAAAAAGCAGGATTGAATCTTCCAAAATGGCTTTTGTGGTTTCGGCTATTGCTTCAATTTGTTTTAATTTGGTGGGCGCTTTTCTATTTACAATATTAATTTATGAGTGATTTATTTGCGAGAAAAATAGAAATGGAATATGCTGAAGTTTTTCATTATCCTGAATTTTTCAGTAAAAAGGAAGCTGATAATTATTTTAAAAACCTTCAGAAAAATATTCCGTGGCAACAAGATACTATTAAAGTTTTTGGAAAAACACATTTACAACCACGCTTAACCGCATTTTTTGCTTCAAATAATTTAAACTACTCCTATTCTAATATCACGATGAAACCTCATCATTTTTCAGAAAAACTAAAAGAGATAAAACATAAAATTGAAACTGAAACTCAACATTATTTCACAAGTTGTTTGGCCAATCTTTACCGTGACGGAAAAGACAGCAATGGTTGGCATGCCGATGATGAAAAAGAATTAGGTAAAAATCCGGTGATTGCTTCGGTTAGTTTTGGCACAGAACGTGTTTTTAAATTCAGAAAAAAAGAAGATCATAAAATTCAGCATAAAATGATTTTAGAGCACGGAAGTCTTTTAATTATGAAAGGCGAAACCCAGCATTTTTGGCAACACCAAATTCCTAAAACTCAAAAAAAGATCGGCGAAAGAATAAATTTAACTTTTCGAAATATTATATGAGCACAAAAAATTTCACTCCACGAGAATTAGATAGAATTATAGAAATGGCTTGGGAAGATAGGACTCCTTTTGAAGCGATTGAATTTCAATTCGGAACTTCAGAAAAAGAAGTCATTAAAATTATGCAAACGCAATTGAAACCTTCCAGTTTTAAAATGTGGCGAAAACGCGTTCAAGGAAGAGCAACTAAACATGTAAAATTGCGAAAAAATGTTAGCGGAACCTTTAAATCTTCGCGACAAAAACATATTTCTCAAAATAAAATCGCTAAACGTTAAATACTAATTTTTCAAAATTTCGGATAACTACAAAAATTAAAATATGCGTACTACTTTCTTAATCATAATTACGTTCGTTTTTTCATCGTTACTGAATGCGCAAGAAAATTTTATTGCGAATGATTTACGCGTTAACAAATTTGTAGAAGGAACGTTGCTAAAGCCAAAAAATACTGAAAATCCACCTTTGGTTATTTTTATAAACGAATCTGGACCTACTAATAGAGACGGAAACCAATTGTTGACCAAAAATAATTCCATTAAAAAACTTGCCGAAGCTTTAGCTGAAAATAATATCGCTAGTTTTCGGTATGACAAACGCACACTAAAAATTTCAGAATTAAATATAAAAGAGCGTGAATTACGTTTCGATCAATTTATAGACGATGCAAAAAGCGTTATCGATTATTTTAAAAAGAAAAATAGTTTTGCTGAAATAATTATCGCAGGTCACGAGCAAGGTTCATTAATAGGAATGATCGCAGCCAAAGGAAATGTAGATAAATTTATTAGCATTGCCGGAGCAGCTAACCCAATAGACGAACAACTTTTAGCACAAATTAAATTGCAAGCGCCCGGTTTGTATAATGATGCTGAAAAAGCTTTTTCAGATTTAAAAAAACACGGAAGAACTCGCAATTACAACAACGCTTTACGTTCAATTTTTAGACCAGACGCGCAAGCTTTTATGGCAAGTTGGATGAACTATAATCCTTCTGAAGAAATAAAAAAACTAAACATTCCTATTTTATTAATTCACGGAAGCGAAGATTTACAAGTGAATCCAGAAGCCATTAAAGAATTAGAAAAAGCTTCGCCTTCAGCAAAAGGAAACTTGATTAAAAATATGAATCATGTTTTTAGAATAATTGAAGAAAATGACGATTTAACCAATCAAAAAACCTACAATCAACCTAACCTTCCTATTGCTGAAGAATTAGTTTCTGCTATCACTTCTTTTATAAAAAGCTAGCGATCCTTTCATTATTTCTATATTTGCCATTCAAACAAAGAAATGAAATGGATTACAAAATCGTATTCTCAGATATAGATGGCACATTGCTAAATAAAGAAAGAGAATTATCTCCGGAAACAATTCAAGCCATAAAAAAATATAAAGATGAAATTCCCTTTGTATTAATTTCCGCTCGAATGCCTTCAGCGATGTTTCACTTACAGAAACAATTAGGAATTGAAAATCAACCCATAATTTGCTACAACGGCGGTTATGTGTTAGTCGATAATTCTATTATTAGTTCTACGGCAATCGATGTTTCTACTATAAAAAATATAGCCGATTTCAATCAGCAAACAAAAGTACATTTAAGCCTTTATCACGCCGATGAATGGCACGTTCCAGAATACGACTATTGGGCAAAACGCGAAGAAAACAACACAAAAGTCACTCCAAGCGTTACAAAAGTGAATAAAGTAATAGACGATTGGAACAAACGCGAACTCGGAGCGCACAAAATAATGTGCATGGGCGAAGAAAATGATGTGGAAAAAATGTATAATCATTTGCAAGAAAACTACGGAAACGATTTGCATTTATACCGCTCAAAATCTACTTACATTGAAATCGCGAATAAAAATATCTCTAAGCTCACCGCGATAAATCATTTATTAGAAAACCACTTTAATTTATCGTTAGAAGAAAGTATTGCTTTTGGTGATAATTATAATGATGTTGAAATGATAAATGGCGTAGGAATGGGAATTGCCGTTGGAAATGCGCGCGACGAAGTAAAAGAAGTTGCCAACAAAATTACCGATAAAAGTATTGAAAACGGAGTCGCAAAAAGTCTTCACCAAATATTTAACGCTTAAAATTTTATGGAAAACTCTCCTTATTTCAGCAACGATGCAATTGTATTTGGACTGCTAATGATTTTATTAGCCTTTGTATTTTATACTTCATCCATAAAAAAAGGCTTCTGGAAAAAGTTTTACAAATTCGTTCCCGCTTTATTAATGTGTTATTTACTTCCTGCGATTTTAAATTCCACCGGAATAATTAGCACCGAAAATTCGCAACTTTATTTTGTAGCTAGCCGATATCTTTTACCAGCTTCTTTAGTTTTAATGACATTGAGCATCGATTTAAAAGCGATTTTTAATTTAGGTCCCAAAGCGCTTATTATGTTTTTTACCGGAACGGTTGGTATTGTTATCGGCGGTCCGTTAGCCATTTTAATAATTTCTGTTTTCTCACCGGAAACTGTTGGCGGCGCTGGACCCGATGCTACGTGGCGCGGTTTGGCAACACTCGCCGGAAGTTGGATTGGCGGTGGTGCAAACCAAGCGGCAATGCTTGAAATTTTTAAATACAACCCTGAAAAATACGGCGGAATGGTTTTCGTAGATATTGTTGTTGCCAATATTTGGATGGCAATAATTCTACTCGGTATCGGAAGAACAAAAGCTATCGATAAGTGGCTGAAAGCCGATTCTTCAGCGATCACGAAATTGAAAAATAAAGTATCTGATTATACTGAAAGTATTTCCAAAAAACCTTCTTTAGCCGATTATATGATAATGCTGGGAATCGGTTTAGGCGCAACTGGGATTGCTCATTGGGGAGCCGATGGAATTTCAGCTTTTTTAACCTCTAATTTTGAAGTTTTTAATGATAAATCTTCCGCGTTAACTTCATTTACTTCCACATTTTTCTGGATGATAAGTATTGCTACTTTTATCGGGATTTTACTTTCTTTCACCAAAGCCAGACAATATGAAGGTGCCGGAGCGAGTAAAATAGGAAGTGTTTTTATTTACATTCTCGTAGCTACAATTGGTATGAAAATGGATTTAACGATGATTTTCGATAATCCCGGCTTAATTGCAATTGGTTTAGTTTGGATGTCCATTCACGCCGGTTTACTTATTTTGGTAGCAAAATTAATTAAAGCACCTTATTTTTTCTTAGCCGTGGGAAGTCAAGCCAATGTGGGCGGCGCTGCTTCTGCTCCTGTTGTAGCTTCAGCATTTCATCCATCGCTTACTACCGTTGGTGTTTTATTAGCGGTTTTAGGTTACGTTGTTGGGACTTGGTCTGCTTACGCTTGCGCAATTTTAATGGAAATTGCTTCGGCGAGTTAGTTTAATTTATCTGAAAAAGTTTCATCTTTGCATCCTTATTTTATTTCTATGAAAAAGATCCTATTTATAATTTCTATTTTTTGTCTTATTTCCTGCGGAAAAGACGCAAATTTTACCTTAACCGGAAAAGTTGATGGTTTAAAAAAAGGAACGCTTTACCTGCAACGTTTAAATGATACGATTGTTGAAGATATCGATTCTATTGAAATTAATGGTGATAGCGATTATGAACTTCAGGCAAAATTAAAAGAACCTGAACTTCTTTTTTTATATCTCGATAAAGTTGATGGACAGAAAAATGATGATATTATTGAATTTTTTGCGGAAGAAGGAGAAATGGAAATTAATACTTCTTTGAAAAATTTCACCACAGGTGCGAAAATTACCGGTTCTAAAAATCAAGAAAAGTTCGATGAATATAATGCGATTATGAAAAAGTTCAATAATCAACATTTAGATCTTATCAAAGAAAATTTTGAAGCGCAAAAAGAAAATAATGAAGAAGAGGTTTTAATCACAAACAAAAAGTATGAAAGCCTTTTACGAAGAAAATATTTGTACACCGTAAATTTTGCGATTACTAATAAAGATTTAGAGGTTGCTCCTTTTTTAGCTATTTCAGAAGTTTTTGATGCGAACATAAAATATTTAGATACTATTTATAATTCGCTTAATAAAGATGTAAGAAAATCACGCTACGGGAAACAATTAAAAGATCTTTTAAAAGAACGTAAAAAATTAGAAAAACTTGATAAAAAAGTTGAAAAGCAAAAGAAATAAGTTTGCTTAAAAAGTTGATTGCTACTAAAAAAGGCTTGCTAAAATTAGCAAGCCTTTTATTTTATCAGATTATTGTTAGAATCTTAAAGCGTATTCAACTTTTCAATTAAACCTGTTGCTTTTTGCTCTAATTCTCTATTGAGTTGCTGAAGGTGTTTTCCTCTATTTTCTTGAGAACGATCATTTATTTTTACAATCATTTCATCATAAGTTGCTACTGCTTCATCTACAATTTCATCAATCGTTTTAGGGTCAGCTTTTGGATTTGCCATTTGGTGAATGTAAGCGGCTTCAATAATATCGCCCATTACATAGTTTAAATCTCTTTTTAAATGCTTAATGCTTGCCATAGTTTTACTAAAAATTATTCGGCAAAATTACACTAAATTTCAGTATAAAAAGGGAAAATCTAAACTTTTAATTAATTAACTCAGGTAACGCCACGAGCTATGAGGTATTCTAAGGAAAACCTCTTCATTTTGAAAGCAAACTTCTAAATAATAAACGCTTTGGCGATGCATATAAATTAAAATCAGCAAATTACTCTGCTTGCAATTCTTTTACCTTTTGAAGGGCTTTTTCCATATGGTCTGAAGAACTTAAATTATGAAATTTAAATTGAATAATTCCTTTTTTATCAACCACAAACGTATCGCGACCAGGAATTATTCCTAATAAATGACCTTTAACGCCAAATTTTTGCCGGATATCTTCGGTGGGATCTGAAAGAAAAGTAAAAGGTAAATTGTATTTCTCGCTAAATTTCTGGTGCGATTCTACCGAATCTGAACTTATCCCAATTACTTCTGCTCCCAGTTTTTGAAACTCTTTATAATGATCTCTAAAACTACAGGCTTCTTTGGTACAACCGGGTGTGAAATTTTTAGGATAGAAATAAATCACTAAAATATTCTCACCAACTTTTTTATCAGATTTAAATAAATTTCCGTGGTGATCGGTTAAGGTAAAATTCGGTATTCTATCTCCAACTTTTAATTCCATAAATTATCCGCTATAAGTTACAAAATTTCTAGGCGTTTCATATAAAGTTACTTGTAAGTCCAAATCTAAAGCCAATTTTTTTCGTAATTTTTCCCAAATAACCACAGAAATATTTTCAGCAGTCGGGTTTAGATTTTTAAAATCTTCAACTTCAATATTTAAATTTTTATGATCAAAAGCTGTTTCAATTTCTTCAGCAATTAATTCTTTTAAATATTTCATATCGATTACAAACCCGGTTTCAGGATTAATTTCTCCCGTAACTGAAACAATTAATTCGTAATTATGGCCGTGATAATGAGGATTACTGCATTTCCCAAATACTTCTTCATTTTTTTCATCACTCCAATCTTTTCTATGCAAACGGTGTGCCGCATTAAAATGAGCTTTTCTATTTACCGTAACTTTTTTGCTCATTTACGAAATGGTTTGGTAATGTTTATCGAAAATTATTTTAAACCAAGCGGTATATTTTTCAGGATGTTCTACTAAATCTTTTTTCACCAATTCAGGATGCATCCATTTCCAATCGGCAACTTCATCAGGGTTAATAGCTGGTTTTCCATTATAATTTCCTACCAAAATATAATCGAATTCATGTTCGCTTAAGCCATTTTCAAAAGGAGCTTTATAAATAAAAGAAATCGTTTCTTCCAAATCGGTGGTAAAACCCATTTCTTCCATTAAGCGTCTTTTTCCTGCTTCAATATTAGTTTCATTTTCGCGTTGGTGACTGCAACAGGTATTTGTCCATAAACCTGGCGAATGATATTTTCCTAAAGCGCGTTGCTGAAGCATCATTTCCCCCTTTTCATTATATACAAAAACCGAAAATGCACGATGAAGAAGCGCTTTTTCATGCGCTTCAATTTTTTCCATTAAGCCAATTTGCTCATCGTTTTCATTAACCAGAATAACTTTTTCTTCCATAGAACTCAAAAGTACAAAAAAGGGAGACATTTCATAGAAATATGACAAAACCATCTTATAAATTTTCTAAACAGACTTCAACTTGAAAACTTTGAACAAGCTCTTAAAAAGAATACATTTGCAAAATGAAATTGAAAGACGAAATAAATAAAAGAAGAACCTTCGGTATTGTTTCTCACCCAGATGCCGGAAAAACAACGTTAACAGAAAAGTTATTACTTTTTGGAGGTGCCATTCAAGAAGCCGGTGCTGTAAAATCTAACAAAGTAAAAAAAGGAGCCACAAGTGACTTTATGGAAATTGAGCGCCAACGTGGAATTTCGGTAGCAACTTCTGTTCTTGCTTTTGAATATAAAGACATTAAAATAAATATTCTCGATACGCCGGGACACAAAGATTTTGCTGAAGATACGTTTAGAACATTAACCGCGGTAGATAGCGTAATTGTTGTGATTGATGTTGCCAAAGGTGTTGAGGAACAAACTGAAAAATTAGTAGAGGTTTGTAGAATGCGAAACATCCCGATGATTGTTTTTATCAATAAATTAGATCGAGAAGGAAAAGATGCGTTCGATTTATTAGATGAAATTGAACAAAAATTGAATCTTACCGTAACGCCTTTAAGTTATCCTATTGGAATGGGTTACGATTTCAAAGGAATTTACAATATTTGGGAACAAAATGTAAATCTTTTTACCGGCGATCCACGTAAAGATATTGAAGATACCGTTGAAATTTCAGATTTAAATACGCCAGAATTAGATGAATTAATCGGTTCAGATTCAGCAAACGATTTACGGGAAGAATTAGAATTAGCTCAAGGCGTGTATCCTAAATTCGATCAGCAAGCGTATAAAGAAGGTAGACTACAACCAGTATTTTTTGGTTCTGCATTAAATAATTTCGGTGTTCGTGAATTGTTAGATTGTTTTATCAGCATCGCTCCTGCTCCACTTCCAAAAGAAAGTGAAGAACGAACCGTAAAACCTACTGAAGAAAAGTTCACTGGTTTTGTGTTTAAAATTCACGCGAATATGGATCCAAAACACCGTGACCGTTTAGCGTTCGTAAAAATTGTTTCAGGTAAATTTGAAAGAAATGTACCTTATTTACATGTTCGTCACAATAAAAAATTGAGATTTAGCAGTCCGAATGCTTTTTTCGCTGAAAAGAAAGAAATTGTAGATGTTTCTTACCCAGGCGACATTGTTGGTTTGCACGACACCGGAAACTTTAAAATTGGTGATACCTTAACGGAAGGAGAAGAAATTCATTACCGTGGGATTCCTAACTTCTCACCCGAGCATTTTAGATATATTAATAATGCTGACCCGATGAAATCTAAACAATTGGAAAAAGGAATCGACCAATTAATGGATGAAGGTGTTGCACAATTATTCCGACTGGAATTAAATAACCGAAAAATAATCGGAACCGTTGGTGCTCTACAATACGAAGTAATTCAATACCGATTAGAACACGAATATGGCGCAAAATGTACGTATGAAAATTTAAATGTTCATAAAGCCTGCTGGATAGAACCTGAAGATGAAAAAAGTGATGGATTTCAAGATTTTAAACGGGTAAAAGCAAAATTTTTGGCAAAAGATAAACGAGGACAATTAGTATTTTTAGCTGATTCACAATTCTCATTACAAATGACGCAACAGAAATATAAAACTATTAAATTTCATTTTACTTCGGAATTTTAACAATATTACTTTTACAAATAAAAAATCCGAAGTTTTTGCTTCGGATTTATTTTTGGAGAATTTATTTTACAATAATTTGCTTCGTCTCAAACCCCTTTTCGGTTTCTAATCTAACTAAATAAACTCCATTTAAATTTATTACTCTATATTCGTTTTTTTCAGTAGGCATAAATTCTCTTACGAGTTTTCCCTGTAAATTATAAATGGAAATAGCTTTTAAAAATAAATTAGAGTCATTTTTTATGGTGAAATAATCTTTTACAGGATTTGGATATAAAGCTATAGCAAATTTATTAGATTTTTTTAAACTCAATTGTTGATTGTTGTAAACTGCGAAATCCCCATTGTTAAGCATTAAAATTAAGCTTTGAGAACCATTTGAATTATTGGTTATTGTATAAGCTATTGGTGTATTGATATGGTTTGTAAAAAAAGAAAAATAATTCTGTTCAAAATTCTGGTTCTCTTCTTTATTACATTCTATTAAAGTTTGATTCCATTCTTCCATTAGAAATTCGTTATTACCCACATATTGAATTTCTTCAAAAGAATCTAATACATTGCAAACCTGTGTATATAATATATCACCATTAAACCACAAATTTATTTCATCTAACGCAGAATCTGCATTATCATCTTGCGGAATAGAAATATTATTATTAGAAATTGTAAGTTCTTCTAAATGCCAAGTACTTTCCGCTAAACCTTGCTGTTGTGCAGAAGCAAAAAAACAAACGGAAAATAGAAATAAGGGAATTAAATTTTTCAAAATATTTTTTAAAATATGTCTAAATAATTATGTTAAAATACATAAAAAAATCCGAAGCTAAAAACTTCGGATTTTTTTTATGAATACTTTTAATAATTATGCTTGACCGGTAGGTCCAAAATTTAAGGGCATATTGGGTTTATCGTAATCTTTAATTTCACCATGCGCTTGTTCAAATTTATAAATATTTCCACCTAAAGCTTTTAGCAAACGCTTTGCATGCTGTGGCGTTAAAATAATTCTAGATTTAACTTTGCTTTTTGGCGCGCCCGGCATAATATTTACAAAATCCACTACAAACTCTGAAGCAGAATGATTAATGATGGCAAGGTTACTATATTCGCCCTGCGCAGTTGCTTCATCTAATTCAATATTAAGTTGCTTTTGTTTTGACTTTTTATTTTTTTCTTCACTCATAAAAATAAGTTTTATACGTAATATAGAAAAAAACGCCGTGATTTTCATCACAGCGTTTTAAATATTTAGTTATAATTTACTTCTTGTTTTTCTTCCATCATTTCTTCGAATTCTTCTTTAGAACCTACGATAATATCATCGTATTCACGCATTCCCGTTCCTGCCGGAATTTTATGACCTACAATTACATTTTCTTTAAGTCCTTCTAGCGTATCAACTTTTCCGCTAACCGCCGCTTCATTAAGCACTTTGGTAGTTTCCTGGAAGGAAGCCGCAGAAATAAATGATTTGGTTTGAAGTGAAGCTCTCGTTATACCTTGTAAAATTGGTGTCGCTGTAGCTGGTTGAGCATCTCTTGCTGTTGCAAGCGCTTTATCTTCTCTACGTAAGATTGAATTTTCATCTCTCAACTCACGGGCAGTTACAATTTTACCAGGTTTTAAGTTTTCACTATTGCCAGCATCTTCGATTACTTTCATTCCGAAAATATCATCATTTTCTTCGATGAAATCTGATTTATGAACCAATTGATTTTCTAAGAAAATAGTATCTCCCGGATCTTGAATTTTAACTTTACGCATCATTTGTCTTACAACAACTTCAAAATGCTTGTCGTTAATTTTCACCCCTTGTAATCGATATACTTCCTGAACTTCATTTACTAAATACTGTTGAACCGCACTTGGCCCTTTAATATTCAAGATATCTTCTGGCGTAATTGATCCGTCAGAAAGTGGCATTCCTGCACGAACATAATCGTTTTCTTGAACTAAGATTTGGTTTGAAAGTTTTACTAAATACTTCTTAACCTCACCTAATTTAGATTCTACGATGATTTCGCGGTTACCACGTTTAATTTTTCCGAAAGAAACAACTCCATCAATTTCACTTACTACAGCTGGATTTGAAGGATTACGTGCTTCGAATAATTCGGTTACACGAGGAAGACCTCCGGTAATATCTCCGGCTTTAGATGATTTACGAGGAATTTTTACTAAAATCTTACCGATCTTAATTTTCTCACTATCGTCTACCATTAAGTGAGCTCCAACAGGTAAGTTATACGAACGAATTACTTCGTCACCTTTACCCATAATTAATAATGTTGGAATCTTTTTCTTATTTCTTGATTCAGAAATTACTTTCTCTTGGAAACCGGTTTGTTCATCAGTTTCAACTTGATAAGTAACTCCTTGTTCAATATTTTCGAATTTAATTTTTCCTGCAAATTCAGAAATAATTACTCCGTTATAAGGATCCCACTGACAAACTGTTGTTCCTTCTTTTATTTTATCACCAGGTTTCACAAATAATTGCGCTCCGTAAGGAATTACATTATTACTTAATACAATTCCAGTTTTTGGATCAACTATTTTAATTTCAGATGTTCTTGAAATTACGATTTCTGCTTCGTTCCCTTCAGCATTTTCACCTTTTACAGTTTTTAAATCGTCGATTTCAGCAACACCATCAAACTTGGCCACAACTTTATTTTCTTCTGAAATGTTTCCGGCAATACCACCTACGTGGAACGTACGAAGTGTAAGCTGTGTTCCTGGCTCACCAATAGATTGAGCGGCAACAACTCCTACTGCTTCTCCTCGCTGAACTGTTTTCCCAGTGGCAAGGTTTCTACCGTAACATTTTACACAAATTCCTTTTTTAGCTTCACAGGTTAATGCTGAACGAACTTCTACAGCATCTAAAGCAGAGTTTTCAACTTTAGAAACGATTTTTTCATCAATTTCATCTCCCGCTTCCGCAAAAACTTCTTGTGAAATTGGATCGATAATATCGTTTAACGCCGTTCTACCTAAGATACGTTCTCCTAACGATTCAACTTCTTCTTCATTTTTCTTTAAGGCTTTAATTTCGATACCTCGTAATGTTCCACAATCTTCTTCACCTACAATTACATCTTGAGAAACATCTACTAGACGACGTGTTAAATAACCAGCATCGGCAGTTTTTAATGCGGTATCGGCAAGACCTTTACGCGCACCGTGAGTTGAAATAAAGTATTCAAGAATTGAAAGTCCTTCTTTAAAGTTAGAAAGAATTGGGTTTTCAATAATTTCTCCACCTCCAGAATTCGATTTTTTAGGTTTCGCCATTAATCCACGCATACCGGTTAACTGACGAATTTGTTCTTTCGAACCACGCGCTCCGGAATCAAGCATCATATAAACCGAGTTGAATCCTTGCTGATCTTCTCGAATTCGCTTCATCGCTAATTCGGTAAGGTTAGCATTAGTAGCTGTCCAAATATCAATTACCTGATTGTAACGCTCGTTGTTGGTAATAAGACCCATATTATAATTGGCCATAATACCTTCAACTTGTTCGTTAGCTTCATCGATCATTTCGTATTTCTCTTTAGGAATGATAATATCTCCTAGTGAGAATGAAAGACCACCTCTAAAGGCAAAACCATATCCTAAACTTTTAATTTTATCTAGGAATTCACCTGTTTCTGGTACGCTGGTTACTTTTAAGATTCTACCAATAATATCTCTTAAAGTTTTCTTTGTTAAAACCTCATTTATATAACCTGCTTGTTCTGGAACTTCTTCGTTGAATAGAACTCTACCAACCGTAGTTTCGATAATTTGAGTTACTAATTCACCCTTATCATTGAAATCTTTCGCACGTACTTTAATCATCGCGTTTAAGTCAACACGTTTTTCGTTGTACGCAATATTTACTTCTTCAAAAGAATAGAACGTTAAACCTTCACCCTTCATTGGTTTTTCCGGAGTAGATTTTCTCATCTTGGTCATATAATATAAACCAAGTACCATATCTTGAGAAGGTACTGTTACCGGAGAACCGTTAGCGGGATTTAGAATATTATGAGAAGCCAGCATTAATAACTGTGCTTCTAAAATAGCTTCAGGACCTAAAGGTAAGTGAACCGCCATTTGGTCACCATCGAAATCGGCGTTAAATGCAGTACAAACCAATGGGTGTAACTGAATTGCTTTCCCTTCGATTAATTTAGGTTGAAAAGCTTGAATTCCTAAACGGTGAAGCGTTGGAGCACGGTTTAGTAATACAGGATGTCCTTTTAAAACATTTTCTAAAATATCCCAAACTACCGGCTCTTTTTTATCGATTATTTTCTTTGCAGATTTAACCGTTTTCACAATTCCTCTTTCAATTAATTTTCTAATTACAAAAGGCTTGTAAAGTTCCGCAGCCATATTTTTTGGAAGACCACATTCATATAATTTCATTTCCGGTCCTACAACAATTACTGAACGCGCTGAATAATCTACACGTTTACCCAATAAGTTCTGACGGAAACGTCCTTGTTTTCCTTTTAAGGAATCTGAAAGTGATTTTAACGGACGGTTAGAATCTGTTTTTACTGCTGAAGATTTTCTGGTATTATCAAATAATGAATCTACCGACTCTTGAAGCATACGTTTTTCGTTACGTAAAATTACTTCAGGAGCTTTAATCTCCATTAATCTTTTAAGACGGTTGTTACGAATAATTACACGTCTGTAAAGATCATTTAAATCTGAAGTCGCAAAACGACCGCCATCTAATGGGACTAATGGACGTAATTCTGGTGGAATTACCGGAACTACTTTCATAATCATCCACGATGGCTTATTTTCTTTATCTTTGTTAGCATCACGGAAAGCTTCAACAACTTGTAAACGTTTTAGCGCTTCAGTTTTACGTTGTTTTGAAGTTTCGTTATTTGCTTTATGTCTTAATTCATAAGAAAGTTCATCTAAATCTAAACGATTTAAGATTTCAATTAGACATTCAGCTCCCATTTTAGCGATAAACTTATTTGGGTCTGAATCTTCTAAGTACATATTTTCCTGCGGAAGACTATCTAGAACGTTTAAATATTCTTCTTCAGTTAAGAAATCCATTTTCTTTAATGGCTCTCCTTCTTCATTTTTTGCTATACCTGCTTGGATTACTACGTAACGTTCGTAGTAAATAATCATATCTAGTTTCTTAGAAGGTATTCCTAATAAATATCCAATTTTATTTGGAAGAGAACGGAAATACCAAATATGTGCAACAGGAACCACTAAATTGATGTGACCTACACGATCTCTACGCACTTTCTTTTCGGTTACTTCTACTCCACAACGATCACATACAATTCCTTTATATCGAATTCTTTTATATTTACCGCAAGCACATTCGTAGTCTTTTACAGGACCAAAAATACGTTCACAAAACAGTCCGTCGCGTTCTGGTTTATGAGTACGGTAATTAATAGTTTCAGGCTTTAATACCTCTCCTCTCGATTCAGCCAATATCGATTCTGGGGAAGCTAAGCCTATAGAGATTTTATTAAATCTCTTTTGTGTATTCTTATCATTATTTCTTGCCATAATAAATGGTACTAAAGAATTATTCTAAAATTTAGCGATAACTTTTTATCTCCGGCTATAGCTATACAGCCGGAGATAAAGTTATTACTCTTCAAGTTTTATGTCTAATCCAAGACCTTTCAATTCGTGCATTAACACGTTAAAAGATTCTGGTAAGCCAGGTTCTGGCATTGGTTCACCTTTTACGATAGATTCGTAAGTTTTTGCTCTACCGATTACATCATCGGACTTAACAGTTAAGATTTCACGAAGTGTAGCAGAAGCTCCATAAGCCTCAAGTGCCCAAACTTCCATCTCACCAAATCGCTGACCTCCGAACTGAGCTTTACCTCCTAAAGGTTGTTGGGTAATTAATGAATAAGGACCAATAGAACGCGCGTGCATTTTATCTTCAATCATGTGTCCTAGCTTCAACATATAAATTACACCAACTGTTGCAGGTTGATCGAATTGATCTCCAGTTCCACCGTCATATAAATAAGTATGACCGTATCTTGGAATTCCAGCTTCATCAGTTAAATCATTAATTTGGTCGATTGTTGCTCCATCAAAAATTGGAGTCGCATACTTTTTACCAAGTTTTTGACCTGCCCAACCTAATACGGTTTCGTAAATCTGACCAATGTTCATACGTGATGGTACACCTAGTGGATTTAATACGATATCTACAGGAGTTCCATCTTCTAAGAATGGCATATCTTCTTGACGAACAATACGAGCAACAATACCCTTGTTACCGTGACGTCCTGCCATTTTATCTCCAACTTTAAGTTTACGTTTTTTAGCAATGTAAACTTTTGCAAGTTTGATGATTCCTGAAGGAAGTTCATCTCCAACTGTAATGGTGAATTTCTCTCTTCTTAAATTACCTTGAAGATCGTTTTCCTTAATTTTATAATTATGAATTAAATCTGCAACTAATGAATTTAGATGATCATCTGTTGTCCACGTGCCTTGCGTAAGGTGTGTATAATCATCAACAGAATTTAACATTTTTAAAGTGTACTTTTTACCTTTTGGTAAAACATCTTCACCTAAATCATTCTTAACACCTTGAGCCGTTTTACCACCAATAATCGCAAAAAGTTTATCGATTAATTCCGTTTTTAAAGCTTCAAACTTTACACGGTAACTATCTTCTAGTTTTGCGATTTCTTCTTTATCTTGCGCGCGTTTACGCTTATCTTTTACTGCTCTGGCAAAAAGTTTTTTGTTAATTACAACACCTTCTAACGATGGTGAAGCTTTTAAAGAAGCATCTTTTACATCTCCAGCTTTATCACCGAAAATTGCACGAAGTAATTTTTCTTCTGGTGTTGGATCAGATTCTCCTTTAGGTGTAATCTTACCAATTAAAATATCACCTGGTTTTACTTCAGCTCCAATTCTAATCATTCCGTGTTCGTCAAGATCTTTTGTAGCATCTTCAGAAACATTCGGAATATCATTAGTCAATTCTTCGTTACCTAATTTGGTATCTCTAACTTCTAATGAATATTCGTCGATATGAATAGAGGTGAAAATATCTTCACGTACAACTTTTTCAGAAATTACAATCGCATCCTCAAAGTTATACCCTTTCCAAGGCATAAACGCAACTTTCATATTACGACCTAAAGCTAACTCTCCAGCTTCGGTTGCATAACCTTGACAAAGAACCTGTCCTTTTTTAACGCGATCTCCTACTCTCACAATCGGTTTTAAGTTAACAGAAGTACCTTGGTTGGTTTTTCTGAACTTAATAAGATCATAAGTTTTAGAATCTGAATCGAAACTTACCATTCTTTCTTCCTCGGTACGATCGTACTTAATGGTAATTTGTCTTGCATCTACATATTCTACTGTTCCGTCTCCTTCAGCATTCATCAATACACGAGAATCAGAAGCAACTTGACGCTCTAGACCTGTTCCAACAATTGGAGAATCAACACGTAACAAAGGTACTGCCTGACGCATCATGTTTGATCCCATCAACGCACGGTTCGCATCATCATGTTCTAAGAACGGAATTAATGAAGCCGAAATTGAAGAAATTTGGTTTGGTGCTACATCGGTAAAATGAACCTCTTTAGGATCTACAACCGGGAAGTCACCTTCCATTCTTGCAATAACTTTATCGGTATCAATTGTCCCATCATCTTTAGAAGGAATATTCGCTTGAGCGATTAACTTTCCTTCTTCTTCTTCAGCAGAGAAATAAACCGGTTCGTTTTCTAAATCTAATTTTCCGTTTTCAACTTTACGGTAAGGCGTTTCAATAAAGCCCATTCCGTTTACCTTCGCATATACCGAAAGAGAAGAAATTAAACCAATGTTTGGTCCCTCTGGTGTTTCAATAGGACAAAGTCTTCCATAGTGAGTATAGTGAACATCACGAACTTCGAATCCTGCTCTTTCTCTAGATAAACCTCCAGGTCCTAATGCAGAAAGACGACGTTTGTGCGTGATTTCCGCTAGCGGGTTGGTTTGATCCATAAATTGAGATAACTGGTTGGTACCAAAAAACGAATTAATTACGGAAGAAAGTGTCTTCGCGTTAATCAAATCGATTGGAGTAAATACCTCGTTATCTCTTACATTCATTCGTTCACGAATAGTTCTCGCCATACGTGCAAGACCTACACCAAATTGCTGAGATAATTGCTCTCCTACTGTTCTAACACGACGGTTAGAAAGGTGATCAATATCATCAATCTCCGCTTTTGAGTTAATTAACTCAATTAAATATTTTATAATGGTAATAATATCTTCTTTGGTAAGCACTTGCTTATCCATTTCGATATTAAGACCAAGTTTTTTATTCATACGGTAACGACCAACTTCACCTAAATTATAACGTTGATCTGAGAAGAATAATTTATCGATAATTCCTCTTGCTGTTTCCTCATCTGGCGGCTCAGCGTTACGTAACTGTCTGTAAATATGCTCTACAGCTTCTTTTTCTGAATTGGTTGGATCTTTTTGCAATGTATTGTGAATAATTGCATAATCTCCTGTAGAGTTATCCTCTTTATGAAGAAGAATTGTTTTCGTTCCGGTTTCTAAAATTTCTTCGATGTGATCTTTTTCTAATTCAGTATCACGATCAAGAACGATTTCATTACGTTCAATAGAAACCACTTCTCCGGTATCTTCATCTACAAAATCTTCATACCACGTATTAAGAACACGAGCAGCAAGCTTACGTCCTAATACTTTTTTAAGACCGGATTTTGAAACTTTAACCTCTTCAGCAAGGTCAAATATTTCAAGAATATCTTTATCTCTTTCAAATCCAATTGCACGGAAAAGTGTAGTTACCGGCAATTTTTTCTTACGATCGATATAGGCGTACATTACACTATTGATATCGGTCGCAAATTCAATCCAAGATCCTTTAAAAGGAATTACTCGGGCTGAATATAATTTTGTTCCATTAGCATGGAACGACTGTCCAAAGAAAACTCCTGGTGAACGGTGCAACTGCGAAACCACTACTCGTTCTGCTCCATTTATACAAAAAGTTCCACTTGGCGTCATATAAGGAATAGTACCCAAGTAAACATCCTGCACGATAGTTTCAAAATCTTCGTGTTCAGGATCTGTACAATAAAGCTTAAGTCTTGCTTTAAGCGGTACGCTATAGGTTAATCCTCGTTCAATACATTCTTGAATTGAGTAGCGTGGAGGATCAACAAAATAATCTAAAAACTCTAATACGAATTGGTTACGGGTGTCCGTAATTGGGAAATTTTCTTTGAAGGTATTATAAAGTCCTTCATTTCCCCTTTCTTCTGATTTGGTTTCTAATTGAAAGAAATCCTGAAATGATTTTATCTGGATATCGAGAAAATCCGGATAATCAGGTCTGTTCTTTACAGAAGAGAAATTCAATCTTTCAGTTTGCGTTTCTAACATCTATGGACGGAATTTGAGGTTTTCAAAACACTGAAAAACCAGGGTTCTGAAAGCATAATTAACTTATATAAAATGTGTGTAAATACACGTTGCGCATAAATACGCAAAATGGTTTAGACCTTCAGGAGTACTTCCTGAGGTCTAAACCTAAATAATATTGCTTGGTAAGCTTACTTAAGCTCAACCTCAGCTCCTGCTTCTTCTAACTGTGATTTAAGTGCTTCAGCTTCGTCTTTTGCAACTCCTTCTTTAACTGGTTTTGGAGCTCCGTCTACTAATTCTTTAGCATCTTTAAGTCCTAGACCTGTAAGTTCTTTAACAAGTTTTACAACTGCTAATTTAGAACCACCTGGAGCTTTAAGAATTACGTCGAATTCTGTTTGCTCTTCAGCTTCTTCACCTCCACCGGCAGCAGCGCCACCAGCAACAGCTACTGCAGCAGCTGCAGGCTCTATACCATATTCTTCTTTTAAAATATCAGCTAACTCATTAACTTCTTTTACTGTTAAGTTAACTAATTGTTCTGCGAAATCTTTTAAATCTGCCATTTTCTATCGTTTTAAAATGTGTAATTTAATTTATAATTGTTAAAAAGTGCGTACGTAATTTATGCTTCTTTTTCAGAAAGCGTTTTTAAGATACCTGAAAGTTTACTTCCACCAGACTTAAGTGCTGAAATAACATTTTTAGTTGGTGATTGAAGTAATCCAATAATATCTCCGATAACCTCTTCTTTAGATTTGATGTTAGATAATGCTTCTAAATAATCATCTCCAACATAAATAGCTTCATCTATAAAAGCTCCTTTAAGAAGTGGTTTTTCGTTTTTCTTTCTAAACTCTTTAATTACTTTAGCTGGCGCATTACCAGTTTCAGCAATCATAATAGAGGTATTGCCTTTTAAAGTTGATGGTAACTCACCGAAATCTTTTTCGGCTGCTTCCATCGCTTTTGCTAACAAAGTATTTTTAACTACCGATAACTTCACATTAGCTTTGAAACAAGCTCTACGTAAATTAGAAGTTGTTCCTGCATCTAAACCAGAAATATCTGCTAAATAAATCGTTGAAGTGTCAGCTAACTGGGCAGTTAAATCTTTTATTACTTGTGATTTTTCTTCTCTTGTCATAATAACTTAATTATTGCTCAGTAAACTTTTTAGTGTCAATTGCCACACTCGGGCTCATGGTACTAGACATATGAATGCTCTTTATGTAAATACCTTTTGCAGCCTGAGGCTTCAACTTTACTAGCGTAGTTAATAATTCTCTTGCGTTACCTGCGATTTTCTCTGCGTCGAATGATGCTTTACCAATTGCCGCGTGTACAATTCCGGTTTTATCAACTTTAAAGTCAATTTTACCAGCTTTTACATCAGAAACAGCTTTAGAAATATCCATTGTTACTGTTCCTGTTTTTGGGTTAGGCATTAAACCTCTAGGTCCTAAAATTCTACCTAATGGTCCTAATTTACCCATTACGCTTGGCATGGTAATAATTACATCTACATCTGTCCAACCTCCTTTAATTTTTTCGAGGTACTCATCTAATCCTACGTAATCTGCTCCTGCATCTTTAGCTTCTTGTTCTTTATCTGGAGTTACAAGTGCTAATACCTTTACATCTTTACCTGTTCCGTGTGGTAATGTAACTACACCTCTAACCATTTGGTTAGCTTTACGCGGGTCTACATTTAAACGAACTGCTAAATCTACGGAAGGATCAAAATTTACGTTAGATATATCTTTTACTAAAGCAGAAGCTTCTGCAACGGTATATAATTTAGAATTATCTACTTTTGCTTGCACTTCCTTTTGCTTTTTTGTCAACTTTGCCATTCTTAATTTCTTTTTGGATTAAAACGGTGCATCACCTTTGATAGTTACTCCCATTGAACGAGCTGTACCTGCAACCATTTTCATAGCTGATTCTACAGTAAATGCATTTAAGTCTTGCATTTTATCTTCGGCGATAGCTCTTACTTGATCCCAAGAAACACTAGCTATTTTCTTACGGTTAGGTTCACCTGATCCCTTCTTAGTTTTAGCTGCTTCTAATATTTGAACGGCCGCGGGTGGAGTTTTTATAACAAAGTCGAAAGACTTATCTTTATAAACTGTAATCACAACCGGCAATACTTTTCCTGCCTTATCTTGAGTACGACCATTGAATTGCTTACAGAATTCCATGATATTTACTCCGGCAGCACCTAAAGCAGGTCCAACTGGTGGTGAAGGATTAGCCGCACCTCCGCGTACTTGTAGTTTTACAACCTTACTTACTTCTTTTGCCATTTTTTAATTTTTAATTTGAATTATTTTTAAAAGTGGAAGCATTAAGAATAATTCTAATTATATAAGCGTAACAACTTAAACTTTCTCTACTTGCATGTAACTAAGCTCTAACGGTGTTTTTCTTCCGAAAATCTTAACCATTACCTCAAGCTTACGTTTCTCTTCATTTACTTTTTCTACAGTACCATTAAAACCATTAAAAGGACCATCGATCACTTTTATCGTTTCACCTACCGTATAAGGAATAGCAACATTATCAGTCTTCACAGACAACTCATCAACTTTCCCTAGCATTCTGTTAACTTCAGATTTCCTTAAGGGAACAGGATCTCCTCCTTTTGTTTCACCAAGAAATCCAATTACTCCATTTATTCCTTTTATGATGTGAGGAATTTCTCCTCCTAAATTCGCCTTTACCATAACGTAACCTGGAAAATAAACACGTTCTTTATTTATTTTTTTCCCGTTACGAATTTGAATAACTTTCTCTGTAGGAACTAATATATCTTCTACATAATCTTCAAGACCCTGATGAGCTATTTCTTTCTCAATATAGTCTTTGATTTTATTTTCCTGACCGCTAACAGAGCGGACTACATACCATTTTTTCAATTTATCTTCAGCCATTGCAATTAAGTTTTAGGATTTTACCCAGATGAAGTATTCTTCGACTAACTCACCGAAAACCGTGTCTACTCCCCAAATTGCTAAAGAAAAAATAATTGAAAACACAAGAACTAAAACCGATAATCTTTGCGCTTCAGCAAATGAAGGCCAAGTTACGTGGTTTTTTAATTCATCGTATGATTGTGATATATAATTTACAATTCCTGCCATCGTTATTCTGTATTTGCACGGGTTGAGAGGCTCGAACTCCCGACACCTGGTTTTGGAGACCAGTGCTCTACCAACTGAGCTAAACCCGTAGATACAAGTCAAGGTATTCCGTTCTCACGGAACACCTTAACTTTGGTATATTAATTGACTATTTTTTTAGTCTAAAATTTCAGTAACCTGTCCAGCACCTACTGTTCTACCTCCTTCACGAATCGCGAAACGTAAACCTACATTCATCGCAATTGTTTGGATAAGCTCTACAGTAATTGTTAAGTTATCACCTGGCATTACCATTTCTACTCCATCAGGAAGATTAATCGTACCTGTTACATCAGTAGTACGTACGTAAAACTGGGGGCGGTAGTTATTATGGAATGGTGTGTGACGACCACCTTCTTCTTTTTTCAAGATATAAACCTCTGCTTTAAATTTAGCGTGAGGAGTTACAGAACCTGGCTTACAGATAACCATACCTCTTGAAATTTGAGATTTCTCAATACCTCTTAACAAGATACCAACGTTATCTCCAGCTTCACCTCTATCAAGAATCTTACGGAACATCTCAACCCCTGTAATTGTAGAGGTTAATTTCTCAGCTCCCATTCCGATAATTTCTACAGGATCTCCAGTATTAGCTACACCAGTTTCAATACGACCAGTTGCAACTGTACCACGTCCAGTAATTGAGAATACATCTTCGATAGGCATTAAGAATTCCTTATCAACATCACGTTGAGGCAATTCAATCCACTCATCTACTGCTTCCATAAGATCTAAAACAGTTTTAGACCATTTTTCTTCACCTTCTAAAGCACCTAAAGCTGACCCAGAAATTACAGGAGCATTATCTCCATCATACTCGTAGAAAGAAAGTAAATCTCTAACTTCCATTTCAACAAGCTCTAATAATTCCTCATCATCTACTAAGTCTACTTTATTCAAGAAAGTAACAATTCTAGGAATACCTACCTGACGACCTAATAAGATATGCTCACGAGTTTGTGGCATTGGACCATCTGTAGCCGCAACTACAAGAATAGCACCGTCCATCTGAGCAGCACCAGTAACCATATTCTTCACATAATCGGCGTGACCTGGACAGTCAACGTGCGCATAGTGACGATTTGCAGTTTGGTATTCTACGTGAGAAGAGTTAATTGTAATACCTCTTTCTTTTTCTTCCGGAGCATTATCAATTTGATCAAATGCACTAGCTTCTGAATATCCAGCATCAGCCATTACTTTTGTAATTGCTGCTGTTAAAGTCGTTTTTCCGTGATCTACGTGTCCAATCGTACCAATATTCAAGTGCGGTTTGGAACGATCATAAGTTTCCTTTGCCATAATTAATACTTATTTAATCTTAGTTATATATTAGTGTTCAATTTTATTCAATACAAAAAACCTAAAGCTCAAGAGAGCCAGGTTTTTAAACTATCTGCAACGAAATCACTCCTTCAAAATAGAGCCAACGACGAGATTTGAACTCGTGACCTCTTCCTTACCAAGGAAACGCTCTACCCCTGAGCTACGTCGGCGTAAAACTCTTAAACTCTCTAAAGAATTTAAAGAGCGGGAGACCGGGTTCGAACCGGCGACATTCAGCTTGGAAGGCTGACGCTCTACCAACTGAGCTACTCCCGCATTACCTGGAATTATATTCCGTAAATTAATGAATCACCGCGCTAATGCTCAGCGACCTTAAAGCGTTAACTTTAATACAATTTCTATTTAAGAAATTATTGTGGGGAGAGCAGGATTCGAACCTGCGAAGTCTAAAGACAACAGATTTACAGTCTGTCCTCGTTGGCCGCTTGAGTATCTCCCCAAATTTGATTATTCATCAATCAAATCAAAATTTCATAGAACAGAGCCGATGGAGGGACTCGAACCCACGACCTGCTGATTACAAATCAGCTGCTCTAGCCAGCTGAGCTACATCGGCTTTTTAGTTCAACTTTTCACTAAAAAAAGCCCGTTATCGATAACGGACTGCAAATATAAGACTGTTTATTATTTCTACAAAACTTTTTTATTTTTTTTTCAAAAAAAGTTTTCTAAGCGTAGGCTCTTATCTTCTCTTTTCGCTTTTGAAGCTGTCTAAGAAGTGTGTTAACTCCCTCATCTACACCTTCTTCAAATTTTTTATTCGTTTTTTTAACTACTAATTCATTTCCTGGAACACTTATTAAAATTTCTGTTATTTTATTTTCCGGCTCATTGGTATTCTCCAATTTTAGGAATACATCAGCATAAATAATCTTATCGAAACGGTTTTCAAGCTTATTCAATTTTTGCTCTACAAAATTGATTAATTTTTGGTCTGCATTGAAATTTACGGATTGAACAGTTACTTTCATAAAATTTAGTGTTTAGTTAATATTCAGGTTAAGGTTAATTTTTATTCCGCGGGTGTGAATTTTTATATACTTTACTTAAAGCTGCCATGCTATTATGTGTGTACACTTGCGTGGAAGCTAAACTAGCGTGACCTAACAACACTTTTACATCATTTAAATTTGCTCCTTCATCAAGCAGATGCGTCGCAAAGGTGTGTCTAATAATATGTGGACTCCTTTTTGTTTTAGTTGAAACCTTACTAAAATAATTTGTTATGGTTCGGTAAACAAGCGTCTCATATATTTTAGAACCTTTGCTGGTTATTAATAAGAACGTTTCATCTTCAATTTTATTGAGTTCATTTCGCTTTTTTATATATTTTTTTAGGGTTTCAATTACAAAAGGAAGTAAGGGAAGAATTCTTTCTTTGTTTCTTTTTCCTAAAATTTTTACAGTCTCTTGAGCAATGGAAATATTCTGGAGTTTTATATTTATTAATTCTGCACGTCGCATCCCCGTTGTATAAAGCAACTCGATGATAAGTTTATCACGTAAGGCTTCAAAATTATCTTCATTTAATAAGGCTAAACCTTCTTCTAACTCTTTTTGAGAAAACGGAACTTGAATTTTCTTTTCGGTTTTTAATGCTTTGTGTTTTGCTAAAGGTGTTTGTTCAATTTGATGCGTTCTCAGCAAAAATTTATAATATGCTTTTAAGGAAGATATCTTTCGATTTATACTTCGGCTATTAATTCCTTTTTCAGATAAGTGAATAACCCAAGAACGGATAATAGAATAATTTACTGTGGTTAAATCTTGAACTTCAAAATTAGCTTGAACAAATTTAGCAAAATTTTCGAGGTCTTTTTGATAGGCGAGAATGGTATGTTCGGAATATTTTTTTTCGAACCGAAGGTATTCTATGAATTGAGAAAATGGCATAAAAAAACTGTTGACTAACAAAGTTACTAAACTTTATCAATCAACAGTTATCTATTTCTCAACTCCTTAATTAGATGTTTTCTTGATCTCTTAAGTGCTGAATGTACTGCGCTTTCTGAACCTTTGCTCTTTTTGCTACAGAAGGCTTCGTAAAAGTTTGGCGCTCACGTAACTGACGCATTGTTTTTGTACGGTCGAATTTACGTTTAAAACGCTTTAACGCTCGTTCTATGTTTTCTCCGTCTTTAACTGGTATAACTAACATGTGTTCATCACCTCCTTTCTTTTGCAATTGCAAGCGGCAAAAATAATACTAATTTTCAAATTTGCAACTTGACTCTAAATTATTTTTCATAAAACTAAAACAGCTCGTGTTCAGGCAATTAAAGACGAGCTGTTAAAAAATATTCCTGAAAAATTACTTTGTTGATTATCATTTTAGCGATAAAAATTGCCAATTTTCGCTAAAAAAATAATCTAAAAAATTACTTCGCCGCTGGTTTGTATTCTTTTTTGTCGATTATCATTTTAGCGATAATTTCTCTCAAAATTTCAGAAGTTCCTCCGCCGATAGGTCCTAAACGACTATCGCGTAACATTCTTGCTAACGGATAATCTTCCATATAACCATAACCGCCTAAAAATTGAAGGCAATCGTAAATGGCTTGATCGGCAATTTTAGTCGACATTAATTTAGACATACTCGCTTCTTTCACAACATATTCGCCTTCATTTAAACGCTTTGCTATCGAGTAGTTAAACTCTTTACACATTTCCACTTCACTAGCAATATCTGCAGCTTTGTGACGTAAAGCCTGAAATTTATCGATGGTTTTACCAAAAGCCGTACGATCTGCCATATATTCTAACGCGTATTTTAAAGCATATTCTGCTCTCGCGTGGGAATTAATTCCCATAATTAAACGCTCTAATGCAAAATGTTGCATTATATATGGAAAACCTTGCCCTTCTTCGCCCATTAAATTTTCAGCAGGAACCTCAACATCCGTAAACGCTATTTCTGCAGTATCTGAAGCGCGCCAACCTAATTTATCTAATTTTGTTGCTGAAATTCCTTTCATATCTCTATCGAGAACAAAGATGCTCATTCCTTTATTTCCTAATTCAGGATTAGTTTTTGCAGCTACTACCAAATAATCTGAATAAACACCATTAGTTATAAATGTTTTTGAACCATTTATAATGTATTTATCGCCTTTTTTAATTGCAGTACTTTTCATTCCCGCAACATCTGAACCGCCAAAAGGCTCGGTTATACAAAGACAACCAATTTTTTCACCCGTAATACTTGGCGCTAAATATTTCTCTTTAATTCTATGGTCACCTTCTTTGTTAAGGTGCGTCATTGCTAAATATGCGTGCGCCCACATTGCAGCTGCAAAACCGCCTGAATTTATTTTTTGAAGTTCTTCTAAGAAAATAACCGTGTAGAAAATATCTAAATCTAAACCGCCGTATTCTTCAGGATAATTAAGACCGAAATAGCCCATTTCTCCGAATTTCTCCCAGATGAAACGTTCTATGGTGCCGGTTTTTTCCCATTTATCTATATGAGGAACGACTTCCTTTTGAAGAAATTCCTGAAGGCTTTTTCTAAAAAGCTCGTGTTCTTCTGTAAAATACATGCTGTTCATTATTTTTCTTTTAAGCGATTATTTATTGAAACTGAAAATATAATAATTTTCCGTTTTATATTGTCAATTTCTACTTGATTTGCAAATATAATTTTATTCTATCTATTTTATGGCTTGGAAAGTCATCTATTTTTGCCAATTCCTCAAAAGTATCGATTCCTTCATTTAAAATTCGATAATCAATAATTTCCCTTGCAAGCTCATAATTAAAATAGATTATTTCTGAAAGCTGAATAAGTGTAGCTTTATTAATATCGATTTTTTGAATCTCTGGCGGATTTTTAACTGTAAATTTCTCTAAGACTTTTTGCTCGGTTTTATAATCTAAACCATAAATATCTTTTAATTGAATATCATCTACAAAACCACCTATTTTAGTTCGGTAGCGAATAATTCTCGTAGAATACGCCTCTCCTATTCCATTAATTTTTTGTAATTCTTTTTTAGTTGCAGAATTTAAATCTTTTTTCTCCCTGAAAGAAAGTTCTGTTTTTTCAGCAGTCTTTGTTTTTTCTCTCTTTCGTTTTTCTATTACCCAATCTGGAAATTTGAAATAAGGAGAAATTTCATTTAATAAAGAATCTGAAACGCCGGTTACTTTTTTAAAATCAGCTTTAGAATTTATCCATTTATCTTTTTCGCGGAATTCATGCAAACGATCAATTTCTGCTGGAGTCATTCCTAAAACGTAGCCTTTATAATCAGTAATGAAATTGGGGTTGAAAGGATAAATTTTATACGTTTCCTTTTCTTTCTTCTTCAACTTTAAAGAATCAATATAATGCTGAAAGGAAACCAACGAATCTTCATTAGTTGAAAATATATTAAAACTGGAAGAATTATTTACATAATACATTCCGTAGAATAAAATGAGAATAATAATTACCAATAAAAAAATCCCATTTCGCTGACTTTTGTTGAAAGCAAAATGGGATTTTCTATAATTCATACTTTATTTTTTAAGACATCTTTGTAGCCTTTTCTTTTTTAAACAATTCTCCGTTTTTAAGTTTTTTGAAGTATTCTTTTAAATCTTCTCTAACTTCACCAGACATTATGTAAAGTCCAATAATATTAGGGAATGACATCGCGAGAATCATCATATCTGAAAAATCTAAAACAGCTCCTAAACTAATAGAAGAACCTACTACAACGAAAATACAGAAAATTAATTTATACAACATTTCCGATTTTTTACTCTTTCCGAATAAATACGTCCACGCTCTCATTCCGTAGTAAGACCAAGAAATCATCGTTGAAAAAGCAAATAAGAAAACCGCTGCTGCAAGTACATAAGGGAACCAAGAAATTACACTCGCAAATGCTGCAGAAGTTAATTCTACACCACCAACTCCTTCAACTTCGTGCATTCCGGTAAAAATTAATACCAACGCCGTAAGTGTACAAACAACTACGGTATCGATAAATGGCTCTAGTAAAGCAACAAAACCTTCTGATGGCGGATGATTTGTTTTCGCCGCACTATGCGCAATTGCCGCTGAACCAACACCCGCTTCGTTTGAAAACGCTGCACGTTGGAAACCTACAATTAACACACCTAAAATTCCTCCTTTTAAAGCATTTGGAGAGAAAGCTCCATTAAAGATCGCTGAAAATGCTGGACCAATATTTTCAATATTAAAAGCAATTACAGTTAACGAACCTAAAACGTAAACAATTGCCATAAAAGGAACTACTTTTCCAGTTACTTTTGCAATACTGTTAATTCCACCGATAATTACGACTCCAACTAATACTGCTACAACTAATCCGAAAAGAAATCCGTTTCCTTCTAGCATTGGAAATTGACCTGATAAAATTTCAAACGATTGGTTAGATTGGAACATATTTCCACCACCAAAAGAAGCTCCTACACCTAAAATCGCGAAGAAACCTGCAAGAAATTTACCAAGACCTTTCATGTTACGTTTTTCTAATCCGTAACGTAAATAATTCATCGGTCCACCAAAAATTCTTCCTTCAGCATCTATAAATCTATATTTTACCCCTAAAGTACATTCAACGAATTTAGAAGACATACCAAGTAAACCGGCAATAATCATCCAAAAAGTTGCTCCGGCTCCACCAAGTGAAATAGCTACGGCAACTCCCGCAATATTCCCTAAACCAACGGTTGCAGAAACTGCAGTTGCTAAAGCTTGAAAGTGAGTAATTGTTCCCGGTGCATTTGGATCGTCATATTTTCCTTTTGCTAAATCTAAAGAGTGTCTAAATCCGCGAATATTAATAAAGCCCATTCTTAACGTAAAGAAGAATGCTCCTAAAATTAACCAAACCACAATAAATGGAATTGCGTTTTTCTTGAGGTCTCCATTTGGGTGTGTTAAGGGTACAGGATTTTCATATTTAATTTCAGCTAAATAATGCGCTCCTTGTTCAATAACATCTTCGGTATTGTTCGGGTTAAAAATTACACCACCTTCTTTTACTAAATATTTTAATTCTCCTCCGGCTAACGCATAAACGGTTTCTTCTTCACCCGTATCTTTAGAAACAATTGCTATTTCTTCCCCTTTACTAACTTTAGAACCTTCTGGTTTTAACCAGCGTTTTAAGGTAGAAACACTTTCGGTTTTCGCGGTCCATTCTGGAATAGGAACTAATTTTTCTTCAGCATATACTACAGGATCATAAATTCCTAGTGCGGCAAAAGGATCCCAAAATAAAATTGCTCCCATATTTTCCACAATAGGAGCAAAAAAGCCGTTAAAATTTTCTGTGATCGATTCTGCTTCAATTCGATAAGACTTTGTAATGGTATTTTGATTGGCATCGGTAATCACCACATCATAAGGAACTCCTTCTATTAAACCTGTGGCTTTATTCGATTTTAAGGAGGTCTCAGGATTAGTCCATTTATAAGTATAAGGTGGAACTCCTCCGGTCACTTTTAAATCAATAAATCCGTCATTAATTAAACTAGATGGATTTCCTAACTCAGCTTCTACCTCTAATTCCTGATTATTGTTTTCATTTTCTTGGCCGTAAAGACCGATAATTGCTGCAAATAATAGCAGTGTTGAAAGTAAATACTTCCTCCTCATAAGTTACCTTTATTTTGTTACAATTGAATATTTAAGTTAATTGATGGCCCAATATCTTAAAAAATTGGGCTTTTTCAAAGAGTTAGAGGTTAAAATGTAAAGAAGATGTTAAAAAATCGGATATTTGTATTATAAATCAAAAACTGAGGTTCGTTTTGTGTACACCAAATCTTTTAAACGTAACCAAAACGCTAAGGTTAAATAGAAGGCGAAACCAATACCAAAAGTGGCAAAAGAAAGATAAATAAAAAAAAGACGTACACTTTTTACGCGCATTCCTAAACGATCGGCTAATCGTGAACTTACGTAAAAACCATTCCGCTCAAAATAATAGCGAATTCGATACACCAATTTTAGCATAACACAAAAATAGCTTAATCCCTCGTTTTCTGCAAGAGCGAAAGTCCTAATTTACAATGTAAACAACGATTTTTGTCGCAGTAATTTGGTTTAAGTTGTAATAAAGCTTGTGATTCTAAAGCATTTGTCGCGGTTTTCTTTCTAAGTGAATTAAACTTTTTTATAACTGAATTTTTCTCAGCAGGAAGTTCTCGCATCAACTCAACAAGTTCTTCAGAATTATTTTTCCCTATATATTTCTGATAACAAAATTTAAGCGGAACAAGCGTATTTATAATTACTAAATTGATGAAATTTTTAGAAACTTTTTTCGATTTCTCTTTACTTTCTTTCCCGAAAGAATAATGTGATTTCCAATACGCTGAAGTTTCCACTTCTAAGAGCTGATAAATTTTATCTAAAGAATTTTCTTGAATAATTTTACTGAATAAATGCTGTGCGTTTCCATAGAACATTGCTAATTGCGATAAACGGATGGTAGGAAAATTAGACGGTCGCAATCTAAAATATTCCACTTGTATATGCGAATGTTTTTTTAAATGAAATTTTCGCTTTAAATATTTATATTCTTTTCGAAGTTGGTTATAATACGCATCTTCTTTTTCTTCTTCTAACATATTTGCCTGACCAAAAAAGATCGCTTCTAACTGAAAAACATCCTCAGTTTTTTGAACTGCTGAAAACGGAATACTTCCCGCCATTTCCAAAAAAGCATTTCCGTTTTTATTTAAGCCGAAGTTTTTGGCCAATAACTGGAATAAAACCGCTTCCCAATTGGTGTTACTTTCGGCAAGCAATTTTAAAATTCGCTCCGATTTTTCTTCCAAGCGTTCTATAAAAAGGCGCTCTAACCAATGCTGAAGTAAAAAATCTGGAAATTCATGAAACTCATTTTCACAATTTATCCACCTATAATTACTTTGCAATAAATTTTTATAATTGGAAATAAATTTAGGCGGAACATAATTTTTCAGTTCTAAACAAGGAATTTCAGTATTATTTTTTCTGTAAATTTCAACATCATGTTTCCAAACCACGTGCAAAATCACATTATCATAATTTGTATCTTTTTCATGATGATGCGCATACCAATCGCTCGATTTTAAATGAATTTCTACATTTCCTGCCCAAACTTGTTCGTCAATTTTTAGTTTGGCGTTAAAAAAATCTGGACCCGATTCACTTTCATTATGTTGCCCGACCGATAAAAGCTGAATATTTTCTCCGGCACTCGTTTCAGCATTCAAAAAATCGAACTTTTTAAACTTCCAACAGTAATGTAAAAAAGCTTCTTGCATTAATTTTTGATTAATGCTTTTACCTGCGGAAGAATTTTTGTCACCCAACGCTTATACATTTCACCGCTTGGATGCAAACCGTCATCGGCTACTAAAGTAGAATCAGTTTCGGCTTCCAGAGAAATATCGGTTATGTTATAAAATGGAATACCAAAATCTCGACAAGTTGCTTTACAAACTTTATTAAATTCAGCTACTTCTTTACTAATATTTTGCTTATCAGATTTGAGACCAAAAGGCGTGACACCATAATCGGGAATGCTTAGCACAAAAACGCCTTCCTTTCCGAATTTGGAATGGGTAATGGCTTCTTCTAAAATTCGCTCTAATTCTTCCTGATAAGTTTCAATAGATTTTCCTTGATATTGATTGTTTACACCGATTAACACCGAAACTAAATCGTATTTTTCATTACTTAATTCCTTATTCATCGCCGAAAGTAATTCGTCGGTTCGCCAACCGGTTTTGGCTATTATTTTTGGAGATTGAATTGAAAAGCCATCTTCCCGCAAGGCTTCAGCTAACTGAATCGGCCAGCGTTTTTCTTCGGCTACACGTTCGCCAATAGTATAAGAATCACCTAAGGCTAAATAACTTAACGATTTTTTATTTTCTGAAATTTCTGAAATCGACCCGCAACTCGAGAAAAAAATTATTGCGAAAGCCAATAAAAGCCAATTCTTCATCTTAAAATTTTAAAAAGTGAAAACTAAAGTTACTTATTTTGGCGGAAACAAGACTGGCAATTTATATTCCATTTTATTTTCTGGTAAACCTAAAGTCTTTTACAAGTAAAATAAAATTACCAGTAATTTTCTAAAAATCGTTAAATATTAAAAACAAAAAAATCCCACCGAAATTTCGATAGGATTTTTAATTAATTTTTAGTTTGCGTTAGTCTAAAAATCCTTGTTTTTTCATCCATTCGTCATTATAGATTTTTCCGACATAACGACTTCCGTGATCGTGAAATAATACCACCACAACATCATCTTTTTTGAAATGTTCTTTTAGTTGCAATAAACCTTTCATCGCGGCTCCTGCAGAATTTCCTAAAAACATTCCTTCTTCTTTTGCTAAACGTCGTGTATAAACCGCCGCATCTTTATCGGTTACTTTGGTGAACCCATCGATGATATCAAAATTCACATTTTTTGGAAGAATATCTTCGCCAATTCCTTCGGTTACGTAAGGATAAATTTCATTTTCATCAAACTCGCCCGTTTCGTGATATTTTTTAAAAACTGAACCATACGTATCGATTCCCCAAATTTTAATGTTGGGATTCTTTTCTTTTAAATATTTCCCGACACCGGAAATCGTTCCGCCGGTTCCAACACCAACCACAAAATGAGTGATTTTCCCGTCGGTTTGTTCCCAAATTTCGGGTCCGGTACTTTCGTAATGCGCTTTTGCATTCGATAAATTATCATACTGATTTACATACCAAGAATTTGGTGTTTCTTCAGCTAAACGTTTTGAAGTTGAGTAATATGATCTTGGATCTTCGGGTTCTACATCGGTTGGGCAAACTATAACTTCGCTTCCAACAGCCCGTAAAATATCAATTTTCTCTTTACTTTGTTTATCGGCAATTACGCAAACCATTTTGTAGCCTTTAATAATCGCGGCTAAAGCTAAGCCCATTCCCGTATTTCCTGAAGTTCCTTCTATGATTGTTCCACCGGGTTTTATGAGTCCTTCTTTTTCGGCATCTTCAATCATTTTTACCGCCATACGATCTTTTACCGAATTCCCCGGATTAAAGGTTTCATATTTAGCAAGTACTAAAGCAGGAATATCTTCAACGAGTTTATTAATTTTCACCAGCGGCGTGTTTCCGATAGTTCCTAAAATATTTTCTTTATAATCCATAGTTATTTTTTTCGTGTGCTGAAAATAGAGCTGCAAATATAGAAAAGTAATTTAGGATAACAGAATTCGGGTTAGCGATGGAAACTGCATCTTTTTTTATTAAAACGGAAAAAAATACACAAGCTTCTATTAACTATAAAATTTGAGTGGGTTTTTTGTTTTCATCTATCGCTACAAAAGTAAATTCACCGGAAACTGCCTTCTCTCGATGATCTTCATACATTTGTTCAATAAAAATATCTACCCTTACTTTTATGCTTGTATTTCCTAGATAAGTTACTCGACCTGATAGTTCTACAATAGTTCCGGCTGGAATTGGTTTTTTAAAATCGATACGATCACTACTTACTGTTACCATAGGTTGACGACTAAAACGTGTAGCAGTTATAAAAGCCGTTTCGTCCATTAATTGCATTGCAGTACCACCAAAAAGTGTATCGTAATGATTTGTGGTACTTGGAAAAACTGCTTTAAAAATTGTAGTTTTTGATTTTTTTATTTTCTCTTCTAATGTCATTTTTGAATTTTTATTCAAATCGAATTGATTTTGCTGGTGTTATTTTAGTAATAATATATGAAGGAATAAGCAACATTAATAAACATAATAATAGCGTCCCGAAATTGATTAAAAGTACATACTCCCAATTGATGTAAACCGGAGCTTCGGTAACGTAATACGTTTCTGGATTTAGCGGAATGAGCTTAAAATATTTTTGTAAAAAAAGCAACCCAAGGCCGATTAAATTTCCCCAAAAAAGTCCTTTAATAATGAGGTAACCGGCATTGTAAAGAAATATTTTCCGGACGCTCCAATCGGTGCTTCCGAGCGCTTTTAGCATGCCGATCATTTGGGTTCGTTCAAGAATTAAAACGAGTAATGCGGTAATCATATTAATTCCGGAAACGATAATCATAATCCCAATAATAAGGGCAATATTAAAATCGAATAAAGAAAGCCATTCAAAAATTGAAGGATAAGCTTGCTTTATGGTTTTAGCATCAAGAAAGGAATCAATATGTTGGTAAACTTCGCCGCCTTTCTCATCTATTTGTGTGAAATCGTCTATAAAAACTTCAAAATTACCGACTTCATTTTTTTCCCATTTATTAAGATTTTTTATTTGATTGATGTCTGCGATGAGATAAGTTTCATCAAATTCTTGAAATCCTGAATTAAAAATACCTGAAATGATAAAATCTCTAGGTCGAGGACGTTCTTGATAACCATCGTTCATAAAATAGACAATCACTTTATCACCTAATTGAAATCCTAGACGATTTGCTAAATAGTGTGAAATCAAAATTTCTTTGCTGTAGCCTTTTTTGTTATAAGTCGGCAACTTCCCTTCTACTAAATATTCTTCTAAGTAATCCCAACGATAATCTGGCCCAACGCCTTTCACCACAATTCCTTCAAAATCTGTTTCGGTTCGAATAACACCATATTTTGTAGCTACGGCTTGAATGTGATTTATGCCTTCAACTTCATTAAATTCAGGATAAAAATCTTGATCGGTAGAAATCGGAACCATCGAAATTTGCGAATTGTTATTATCTAAATTCCCGATGGAAATATGCCCGTTAAAAGCGGCAATTTTATCTCTAATCTTTTGTTGAAGACCAACGCCGGTGGCAACCGAAACGAGCATCATAATCACGCCAATAGCAATTGCGGTAACCGCAATTTTTATTATTGGTGCCGAAATACTACTTTTATAATCTTTTGCGCTGATGAGGCGTTTAGAAATAAAAAATTCGAAATTCAAAAGTGATTATGTTTTACACGTTGTTCAAAAATACATTTTTTATTCTGGTTTTGGCTATCGTTTCGTGCCAAGCGCAAACAAAAAAAGAAAATAAATCGGCTAATTTTTCAAAAAAAGCTAAAAAAATTATAGTTGGTGCCAATCAAACCGAAGCCTATTTGCCATTACTGAATAGAAAAAATGTCGCTATTGTGGGCAACCAAACCTCGGTAATCTTTAAAGAAAATGGCGATTATACGCATTTGGTAGATTCACTTTTAAAACGGAATGTAAACATTCAAAAAGTTTTTTCTCCTGAACACGGCTTTCGCGGAAAGGCAGATGCCGGCGAAAAAGTAGTTGATGGTATCGATAAAAAAACCGGACTTCCGCTTGTTTCGCTCTACGGAAGTAATAAAAAGCCAAGTGCAGAACAATTAAAAGGAATTGATTTTTTAATTTTTGATATTCAAGATGTTGGCGTTCGTTTTTACACCTATATTTCTACTCTTCATTATGTCATGGAAGCCTGCGCTGAAGAAAGTATTCCAGTGTTAATTTTAGATCGACCAAACCCGAATGGACATTATATTGACGGACCGATTTTAGAAAAAGAATATAAAAGTTTTGTTGGGATGCATCCGGTACCGATTGTCCACGGAATGACGATTGGCGAATATGCACAAATGATTAATGGTGAAAAATGGTTGAAAAATGAAGCAATTTGTGATTTAATGGTCATAAAAATGAAAAATTACGCTCATCAAAAAACTTATTCATTACCCATAAAACCTTCTCCTAATTTACCGAATGATCAAGCGATTAACCTCTACCCGAGTTTATGTTTTTTTGAAGGAACAAACGTAAATGCCGGTCGCGGAACCGATTTACAATTTCAAGTATTTGGATCTCCAGATTTACCAGCTTCATTTTTTGAGTATAGCTATATTCCAAAACCAAATGAAGGCGCAAAATATCCTAAAAATGAAGGGCAAACTTGCTACGGAATGAATTTATCTTCTGCAGAAAAATTTTCAGCAATTAATTTATCGTGGTTACTAAAAGCTTACGAACACACTACAAATAAGAAAGAATTCTTTAATAATTTCTTTGAAAAATTGGCGGGAACAGCAAAACTTCAGCAACAGATTGAAGCCGGAATGAGTGAAAAAGAAATTAAAGCCACTTGGAAAAATGGCTTGGAGAATTACCTAGAAATGCGGAAAAAATACCTGCTATATTAATTTTATATTAATTCACGTTAGGCTACGCAACTATTCTTAACTTTGGATATCTTCAAATAAAAGACACCATGAAAATAAAATACTGGGCAATATTTTTCAATTTATTGCTTGTTACTTGTTAACCCGAAATTGAAAACAACAAACGTGTTTTAATTGAAGGAAAAGTTGTTAATTCAACAGGAGAACCTATTTCTGATATTAGTATAACCAGCTTTATTGAGAACCAAAAATTAGGAGAAGATTTTACGAATAGTAATGGGGAATTTTCTTTCGCGTCGTTTGAAAGTTTTGATGGTGATTATAAAATTAAAGTTAACTCCTATACTTCAGATTATTCTTCAGCAACTATTCAGCGTGCTTATGTGGATACACCACAAAAAGAAATCTATCAACTCGGTCAAATTGAATTAAAACCGCTAAGTTTTCTCAATTTAAAAATCACAAAAACTTCTTCTGAAGATCATCAATTAAACTGGCGATTACAGTATTTTATTACGCAATGCAGATACACTTTTGATTTTACTTCACTAGAACCTAATTCACTTTATTGTTTTGAAGCACGATCTTATGATTTTACACAAAACGCTGCTGAACCCGATTTTTCCAAACGTTTTAAAACTTTACGGGATGTAAGTGTGAAGTTTCTATATAAAATTGATGACGGAAATGAGCAAACTATTGAAATACCAATGAACGAAAAAACTGTAGATTATGAATTCACCTATTAATATTTTCATTTTTGTAGTTTTTTTCGGGATTTCAGCTCATTTATTTTCACAGGAAGAAAATAATAAATTCCCACAAGACGATCATTACATAGTTTTTAAATTTGGATATACTCAGCCTATTGCTGTAGGAGATAATTTTGCGAGCAAGACTTTTACGAACATTACCGGCATTGATGCAGAAGTTTTTTTCAATTTATCAGACGGGCAATTTCTACTAGGGTTACATTACGGAAACACCTATAATAGGATAAAAAATAATGAATTAGTAGGTGGACAAAATAAGACAAATACTTTTTTTATAGGTCCCTTACTAGGATATCAATTTTATCCCAGAAACGATTTTAGGTTTATGATTAGCGCAGGAGTCGGGGCGGTTAAGTATAAAAATTTTCTAAATGATGATTTTAGAATTGTTGCAGATACCGGGACAACCGTATGGTTTAATCCTGAATTTAGCTATCATTTTTGGAAAGTACTTGGCGTTTATTTCTCGCCTAATTTTAGAAAAGATTTTCTATCGATTGAAGCACCGGAACCAATTCAAGGTTTCTTTAATTCAACAAATTACATTAATCTCAAGTTAGGAATTCGCTTGTTACTATAAAATTTAAGGCAAACGTTTTTTCATTTCTTCTACAATATTATAAGCAGCTGGACAAATGGCAACATTTTTTAAAGTTAAATGTGAAATCTGCTGAAATTTTTTTCGATCGGTATGTGGGAATTCTGCGCAAGCTTTTGGTCGTACATCATAAATTAAACATTTATTATCGTGCCCTAAAAATGTACACGGAACTTGCTGCAACACATAATCATTTTCTTCATCAATTCGCAAATATTCATCTATAAACGCTTGCGGTTTCATTTTTAAAAATTTCGCAATACGTTCAATATCTTTATTCGTAAATAATGGTCCGGTAGTTTTACAACAATTCGCGCAGTCTAAACAATCGGTTCGCTCAAACTCATCGTCGTGCAATTCCTGCATTAACACATCTAAATTTTTAGGAGGCTTCTTTTTTAGCTTCGAAAAAAACTTTTTATTCGACTTATGTTTATCTTTGGCAAGTGCCGGCAACTGTGCAAGAAATTCTTCCATAGGGCAAAGATAACAATTAGAAACCGATTTATATTTTGAACTCACCCGACATTTTTGGCAAAGCCGTAGCCGATTATTTTCATAATAACGACCCGAAAAATATTACGGTAATTTCTGAAGATTTTGACGATGATGAAATTCCAACCGATTATTTATTCAGAAATTTTGAGCAAATGCCAACTTTAGAACAAAAAGCTCTCGAATTAGCTAGCGGAAAAATACTCGATGTGGGTTGTTGCGCGGGAAGCCACGCATTGTATCTTCAAGAAAAAGGAAAAAATGTAAAAGCGATTGATATTTCACCAAAAGCTATAGAAATTGCTCGCTTACGCGGAATTAAAAATGCTGAAGTAGAAAATTTTTTCAACCTAAATAATCAACTACTTCAGGACAAGTCCACGAGATATTCTACGGAAAATCCTTTAAAATTTGAAGGCAAGTCTCTTGATAATAAATCCTTTGGCGGTACAAATGAAAAATTTGATACGATTCTTATGTTAATGAACGGAATCGGTATTGTAGGAAAATTAAAAAACCTCACCGAATTTTTCACTCACTTAAAAACAATTTTATCGGCTAACGGAAAAGTTTTGTTAGATTCTTCTGACTTAAATTATTTATTCGATCGTGACGAAGATGGCGGAATTTGGGTAAACCCCGAAGAATATTATGGCGAGTTAACATATCAATTAACCTATAAAGGCGAAACCTCAACTCCATTCGATTGGCTTTATATCGATTTTGAATCTTTACAATTGGCAGCAGAAATGAATGGTTTTTCGTGTTCGTTAATTCAAAAAGGAGAACATTACGATTATTTAGCAATGCTAAAACTTTCCTAAAAACGCTTTTTTATAAAACGATTTCCTGTTAGTTTGATAAACTAATTCAACTAAAATTCTACTTATGAAACAAATTAAATACACTTTTTATCTTTTAAGTCTAATTCTATTTATAGGTTGTAGCAGTGATGATAGTGGGGATTCAAGTGGGATTCCCGATAATGATTTAGGTTTAGGGCAATCTGCTCACGATTTATTAGCGAACGACATTTTTTCGACTATGGAAATTGAAGTAGTTTATCCTGAAGGTTTTCAGCCGGAAAATGAAAGTTTACAAAATTTAAAAAGCTTTTTGCAGCAACGCACCTACAAAACTTCTATTGATATAAATACGCGGGAAATTGAATTAAATTCTGAAGGTCCATATAGCATTGAACAAATTCGTTCTATCGAAAATAATGTACGAACTTCTTTTAATACCGAAGATAAAATTAGCGTTTTTATAATATTCGCTAACGGAAAAAAACAAGGTGATGAAGGTACGAGCAATACCTTAGGAACTGCTTACCAAAATACTTCTATAGTTATTTTTCAAGAAACCATTATTAGTTTTACAAACGCTCCCGGCGCGCCAAGTAAAACCAGTATAGAAACCACTACTTTAACACACGAATTCGGACATCTCTTAGGTTTAGTTGGAATTGGTTCTGAACAACAAAATGAACACGAAGATCCAAATGCTGAAGCTCATTGTATAACAGAGAATTGCTTAATGCGAGCTGAAGCAGAATTTTCTAGCGGAATTATGGGAATGTTTGGGGATAATATTCCAGATTTAGGCAGCGAATGCATTCTAGATTTACAAGCTAACGGCGGAAGGTAATTTCCGGTTTAAAACTTATTATTCAACTTTTTTAAAAGCGAATTAATGAAAATTAGTTCGCTTTTTTTCCATCAATGTAAGTCGCTAAAACTTTTACATTAGGAATATCTTTTTCGGGAATCGTCATAATATCACGATCTAACACAACAAAATCGGCATATTTTCCTACTTCAATACTGCCTTTTTCTTTTTCTTCAAAATTTGCGTAAGCTGCCCAAATTGTCATTCCGCGTAAAGCTTCTTCTCTACTCAAGGCTTGCGATTTTTGAAAACCATCTTCTGGATAACCCGAAGTATCTTTTCGACTAATAGCCGCGTAAAAAGTAAGTAACGGATTTACATTTTCAATTGGGAAATCGGTTCCTAAGGCTATTTTTCCTGTTTGTTTCAATAAGCGTTTGTAAGCATAAGCATTTTTTAAACGTTCTTTCCCTAATCTTAAATTTGCCCAATACATATCGCTTGTCGCGTGCGTCGGTTGAACTGAAGGAAAAATATTATTACTGAAATACTTAAAATCTGGTTCATCTATAATTTGTGCGTGTTCTATGCGCCATCTTCGGTCGTTTTGCTTTTTCAGCACAGAATCATACGTTCTTAAAACCATTGCATTTGCAGAATCACCAATAGCGTGCATATTCATCTGAAAGTCAGACTTACTAATTTTTCCGGCTAAGGTTTTAAATTTCTTCGGATTAATTAACAACGAGCCGAAATGTTTATCTTTATCTGTATACGATTTTTTTAACGCCGCGCCACGAGATCCTAACGCACCATCTGCATAAACTTTAAATGAGCGAACATTTAATTTAGGCGTTTTATAAATTCCTTTCTTTAAATAATATTCTACATTTTTAGAAGAGTTAGCCACCATCGCATAAATTCGCATATTCAATTCATTGGCTTTTTGTAAAGAATCTATTAATTCAATGGTTTCGCGTTCTAAACCGGCATCATCGACGGTGGTTAAACCGTAATCTAAACAAATTTTTTCTGCTGCTTTTAAAGCTGAAATTTTTTCTTTTGGTGTAGGATTTGGAATTATTTTATTCATCAGCGTCATCGCGTTATCAATTAAAACACCCGTTAATTTTCCATTTTCCTGAATAATTTCTCCGCCTTCAATTTTGGTTTGTGTAGAAATTCCTGCTTTTTGAAGCGCAATTTTATTTGCTAATAAAACGTGGCCATCGATTCTATTAATGATTATTGGCGTGTTTGGAAATAATCTATTTAGCGTATCATTGGTAGGGAATTCTTGTTTTTCCCAATCGTTTTGATCCCAACCTCTACCGGTAATAAAATTTGAATTATTTTTCTTCTGAAATGTTTGTATTCGTTCTACAACTTCAGCAAAACTTTTTGTTCCTGTGAGATCAACTTTTTGTTGCTGCAAACCCAATCCATAAAAATGTGCATGCGCGTCTATAAAACCCGGGAAAACAAATTTCCCGTCAACATCATAAGTTTTTTCGGGTGTATAACGTAATTCTAATTTTCCGAATTCTCCTATTTCAAGAATTTTTCCATCATTTACTACAAAGGATTGCCGAATTGAAAAATTTTCATCTACCGTATAAATTTTTGCGTTCATCACCAGTAAATCGACTTCCTTTTTCTCTTTACATGCAAAAAGAAAAAAACCGACTAATATTAAGAGTAAAATTCGTTTCATATATTTTAATTTATGTAAAAATAAAAAAAGCGCTGAAGCTAACTTCAACGCTTTTAAGAAATGTGATTTTTTATTACCAATCGAATTGATACGTTGCGCCGGCAAGAACTTGAATATCTTGTACCGAATACCCCATCCAACGTTGGTAATTACCTTCGAGTAAATTATTTCCGCGTAAAAAGAAACCTAATCGGTTATTTAATTGGTAGCCAACATTTAGGTTTAAATCTACAAAACCATCTAAGGTAACGGTACTTGTTTCATTAATTGAAGTCGTGTTGTAACTAAATAAATCTTTTCGTTCCCCTACATAAAATAGACTTGCGCCGGCGTTCCATTTTTCGGTGATTTGATAATCTGCGATAAGCGAACCTTGCAATTGTGGTAAATTCCAAGCTTCACTTTCAGAATCTACGCTATAGGTGTTTAAGGTAGCATTTACTTTAATTTGTAAATCATCTTTTACCGCCATTTGTAATTCTCCAAAAACGCCAAAAGTTGTTAAATCGTCATAGGCTAAACCAAAGGAATTAAAATATTCAAAATTGTTCGCTTCCGCGGAAGCTTGATATGAATTATGAATAAAAAATGCTCTGTTTTTTTCAGCTGAATAATCGGCTCTAATATCGTAACTGATATTATCGGTGAATTTTCCTTTTCCTCCTACAAAAATATTGTATTGTTTATCGGTTGGCGCAATAGTTAAAGTCGGAGAAATAAATGGATTTTTTTGCGCAAAATTATAGTAGGTATTTTGCTTCAATTCTCCTTCTACTCCAGCATAAGCGATGAAATAATCACCGGCAATTCTGTAGCTTCCTGTGACTTTTGGATAGACAAAAAATTTGTTTTTATCATTTTCAGCATCCATACTGTAAACTGCTTGCGCTCCAACATCAAAAGAAATATCGCCCGCAGTTAATTGAATACTCGGATGAATTCCTAAATTTAAAAAACTGTATTTTTTTTCAGCAGGATTATACAGCGATTGGTCAAATTTTCCGCTTACATAATCTACAGAAAATTCGGTGTTGAAAAAACTTTCTTCTCCTACCGGAAATTGAAATTCCGGAGTTACCAATAAATGATTTTCTCCGCTACTGTAATTATCACCAAAGCGACGATAAGTTAATTCTCCTTTATCGAAAACGCCTTGTTCTACATCTATATTTGCGCCAACATTTACCGCGTAAAATGTATGTTGCGGATCGATGCTAGCATAATCTCCATCGGTAATCGGCAAATAATTTGGCGCGCCGTACCAATTATAAACTTGATGTTCTAGACCTAAATCTGCTCCCCACGTAAAACCACGCGCTTGGCTGTCGTAAGAAAGATCTAAATCGGTATTATAAAATTTATCATCTAAAACCGCATTTTCGATTCCGCCTTGTGATGAATTATGATTGAAGCCAATCCCGAATTCTTGATTGTTTTGTAAATAAACGGTGCTGTAAAATTCAGCGATTATATTTCCATAATTTCCGAAACCTAAAGCCGCGTAATTATTGTACAAATAAGGTCTCGCTTTTTGTTGAACTCCCGCCGCTTTACCTTTTGCTGGTGTAAAAGTAGAGGCTACCGGAAATGAAAAAATATCGTAGGTAACTTGTTTCTTTTTTCGTTCTAACGAATCATTTATCTTGGGCGTTTGTTTCACCTTAAACGCGTCACTAACCGACGGCGAATAAGGTTTTACAATAATGAGTCTTTCAGTATCGATTTCATTGTCTTCTTCATCTTTTTGAGCAAAAAGTGTTGCTGAAGTTAGACAAAAAGTCACTAAAAAAATGGATTTATAAAATGAAGTAAATTGCATAGAATAACAATTAAATGTTCAAAAATTGGGGTTTAGTTTTGTTCAGCATCAACAGAAGCGTTTGTTTTGGCTTCTTCTTCTTTAATACGTGCTAATTCGGTTTTCGCTTCGGAAACAATTTCCGGATAATCGGAAACACTCTTAATTATATTTTCGAGAATTACCGTAGCTTGATAAGGATCTTCTAAATCATAATAATTTTTAGACATCAGTAATAATCCTTTTAAAGAGAATTTTTTATACCCTGAATATTCTTTGGCGATCACTTGGACAGATTTATTTGAAACTTCGTAATTTCCGTCTTTTCGCTTAAAGTAAGCATCGTAATATTGTGCTTCTGCGGCTAAGGCTCCTTTCGCTATTCTTAAAACTTCGGCATAAGCTTTTTTAGCGCGTTCTTCATTTCCGGTTTGCATAGCAGCACGTGCAATAAATACTTGCGCATCACTTTTAACGTCATCTTCAATTTTGGTATCGGCTAAAACTTTTTCAGCATAAGTAATGGTTTGTTGATAATTTTCTTGCTGATAATAAGCTTTCATTAAATTAGATCGCGCAAAAGTGATATTCTGTGGAAAATCGGCTTCACTTTCTAAACGTTTTAAAACCGGAATGGCTTCCTGATAATTTTCCTTCTCTAATAAAATTTGTGATAAACGCGCTAAAGCTTGCTCTGTAAATTCGCTTCGTGGTTGTTCAATTGCATAACGATAATGTGGAATCGCATCGGTTTTATCGCCATTTTTATATTGCAATTGCGCTAAATAAAAATGTGACGCTAACGCGTGTAAACCATTCGGGAAATCATTTAAATATTTTTTGAATCCTTTTATTGCCGCATCGCTGTTGTTATTGATGAATTTCTGTTCAGCGGCTTCAAAAGTTGCGTTATCAATATCTGAATCGGCTACTTCCACAAAATCTAAGGTACTTACCCAAGAAGCGTATTCATCGGTTCTGCCAAGATCTACATAAATTCCTCGGGCAGTTTTTACGGCTTGCGATGCTTCTTCTGTATTTGGATAATCTGCAACTACTTTTTTAAATTTCGCGAGCGCTTCGTTGCTTTGATCGTTGTTATAATAAATTAGACCTTGTTTTAGTAAAGCTTTTGAAACGAACGAACTCATTGGCACGTTATTAACCAAATTCTGATAAGCACCTAAAGCTTTTTCGGGCTGATTTTCAGCCACGTAAGTATTTCCTAATTCATATAAAGCATCGTCACGATAAATAGATTTTGGATACCGGTTTAGAAAACTTTTTAAATCTTCAATTTTACGATCGTTTTTATCGACAAATCCGTAGCTGATTGCTTTTTGGAAATAGGCATAATCGCTATCGATTCCTTCCATTTTAATGGCTTCATTGTAAGATTCCATCGCAGTCCAATAATCGCTAGTTGCAAAATAGCTGTCGCCTAAACGCAAATACGCATCATTTAATTGCGCTTTATTATTTTTTGAATTTGCTGTGCTGGTATAATTTTTAAAATTAGTTACCGCGTTGGCATATTCACGTTTTTTAAAATACGCATAACCAATATTATAATCGATATCTTTATATTCTGAAGTGCTTTTTGCAGCGCTCATTCCTTTAAATTCTTTGTAACCGATAAGCGCTTCTTGATAGTCTTCTAAATTATACGAAGTTTCGGCTTTCCAAAACGTTGCTTTTGCTGTAAACGTTTGGTCGTTACGCTCTGAAAGTGATTTGTTAAACATAGCGAGCGCATCTTGATATTTTCCTTCATTATATAATTCTACACCGCGATAATAAGCTACTTTTTGATAAACAATTTTATCTTTATATTGATTGCTTCCTTCTAATAAATCGAGCGCTTTTTTGTAATTTTTCGAAGTAATATAAGAATCGACCAACAATGCAGAAATAGTTTCCTTTTCTTTTGAATTGGGATATTTATCTAAAAAGTCGGTTAATACTTCAGGAATACTTTTATAGTTATTACCGATTTCGTAGCTCAATTTGGCATAATTTAATGCGGCATCTTCCTGAATTTTTTTATCAAAATCCATTTCAGAAGCATTTTTAAACGCGTTTAAAGCTTGCTGTTTTTGGTCTAATTTTACGTAAGATTCAGCTAAATGATAATACGCGTTTTGCGCTACAAAATTTTGACCGCCAATTATTTTATTGAATTCTGAAATAGCGTTTTGGTATTCGCCTTGTTTATAATACGCATAACCAAGTTGGTAATAATCGGTATTGTTCCATTTCCCCTGTTTTCCTTGGTATTCTTTTAAATACGGAATTGCTTCTTCGTATTGTTTTAAATTGAAATAACTTTCCCCAATAATTTTATTTAATTCTGAACGCTCTACTCTATTTGAACGCTCTAATTGTTCTTTTGCCAACTCGATAGCTTTTTCGAACTTTCCGAGTTTAAAATTCATATCACTCTGAAAGTAAGACAGGTTTTTATTGTTTCTACCATCGGTTTTTACTTCTTCAAACATTTGGTTGGCTTCATCGTATTCATCGCCTTCGTAAGCGATAAATCCTAAATAATATTTTGCCTGCGAACCGTATTCTTGCGAATCTCTAACGCGATTAAAATATTTTTTGGCTTCCTCTTTTTGTCCGTTTTTAAAAGCTGCGTAACCGTTGTTAAAATAAAATTCTTGTAATTCGGCTTTGGAAAGTGAATTTTGGTCAACTTCTGCATACCATTTTTTAGCGTACGCATAATCGCCATTTTCAAAATAATAATTTGCTACATTGATATAAGCTGAATTTCTTCTGGTACTTGTAGGATAATTTTGAACAAATTCTTGCATTAATTCATCTGCATTCGGCTGGTTTAAGCGAACCGCACAATTTGCGATATAATACGCACAATCTGATTCTACCGTTTTAGCATCTTCACTATTTTTTACTTCTTTAAATAGTTTTTGAGCAGCTTTATATTGCTGATTATTATAGAGTTTTACCGCGCGATTATATTCAACTAAATCGTTGGTATATTGTGCAGATTCTTGCGCAAACCCTGAAAAATTAAACACTACTAAAAATAATAGTGCAAAACTGATTTTTTGTACCATAAAAACAAATCGATTTATTTTAACAAATCAAATATAAATTAATCTACCTTCTCATAACGCAACAAAGTTGTGATAATTATGTTAATTGAAAAGGGGGTGTTTATTTTTTTCAATCAACTTTCAAAAAAATAAATTTGAAATTAGTCATGTTGTTTTGAGTTTAAAAATAATAAAGTACCTTTAAACCTTAAAAGTTTAATTATGGCAGAAACCGTTCTAGCGCTAAGCAATGCTGCAATTTATCAGCGGGAAAGTTTAATTCTTTCTGAAGTTGATGTGGAAGTGAAAAAAGGTGATTTTGTGTATCTTATCGGGAAAACCGGAACTGGAAAAAGTAGCTTTATGAAAACACTGTACGGTGATATTCCGTTAAAAGAAGGCGAAGGAAGTATTGTTGGTTTTGATCTGCGAAAATTAAAAGAGAAAAAAATACCTTACCTCCGCAGAAAACTTGGTGTTGTTTTTCAGGATTTTAAATTATTAAATGATAGAACGGTAAAAGATAATTTAATATTCGTTTTACGCGCAACGGGTTGGAAAGACAAATCTGAAATGAACCATAGAATTGATAAGGTGCTGGATAAAGTGGGGATGAAAACCAAAAACTTTAAATATCCGTATCAACTTTCTGGTGGGGAACAACAACGTATAGCCATTGCTCGCGCGTTATTAAACGATCCGGAATTAATTCTTGCCGACGAGCCGACGGGAAATCTCGACCCGCAAACTTCTGTTGAAGTAATGGAGGTTTTACAGGAAATAAATAAAAACGGCAATACTATTTTAATGGCAACACACGATTATGCTCTGCTTTTAAAATACCCTTCTAAAACTTTAAAGTGTGACGGTCAAAAAGTTTTTGAAGTCATACAGAAAAGTGCTTAAAATGAAAATTTTCTATGGATGTTTTATGCCTTGGTTATTATGATAAATTTTCAAGATTTTTTATTGGTATAAAAAACGAGTTAGAAAAAAACAATCCTGATCTTCATTTTCATATTGCAAGCATTTATTTAAGTGGCTTTCTCTATTCTTATTTTCGAGGAATTTCGTCTTCTGCATTATCATTTAAGGCTTGGTATCTTACTTTTCTTCACCGAAAAAAGTATCAAAAAATAATTTCTTCTGGAAAATATTATAAAGAATTCGACCTTAATAAGCTTGTAAAATTATATGCTACTAATAATAGGAAAAATTACTTACTTCTTTCTTTAGCTTATATTGATATTTTAGAAAAGAAATTAGAAAAAGTAGATTTATTATTACTTATTGGAGACTTAAGACTTCCGGTAGAAATAGCTAAAATTTTAGCGCAAAGAAATAATATCCCTACATATTATATTGAACAAGGTCCTTATCATACAACTTTTTTTGATAAAAAAGGTGTGAATGCTAATGCATCGATAAGAGGTTTTAAAATTTATAATAAAGAGGATCTTAAGGAAAAAGAAAAATTTGTAGCGAGTTTTATGAATCGAGATAAGAATGAAAAATATGCTCGATCACCATTTTATCGCGGTATCGATTATGTGGTAGAATTCTTATTTAAACATACTTTTATTTTGCCTCCAGATTTAAAAATTGATAATCCGGTGCTTAATTTTCATTCTAAAAAATTAAGGTCAAAATGTATTCATTCAACTGATAAGAAAATTGAAAAGTATGTTTTTTTATTAATTTGTCAAGTTCCTTTTGATGTAAATATGACGCATCATAGTCCGTTTTACAAAAATCATTTTCAACTATTAAAAGATGTTCATATAAATTTGCCTGAAAACTGTAGTTTAGTAGTAAGAGAACATCCTGTTTATAAGAAAAAATATGGGAAGGAGTTTTATGAATACATTTTAGAGAATAAAAATATTTCGCTAGATATTCATACAAATTTTCAAGAGGCTCTCCAGACTTCAGAAGTAATAATTGTAAATAATTCTACAGTAGGAATAGAAGCAATTGCGCAAGGTAAAACTGTCATAACCTTAGCAAATTCTTATTACGATAGTAGTAATATTTGTTTAAAATTAGAAAAAAAGGAAAATTTAAAATTGTTACTGCAAGAATCTTTATCATATAAAATTAATAATCAAAATATTACAAACTTTTTATATGAATTTTTTAAAAATTGTCTTATAAAAGGTTTTATCACTAATAAAAATTTACAAGCTGCAAAAAAAATAGCCATTAAACTTACTCATGGTTTTACCACTTAACTAAAATATCATGCCATTTTTTTCTGTTGTTATTCCATTATTTAATAAAGAAAATCATATTTATGATACGCTAACTTATATTCTGAATCAAACTTTTCCTGATTTTGAAGTTATTGTTGTAAATGACGGGTCTACGGATAATAGTTCGAATATTGTAGAGAATTTTTCAGATAGCAGAATTCGCTTGTTTCATCAAGAAAATCAAGGAGCTTCGGTAGCGAGAAATTTTGGTATTTCTAGAGCACAAAGTAAATATATTGCTTTAATCGATGCCGATGATATTTGGTATTCTACCCATTTAGAAGAATTTTACAAGAGTATTCAAACATATCCTAACGCTGCGGTTTTTTGTAATGCTTATCAATTAAAATTGAGTGAAAGTTTTACCCAAAACGCCTCTTATAATTTGCAGAATTTAAAGGAAATTCAACTAGTAGAAGATTATTTTAAAGCAAGTATGCTTCATCCCTTAATTATGACCTCGGGTGTGGCTTTTACAAAAAAAGATTTTCTGGAAGTTGGATGTTTTAAACCTGAAATAATCTCTGGCCAAGATATTGATTTATGGATCCGTTTTGCTTTACAAAAGACGATTGTTTTTAATCCTAAAATCACTGCTTGCTATGACAGAACTGTACCAAATAGTTTATCTAAAAAACACCTTAGAAAGGTAAAATATGAGTTTTTAAATAGTTATAAAACTGAAGAAAAAACTAATCCTTCCTTTAAAAAATATTTAGATATAAATCGGTATTCAGTAGCTATACAATGTAAATATTATAATGATAGAGAAGTTTTCAACCTTTTAAAAAATGAAATAGATTACAGCTCACTTAATAAAAAACAGGTTATTTTATTGAATACGCCTTCCTTTTTAGTTCGATATCTTAAAAAATTTCATTCCTATTTAATTAAAAAGAATATTCATTTAACGACTTTTAAAAGTTAAAAAGTCTTTATAATCTCTAATATAATCTTCTTCCTTATAAATTTCAGAAACTAGCGCGAGACAAACAGCTCCAGAAGAAAAATTCTCGAGTTCACGCCAAATTCCCTGCGGAATAAAAAGTGCTTTATCGGGTTTATTTAAACTTATAATTTTTCTTTCATTTCCGTCGTCTAAAACAACATCGAAACTTCCGCTTAACGCAATTAATGATTGCTGTAGATTTATATGAGCGTGACCCCCACGTGTAGCGTCACTTGGAACATCGTAGAGGTAATAAACTCGTTCAATTTTATATGGTAAAACTTCTTTTTCTATAACCGATAGATTTCCTCTACCGTCTGGATCAGAAATTTTGGGTATTTTAATTTCTTGTATATCGTTTAAAGTTTTTTTCATGTCGATAAAATTTCGTCCCATTGTTGGGCGATTAAATCTAAACTTAAATGTTTTACGCTAGCTTTTGCATTTTCTTTGCAAGTTAAATAAAGTTTTTCGTCTTTAATCATTTGATTCATTGCAGAAGCGAGTTTCGCAGAATTGTGATTTTCAACTAAAAGTCCATTTTTTTTATGCTGAATTATTTCTCCAGGTCCACTTTCGCAATCTACCGAAATTACAGGAGTTCCAACTGAAAGTGATTCGATTAAAACACGTGGAAAACCTTCATATTTACTGGTTAAAACGGTAAATTTTGCTTGCTTTAAATACGGATAAACTTGTGGCGTGTAACTTACAAATTCTACATTTTGGATTAATTCTAAAGCTTTAACTTTAGACTGAAGAAAACTTAAATCTGGACCGCTACCTAAAAGTTTCAATTTAATATTTAACGCCGGAAGCTCAGATTCTGCATAGGCTTCCAGAAGTAAACTAATATTTTTAACTTCGTCTACTAACCTTCCAAGAAACAAAATATAATTTCCTTCTATATTGAGGTTTCCTTTTTCTAAACTTTCAATAGGATTATAGATTGTAAAAGCTTTTTCAGTATTAAATTTTTCAGAAATTCTTTTTTCAATAGACTTAGAAACCGCAACAATTTTACTGACTTTTTCTACAATTTGATTGGAAGCATATTTGCTTAGCCACGATTTATTTTCAGCAAAATAATTTTCTATAAAATAACTTCTTACAACATAAATAAGACGCTGATTTTTATAAATATAATTAAGGTAATAAAGTTCTTTTAGTGGATTGTTTTTTACTCTATTATCAATTATATAATCGAATTTTTGCTGAAGCAAGTACTTTCTTAATACATTGAATCTCAAAAATCGACTAACAATAGTGTTACTTTTCCTTTTCTTTTCGCCAAGATTGAGCAATTTCCCTTTAAAATTGTAAGATATTTTGTCGGTAAGAATAGCTAAATGTACTTCATAACCTAATTTATCTAGCATTTGCGTTAATAAAGCGGTAGATCGTTCTGCTCCTCCTTCTGCTAACGAAATCGATACAATGCATATCTTTTTTTTAGGAGAAAAATTTGCCATTAGTTTTATAGTAAAATATCTTTATCTTGCCAAAGATAACACATTATATGAAGATTTTATTAGTTGGCGAATATAGTAGACTCCACAATTCTCTAAAGGAAGGTTTACAAAAACTTGGTCACGAAGTAACTATAATTGCTACCGGCGATTACTTTAAAAATTTTCCGGCAGATATAAAACTTTCACGAAAATATGATACCGGTTTTTTAAAGAAAATTAAGGTGTTATTCTTTATTTTATTCAGAATTGATATTACCCAACAAGCAATTACAAATCAATTTTTTAAGCACAAAAATAATCTTATTGGTTATGATGCTGTTCAATTAATAAATGAGCGCCCGTTTAATATCATGGGAAAGAACGCTTACCTCATAATCGATTTTTTGAAGAAGAACAATAAAACAGTGCATCTTTTAGCCTGCGGAACCGATTATATAAGCGTGAAATTTGCTCTCGATAAAAAATACAGGTATTCCATTTTGACTCCTTATTTTAATGGAAAAATTAATAAAAGCGCTTACCGGAATATTTTAAATTATACTTCTGAAAAAAGCTTTCAGCATCATCAAGAAGTATTTAAAAAAATTGATTCGGTAACAGCCTCAGATATCGATTATGTTTTACCCTATCAAAATCATTCAAAATTTTTAGGTTTAATTCCGAACCCGATTAATACTGAAAAATTAAAATTTATACCCTTTACTAAGCTCGAGAAGATTATCATATTTCACGGAATTAACCGAAATAATTATTATAAAAAAGGAAACGATATTTTTGAAAAAGCGCTTCAAAAAATTAAAGAAAAATATAGCAATAAGGTAGAGATTCTAAGCGTTAGCAATTTACCTTATTCAGAATATATTGAAAAATATAATCAAGCGCATGTTTTATTAGATCAAATTTACGCTTACGATCAAGGTTACAACGCTTTAGAAGCAATGGCAAAAGGAAAAGTAGTTTTTACCGGAGCTGAAAAAGAATTTCTAAAATATTATAATTTACAGGAAAATGAAGTTTGTATAAATGCGCTACCAGATATAAATTATTTAATTGAAAAGTTGTCTTGGTTAATTGAAAATCCTTCAGAAATTAAAAAAATTGGAGAAAACGCAAGAAAATTTATTGAAGAACATCACGATTATAAAAAAATTGCTTCAAAATATATAGACATATGGATGACAAATTGAAGCAAATAAATCTATTTATTCCCGGAGCGGCAAAATCTGGTACAACTTCTTTACATAGCTTATTAGACTTGCATCCTGAAATTAATATGTCAACAAATAAGGAACCTCACTTCTTTACTTTTCCGAAAGAAAAATTTAAAAATAGCGAGGAATATTTGGCTAATTTCGACTTTTCAAAAAAATACTCTTATCGAGGAGAATCGAGTACAGGCTATTTTTATTTTAAAAATTTTAAAGAAAATATAAAAGCTGCGGCTCACCCGAATTCTAAATTCATTTTAATATTTAGAAACCCTATTGATAGAACTTTTTCGCATTACAATTATTTAAAAAGTTTAGGTAGTGAAGATTTAGATCTAAAAGCTGCTGTTTTAAAAGATCACCAAAAAGAACCAACTCCAGACGATTTACTACCAGAACTTATTGTGAAAAATTATTACCAGTATAGTTTATATGGAAAATGGCTTACTGAGTTTTACAAGCATTTTAAAGCTGAAAACATAAAAGTTATTCTATTTGAAGATCTTAAAGAAAATCCGCTAAAGACAGTTAATAGTTGCCTTCGGTTTTTGAAACTTGAAGAAGTAACTGAAATTCCTGAAATAAAATCGAATAAAACGGTAAAAATCCTATTTCCTAAACTTTACAGAAGCATTAGAATTTTTGCTTTCAACAAAAGTAAGTTTAGAGATGGTGTTAAATTTTTACTACCTGTAAAATTCAGAAGAAAATATAAGAAAAAAATTACTGAGGTTTTTCTCAACTTAATGAAAACAAATAAAAGTCTACCAAAAGCTACTGAAACCGAACGAAAATGGTTATATAATCTTTATAAAAATGATGTAAAGCAATTAAAAAAGATTACCGGAATAAGCTATAATCAATGGAAAGATTTTAACGAAGATTAATGAATTTTTTTAAAACTTCCATATTATCCGGAATAAATAACGTCATAACAATGGCATTAGGTTTAGTGACCAATAATTTCATCGCGCGGTTTGCCGGTGCTGAAGGATTTGCCATTATTGGTCAACTTAAAGATTTCTTGAAAATCAGTTTATCTTTAGGTCAATTAGGATTCGATAAGGGAATTATTAAATATACTTCAGTTCATAAAAATTCTAATAAAAAACTGGCAAACTATCTGAGTACCATTTTTATTAGTCAACTAGCAATTGCCGGTTTCATTGCCTTAATCACCATTATTTTTAATCAAGAACTTCTAACTTATTTAACAGGTTTAAAAAACTACTATAATTATTTCGTTTTAATTGGTTTAAGCATTCTTCCAATGGTATTTTACACCTCTGGAATGTCTGTATTAAATGGTCTGCACGAAATTAAAAAGTTTACTTTAATTTCTATAGTGGCAAATATAATTGGATCTACAGTTGCGATATTGCTTATTTATAAATACGAACTAAAAGGTGTCTTAATTAATCTAGCCTTATTTCAATTTATAAATTTTTCTATATTTATATTATTTGTTCTTAGAAAACCATTTAAGACAAATTGGTTTAAAAATAAATTTCATAAAAAAGAATTTCGGGATCTTACACGCTTTTCGTTAATGAGTATTTGTGGAGTTTTAGTACTTTCTATAACATTAATCGCTATACGAAAATACCTGACTACATATTTAGGATTGGAATATACCGGTTATTGGGAAGGACTTTGGCGACTTTCAACCATTTTTACTACTATGCTTACTTCAGCATTCGGGTTTTATTTACTTCCTACTTTTTCTAAACTTTATACCAAACATTTACGAAAAGAAATTTTTAATATCTGGAAACTAACCATTCCCATTTCTATTCTAGCAGGAATTCTACTTATTATACTCAGAGAATTCGTAATTACGTTGGTATATACCAAAGAATTTTTAATTATTTCGAGCTTACTAATTTTTCAAGTTCTAGGTGATATTATTAAAATTAACAGCTGGATTCTGGGAAATCTAATCTTAGCAAAAGTTCATGTAAAAACCTTTATTAGCGTACAAATTTGCTGGAGTGTTGTGTTTTTTACATTAAGTATAGTTTTAACGCAACAACTTGGTTTTATTGGTATTGCCGTAGCATATTTAATTACCTATTTGCTTCATTTTATCTTTATGAATTTATACTTCAGAAAATTATTATGGAGAAAATTACCACGCATTTAATACTGAAATAACTTTTTTCACCTGATTATTAGTCATCACAGAACTCATCGGTAAACTCACAACCTCTTGATGAATTGCTTCCGTAACAGGAAAAGAAAAATCAGAAAATTCGGGAAAAGCCTTTTGTTTATGTGGCGGGAGTGGATAGTGAATTAAAAAACCTATCCCATTTTCTTGTAAATATTCACAGAATTCTTTTCTATTTTTTACCCGAACTACAAACAAATGAAAAACATGATTTTTACTTCCATTCCAAAATGGCAACTGAATTTTTTCATTTTTAATTTCCGTTAAATAACGATTAGCAACTGCTCTTCGCTGTTTGTTATCTTTTTCTAAATAAGGCAATTTTTCGGATAAAAAACCAGCTTGTAATTCATCTAGACGTGAATTTACACCTATAAAATCGTTTACGTATTTTGAAGAAGTACCGTAATTTCGAAGTTTAGAAACTATTTCAGCTAACACCTTATCGTTTGTAGTTATCGTGCCGCCATCGCCTAAAGCACCTAAATTTTTACTAGGGTAAAAACTAAATCCGGCAGCATCGGCTAAACTTCCCGCTTTGTTACCATTTTCATCTTCTGCTCCATGAGCTTGAGCAGCGTCGGCGATTAAAAGTAAATTATTTTCATCTGCAATTCTTCGTAAGCTTTTCATATCGGCTAATTGACCATATAAATGTGTCACCAAAATAGATTTTATTGAAGCATTTAGATGCTCCTCTACTTCTAACGGATCTAAATTAAAAGTATCTTCATCCGGTTCTACCAATACTGGTTCCAGTCCAGCAAGTTTAATGGCTAGGATAGTCGCTATATAGGTATTGGCAGCAACAATAACTTTATCTCCTTCTTGCAACTTTCCTAATTCTATATAAGCTTTTAAAATTAAAGTCAAGGCATCTAAGCCATTCCCTACGCCTATACAATGATTCACTCCGCAATACTTAGCAAAAGCTTCCTCAAATTCTTTTACAGCATTCCCCAATACATAATAACCAGAATCTAAAAATTTTTGAAAACTTTCTTTAAAAGCTTTTTCGTAAGGCTTATTAATTTTATGAAGGTCTAGAAATGGAATCATGACTATAAATAAATATCTTGTAAACGTTCAAAATTACTCGTTTTCAGTTCATAAAACTCATGCGCGACACTTCTTGCGCCGAAACATTCTTTCCAATACGATAAACCTTTATTCAGTTTTAAGCCTTGTTGTTCGTTAGAAGTGCCAAAATCGAAGTAGTTTTTGTGTTTGAATTCTTTTTCTATTAAATGCTGGAATAAAAAATCTAGTGTTCCTAATTCTTGTTTTTGATGATTTGCTGAAATATATTGTACGTGAGCTACATTTTCAGTTTCAAAAATAGTCGCTCCGCCCACAATTTTTTCATTCAAATACACATTAAACTGATGAATGTCTTTCGGAAATTTTTCTGCTAATAATTTTATTTCTTCTTCAGAATGAACTGGTTTTGCATTATGAGTTTGCTCTAAATTTGGAGTTAGAATTTCATTCCAGAAATTACTAAATTGAGATTCCTTTTTTATGATTAAGCCATTTTTCTTTGCTTTTTTTACGCCTTCTAATCGGTTCGATTGAATTTTTTGTGGATTTTTAAGCTGAATTGCTGAAGAAATATCACATCTAACTCGTTCAGCTTTTAGTAGAAATAATAAGTATGTAATTTCATCTGCGGGATAGGTTACATAAATCTGAGGAATTAATTTTAACTGCAAAGTTTCAATATCATTTTCCTTTAAAAATTGAAGAATCGACTGAAAAACTAAAAGCACTTTTTCAAATTTTATTTTTTTCGATAAAATAAGTCCGCCATAAGTTAAGCCTTGATGCGAATAGAGTTTATTCTCCACTTTGTTAGCTGGCAATAAAGCTAATAATTTTTCACCTTCGTAGATCATCAACGAAAAATCTTGAAAACTATCTTGATGATAATCCATAAAATCACGATCAAAAAGAAACGTTGCGTTTTTAGCTTGTTTTACAAAAGTATTCCAATCATTTTTACTAGTTGATCGATATTTTTCTACTACGATTTCTGTCATCAGGTTAATCTCTTATATCTATTAAAAATAATTTTTAATTTCAATTATCAATTATTTTATTCTTTTTTGGTAGTACTCCTCTATTTTTAATAAATAATGCAATTACAAAAATTATCATAAATTCAAACGGATAACTATATTGACTATTGGTACCATATGTAACCATAGCTTGTAGAAAAGAAGGAACAACCACCATAGTTGATAAAATAAAAATCAAGGTTATTTTTCTTTTATAAACCGCAACTATACAAGAAAATAGAAATATTGCTCCAAAAACAAAATATAATCCGCAAAGAATATTTTTTTGAACTTGCCAGATTTGCATGAAAATTTTCTTAGCCCAAGTAAAACGAAATAATTCCGGATTCCATCGAATACAAGGTTTCCAAAAATCCACCCACGAACGGAAAATCACTTGTTTTGCATATTCTAGAGGATTGGCTTTAATGGTGGCTTTGGCATATTTTCCTAATTCATGAGTGAATTCTGGAAAGGTAAGTCCGTATTTATCAAAAACATGACCTTCGCCATAAGCATTCCAGATACTCATAGCGACATCTCGTTCTTCGGCAATAGTTTTATCCCTATATTTTGCATATGGTTGGGAAATCCATTGAAATTCTTCAGGAGCTTTTTCAGCAAAATACACACAATTCTGAGTAAGGTTTAAGCCTAAATAAGTTGTTGAAACAAAGTAGCCTGTAGTAATTTTATTTACATAAGACCAACCAAAATAAAAGAGTAATGGAAATAACAATAAAATTAATTTTTTATTAATTAAGTTTCTTAAACTGAAACTTTTGAGCGTGAAAAGTCCATAGATTAAAAATGGTAAGTAAGCAAAAAATGGTTTAACCAATACCATAAGTCCTAAAATGGCCCCAATAAAAAATTCGGTCTTATAGCTTTTATTATTTTCATATTTCGGTTTAGTTATTAAATAAAGTACGACAGTCATTAAAAAAAATGCAAAACTTTCAACTAAAATAGAGGTTTCATAAAAAAATACACTTAAGATAGACTGCATTAATAAAATAATACAAAAGCTAGTTTTTTTATTAAATTTTAAATTTAAAAGTATTTTGTATTGAAATAATGCTCCAATACTCCCTAGTACAAACTGAATAATAACAATTAATTTTAAACGTAAAAAGCCCATAATCATCAGCAATGGATAACCTGGACTGCGTTTACCATCATAATTTTCAAAAGAAAAATTAACCAAATGAGAAGCCATCTTGTAAAAACCCCCTGAATTAGGAAACGTACTCGCAGCCGGATAAAAGACAACAAACATAATAACCCGAGCCAGAAGACCAATTACCAATAAGTAAATTAAGTTATGATCTTCAAAAAATCTTTTCTTTAAAGAATTAAAGTTACTCTTCATAACCATCATAATTTAAGGGTTCTTTATCTGACAGCGATTCATTAAATTAATTATACTCATATATAAACATAACGTTTGATTCTTAGATTTAAAACAAATACACAATTTAATATCTAACACATATTTAGATTCGTTTGCAAAAATATTTTACTATTTTCTATTGAAAATTATTACATATTTTTTATAGGAAGTCAACCAATACTTTTTCAAGAAACACAAAACCGTAAAAATCATTAAAAATTCAAAAGGAAAACTAAAACGAGCATTAGTACCATAGGTCACTAAAGCTTGCAAAATCGAAGCAGAAAAAACAACCATTATCATTACGAATTCTGATGTGATTTTTTTACTTTGTAAAGCTTGAATTGAATAAAACGGAATTAAAAACAAAAAAATTACTCTAAAAAACCATAATAAACATTCTTGAAAATACCAAATAGCTAAAAATAATTTGTTACCATATTTGAAATTAAATTCGTGGTAATTCCAATAAATTTGAGGTTTCCAAAAATCTAACCAAGAATAAAAGACTACTTGATATAAATAATCTTTTGGGTTTTCCTTTATTGTTAATTTTGCAAATTTTCCTAATTCATTAGAAAAGTCATTAAAATTTAAATTGTATTTATCATAAGCTCCATCTTCGTAAGCATACCAAATAGTCATCGCTAGATTCTTTCCTTCTTGCTTAGATTTTTCTCTATATTTCACGTAAGGTTCGCTAATCCAGTTATATCTATCCGGCCCTTTTTCAGCAAAACGAACACAATTTTGCGCCATATTTAAGCCTAAAAAAGTTGTAGATACAAAATAACCGGTATTTAATTTATTTACGTAAGACCAGCCAAAATAAGCTATTAAAGGAAATAATAGCAAAATGAGTTTTTTATTTATTATTTTTTTTATTTTAAAGTCTCTTAAAATAAACAGTGCGTAAAATAAGAAAGGTAAAAAGGCATAAAATGGTTTTACTAAAGTGAGCAATCCTAGTAAAAACCCTGTAACCATTTCAGTTTTATAGTTGGTAGGTTTATCGTAAAATTTTATAAATCTATAGATTATCAAAGAGATTAAAAAAAGTACTAAACTTTCTACCAAAATTGCAGTTTCAAAAAAAATGACATTTAAGAGTGTACTCATGAAAACACTTATCCCAAAACTGAATTTCTCTGAAAATTTTAATTTCAACAATGATTTATACCACAAAATAGAAGTTAAAATCCCTAATAAAAATTGATAAAAAACTACTGCATATAAATTCCCGAATCCTAAAGTGATTAATAGTGGATAACCCGGACTCCTTTTTCCTGAATAGCCCGAAAGATTAAAATCCATAATTCGTTCAGCTAAGGTTATGTAGCCTGAACTATCTGGAAAAATGGTAATATGAGTATAAAACCCTAGGAAAATTAGAAGCCTTACCAAAAATCCAATTCCTACTAAATAATAAAGATATTTTTTACCGGTATCTGACATACAATTTTATAATCTGAAATGGGACCATAGCAAATTCATTTGACTTTATTTTTGTATTTTCTTTTTCAACCCATTCATATAAAGGAACTTCCATCGTTTTTTCTTCAAAGTGAGCATCGTTTTTTCGATAACGCAGCAATAATTCTACATCAAATAACCAGCGTGTATAAAAAGGATTCTCGAATAATTTTTTTGCTAAGGAAGTTTCTATAATTTTCGCGCCACATTGTGTGTCATATATCGGGATCTTCAAAACAAACTGACTAATAATTGTAGCAAAAATTCTCCCTAAATAATGCCGCAATAAGGAGCGTTTCACTTTATTACCCAAAAGTTTAATTCGCGTTCCCATAATGAATTTAATTTCATCTCGACGCAAAATTATTTCAAGCAATTTTGTCATTTCAGAAATCGGCGTGGCTAAATCTGCATCTAAATAACCCAAGTAATTATAGTTGTTATTAGCTGTTAAGACTCCATTACGAATACTTTCTGCTTTTCCTAAATTCTTAGCATTTGCTAATACATTTACATTTTCAAATTTTACTGAAAATTCCTCTAAAATTAAACGGGTATTGTCGGCACTAAAATCATCTATCAACAAGAAATCAATGTCGCCGTATGCACGAAACGCTTTTTCAAATTCCTTTATGTTTATGCGATTTTCTTCATTGTAAAAAGGAATTATAAATAAAACTTTATTGTTTTGGATCATAAACTACATTACTAAGTAGAATAAAAATTATAAGAAAATTTTCACTTTTTCAAAGATAGAATTTTTAACATCCGAATAACACTTACAAATAAAAAAATCCCGAACAACTGCTCGGGATTTTTAAAATTGAAAATTTATTTTCTTAAATAATCTTATTACGCTTACGTTCGTTTTCAGTAAGATAAACTTTTCGAATTCGTAAGTGATTTGGAGTCACCTCAACATATTCATCTTTCTGAATATATTCTAAGGCTTCTTCTAAACTGAATTTAATTGCCGGAACAATTTTCGCTTTATCATCTGCTCCAGAAGAACGTACGTTCGAAAGTTTTTTAGTTTTGGTAATATTTACCGTCATATCATCTTGACGAGAGTTTTCACCAATTACTTGTCCTTCGTAAATATCTTCACCCGGATCTACGAAAAATTTTCCGCGATCTTGTAATTTATCAATTGAATAAGGAATTGCGGTTCCTTTTTCCATAGAAACTAACGAACCGTTTAAACGCTGTGGAATATCTCCTTTTAAAGGTTGATATTCTTTAAAACGGTGCGCCATAATTGCTTCTCCTGCAGTTGCTGTAAGCAATTGGTTACGTAAACCGATAATTCCGCGTGACGGTATCATAAATTGACAAACCATTCGATCGCCACGAGCTTCCATACTTAGCATTTCACCTTTTCGCATAGTTACCATTTCTACGGCTTTTCCTGAAACGTCTTCCGGTAAATCAATGGTTAACTCTTCAACAGGTTCACATTTTACGCCATCTATTTCACGTATAATAACTTGCGGCTGACCGATTTGTAATTCGTAACCTTCTCTTCTCATCGTTTCAATTAAAACTGATAAGTGAAGTACGCCACGACCAAATACATTAAATTTATCTGCGCTGTCGGTTTCTTCTACACGAAGTGCTAAATTCTTTTCTAATTCTTTAAAAAGACGATCTTTAATATGTCGTGAAGTCACAAACTTCCCGTCTTTTCCAAAGAAAGGCGAATCGTTAATGGTGAATAACATACTCATTGTCGGCTCATCAATCGCAATGGTTTTTAAACCTTCAGGGTTTTCGATATCAGCAATCGTATCACCAATCTCGAAACCTTCTAAACCAACAATCGCACAAATATCTCCGGCTATAACTTCTTCTACTTTTCTTCTTCCTAAACCTTCAAAAACGTGCAATTCTTTAATTTTCGCTTTTTTGATGCTTTTATCGCGTTTTACTAACGAAACTTGCATTCCTTCTTTTAGAATTCCACGTTGTAATCTTCCGATTGCAATACGACCTGTAAACGATGAAAAGTCTAATGAAGTAATTAACATTTGCGGTGTTCCTTCAGAATCTACTTTAGGACCCGGAATATGTTCGATAACCATATCTAATAATGGCTCGATATTTTTGGTTTCATTTTTCCAATCGTCGCTCATCCAGTTATTTTTAGCTGAACCGTAAACGGTTGGAAAATCTAACTGCCATTCTTCTGCGCCAAGCTCAAACATTAAGTCAAAAACTTTTTCGTGAACTTCGTCTGGAGTACAGTTTTCTTTATCTACTTTATTGATAACCACGCAAGGTTTTAAACCTAAATCGATTGCTTTTTGAAGTACAAAACGCGTTTGTGGCATTGGTCCTTCAAAAGCATCAACTAATAGTAAAACTCCGTCTGCCATGTTTAAAACACGCTCTACTTCTCCACCAAAATCGGCGTGACCAGGAGTATCAATAATATTAATTTTTGTGTCTTTGTAGGTTACCGATACGTTTTTGGAAGTAATGGTAATTCCACGTTCGCGCTCTAAATCGTTATTATCTAAAATAAGATCTCCTGTGTTTTCGTTGTCACGAAACAGGCGGCAGTGGTACATAATTTTATCAACCAAAGTAGTTTTACCGTGGTCAACGTGTGCAATAATTGCGATATTTCTTATAGCTGTCATAAAAGCCTTATTTAAAAGGCTGCAAATGTAGGCTTTATTTTCTGTTTACAATACTATATTTTTTATTTTCTGAAAATGATTTACACAAATTTATTTTCGAACTTAAAAAGATAACTATTATTTGATTTTCAATTTATTACATCAAAATTTTTTAAGCCTTTTTGAAGAAGTAACAGCTTTTTATATATTTGCACGTGGTATATTTTGAAATATTTAAATTCTATGAATAAATACGTAAAGAAAATTCCTACTAAAATTTTACGAATAATTCCTATTTCAATCGCTATAATAGCTTTACTTGTAAGACAAGCTGAATTTTTTTCGCATATGACAATGTTAGTAATCACACTTGCCTTAATCCCACTTCCTCTAGTTGTTTTATTTGAATTAAAGAGAAGAAGAAAAACTGAAGTAACCGAATTTTAAATTTACTATCTTAAATAATGAAAAGAGCTATTTATATAATTGGAGGAATGTTTTTAATTTTATTCTTGTTAGTTATTTTCTTTATTTATAGATATAATTTATTTTATGGTGAAACTACTTTCCAAAAATCTGTAATGCTTGGCTGTATTCAAAAAACTAACAAGAAAATAAATAATACGGATGCTAAAAAATTTGCGAATGCTATGCAGATTATTTATTCGATAACTATACCGAAGAAGAAATTCAAGATAATATAGATGAAATAGTACTAAGAAATGTTGAACAACTTAAAGAATGTAATACTGCACATCAACAAACTATTATTATTAAAAATTAATTCAATTTAGATTATTTTTTCTCTAGTTTTCTTATAAGTTTCCCAATTGAACTTTTCTAAAAACTCAATTCCTTTTTCTGCCCCTAGTAAAAATAACTCTTTTTGTCGCGCTTGCTTCATATCAAAATTTAGCCAATTAAAATCTTCATCGGCTTCGATATTGCAAATTAGTTGTTTATAATCTGGATTTCGATGAATAAAATCATAATCATGAATTTGCCGCATCGTACTTATGATTGCCCAAGAATAACTAAAAAACGAATCGGTTTCGCTATAACTTTTTCGGTAGGTGCTTAATCGAACGCCAAACGTGGGTCGCGAAGGAACGCCCGGACGATGAAAAATATTTATCGGAAAGTTAGATAACAAACCGCCATCTACAAATTTTACCGAAGGCGGAATTTCACCGTAATATCCTGCCATTTCTTGCCACAATTTAGTGGCGTTTTCCCCGGAATTCGGAATATTTTTTTTCACATAAGGTTCGTAGAAAAAAGGAATAGACATCGAAGCTCTTACAAATTCTGCGGGAGAAACATTTTCAACATTTTGCCAATACAAATCTGCCATTCGCGGCAAATCTACTTTAGTATGCGTAGTAATTTCAGAAGTGATTATTGCTAATCGCGCCGGGGTTATAATTGCGTTTTCATCAATTCTATTTTTTAAAGTTGAAGTCGATTTTCGATGATCGTATAAATCTTTTAAATTGAAAATTTTATGTTGCTCCAACATTTTCTTGAACCAATTTTCGAAGCTGTTACCCGGATTTAGACCTAATTTATTTTTTATAGAATGGTAAATTTTGCATCCGTTCCAAAGCAAATCCCAAAAAAGACCGGTTTTTCCTTCAATTCTTTTCTGAATTAATTTTTTAATTCCGCTTGGTCCATCTACAAAATCAAATAAGTTTTTTTCGCTTAAAATCGTTAAAATTGAAATCGCTACCGGGTCGCCAATTTTCTTTACAGAAGCCATTAATAATGTACTAATTGCCCCAGCTGAAGTTCCGCCTAAACTATAAAACCGAATTCCGGCTTGTTCTAAAATATAGACGTAACCTACCAAACCAATTCCTAAAACGCCGCCGCCTTCTTGAACTAAATCTACATATTGATTACCTTCTTCATCTACAATATCAGAAAAAATCTTACCTTCTTCCCTTAGTTTTCGAGCTCTTTGAACAAGTTCTGTAAGCTGCTCACCTTCTAAAAATTCTTTTGCCATTTTTTAAAAATATTTCCCTAGTAAATCGACCAATATTCCGGCAAATTTTTCTGAATTTTCTACAATTTTATTTACCTTATTATTTCTAGAAGTACTTGATTTTACAATTTTCATCAGTTCAGAAAAACGTTCAACATCAGCTTTTTCAGGAAAAATTTCTTGAATTTCTTTAGTGGTTAAACTAGTAATTGAAGCTAATTTTATAGCTAATGCTGCATCGGTTTTTTCAGCGGCGCTTATGGAAGCTTTTGCTACTTTTTTATCAAAATCTTCCCAATCAATTTTTGTAGTTTTCTTTGCCATAATACTATAATTTAGCTAAAATTTCTTCTAATTTTTCTTTATACGCTTCAATTTTCTCTTCTGCTTCTTGCGCAGTTTCTGCTCCGCTTAAAAGTTGTTCGGTTAACTGTTCGGTTTCATTTAAAAATTCTTCATTTTCATCTTCAGAAATCCCAACCATATTCATGTAACGTCGTCTGTTTTCTTCTACTTTAGAAGCGGAATATAAATAGGAAGTCAGACTTTGATTTATACTTTTTGCGTTAGAATATTTTGCTCGAATGGTACTTGTTAACTTATTTTCCAGTTGATTTAAAGGCGTGATTAATTCTTGATATTTTAAATTGATTTGTTGCTGAAGTTTTGGCGCAGTTCTCACAATAAATTGCAATCGGTCTTCTTCATTGCCTGAAGTTACAACTTGCTGCCAGACATTTTCTATAGCAGGTTCTTTAAAAAAATTCGTGGCAAATAACGGAAGCCATTCGTTATCTATAAATTCTCGAACTTCTTCACGTTCATTTTTAAAAAATAAATGTATCAGATTAAGATGTGAATTTTCTAAAGCTTGAAGCTCATTTCCTAAACTCTGTGACAATTCTGGAGCTTCTTTTGGTACGCTTACGCAGGAGTTCAAGAAAAAAATTGCTAGAAAAAAACCGAGATATTTCATACCTTTTATTTAAGGATTTAAGATAATAAAAAATCAGCTGAAGAAAGGTTTAGAGCATCCTAAAAAATTGGTGCCTTTTGTAAATAATGTATCTTTGTATTTCAAAAATATATGCTATGAATCTTAAACAAATTCCGCAATTAAAACATACAAATTCTGGTAACTTTTTTCTTTTAGCTGGTCCGTGTGCCATAGAAAATGAAGATATGGCTTTACGTATCGCAGAACGTGTGGTAGAAATTACCGACAAACTTGAAATTCCTTATATTTTTAAAGGAAGTTTTAAAAAAGCTAACCGAAGTAGAATAGATAGTTTTACTGGAATTGGTGATGAAAAAGCATTAAAAATTCTTCGGAAAGTTTCAGAAACCTTTAATATTCCAACTGTCACTGATATTCACGAAAGCAGTGATGCGCAACTCGCTGCAGAATATGTAGATGTTTTGCAAATTCCTGCATTTTTAGTCCGCCAAACCGATTTGGTAGTTGCCGCAGCAGAAACCGGAAAAGTAGTTAACTTGAAAAAAGGACAATTTATGAGTCCTGAAAGTATGAAACACGCGGTTAAAAAAGTAACCGATTGTAATAATGAACAAGTTATGGTTACCGATCGCGGGACGATGTTCGGTTATCAAGATATGATAGTAGATTTCCGAGGTATTCCTACCATGCGTGAATTTGCGCCTACTGTTTTAGACGTAACGCATTCCTTACAACAACCTAACCAAAGTAGCGGTGTTACTGGTGGAAGACCCGATATGATTGAAACGATTGCTCGCGCAGGCGTGGTAAATAACGTTGATGGTTTATTTATTGAAACACATTTTGATCCTGCAAACGCAAAAAGTGACGGTGCCAATATGCTTGATCTTCAATATTTAGAAAAACTTTTGAGTAATTTGGTAGCAATTCGTAAAACGGTAAATAGTTTTTAATTCTTATTCTTTACCATCCACAAAATCTTGCAAGTAGGCGAAACGTGGGGTTAATTTTCCGTTGAAAGTCATTTTTGCACGTGCTAATACTCCGTCGCGATCATTATTATAAAATGAGGGAATTACGTGTTCTAAAAACATTTCACCAAAACCTTCACTCGCGTCTTTAGGCAATTCGCAAGGCAAATTATCTACAGCCATTACGGTAATTGCGTTTTCAGCATCGTAAGCTACTTCTTTTTCCGTTTGTGGATCATAGCCATAAAATGGATTTTCGATGGTTGAAGGACGAATTGTTGAAGCTACCGGCCCATCAATATCGCAACTTACATCTGCGATTAAATTTATGTTGAATTCCGGTTTCTTTGCATCTTCGCGTGTAAATAAATATGGCGCTCCATCTCCATAAAAATGACCGGCGATAAACATATCTGAAACTTCTGCAAAACGCATAAAGTCAGATTCATATTCTTCAGGATGGTTATAGAAATCGTATTTATCGACAGATTTTTGATCTTTTCTTTTGTTGTAATCTAACACATCTATTTGGCAGAATACGGGTTCTTCAAAATTATTTACTAAATAATCTTGGACGTTTATTTCTTTAATTTCTAAATGTTCTAAAATTTCTTTTGCTCCGTTGGCTACTTTTCCGCTACCGGTTAAAAGAATTTTTATTGATGGTAATTTTATTTTCTTAAGCTCTTTCACTACACTTTTATAATCTGCCAGAGTTTCAACTTTTGGTAAATCGAATAATTTATCGCGAAGCCCTAAAGCTCTGAAACCGTTGTAAGCACCTACAATTCCTGCATAACGTCCAAAACCTATTAATCTGTTTCCTTTAGGATCTGTAATGGTTTCATGATCGTATAATTCTATATTTTTCTTTAAAATTGCTTGTAAAAGCTCTCGGTTATAGGGTTGTTTTTTGATGGTGTGAGAAAAGAAAAAATATTTTTTATTAGGGATTAATGCTGAAATAGGAACTTCTTTTACGCCCAATAAAACATCGCAGTCTGACAAATCTTCAGTAACCGTGAAACCCTCTTTTCTATAAGCTTCGTCTGAAAATATTCGGATTGGTGATGATTCTACGATTACTTCTGTTTTGGGGAATTTTTGAACTAATTCGCTTAATTTTTCGGGTGAGAAAACGACTCTTCTATCGGGTGGAGTTTTTCTTTCTTTAATTATTCCTAATTTCATACAAATGGTATAGCTTTTGAAGTTAGATTACTGTGTAAATATATGATTTTCTTTGTAGCTTTGCACTTGCGTTAGGGATAGAAGTGAAAATCCCGGAATCTCGGTAGAGATGAGGAATTGTAACGGATAGCCCGCCGGATGCTTGAAAAAGCAGACGGAACGCCCAAAATTTTTTAAAAGTTCTTTTTTTACTGGGGTCGATTTGGTTTTGACAGCGAGTCTAATTGAATGGTAAGCACGCCGAGCGCTGGGATATAGCTCGTAAATCTCATATTTCAGACTTTTTTAAACGGCGAGAATAACTACGCCTTGGCTGCGTAATCTGAATTATAGTAGGATACCTTAGTCCCTGTAAGACAGGGAGCCAAGATGTCTCGTGAGCGCCTTGATTTACGGCACTCACAGTTGAGGCACCGATAAAGTAAATATAGAAACTGCAGGGTCTTGATGCAGTTTTGAAATTTAAGTGAGAATACGTGTAAGATTGGTGGTTTTCGGCCGGTCTTGCATCGACAACCAAACGAAGACTAAGCGTGTAGAAAGCTATTGAATTGCTTGTTTGGACGGGAGTTCGAGTCTCCCCGACTCCACTATAGAAAACGCCACTATTTTAAAATAGTGGCGTTTTTTGTTTAAAATCACTTCATATTTATTAAACTATTAGAAATCACGCTTTATAATAATTTTCTAAAACCGTGCAATTTGAAATCATTTTTTCTACTTTAGAAAACTCATAATTTTTAACTAATAAATTATATGAAAAAAATTACTCTACTATTTCTTTCCTTGCTTGTATTTTCAAGCGGATTATTATACGCAACCGACGAAATCACTTTTAAACTCGAGAAAAAACAAAAATTAATCGGCACATTTTCCGGCGATATTAATCAAGAGTTTTCTGTGCACATGATTATTTTTAAAGATAAAAATAAGGATGACTACCGTATTAAACCTTTTTTTATAGATCAGAATCAACAAATTAAGGCTTTAGACGAAGTAAGTTTTATGGAAGAACCAACTATTGTTTCTTATCATTTTGAACAAGAAAGTTCAAACTTATCGCTCTTAGTTAGCGCCGAAGGTGAAGATGAAAACGAACTGCATATTATTGACATCAATACGCAAAATAACTTTCAAAAACGTAGTAAGCAGCCTTTTAAAAATAGTTATTTGATAGTTCGCTTAACTGATAAAAGTATTTTAATAAATAGAGAAGATGATAACCCGGAATTAAAATTAGTAACGATTAAAAACAGTGATACAAGTTCTGAAGTTAATTATAATTTTGAAGGCGAAAATTTAGAAGATTTCGAAACTATTTTTGACAAGAAACCGGAAGTCATAAACACAAAAGAGTTTGTAGAAAACGGATCTGTGAACGAGTCTAAATTATACTTCAGTAATAATAAACTTGTTTTTGACTATACCTCTGAAGACATTTATAAAACGCTTCAATTAAATCCAGATAAAAAAGAAGAACCTCATTTTCAAAATATTGAAATTAGTGGTTTTGATAAAGTAAAAGACGTAAACTCTTACATTTATAAAGACAAAAGCTTTCTATTTATAAACGATAAAGAAGATATTAGTTTACAATCTTATGATGTTAATACGGGTAGTAAATTGATGGATAATAGCCTTAGAAAAAGTTTACAAAATACTATTGATAAAGATATTTTAGACGATTTCATTAAAGATTCTTCACGTAATCGTAATGGTTTAACAGGAACAGTAAATACTACCGAAGATAAAAAAATGCTTGTTACCATAGATTATGTAGATACTCGTACTTATAATTATAACTACAATTGGTGGTTCCATCATTGGTTTATACATCAACAAATGATGTTTCAACAGCAAATGATGCAACAACATCAACAAATGCAAATGATGAATTACGGTCCTAATGTTTCTTCTTATTCTGATAATGAAAATATTTATACCAAGAAAGAACATAAATCAATTCAACTTTTAATTGATACAGACTTTTCAGTTTCTACAGATGAAGCCAAACCAGAGCGAAAGAAAATAGATAAAGAAATTTATATTAAGCCTTTAGACGATAATAGAAAAATTAAAGAAGCTACACTAGCTTTTACTCAGAACTCAACGCGCTACCTCTATTATTCTAAAGAAACCGATTCTTTTCACATTAAAAGTGAAAATTTAAAAGAGTAAAAAAAAGCCCTTCAAATTTTGAAGGGCTTTTTAATAAAATGAATAACTCCATTTCTTAATTCGTATATTTAATTAAGTACTTTTTCAATAATAATTAATTTTGCAGATCGATTAATTCTAGCAATGCTATTCCCATTTCATCTACTATATTTCCTGAGTTAGAAAGTATAAAAATGCCTTTTTGATTGGTTTCATCTAAAGCTATAAAGCTTGAAAATCCATAGGTTGCTCCATTATGCCATACAATTTCATTTGCGTTAAATTGCATTAAATGCCAGCCTAAAGCAGTTTCTTGATTTCTTCTTTTATGTATTTTAGCTAAAATATCTTTTAAATTATTAGCGTTTATTCCTAGATTAGCTTTTAAATAACTCATCATATCTTTTGCTGTAGATCGAATCGCCCCAGCACCTTCGAGCGTTTTAAAATCCCAATGTGGGGTTAATTGCCCTTCAATATTATAGCCTTTTAGAAAGTTTTTTTGTTGAACTTCTGATAATTTAATCTCAGTATTATTCATACCTAATTCTTCTGTAATATATTTCTTCACAAGTTCTTTATAAGTCATTTTAGAATGTGTAGCTAAAATTTCTCCTAATAAACCCATTCCTAAGTTAGAATATTCATAGTTTGACGTTCCTACTTTTACAGTTTGTAAATAATCGTAAAGGTTTTCTAAACTATAATTAGCATAAGGATTTAACGGATTTTTTATTGTTTTTTCTAAATTTTCCGGGAGTCTTGGTAAACCTGAAGTATGTGTTGCAAGATCTTCTAAGGTAATTTCTTTTCCGTTTGGCTTGATGAGTTTTGGAATTGAATCTGGTAAATAGTTCGATATTGGATCGTCATAATTCATCTCTCCATTTTCTACCATTATTGCTAAAATAGTAGCGGTAAAGGTTTTGGTGACAGAACCAATTTCGTAAATGGAATTTATGTTGAAAGCATCACTATTTTTATTTTTTCCGAACTTTAAAAATTTTTCTTCTCCATTATCATAAATACCAATAATTAAACTGGAATTTTTATTTTTTTCAACATAAGGCGCTGCAATTTCTTCAATGGTGGTCGATTTGGTAATTTCAGGATAATTAATTTTAGTCGCTTCAGGCGAATAAAGACTTAAACCGAGAATTTCATTTTTATCACTAAAGGTAAAACTGATTACCAACTCTTCGGCATTTATTTCAAAAACTACCAGCACATCTATTTCATAAGGACTTTTAATTTCTGAAGATTTCCGATTCACGATTTTACCTAAATCAGTATAGAGTCCGCTGAACATTTGAGTGGTGGTTGTTTCATTAAAAACCGTTCCCAAATGATCAGAAAAATCTTTTCTAATCGCTTGGTAATTCTGCTGATTATAATTTTCAATTAAATCGTTTATTATTTTATTAAATTCTGAATTTATCTCTTGAGCATTTACTTTATTTGAAGAAAATAAGAGCATAAAAGCAACAGCAAGGAGGAGAAAATATTTTTTTTTCATTACAGTAAAATTTAGATTATAAACATAATGACTAAATTTTAATCATAATGTTACAAATCATTAGATTATTATGAAAAAAGCCCCAGAATAAAAATTATTCTGAGGCTTTGTATGTAGTTATAATTTTTTAATTACTTAACGGTATCTTTTTTATCATATTCCCATTGAGTGATTCCGCCTTCTAAATCATAGATTTTTTTAAAACCTGCTTTCTTTAAAATTTCTGCGCATTTTTCACTTCTTCCGCCAGAATGACAATAAACCGCAACAGGCTTATTTTTATCTAAACTTTCTAATTTTTCTAAGAAATTTTCATCGTAGACAATATTTTGAGCTCCTATTAAATGACCAGATTCAAATTCTTTTTCAGTTCTAACATCTACTAATTGGGTTTTTTCTTGTTGCATTAATTCTTCCATTTCATCGGAAGAAACCATTTGAATAGTAGATAAATCTTCTTGTTGTTTTTCTTTACAACCCACAACAAAAATTAGCAATATTAAAAAACAAGTTAACTTTTTAATCATTCTTAAGAAGTTTGTTTTTCGCCTTCCCATTTTGAAAATCCTCCTATTAAATTATAGGTATTTTCAAAACCCATTTGATTTAAAATTTGACAAGCTTGTGAACTTCTTCCTCCGGAACGGCAATAAATGTAATAATTTTTAGATTTATCAAGTTTTTCAACTTCATCCATAAAAACTTGTGGTTGCTGAATATCGATTAGTTTTGCGTCTTTTATATATCCCTCGTCATATTCTTCTGGTGTTCTAACGTCTAATATTTCAGCATTTTCATCAGTAGAAATTAATTTTCTCCACTCTTCTTGATTGATATCTTTCATAAGTATATTTTTCTATATAGATACAAAAGTAAAATATTTAAATTATTTTATGCTACAACCTATTGCTTTTGTGGTTTTAGGTTTTACTTCTTTTCCGTTTAACAAAGCATCTACAGCATTTTGCACGAAATGTTGATTTACGGCGCTTTCATCTTGATAATTATCGTCTATCGCACCAATATATCGAACTATCGCTTCACCATTTTCCTTTTCTAAAATATAAACGTGAGGGGTTTTGGTGGCGCCAAATTTAGGATAAACTTGTTGTCCTTCATCTATTAAATAGGGAAATGTAAAACCTTTTTGGCGTGCACGAAGTTGCATATTTGCAAAACTATCTTCTTCGTTTTTTGTGGGATCGTTAGGGTTTATGGCAATAACGGGGTAACCTTTGTTTTTGAATTTTTTATCGAGCTTAATAATTCGGTCTTCATAAGCTTTTGCATACGGACAATGATTGGTCGTAAAAGTAACTATAAATCCTTTGGCATTGGGGAAATCGGAAAGCGAGAGCATTTTCCCATCAATATTTTTTAAACTGAAGTCTTCAGCTACATCACCAATTTTGTAACCATTTTCAGAAGAATTGGAGTTTTCATTTTCGTCGAATACAGTATTAAAGCTAAAAGCTGTAATTACAACTACTACAGCTGAGGTGGTAAGTATTTTTAGGGTTCTCATAAGCTACATCATTTGTTCTACTTCATCTAATAACTCTTCATAATTTCTAAACGGTCTCGCTATAAATTTAGAATTATCGTTTTTATATATTTTGGTTGCGGGAATCGCGCCTTGCCAATTTTTATCAACTTTAGGAATCCAGGCGTTACTATTGGGATCGTCCAGTAAAATCACCTTTTCCTTTATATTGTGTTTTTGCAGAAATGGCTTTAACTGCGATTCTTTCATATTTGGTAAATCGAGACTCACTAAAATTAATTCAATGTTTTTTTCTTCACTCAATTTCAATAAATATGGTAATTCTTCTACACAAGGTTTACACCAAGTTGCCCAAAAATTCACCACATAAAGTTTGTCGTCTTTTTTATGAAGAAAACTTTCTAATTCAGAAAAATTATAAGTTTCGATGCTAAAGTCTTCGTTTTGTTTTTTCTTCTCACTATCGGACTTACAATTTACCAATGTAAAAAGCAGCATTAAACTCCACAAAATTTTCATTCTTAGTCGCTATTTAAAGACTAAAATTAATTAATATTTTGTCTCGGAAGTAGCTTTTAACAGGAGTTTAATCTTTATCTGCTTTTAGACTATATCAATTTAAAACAAAAAGGAAATATTAACATTCATTTAATAAAAACAAGCAGAAATTGAATTACATTTGTACATACAAATATTGTTTATACAATGAAGATTGAAGAAATTTTAAAAACCAGCGCAAAATTATCTGACCAGAAGAAACTTGTTATTCTTTTACAAATAATTGCTAACGAGTCTTCTTCGCAAATAAATTCGGCTTTAAAGCCTTTTGAAGTTTCGATACAACAATTTAATGTATTGCGAATTTTAAGAGGTCAAAAAGGAAAACCGGCCAACTTGCAAACTATTCAAGATCGAATGGTAAATAAAATGAGTAACACTACGCGACTTGTAGATAAATTAATTGAGAAGAATTTAGTAGATCGATGCATTTGTGAAGAAAACAGGAGAAAAGTAGAAATTTTCATCACCGAAAAAGGACTGAAATTATTAGCGGAAATCGACCCGTTAATTGAAGATAAAGAAAAAGAGATCACACAAAATCTTAACCAAAACGAAATCACACAACTCAACAGTTTACTAGAAAAATTAAACGATAAATAATTATGGAAAAATATTTAGAAAACCTCAACTGGAGATACGCCACAAAACGTTACGACGAAAGCAAAAAGTTAAGTGAAGAAAATTTAGAAAACCTAAAAGAAGCGTTGCGCTTGTCGGCTTCATCTTACGGTTTACAGCCCTACAAAATTTTGGTAATCGAAGATGAAGAAATAAGAAAAAAACTTCGGAAAGAAGCTTGGGATCAACCGCAAATTACAGAAGCTTCCCAATTGCTAATTTTCGCCGCTTATACTGAATTTAATCAGGAACATTTAGATAAATTTATTTCTAACACGGCGAAAACAAGAAGAATGGAAGAAAAAGAGCTGGAAGGTTATAAAAACATGATCGAAAATACCACTTTACAACTTCCAAAAGAGCAACAACAAATTTGGGCAGCAAAACAAGCGTACATCGCATTAGGAAATTTATTGAGTGCCGCTGCAACATTTAGAATTGACGCCAGCCCAATGGAAGGTTTTAGCGCAGAAGGTTTCGATAAAATTTTAAACCTAAAAGAAAAAGGTTTAACAACTGCTGTAATTGCTGCTGTAGGTTACCGCAGTATGGAAGATGATTATCAACACTTAGCGAAAGTAAGAAAATCGAAAGAAGAATTATTCACAACTATTTAAATAAACAAAAAATGAAAACAACAATTTTAAAAGGCTTTGGAGCTACCGCATTAATTTTTGCATTAATTGCTTTTAAATCAAACACAGTGGAAAAGAAAAAAATCGATGTAAACGAAAGTAAAGTTGAATGGACCGGAGAAAAACTCACAGGTTCTCATAACGGAACTATTCAATTTAAAGATGGTTATTTACTTATGGACGGTGAAAAAATTACAGGCGGAAAATTCACTATCGATATGAGCACAATTACGGTAACCGATCTTTCAGGAGAAGGAAAACAAAAATTAGAAGGTCACTTAAATTCTGATGATTTCTTTGGCGTAAATAATTATGATACTGCAACTTTAGAGATTAAAAACGCTGCTAAAAAAGGAAATGTTTACGGAATTACCGGAGATCTTACCATTAAAGGAAAAACAAACCCAATTACATTCGACCTTAAAATGGAAGGAGATTCAGCAACAACAACCTTAACTGTAGATCGTACAAAATACGGAATTCGTTATGGATCAGGAAGTTTCTTCGATAATTTAGGAGACAACACGATTTATGATGAATTTAAATTAGACGTTTCGTTAAAGTTCTAATTGAATCGACTATTAATAGAATTCAACTAAAACTGCTTCAAAGTCAAGTTAAACCTTGTACTTTTGGAGCAGTTTTTTAATTTATAGCATGGAAGAAATTTTAGTAATCGATAATTACGACTCGTTTGTGTACAATTTGGTACATTATTTAGAAGCTTTCGATAAACACGTAACGGTCGTGAGAAACGATAAAATCTCGTTAGATGACATTGAGGATTTCCAGAAGATTATTCTTTCGCCCGGTCCCGGCGTTCCGCGAGAAACTAAAAATTTAATTTCCATTATAAAAAAATACGGCGCCACAAAATCTATTTTAGGAGTTTGCTTAGGTCAGCAAGCAATTGCAGAAGCCTACGGCGGAAAACTTGAAAATTTAGAAAGCGTTTATCACGGTGTTGCTTCAAGGTTACACGTAAAAGTTTCAGATGAAGAACTTTTTAAAAATTTACCTGCGCAATTTTCAGTAGGACGCTATCATTCTTGGGTTGCTTCTCAAAAATTACCCGATTGTCTTGAAGTTACTGCAACCGATGAAAACGGAATTGTAATGGCGTTACGACACAGATTTTTTGATGTAAAAGGCGTTCAATTTCATCCAGAATCTATTCTTACAGAATTCGGTAAAGAACTTATAGAAAACTGGCTTACTTCAACTTCCGTAAAAAAGCAAGTTTTATGAAAATGAGCGATTCAAAATATATAAAAGAAGCGCTAGAATTTCATGAATTTGAATTCGGAAAATTTTATTTCTTCAAAAGATTTATTGTCGCTGAAATTGCTGACGACGTAACTTATACCTGGGAAAATGCCAAAGAGGTTTTAGCAGTTGTAGATTCTATTTACCCGCAAGATTTTGCTCCGTATTATGTTTCTAACAAAATTAACAGCTATGCCATAGATCCTACCATTTGGGTTAATGTACGTCGTTCTCATAGAAAAGTAAAAGCCTATTTTATTATTGAAAAAACACGTATGGCTAAACTAAATTTTCTCTTCGAACAAAAATTCTTTGAAGGCGTGATAAAAAAATTTCCAAGTTTAGAAGATGCAATTGAATGCATTAAAAATTCTTAACAGGATTTTACAATCTCGTTAGTAAAAATTAATTCAACTTCTATTTATCTTTAAATAAAAAAATTATGGGAGGAATTGAAGACAACCACAAAAAGAGAAAAGATTCTGATAAACCTTTAAATGAAATTGGGAATCGAAACGAGAAAACCAACAAAGTAGATTACAATGAAAAGACGATAAAAAAACAGGAAAACAAAAAATAATTCTTTTCAAGAAATTCATAAAAAGCTTCAATTCGTTGGAGCTTTTTTTATTTCAACAACCTATAAATATTAGTTAATCATTCAAATTATACCTCAAAAAAACTGTATTTTAAAGAAATAATCAAATTTCAATAAAAATGGATCAGGAAAAATTAGATCAAATGCGATCTACACTTAACAAACTAGAAGACATTAAAAACAGTCAAGAAAGTATTATCGATAAAATAAATCATGTAATTACCGATTTATTTCAGCATCCCGATAAAGAATTAGAAAAAACAATGGACAAAGCGCATCAAAAAGCTTCAGACAATGTCGATGCAATTCGTGAAGCGATGGAAGATTATGAAATGCGCATAAATAAATTAGAAAATCAATAAACAAGCATCTTCATAGAATTTAATCTTTTACATTAAAATTAACTTTATTGCTTTCTTCAAAACTTAACTTTAAATAAAAAAGTTGCAGGATGGAATATCTTAATAGAGAAAAGATAGAAGATTTAGAAAAATTATTTCGCGTAAACCTAATTAACAGTTTAAGCGGTTACAAATCGGCTAACTTAATTGCCACAAAATCTAAAGATGAAATTACGAACGTGGCAATTTTTAGTTCGGTTATACATTTAGGAAGCAATCCGCCCTTGCTCGGTTTTATTTTACGACCCACTTCTGTCGACAGAAACACCTACGATAATTTGGTTTCTACGCAGCAATTTACGGTAAATCACGTCCATAAAGATATTATAGAAGAAGCACATCATACTTCCGCAAAATACGACGGAACCGTTTCTGAATTCAACAAAACCAATTTAACTGAAGAATATAAAAAGAACTTTTACCCGCCATTTGTAAAAGAAGCAAAAATTCAAATCGGTTGTAAAATGGTCAATTATTATTTCATAAAAGAAAACGACTGCCGACTTATAATTGGAGAAATAGAACATCTTTTTTTCGATGAAAACATTCAGCAAGAAGACGGTTGGCTTAATCTCGAAAAAGCAGAAAGTGTTGCCATAAATGGTTTAGATGGTTATGCAGAAACACATCTTTTAGACCGCTTTGCTTACGCGCGACCCGATGAAAAAGTTACTTCTATTTCGAACGAAAAAAAATAGCACTTCAATATTAAAGTAAACCACAGAATATTTAAATCTTGATTATCCAGTTGTAGTAAAAAATGCCTGAAAAACAAAAGCAATCCTGTAATGTAGTTTGGTTTAGAAACGATTTGCGAATTCATGATAATTCATCGCTCACCAATGCAATGAAAACTTCTAAAAAAGTAATTGCGGTTTATTGTTTCGACCCAAGAAATTTTGAAGAAACTGAATTCGGCTTTAAAAAAACAGAGAAATTTAGAGCGCAATTTTTACTAGAAACCGTAAAAAACCTTCAGCAGAATTTAAAAGAAAAGCTGAATGTAGATTTATTTTTATATCACGATTATCCTGAAAAAGTTTTTAAATCTTTAGCTGAAAAATATTCAATTGAAGAAATTTTTCTACAAAAAGAGTGGACGCAAGAAGAAATCTATATTCAGCAAAAAGTTGCAGAAATTCTACCGAAAGTAAAATTTAAGGAAAGCTATAATCAGTTTTTATTTCACCCGGAAGATATTCCGTACGAGAATTTTCAAAACATTCCTGAAGTATTTACCAACTTTAGAAAAAAATGCGAATATCACGTAAATGTCCGTCCGCCAGAAAGTTTACCTCAACCTCAAGATGAAAATTTTCTCGGAGAAAACACAACTACAATTCCAACCTTAGAAAATTTAAGTTTACAAAATTTTCAAATAGATTCGCGAAGCGCTTTTACGTTTAAAGGTGGCGAAGATGAAGCGCTAAAAAGAATTCAGCATTATTTTTGGAAAACGTGTCAACTGCAACATTATAAAGAAACGCGCAACCAACTTTTAGGAGCAGATTACAGTTCTAAACTTTCGGCTTGGTTAGCAAACGGAAGTATTTCAGCAAAAACAATTTATTGGGAAGTTAAAAAATTTGAAAAGCAAATTGAAAAAAATGACAGTACGTATTGGTTAATTTTCGAATTAATTTGGCGCGATTTTTTTAAATATATTTCCTTAAAACACGGCAATAAAATTTTTCAGCTCAGCGGAATTTTAAACAAAAAACTCGATTGGAATTACGATAAAAAAACGCTCCAAAATTGGATTAACGGAGAAACAAAAGAGCCTTTTGTAAATGCAAATATGAAAGAAATTGCCACAACTGGTTTTATGAGCAATCGCGGCAGGCAAAATGTAAACAGTTTTTGGGCGAAAGAATTAAAACAAGATTGGCGAATTGGCGCCGCGTATTTTGAAAGTTTATTGGTCGATTATGATGTCCACAGCAATTGGGGAAACTGGATGTATAATAGTGGCGTGGGTAACGATCCACGCGATCGAAAATTTAATATTCAAAGTCAAGCAAAACGCTACGATCCTAACCAGAAATATCAACAAACTTGGTTAGGCGGACAAAAAGAATTGTTTTAATATGAAAAAACTTCGGCTTCTCCTTGGCGATCAACTAAACCACAAACATTCTTGGTTTTCTTCAACCGATAAAAATACCATTTATTTTTTAGCAGAAATGCGTCAAGAAACCGATTATGTAACGCATCACATTCAGAAAATTGTAGCGTTTTTTGCTTCAATGCGGAATTTTTATCAGCACTTAAAAGAAAAAGGACATCAAGTAATTTATTATGAAATTGATGCTAAAGAAAACAAACAAGATTTAGTTGAAAATCTTCAGCAACTCATCAATAAATATGAAATTGAAAAGTTTGAATATCAATTGCCCGATGAATATCGTTTAGATGAACAACTTAAAGATTTCTGTACCGATTTAGAAATTGAAACTGAAGTTTTCGACACCGAACATTTTTATACTTCCCGAACCGATTTAACTGAATTTTACAAAGGAAAAAAAGAAATGACCATGGAATATTTTTACCGCGATATGCGAAAAAAATATTCTATTTTAATGCAAAATGAAAAAAATCCTGAAGGCGGAAAATGGAATTTCGATAAAAGCAATCGCAAAAAATGGAAAGGAAAACCGGAGATTCCACACGAAAAAGGTTTTAGAAAAGATGTGTCAACAATCGTGAAACAAATTGAAGCGCAAAAAATTAAAACCATTGGAGCGATTCAAGAAAAAAATTTTAACTGGCCAACTTCTCGTCCCGATTCTCTAAAAGTACTGAATTATTTTTGTAAAAACCTTCTACCCTATTTTGGCGATTATCAAGATGCGATGCATACCGAACAATTTTATCTTTTTCATTCCCGGCTTTCTTTCGCGATGAATTCTAAAATGCTTTCGCCTCAAGAAGTGATCGAAAAAGTAATTAATACGTATCATGAAAATAAAGAAGAAATCGATATTTCTCAAGTTGAAGGTTTTGTTCGGCAAATTTTAGGTTGGCGTGAGTATATGCGCGGAATTTATTGGAAAGAAATGCCGGGTTACCGAAGAAGTAACAAACTGGATAATCAAAATTCATTGCCTGATTTTTATTGGAATGCTAACACAAAAATGAATTGTTTGCATCACGCTATCAAGCAAAGTTTAGAGGAAGCTTACGCGCATCACATTCAGCGATTAATGATCACGGGGAATTTTGCTTTACTCACGCAAGTACATCCCGACGAAGTTGACGCTTGGTATTTAGGAATTTATATTGACGCGATACAATGGGTAGAAATGCCCAACACCCGCGGAATGAGCCAATTTGCCGATGGTGGAATTGTCGCTACAAAACCCTATGTTTCCAGTGGAAGTTACATTAATAAAATGAGCAATTATTGTAAAGACTGTCATTATAATGTCAATAAAAAAGAAGGCGAAAACGCTTGTCCATTCAATTCACTTTACTGGAATTTTCTAGCGGAAAAAAGAGCGCATTTTAAAGATAATCAACGAATGAATATGATGATGAGCGTACTTGACAAAATGAATAGTGAAACCTTAAAGAAACATCAAAAAAGAGCACAAAAAATTATCGAAAATCCAAATCATTATTAAAACTTAGTTAATTCAGCGTTAAAGAATATCGTGGCAAAAAGCGATTTTACTACTTTTATTTCGACTAATCAAAACAAAAATTGTCATGAGAGATTTAATTTGGCTTATTGTCGTAATTCTTATTATTGGTTGGCTAATCGGGTATTTTGGTTTTGGCGAAGCGGTAGGAAGTTTAATTCATATTCTTTTAGTTCTTGCCATTATCGGAATTCTTTATAGATTAGCAACAGGTAGAAGACCTTAAATTTATAATTAACTAAAATCAAAAATTATGAAAAAATTATTTTTAATCCTATTTTGTATGGGAACGTTAGCTACAACTTTTACAAGCTGTAGAGAAGAAAGCACAGGTGATAAAGTTGAAGATGCTGCAGAAGACGTTGCAGATGATGTAGAAGATGCAGTAGATTAATTTCTATCGCTTTATAATCAAATCATAAACCTCTTGAGAATATCAAGAGGTTTTTTTATTTTTAACGCTCAAATCTTTTTTCATGAAAAGTAAATCGCTATTGCTTTTGTGTTGTCTTTCTTTATTTATTTTTAGTTGTAAGAATAAATCAACTCCTTCTTCCGAAGCGGAAGAAAAAACTCCCCAAAAAGAAAATATTCTACAAAAAGTTGCAAACGCCCACGGAATAGAAAACTGGTCTAAAATTAAAGAACTTCAATACACATTTAACGTAGATCGAGATAGTAGTCATTATGAACGTTCGTGGAAATGGCAACCGAAAGAAAATAAAGTTGAAATGCTTAGTTCTACCGATACGGTAAGTTACACCAGAACAACGATGGATAGTTTGGCTACAAAAGCAGATCAAGCTTTTATAAATGATAAATACTGGTTGCTTTTTCCTTATCAATTAGTTTGGGACGAAGGTTTTTCGCATTCCGTAAAAAAAGATATCTCGGCGCCCATAAGTCAACAAAAGCTTGCTGAAATTACTATTGAATATAACAATGAAAAAGGCTATACGCCGGGCGATACTTATAAAATTTATGTGGATAAAAACTATATAATTCAAGAATGGGCTTTTTATCCAAAAGGAAAAAACGAACCAGCTTTAGTAAGTACGTGGGAAGATTACCAAACGTTAAACGGATTAAAAATTGCGAAAATGCATAAAAATGAATCGGGCTCTTTTAAACTTTACTTTTCAAATCTTGAAATACAATAATTCATTCTAAAACCAACTCACTTATTATTCCTAAATTTGTAGGAAATCTATTTTTGAAGATTATAAAATGACAACAGCTACATACGAAAACACTTTGGCTTTCGCTAAAGAACAAGATCAAAACGACCCTTTACACAAATTCAGAAAAGAATTTCATATTCCTACTGATAAAAACGGGAAAGAACACGTTTATCTCTGCGGAAATTCACTTGGCTTACAACCAAAAAACACCCAAAAATATATTCAAGAAGAATTAAATGATTGGAGCAAATTTGGTGTAGAAGGTCACACCGAAGCAAAACACCCTTGGATGCCTTACCACGAATTTTTAACCGAAAAAATGGCAAAAATTGTTGGTGCAAAACCAAGTGAAGTGGTAATGATGAATACGCTTACTACCAATCTTCATTTAATGATGGTTTCGTTTTACAGACCAACTTCAAAAAAATATAAAATTGTTATCGAGAGTGACGCGTTTCCTTCAGATAAATATGCAGTAGAATCGCAATTAGATTTTCACGGATTTGATAAAAAAGAAGGTTTAATTTTATGGAAGCCAAGAAAAGGTGAAGAACTTTGCCGTTTTGAAGATCTTGAAAAAATTATGGAAGAACACGGCGATGAAATTGCTTTATTACTCATCGGTTCTACAAATTATTACACAGGTCAATCATTTCCTATAAAAAAAATAACTGAACTCGGTCATCAACACAATGCTAAAGTAGGAATTGATCTTGCGCACGGTGCGGGAAATATTCAACCAAATTTGCACGAAAACGGACCCGATTTTGCGGTTTGGTGTTCGTATAAATATTTAAATAGCGGTCCAGGAAGTTTGGGCGGCTGTTTTGTCCACGAGCGTCACGCTAACGATTCTAACTTAAAACGTTTTGCGGGTTGGTGGGGACATAACAAGCAAACTCGTTTTAATATGCGCCAAGAATTTGATCCAATTCCCGGGGCTGAAGGTTGGCAATTAAGTAATCCACCAATTTTATCGATGGCGGCAATTCGAGCTTCCTTAGATTTATTTGATGAAGCCGGATTTGATAACATCAGAAAAAAATCGGTTGAATTAACTGGATATTTAGAATTTCTGCTGCAAGAAATTGAAGGCGATCAAATTGAAATTATCACGCCTAGAAATCCTGAAGAAAGAGGTTGCCAACTTTCTATAAAAGTTAAAAATGCTAATAAAGAATTATTCAATAAGTTAATGAATGCCGGCGTAATAGCTGACTGGCGAGAACCTAACGTGATTAGAATTGCCCCTGCTCCTATTTATAATTCTTATGAAGATGTCTATAATATGGTTTCAATTTTAAAAGAATTACTCTAATGGAAAAGCAAGAAAAAATCTTAATTATTGGCGCAGGTTTATGTGGTTCTTTACTTGCATTACGATTAGCACAACGAGGCTATGAAATTGATTTAGTTGAAAAAAGACCAGATTTAAGAAAAACCGATATCGCAGCCGGCAGATCTATAAACCTAGCTTTTTCAAACCGCGGAATTAAAGCTATGAAATTAGTCGGTTTAGAGAAAAAAGCACTCGATATTTGTATTCCGATGAATGGGAGAATGATTCACAATACTGAAAGTGAAACTTTTTTATCACCTTACAGTGGTTTAGAAGAAGAATATATAAATTCCATTTCCAGAACAGATCTTAACGCGTTGTTACTTGATGAAGCTGAAAAAATGCCTAACGTAACAATTAGCTTTAATAAAGAATGTAAAAAAGTTAATTTAAAAGAAGGAAGCGCAGAATTTCAAGATTATAATACCAAAGAAAAAATTACCAAAACCGGTTCAATTGTTATTGGTACCGATGGCGCAGGTTCTTCTTTACGAAAAAGTATGATGGAAGACCACGGATTTTTATTCAGTTTTAGTCAAGATTATTTGCAACATGGCTATAAAGAGTTATCCATTTTAGCTGATAAAAACGGCGATTTTCAACTTTATAAAAACGCTTTACATATTTGGCCGAGAGGAGAAAATATGGTAATTGCGTTACCAAATTTAGATGGAAGCTTTACCGTAACGCTTTTCCTTTCTTATGAAGAAGGCGAATACAACTTCAAAAATTTAACTTCAGCAGAAAAAGTAGAAGAATATTTTGAAAAAAATTATCCCGATGCCTTAAAACTAATGCCAAATTTAGCTGAAGAGTTTTTTGAAAACCCCACCGGACCGTTAGGAACCGTAAAATGTTCACCTTGGCATAGCTACGGAAAAACACTTTTAATGGGTGATGCCGCGCACGCGATTGTTCCATTTTATGGACAAGGAATGAACGCTTCTTTTGAAGATGTAGTGGTTTTCGATGAAATTTTGAATAATCATACCGGCGATTGGAACGAAACTTTTAAACGCTACCAAAAAGAGCGTAAAAAAGATACCGACGCCATCGCAGATTTAGCGATCGATAATTTTTACGAAATGAAAGAACACACTGCAGCGCCAATTTTTCAGCAAAAAAGAAAATTAGAAACCGCCTTGGAAGAAGAATTTCCGGCAGAATATTCTTCAAAATATCGCTTGGTAACTTTTCAAGAAGAAATCGGTTATCAAGAAGCGATGCAACGTGGTCGAGCACAAGATAAAGCAATGTTGAAATTAATTGCCGAAGGTAAAATTTCAGACGATATTTCAATGAAAGAAAAATTAAAACTAGTAAAAAAAGAAACGCAACATATTTTAGAAAACGACGAATTAACTTCGTTGTAAAAAACAAGATTTAGTTTTACTATTTTTTTGTAGTAAACTACCTCGTGGCAAGCCCACGAGGCATTTGCTAGAAACAAATTTTCAATTTCAAGGCAAGCCTTAAGGTATTAAACCCTTTGGTAGCGCCAATCAACTAAAACCAAAAGAATGACAAATCAAGAAATAGCAGAAATTTTAGACCAAGCTGCCAGGCAGGCAAAACCTACCAAACAAATGGCAGAAGCGCACAAAGTTTCACTAGATGCAGCTTATGATATTCAACGAATTTCCATCGGAAAAAGAATAGATCGCGGAGAACAAGTAACCGGTTTTAAACTTGGTTTTACCAGCCGTGCAAAAATGGAACAAATGGGCGTTCACGACCTTATTTGGGGAATTTTAACTGACGAAATGAAAATTAATCCTGATGAAGAAGTAGATTTAAATCGCTGGATTCATCCACGTGCCGAACCGGAAATCGCTTTCAGAATTAGTAAAGACATTGAAGAGTCAATCAGTTTAAACGACATTCCTAATTATATCGATAAAATGGCTCCGGCCTTAGAAATTATTGATTCTCGCTATGAGAATTTTAAATTTTCGTTGGAAGATGTGGTGGCAGATAATTGCTCTTCTACCGGTTATGTAATTGGCGATTGGCAAGATTTAAAAACTGAAATTAGCGATCTTTCTATCGATTTAAATATTAATAAAGAAGCCGTTCAACAAGGAAAAACAGCCGCTATTTTAAACAATCCCCTTCAATCTGTTGTAGAATTAAGTAGATTGGCTTCCAAAGCAGATTTAGTAGTTAAAAAAGGACAGGTAGTGTTAGCTGGCGCGGCAACGGCTGCTGTTTACCTTGATAAAAACCAAACTATTGAAGCAAATATTGAAGCGTTAGGAAGCGTTTCATTCAAAACAAAATAATTTTGAGAACTGAAAAAAATAACTCTCAAATCTAGTATATAAAAACCGAAGTATGAGTACAGGAAAAGTAATTGAAGGAAAAGCAAAACCAAGAGGAAAATTTCCGCACGTAAAACGCGTAGGCGATTTTATCTATGTTTCAGGAACGAGCTCAAGAAGACCCGATAATTCTTTTGAAGGTGTTGAAGTTGATGAGTTTGGAACCACAAATCTTGACATCCGTAAACAAACCGCCGCGGTATTAGAAAATATTGACAGTATTTTAAAAGAAGAAGGCGCGAGTCTAAAAGATGTAGTCGATGTCACTACTTTTCTGGTTAATATGAACGATTTTAAAGGCTATAATGAAACCTATGGAGAATTTTTTGAACCAGAAACCGGCCCAACAAGAACAACTGTAGCGGTTCATCAATTGCCTCATCCGCATTTATTAATTGAAATAAAAGCTATTGCCTATAAAAAACAAGCTTACGCCGGACATTAATTTTTCTACGTAAGAAAATATATAAAATCCCGTAGGAAATTTTCTTACGGGATTTTTTTAATAGAACTGTTTCCAAATAAAATTCACGACTTCCGTAGAATAATTAAACGGAATTATATATAGCAAGCACAGAAAATGGAAAAAAGAAAAAATTCCTACTAATATAAAATTCATTTTATTTCTATAACCTATAATAAACGAGCTTAAAATTAGAATTGATATAATAGTAATTATCAAAAATCGATTAGGAACAATGTAATAACCTCCACTACAAAGTTTAGGCTGAAAAATTACGGGAAATAAAATTGAACCAATACCTGCCAAAAAAGTTATCCATACACTATCAAATAAAACCTGGTTTTCTGACTTCCTTCTTAAATAGAAAAGCCACAACAAAATAAAAACATATACAAGTAACGTTGCATAAATTGACGCTGAATAAATTTCATTCAGAAAATAAAAATCTGCAATGAATGTTAATAAAATAGTGAGTAGAATTATTAGAAAAGACGCTAATAAATTTACTTTTAACCAATATAAAAAATGAATTAAAAAATCTTTCATCTTCTAAAAATAAAAAAATTCTAATTAGCATAAGTAATTAGAAACTTACTACTTTCAACTATTGAAATTAATGAATTATAAAATGAAGCATCATAATTCATGAAATTCTATATTTGTAAAAAACGAACACAAAATGCAACGCATTAAAAATTATATAAACGGAAAATTTCAAGAACCTAAAGCTGATAATTGGCTAGATAATTACAATCCATCAAATGGCGAGGTTTACAGTAAAATTCCGAATAGCGATGAAAAAGATATAGAAGAAGCTGTAATTGCTGCAAAAAAAGCTTTTCCGGCTTGGTCAAATTCAACTTTAGAAGATCGGAGTCAAGTGTTGCATAAAATTGCCGATGGAATTGAAAAACGTTTAGTCGAGTTAGCCGAAGCCGAATCTAAAGACAACGGGAAACCACTTTCGCTCGCCTTAACCGTAGATATTCCACGTGCAATGAGCAACTTCCGTTTTTATGCCAACGCATTAACCCAATTTTCCAGCGAAGCGCACGAATCGGTAGGAAAAAACACCATAAATTTTACCTTGCGAAAACCACTAGGCATCGTCGGTTGTATTTCTCCTTGGAATCTCCCACTCTATTTGTTCAGTTGGAAAATTGCACCCGCTTTAGCCGCAGGAAATTGCGTCGTAGCAAAACCTAGCGAAGTTACGCCAATGACGGCTTTTTTATTAGGTGAAATTTGCCAAGAAGCTGGTTTGCCTGAAGGTGTTTTAAATATTGTTCACGGGTTAGGCGCAAATTGTGGACAAGCAATTGTAGAACATCCACAAGTAAAAGCAATTTCATTTACTGGCGGAACAAAAACCGGCGAACATATTGCTCGAACTGCCGCGCCAATGTTTAAAAAATTATCCTTAGAATTAGGCGGAAAAAACCCAAACCTCATCTTTGCCGATTGCAATTATGAAAAAATGCTGAAAACTACAGTAAAATCTTCTTTTGCCAATCAAGGCCAAATCTGTTTATGCGGATCACGAATTTTTGTGGAAGAAAAAATCTATGAAAAGTTTAAAGAAGATTTTGTCGCTGAAGTAAAAAAATTAAAAATAGGAATTCCTTCTGATGCAAAAACCGATATTGGCGCGTTAGTTTCCAAAGAACATTTAGAAAAAGTAAAAAAATACATCGACGAAGCTCCTTCTCAAGACGCAAAAATTTTATGTGGCGGAAATTTGGTAGAAATTAAAAATCACGAAAAAGGGTATTATTTAGAACCTACGGTTATTGAGGTGAAATCGAATCATTGTAAATTAAATCAAGAAGAAATTTTTGGTCCGGTTGTTACGATTATGCCTTTTAAAACTGAAAACCAAGCCTTAGAGTTTGCGAATGATGTTCGGTATGGTTTATCTTCCACGATTTGGACCTCGAATATAGATCGCGCAATGCGTTTAAGCAATTCTATTGAAGCTGGAATTGTTTGGGTAAATACGTGGTTAAATAGAGATTTAAGAACACCATTTGGCGGTGCAAAAGATAGTGGCGTAGGTCGCGAAGGCGGTTTTGAAGCGCTCAAATTTTTTACAGAACCAAAAAATGTTTGCATTAGTTACGAAGCTTACTAAAATTTAAAAAGATGAAAAGAAAATTACGCATAAACGGTCATTCACATTTATTGCCTTATCCAGAAGAAATTCCGCAATTCATGAAAGACAAAGAAATTTTCTGGGTAGATGAAGAGCGAAAATTTATGCTTCAAAAAAATTGGCGAAGACCCGTAACCGATTCCAGCTTTTTCCTAAAAGAGAAATTGGAATGGATGGAGCGTTTTGAAATAGATCACGCAGTTGTTTTAAACCTTTCGCAACTTTATGGAAACGGACTTCGCGTGGAAGAAATGAAAAAAGCCTTGCGTTTTCAAAATGATTTTAATGCAAAAGTTCAGCACGATCATCCTTCAAAATTCACTTGTGGTTTTGTAGTTCACCCGGGATTTGTACAAAGTGCGTTATGGGAAATTGAGCGTTGTGTAGAAGAATTAGATATGCGTTTATTGTGTTTACCAACACATTATATGGATACTATCGGAACTTGGCGTTGCATTTTTGATGAAGAAAATGAGCCGATTTTCGAAATGGCAAGCAAATATAATTTAGCTGTAGAAATTCATCCCTACGATGGCGAGAAGTTCATAAATCTTGAAAATACCGCTTGGCGTTTTCATTTAATTTGGATGTTAGCGCAATGTGCAGATGCTTATCATTTTTTAACTTTAAACGGCTATCCAGACAAATTTCCGAATATGCGTGTTTGTTTTGCACACGGCGGACAATTAGCGCAAATTAATTTAGGGAGAAGAATTCAAGGGTTTGATGGACGACCCGATTTATTTAAAGGAAAAACACATCCTAGAAAATCGGTTGGTCATAAAAATATTTTCTTCGATACATTAGTTCACGATACCGGTTCTTTAAAATTATTGGTAGAGAATCAGAAACCACGACAAATAATTATGGGCTTAGACGATCCCTATCCATTAGGCGAAATGGAAAATGAGCCACAATCATCTTACCCAGGAAAAATTTTAGATTTAGCGGTTGATCGAAATATTATTACGCCTGAGCAATATGATGATATTTGGGAAAATAACGTTATAAAATGGCTGTGTGGCGATGATAAAGCGGAAGAAGAAAAATTATTAAATCGAATTTTATCCTAATGAATTTTTTACCCGAAGAAATTGAAACCTACGCTGAAAATCATTCGCAAAAAGAGCCGGAATTACTAGCGAAATTAAGTCGCGAAACGCATCAAAAAGTTTTACAACCCAGAATGTTGAGCGAACACTTTCAAGGAAGAGTGTTGAGTATGATTTCAAAATTAATTCAACCAAAAACTATTTTAGAAATTGGGACTTATACTGGTTACTCCGCTTTATGTTTAGCGGAAGGAATGCAAAAAAACGGAAAACTAATTACGATTGATAAAAATGAAGAATTAGAAGATTTTCAGAAAAAATATTTTGACCAATCGGAATGGAAAAATCAAATTCAGCAAAAAGTTGGTAACGCGCTAAATATTATTCCGAAGCTAGAAGAAAAATTCGATTTGGTTTTTATTGATGCCGACAAACAAAATTATCCTAACTATTTTGAATTAATTCTACCGAAAATGAACAGTGGCGGTATTATTCTTTCTGACAATGTGTTATGGAGTGGAAAAGTTGTAAAACCGCTTAAAGATAACGATAAAGACACCGCGGCTCTTTTACATTATAATAAACTAATTAATGAAGATGAGCGCGTAGAAAGTGTTTTACTTCCTATTCGAGATGGATTAACCTTAACAAGAGTAAAGTAAACTACCTCGGCGTAAGCCAACGAAGAATCTGTTAGGAATAATAAATAGAAACAAATTTTCAATTTCAAGGCAAGTCTAGGGATGTTAAACCCTTCGGTGGCGCCAATAAATTACATTTCTTCAATAGGATCTTCAGGATTATTTCTGAAATGGTTTTTATCTCGTACAAAATGCTGAACAATGTAGTAGCAAATCACTGCGCAAATAACTCCAATTATTGCACCAGCAAACAAATCACTCGGGTAGTGAACACCTACATAAATTCGACTTGAAGCAAATAAAAGTGGCCAAAGATATAAAACATAAATCCATTTGAATCGATGGCGTAAAACCAAGACTATAAAAGTAGTTATTGCTGTGGAAGTTGAAGTATGCCCAGAAACAAAACTATAATAGGTTGGCTCTTGAAGAATTCTAATAATATCTTGTAATTCTACTACATTGTTGGGTCTCACTCTGGCCACGGAAGCTTTTATTAAACGAGTTAAGCCAAAAGTCATTAAAAAACTTAGCAAATAACCGCCTAAAACAATTAACGCCGATTTCTTGGAATAAGCTTTAACAATTAAAAATACAATTAAAATATATAACGGAATCCAAGTTTCTTCTTGCGTAATTTGAATCCAAAAAGCATCGAAACGCTCAAGGCCTAAACCGTTCAGATAAATAAATAATTCTCTATCCCACTCTTTTAACTGTTCAAACATTAAGGCTTACGCTTTATAGAACCGGTAATTTCTTCGATATCATCTTTTACTTTGCTTACTTCTTCTTTAATATCTTTTCCGCCGCCATGTTCAATATGACGTTCAGCACTTTTACTGATCTCAGATTTAATATCGTTTGTAGCATTTTTTAAGGTTCTCATGCCTTTTCCCAATCCTCTTGCAATTTCAGGGATTTTATCTGCACCAAATACCATCACCAAAATAAAGATAATGAAAGCTACTTCTGGTGTTCCTATAAAAAGTGGAAGAATTATCATAAAGCAAATATAACTAGTTAAATAATCATAAAAAAAGCTGACTCGTTAAAGTCAGCTTAAAAATATATGTTAATTTTTTTAATTTAGTCTTTTGCTTGATTTTCTTTGAATTTTTCAAAATCATTTGGCGTATCTTCTTGTGGCCAGTTGTTGTTTGCCGTATTTACATCAGCAGTTTCCATGTCTGGATCTACCGTAACTTTTACAAGTTCTTTGTCGGTCGCCATTACTCTACTTACTTCAGCATCATTTTTTCTCCAAATTTGTGCAGGATATGTTACACGCTCGGTAGAACCATCTTTATATTCATATTCAACAATTAATGGCATTACTAATCCGCCTGGTTTTTCGAAGGTAATTTCGTAGAAATGATTAGGTACTTTCATGGAAGCACGCTCTGTTTCAGAAAAATTATCCATCATATATTCTTTTAATGTGGGTGCATTTTCTAGCGGACTTTTATTTTTCATTTCTTCCTTAAACTCTTCGCTTCCTTCTTCAACTACATAAACCGCATCTACTTGACTTGGATCTGAAACGCCGTAACGCGCTAAAATTTCTTTTCCTTTTGCCGTTGGCTCGTCGGTTACAAAATAAGATTTTACATCTTTTACCCCAATATCTACATAATCTGTGGTGTAGAACCAACCTCTCCAGAACCAATCTAAATCTACCGAAGAAGCATCTTCCATTGTTCTAAAGAAATCTTCTGGTGTTGGGTGTTTAAACATCCATCTACGTGAATAAGTTTTAAATGCGTAATCGAAAATTTCTTTCCCCATTACTGTTTCACGCAAAATATTTAAAGCCGTTGCGGGTTTTCCGTAGGCGTTATTTCCTAATTGATAAACATTTTCAGGATTACTCATAATTGGAGCGATATGATCTTGGCTTCCTTTCATATAGCTCGTAATTTTTGTAGGCTCTCCTCGTCGAGAAGGGTAATTATCTAGCGGAGCAATTGCTTCGGGATATTTTTTTCCGAATTCTTGTTCTGCCATATATTCTACAAAACTATTTAAGCCTTCGTCCATCCAACCCCATTGACGCTCGTCACTATTTACAATCATCGGAAAGAAATTATGCCCAACTTCATGAATAATTACGCTAATCATTCCGAATTTAGTTCTATCGGTATACGTTCCGTCTTCATTTGGTCTTCCGTAATTCCAGCAAATCATTGGGTATTCCATTCCTTGATTTTTGGCGTGGACAGAAATTGCTTTATGATAAGGATAATCGAATGTATGAGCACTATACGATTTTAACGTATGCGCAACTGCTTTTGTTGAATACTCTTCCCAAAGTGGATTTCCTTCTTTTGGATACAAGGAAACTGCCATTACTTCACGATCACCAATTTTTACATTTTGCATATCCCAGATATATTTTCTAGAACTGGTAAAAGCAAAATCACGTACCATTTCTGCTTCAAACTCCCAAGTTTTGGTTTCGTTTGAGAAATCCTTTTCAGCTTCTATAGCTTCTTCTTCGGTTACAATTAAAACTGGCTTATCGAACGATTCTTTCGCTTGTTCATAACGATTCATCATTTTTTTAGAAAAAACATCTTTTCTATTCTGAAGTTTTCCGGTTGCGTCTAAAATATGATCGGCAGGAACAGTTATTTTTACTTTATAATCTCCAAATGGAAGCGCAAACTCTCCGCTTCCCCAAAATTGTTGATTTTGCCAACCTTCTACATCGTTATAAACTGCCATTCTCGGAAAAAACTGAGCGATTACATAGGCGTAATTTCCATCTTCAGGAAAATATTCATAACCTGATCTTCCGCGATTTACTACGTGATCGTTAATATTATACCACCATTTTATAGAAAATTCAAAATCATCTCCGCTTTCTAAAGGTTCTGGTAAATCTACACGCATCATGGTTTGGTGAATGGTATATTTAAGCGGTTTTCCTTTTTTAGAAACTTCTTCAATATTAAATCCACCGTCAAAAGGTTCAGTCATATGATCTGAAACAAAACTATCGGGTCTGCTTATCGGCGCCATTCCGTTTCCGTTTCGCAAAGGAGATTTACTGTCTTTTGCTCGAACATTTTGGTCTAATTGAACCCACAAATACGTTAATTCTTCAGGGGAATTATTGGTATAGGTGATGGTTTCGTAACCTGAAAGTTTTTGTTCCTTATCATTTAAAGTAACTTCCATTTCATAATCTGCGGTATTTTGGTAATACGCAGGTCCCGGAGCTCCCGATGCCGTTCTATACTGATTTGGAGTAGAAAACTCTTGATATAATTGCTGAAATTTATTTTGATTTACGTGTCCTTTTTCAGGTTCTTTGGCTGTTTCTTCTTCTTTTTCTTGAGCGAAAACTGCTAAAGAAAATAAAGCGAACAATAGATTTACACTAATTTTAAATTTACTCATGAGGTTGATTCTATTATAAATTTATATTTAAAAACTGATGCTTCCTTCCGTGTTATCTTTAAGAAGCATTTTACTTTTGGTTTCGCTACCTTTAGTTATGTGAACTAAATTTTTTTGTTCTTCAAATAAATCTAATAATAACGAATTTGAAACCGAGATGGTTTTAAATTCGTTTACATTAGGAATTTCAAAATAACAAATTATGAGATCATCTTCATAGCGTTTTCCGATGAAATTCATTTTTAATTCCTGATTTTCAATAGAAAACTTCAATTTCTCACTAAAATATCTAGTAATATATTTGTTAACTCGTGGATTTTTTTCGCCTTTAATTAAAGCTAAATCTTTACTATAGCGCTTTTGCAATAAATTTTGAAAATCGTCTACAAATATGCGCGTGATAATTTGCAAACTCTTTTGCTCTGAAGCATAATTTACTTCGGTTACGCTTAAATAAAATTTATGCGCAGAAGTAAAAGCCATAGTTGGCAAAATAAGAAGTAAGAAAATAAATTTTTGAATTTTCATGCGCTATTGCTTGTTTTTCAACTTTCTATATATTTGACTACAATTTTAGCCAACCGTTTAAAAGGTTTGCAATAATACACAAAATCTATCTTGAACGTAAAGGAAATTAGTTAGTCTTCCCAGTTTTTGAACTTTTTATAAGCATTAGCTTCAGCTCTAAAAAATTCGACTAGCGCTAATTTATCGTTTTCAACCAATGTTTTATAAGATTTATCTTTCATAGTGAATAAAATAAAATCTTCATGGTATTCTTCGGGAATTTCTAATTCTTTGCTATAGAAACTCGGCGGAAATTGATGCAACCCCTTTTGAAGCCAACGTTGCTCTATTTCATAATCGCGCTGTCTGTAAAGCATCGCTAATCTACCTGAAATAAGATTGATGATATGATCTACAGAAACTAAACCGGCGCCGGTAGTTGCAGTATGAATTCTTCGTTGCGCTGTAGTTAATTTTGGAGCTGGCAGAGGCAAGCCTACCGATCGCGGATCAAAAACGAAAGTTTCCATTTTTCCGGAATCTTTGTTTAAATCTCCGGTTAAATCGATACTACTTATGTTAACTTCGTTTAGCTGATTAATTTCTAAGAACAGAAAAATTTTATTTACTTCATTTCGAAGCATTTTTTGAGTAACCGTAACTTGATAAGGTTGATATTGAACCGAGGAAAATATAATTTTATCTCCTTCTTTTGCTTCAATCTTAAAACGTCCATCAACTAAATTCGTGCTTCCTATTTCTTGCGTTAGATTGACGATATTTACTTGCGTAGTTTCTATGGAATCGGCATAAATTATTCCTCTAAATTCTTGACCTAAGCAAACCATACTATTAAATAATATGAAAAGGAAGAAATATTTCTGAAGGTTTACTCCCATTTTTTGAAACTAAAATACGCTTGTTTTTTGCTCGTTAAATATTCAATAAATTCAAGTTTATTTGCCGTGGCTACAAATGTTTTAAAAGCGCTATCTTCTGCACAAAAATAAAGGAAATCATCAATATATTTTTCAGGAATAGTTAAATCGCTTACCAAAAATTTAATCGAGACCATATTTTTTGCTTTATAAACAAGCGCATCGAGTTCTGCATATTCTTTCATACGTTTTAGCATAGCTAATCTTCCCGATAAAGCATCGATTAACAATCCTACAGGACCGCCGCTTTGCGCGGTATATAATCTTCTATCTTCCACACTCATTATTGGTGCGGGATTTTGCAAACCAACTGAAGTAGGATCGAAAACATAAACATTCATATTTGCTGCGTCTCTTTTAAGGTCACCCGTTAAATCAATATTACTAATTTTCACTTCGTTAAGTTGATTTACTTCTAAGAACAGAAAAATTTTATTCTCTTCATTTTGAAGCATTTTTTGAGTAACGGTAATTTGATAAGGTTGATATTGAACTGAAGAAAATACAATTTCATCACCTTCTTTTGCTTCAATTTGAAAACGACCATCGGTTAAATTCGTGCTTCCTGTTTCCTGCGTTAAATTGACGATATTTACTTGCGTAGTTTCAATAGAATCGGCATAAATTATTCCTTTAAAAAATTCTTCTTGCGAAAAGCCGAAAGCTGAAATAAATAGAAAAAAGAAAACGTAAATGTGTTTCATAAACTGAATATCTTACCTAAAAGACGATTTCAATTTATGGCTGTTGCATTTTATAGCTTTTGCTTTTTTCAATTAAAAACTCAATCAATTTTAGTTCGTTCCCTTTTTGTAACATTTCGTTGGTGAGCCCATTTTCTTCAGCATAATAAATGAAGTCGTTTATATTCTCGCGTTTAATGTTTAGATTTTCGCGAAAAAATTCATCGTTATACATTTTTCTAACTTCAACATCTACATCTTCTTTGTGCTGCGGTTGTTTTTTATCTTGATAAAATAAACCTCTAAAAATATTCGCAAAATTTAATCCGTTGGTGAGGTACGATTTATCCATCGCAACATTTTCAACTTTAGAATATTTATCGGGACGAAACTCGTAGTCTGTGGTATGAACCATTTTTTCAGAACTTTGTTCAATATAATTTACCTTAGTAGTTTTTATTTTCTGAACATCTACCGAAACATCTCCCGATAAGTTATAAGGTCTTACGGTAACTTCTTCCAATTCAGTTATCGCTTCGTTTACGGTAATAGACATTTTTTTATTTTTTATAATACTCTCATCTACAATCACCGTGAATTCTTGATATTGTAAAGCTGAAAAAATAAGTTTATCATTCTCTTTTACTGGCAACATAAATTCTCCGTATTTATTGGTAATTGTGCCTTCCATACTATTAATGTTATAGACATTAATTCCTTCCGCGGTCATATCGGCTTCCACATTTACTTTTCCTTCAATAAGAACACGGTTTTGGGTTTGTGCAAAAACAGATACGCTGAACAATAAAACACTTAGAATTGTAAGAAATCTTTTCATGATTGAATTTTTAGTTAAATTACCAATAACTTATCTTATAAAAAACCTAAAACGCGTGTAAACTTTTGTTAAAGAAAAGCTTTACAATAAATTTACAAAAAATACCATTATGAACTGCATAATTGCCAGCACATCGACCGTTCACGGAAGTGATTATTTGGCCTATTTAAAAGAGCCTTTACTTGAATTATTTAAAAATGTGAATGAAATTTTATTTATTCCATTTGCTCGACCGGGCGGAATATCGCACGAAAAATATACCGAAAAAGCTAAAAAAGGTTTGGCTTTTCTGAACAAAGAAGTTGTGGGTTTACACGAAAAAGAAAATTTTAAAAAAGCTATTGAAGAAGCCGAAGCAATTTTTACCGGCGGCGGAAATACGTTTGTATTAGTTTCTCAACTTTATACGCACGATCTTATAAAACCCCTACAAAATGTAATTTCTAACGGAATTCCTTATCTAGGAACCAGCGCGGGAAGCAACATTTGCGGAAAAAACATGCGAACCACCAACGATATGCCAATTGTGTATCCGCCAAACTTCAATACCCTAGAAATATTACCGTTCAATATTAATGCACATTATCTAGATCCCGATCCAACTTCAACGCACAAAGGCGAAACACGCGAAACCAGAATTAAAGAATTCCATTCGTACAATGCAATTCCGGTGGTTGGTTTACGGGAAGGAAGTTGGTTAAAAGTTACCGATGACGATATTATTTTGAAAGGAGAATTAAAAGCAAGAATTTTTGAATGTGAAGAAAGCCCGTATGAAATTGCTCCTGAAACTTCTTTAAAAGACCTTCATTAATGGATTATCAAGCCATACTAAATGTAATTGAAAAAGAGCTCGAAAATTTTCATCCCGGCGGAAAAGTCCCAGATTATATTCCCGAGCTTTCTTCGGTTTCGCCCGATAAATTCGGAATGCATCTTTACGGAATAAGCGGTGGTCATTATTGTTTTGGAGATAGCGAAGAAAAATTTTCAATACAGAGTATTTCTAAAGTTTTCACTTTAGCGCTAGCAAAAAAAATTGGTAAAAAAATTTGGCGCCGTGTAGATGTCGAGCCTTCTGGAGATCCATTTAATTCGCTTACGCAGTTAGAGAAAGAAAAAGGAATTCCTAGAAATCCTTTTATTAACGCAGGTTCGTTAGTAGTTGCCGATATATTAATTACGCATTTAGAAAACCCTAAAAAAGATTTACTGGATTTTGTTCGGTTAATTACAAACGACCAAAGCATTGAGTATGATTTTGCCGTAGCGGCTTCAGAAAAAAAACACGGTTATCGAAACATCGCGTTGGTAAATTATATGAAAGCCTTAGGAAATATAGACAATGATGTAGATGAAATATTAGATTTTTATTTTCACCAATGTTCAATTAGCATGTCCACTAAGCAACTAGCAAAAGCATTTATGATTTTTGCCAATGAAGGAAGAATTCTAGAAACCAACGAACGGGTTTTAAAACCCAATAGCGTAAAACGGATAAACGCAATTATGCAGACTTGCGGATTTTACGATGAAGCAGGCGAATTTAGTTTTCGAGTAGGCTTGCCGGGAAAAAGTGGTGTTGGTGGTGGAATTGTAGCTTTGCATCCGCAACAATATTCTGTAGCTGTTTGGAGTCCGTTATTAAATGAAAAAGGAAATTCAGAAAAAGGAATGCGCGCGTTAGAAGAACTCACCACACTCACCGGATTATCAATATTTTAAAACAAAAAAAGCTCGTTAAAATTAACGAGCTTTTTTAGAGCGGGAGACCGGGTTCGAACCGGCGACATTCAGCTTGGAAGGCTGACGCTCTACCAACTGAGCTACTCCCGCATTGCGAAAGCAAATATAAAACTTCTTCTTTTTCTTTTCCAAATAAAAAGCTAATTTTTATTAAAAAGCTCGAAAAGCAACCTAAAAGCCTATGGAGATTTAAGAAATAAGTTCTATTTTTAGCTTTTATTCAACACCAAAAGAATCAACATAATTATGAGCAATAAAAGCGGAAAAATACAAGATATAATCGATAGAAAATTTCTAGAAGAACGCAAAGTTTTTCTATGGGGAGAAGTTGATGATAAAAGTGCAAAACACGTGATGGAGCGTTTGCTTTATTTAGATGCTGAAGGGAAAAAGGATATTGAATTTTTCATTAACAGTCCGGGAGGTTATGTTACGGCAGGTTTTTCGATTTACGACACGATGCGTTCTTTAAAAAGTGACGTTTCTACTATTTGTACAGGTTTAGCCGCGTCTATGGGGTCAATTTTACTTTCAGCAGGAACAAAAGGAAAACGTTTTATTCAGCCTCACGCGAAAGTAATGATTCACCAACCTAGTGGGGGAGCGAGAGGACAAGCTTCTAATATTGAAATTCAGGCGCAAGAAATTTTGAAAACCAAAGAATTAAGTGCTAAAATTCTTGCTGAAAACTGCGGACAATCGGTTGAAAAAGTAATGAAAGATTTCAACAGAGATTATTGGATGGATGCACAAGAATCACTGGATTACGGAATTGTAGACGAAATTTATAAAAAATAAACTCCGATGGAAAAACCTATAAAGCATAAAGAAAATCACACCAATGGTTTGTTTTATATGGAAGATGAGAACGGAATTATCTGTGAACTCACGTATGTAAAAAAAGATAATAATGTTCTTGTTATAGATCATACCCAAACAAAACCGGAATTGGAAGGGAAAGGTTTGGCCTCGAAATTATTGGATCATACTGTAAATTACGCACGTGCAAACGGTTTTAAAATTGATCCACTTTGTCCGTTTGCTGAAGTGAAATTTGATGAAATTGAAGCGTACCAAGACGTAAGAATCTAATGAAATTAGAAAGTATAAAACAAGTTTCAGTAGAAGATATTTTACCGATACGGCAAGAAGTACTCCGCCCCGGAAAGGCTGTTGAAACTTGTTTTTTTGAAAATGATAAAGCTGAAGAAAGTGTTCATTTCGGCTATTTTTTAGATGAAAAAATTGCGGGAATCGCTTCTGTTTTAAAAGACAGCTCACAAGAATTCGCTGAAAAAAATCAATTTCGATTACGAGGAATGGCAGTTCTTCCTTCTTATAGAAATTATGCTATTGGTAAAAAACTTCTTCAGCATTCAGAAAAATATTGCATCGAAAAAAATGCAGATTTGCTTTGGTTTAACGCACGTGAGAAAATAGTTCCGTTTTATAAAAAATATGCCTTTCAGATAAAAGGTTCAATTTTTGAAATTCCCACGGTAGGACCGCATCAACTCATGGTTAAATTTTTTAAATAAATGAAGCGAGAAGAATTTATAAAATCGTCGGTAGCATTTTCGATGCTAAGTTTGTTGCCTATAAATTCTATAGCTTCAGTGTTTAATTCTACAACAGAATTTCCGGAAAATGAATTATTAGGAATCGCCCGTCCGGTTTTAAAAGGAGATGGTTTTTCATTGAGAGAAGAAGCGGCTTCTGCGTTTGAAAAAATGAAAGAAAAAGCTGCAAATGAAGGAATAGATATAAAAGTAGTTTCAAGCTACCGAAGCTTTGCGCATCAAAAAAGAATTTGGCAGCGAAAATATAAACGCTACATCGACCAAAATTTATCCCCTGAAGTTGCCATTTCAAAAATAATCGCCTATTCTACAATTCCGGGAACTTCTCGCCACCATTGGGGAACTGAGATTGATATTATTGATGGAAACAGTAAACATCCAAAACATGTACTTCAGCCTAAAAACTTTTATGAAAACGGTCCGTATACTAAGCTAAAAAATTGGATGGATAAAAATAGTGAAGAATTTGGCTTTCACCTTGTTTATACAAATAATGAAGACAGAAAAGGTTTTAAACACGAACCTTGGCATTTTTCGTATAAACCAACATCGCAACACATGCTAAAAGAATATTTAAAATTGAATATAAAAGAAAAATTAAAGCACTTAAATTTAATTGGAAGTGAGCATTTTTCAGATACATTTATTCAACAATATATTCAAGAAAACATTTGTTCGATAAACCCTGCACTTTTACCCTAACAAATAATAATTCTAAATTAATTTTAGCATAAAATTATAATTTTAAGTAATTTAAGTTTATATTTTTACGCCAAATTTTTTCTATGTCCAAAAAAGCCCTTTTACTTATCTTAGACGGTTGGGGGATTACACAAAACCCAGAAGTTTCGGCAATAGCAAAAGCAAAAACTCCCTTTGTAGATTTTTTGTTGGAAAATTATCCGAACGCTCAACTTTGCACCGACGGAATGAATGTGGGTTTACCTGACGGACAAATGGGAAATAGTGAAGTTGGTCATATGAATCTTGGCGCAGGAAGAATTGTTTATCAAGATTTAGCCAAAATTAATAAAGCTGTAGAAAATGATTCGCTTGGCAGTGAACCTGTTTTAGAGCAAGCGTTTAATTATGCTAAAACAAATAATAAACCTATTCATTTTTTAGGTTTAACTAGTAACGGCGGGGTTCATTCGCATATTACTCATTTAAAAGGTCTGTTGAAAGCTGCAAATGAATTCGGAATTACTGAAAAATATGTGCACGCCTTTACAGATGGTCGTGATGTCGACCCAAAATCGGGTAAAGGTTTTATTCAAGAATTAAACAAGACACTTCAAGAAACCAACGGAAAGTTAGCTTCCGTAATTGGACGCTACTTTGCAATGGATAGAGATAAACGCTGGGAAAGAACGCAAAAAGCATACGATTTATTAGTTCACGGAAAAGGTGAAAAAACCAAAAATGCGGTAGAAGCGATTCAAAAAAGTTATGATAATAATGTAACTGATGAATTTTTGGAACCTTTAACCATGGTAGAAGATGACAAGCCTGTAGCTAATATTAAAAAAGGAGATGTGGTTATTTTCTTTAATTTTAGAACAGATCGTGGTCGTCAACTTACGCAGGTACTTTCTCAGGAAGATGTTGTAGAATATGAGATGAAAAAAATTCCATTGTATTTTGTTACCTTAACAACCTACGACGAAACTTTCACAAACATAAATGTAGTTTTCAGAAAAGATAATATAAAAGCTACTTTAGGGGAAGTTTTAGAATATACGGGAAAAACTCAATTAAGAGCTGCTGAAACTGAAAAATATCCACACGTAACTTTTTTCTTTTCCGGCGGAAGAGAAAAACCTTTTAAAGGTGAAAAAAGAATTTTAGTTCACTCTCCAAAAGTACCCACTTACGATTTACAACCGGAAATGAGCGCAGTAGAATTAACCGATAAATTAATTCCGGAAATTGAGAATGAAGAATTCGATTTTTTCTGTATAAATTATGCAAATCCAGATATGGTTGGGCATACAGGAAATTTTGAAGCTGCGGTAAAAGCCTGTGAGACTGTAGATTCTTGTGTAAAAAGAATTGTAGAAGCGGCTCAAGAAAATTATCAAATTCTTATTTTAGCCGATCACGGAAATAGTGAAAAAATGATAAATGAAGACGGAAGCCCAAATACTGCGCACACTACAAATCCTGTCCCTGTAATTTTAGTCGATAAAAACCGACAAAAGATTAATAATGGCATTTTAGGAGATGTTGCTCCTACTCTATTAGAACTTATGGATATAGAAAAGCCAGAATTAATGACTCAAAAATCACTTTTATAATGAAAAAATTCACTATCTTGTTGGTAATCTTTGCGTTATCAAGCAATATATTTCAACTAAAAGCACAAGAAAAAGACAGTTTAACACCAAATAATAAAAAATATACTGGCGTAATAACTAAAGAGGATTTTGAAGAAGGATATACAAAAAGTTGGTTTGTAAAAGCTTATGAAAATTATAAACCAAATGAAGAAATATTAAATCAGTTAAAAGAACCAATACAAAATTATACAATTAAAGCTTTTATGGGAACTTGGTGCCCCGATAGTAGAAGAGAAACACCAAAATTATTTAAATTGCTCGATTTAGCTGAATTTAATCGAGATAATTTAACGGTGTATGCAATGGATAGAAAGAAATCTACTGAAGAAAATTATGAGAAAAATTTAAATGTGCATCATGTTCCAACTATTATATTTTTCAATAAAGACGGAAAAGAAGTAAATAGATTTGTAGAGTTTCCTCAAGAAACATTTGAAGAAGATATTCTAAAAATTGTTTCAGAAGAAGAATATAAAAACCCCTACGAAGAGTAAAACCCTATTGGAAACCGTAGATAATAAAAGTTAATGATTATACCCAAATCAAAAGAAGAAATTGAATTAATGCGCGAAAGCGCTCTTATAGTATCAAAAACATTAGGAATGCTCGCCAAGGAAGTAAAACCTGGCGTTACCACATTGCATCTTGATAAATTAGCCGAAGAGTTTATTAGAGATCATGAAGCCGTTCCTGCATTTTTAGGATTATATGATTTCCCGAATTCTCTATGTATGAGCCCAAATGCTCAAGTTGTACATGGAATACCCAACGAGAAACCGCTAGAAGATGGCGATATAATTTCTATTGACTGCGGAACAATAAAAAATGGGTTTTACGGTGATCACGCCTATACTTTTGAAGTAGGAGAAGTTAATGAAGAAACTAAAAAACTCCTACAAGTCACCAAAGAATCACTTTACGAAGGGATTCGACAATTTAAAATAGGAAACCGCGTGGGTGATGTTGGGTTTGCAATTCAACAGCACGCTGAGAACCACGGTTACGGTGTTGTTCGAGAACTTGTTGGTCATGGCTTAGGCAAAACCATGCACGAAGATCCAGAAATGCCAAATTATGGCAAAAGAGGTCGAGGCAAAAAATTTGTAGAAGGTATGGTTGTGGCGATTGAGCCGATGATTAATCAAGGAACCAAACGAATAAAACAACTTCGTGATGGATGGACCATTCTCACACAAGATGGTAAACCCAGCGCACATTTTGAACATGATGTGGCTTTGGTAGATGGTAGCCCCCAATTGCTATCTACCTTTGATTATATTTATGAATCATTGGGAATTAAAAGCGAAGAAGAAAATGAGTTTAAAAAAGTATGAGTCATTCTATGAGAACAATAACCTAGTTGAAGAGTGGCGATTTTATTATGAAGACAACTGGGAAAAAGGATATGAACTAGCATTATCTAACAAAGGTCGGGTAATGAACTATGTGAAAAGTAAAAATGGTTCTATCTTAAAAGGAAGTCAGATAAACGGTTACAAAGTAGTTAATACACGATTAAAATCTGACAAGCGTCAAAATTTTTATGTACACAAATTAATTGCAAAGGCTTTCTTAGATAAGCCTGAAGATGCAATTTTTGTAATTCATAAAAATTACGATAAGCTCGACAATAACCTTAGTAATTTAGCTTGGGTTAACCGTAAACAATGGGAAGATCACCAAAATAAGAACCCCAAGGTGATTGCCAAAAGAACAAGCGGACAAAGAACTTACACGAAGCTTACCTATGCTGAAGCCACAATTTTAAAAAGAAAACTTCTAGACCCAAATAGAAGAACTCGTTTAAAAGTATTGGCTAAACAATTTGGTGTTTCAGAAATGCAACTTCACCGTATAAAAACTGGTGAAAATTGGGGCGATATTAAAGTATGATCAAGAAAATTTTCAAAAAATTTCTTAATACTATTCCCCGTCCTCTGCTTATTAAAGCAAGCTATTATATAAAGCCGGCTTTGGCGTTTGCTTTACGAGGAAAAAAATACACAGATCCCATAGATGGCAAAAGCTATAAAAAGTTTTTGCCTTATGGGTATCAAAAAACCCGTGAGAATGTCTTGGCGCCAGGAACTCTTTCCTTGGAGCGTCATAGATTATTATGGGTTTATTTAGAACGTGAAACCGACTTTTTTACTTCAACTAAAAAAATACTCCATTTTGCTCCGGAACAAGCATTTTATAAGCGTTTTAAAAAATTACAAAACTTAGATTATACGACTACAGACCTTAATTCACCATTAGCTGATGTAAAAGCAGATATTTGTAATCTTCCATTTAAAGATAATACATACGATGTAATATTTTGTAATCACGTTTTAGAGCATATTCCTGATGATACAAAGGCGACGAAAGAGCTTTATAGGGTTTTAGCTCCAAACGGAATGGCTATTTTGCAAGTTCCGCAGGATTTAGATAGAGAAAAAACATTTCAAGATGATTCAATAACAGATCCTAAAGAACGAGCAAAAGTTTTTGGTCAATATGATCACGTGAGAATTTATGGGAGAGATTATTTTCAAAAATTAAAATCGGTAGGTTTTGAAGTTGAAGCGATAGATTATACTAAAAAATTATCGGTTTCAGAAATTGATAAATTCCGTTTGGCAAAAGGAGAAATTCTTCCTGTTTGCTATAAGCGCTAACTTATTTTTCCAATAAATTCTTTTCAAAACCCGTGCTAGTAAAAGTTTTTAAATTTCCATTATCGTCGTAAATGAAATAAGCTTCAATTTCTGGGAGTTTTTCAACTAATAGAATACTTTTTTCTGAACCCATTGCCATAAAAGCTGTTGCATAACCATCGGCTTCAGCGCAAGTTTTTGCAAGAACAGACGCGCTTAAAATGTCGCTTTTTTCTGAAAAACCGGTTTTTGGATTAATGGTATGCACAAATCGCTGTCCTGTTACGGAATCTATTCTAAACTTTCTATAATTACCTGAAGTTGCCAGCGCTGTATTGTTTAAACTTACAATTTTAGCGATGCTTCGCTCGGTTTCGTCTTGCTGCGGATCGTCTATTCCTACTCTCCATAATTGCTCGTTTTCCAGATTTTTACCCGATGCTCTAATTTCTCCGCCTACTTCAACTAAATAATTTTTCACCTTTTCATTTTCAAACATCTTAGACAATCTGTCTACTGCGTAGCCTTTTCCAATAGCATTAAATTCTAGATAAATTTGCGGATTTTCCTTCTTAATGTAATTATTTTCGGTTAAATTTATTTTTTCTAAACCTACATAATTCATTAATGAATCGTGTGTCTTTTCTGTAGGAAGTGAAATTTTATCGGCTCCGAATCCATAAAAATTAACCAAATTACCCACTGTAGGATCGAAATAACCTTTTGTTTTTTTATTAATTTTTTTTGAAAGTTGAAAAACCTCTCTAAACATATGATCAACTTGAATAGTGGAGTCTCCTTTATTTATTTTTGAAATATCTGAATTGGCTAAATAGGTGCTCATCGATTTATTTACCGCTTCAAAAACCGAATCGACTTTAGTTTCGACATCAAAATCTATAGTTGAAAAATATTTAATATGAAAAGTGGTTCCTAACGCATTTCCCGAAACGGTGGTTACTTCACTTTTATCTTCAGTACAAGAAAAAATAAGTGCGGTAAGAAAAAGTGTAAAGATTATTTTTTTCATAAATTAAATTTCTTTTAAACCTTTATAATTAATTACATAATCTTCGGCATCATTTACCGGCTGATCATAATCAGTTGAGTTTGCAATTCCAACTCCGGCATAATAGGTTTTGGCATTAAATTTTTGCGCGTGATCTTTTATGGTATTCATAAATTTGAGATCAAATATTTCAGGGTTTTCAGGATATTTAATTGCGCGCACAATTATAAAATGGAGCTTTTTATTTTTTAAAGCGACAAATTGCGGATCTTTTTTAAGCTTACTATTTACCGCAAGAAATTCAAAATCATCTTCTTGTAATTTCTTACCAACGGTGTTCATTGCAAGATTATGCAAGGTTTGTTCATCAAGTTCTGCCATAGCACAAAAATACAAATTCGTTTATTAGTTTCAATTAAAACAAAAAATATAAAATTTACATCCATTTACATTGTGACGACGCTTATTTGCAGATCAATTAATAAAAAAAGCCGATGAAAATTCATCGGCTTTTTTTATTAATTGATATTTATTTAATTCTATCCTCCAAAATCATCAAATCTGATATTTTCATCAGGAATTCCGAAGTCTTCTCCCATTTTTTGAACAGCTTTGTTCATTAATGGTGGACCACAGAAATACAATTCAATTTCTTCTGGCTCGTCGTGCTTAGATAAATAATTATCGATTACCACATTGTGAACGAAACCGACAAATCCATCTCCTTCTTCATCGTGAATATCTTTTTTAACTTTCCAATTATCTTCTTCCATTGGTTCAGATAACGCCATATAGAATTTAAAGTTCGGAAATTCACGTTCTAATTCTCTAAAATGTTCGATATAAAACAATTCTCTTTTTGAACGACCACCATACCAATACGTAACTTTTCTTCCCGTTTGAAGTGTTTTAAATAAATGATATAAGTGTGATCGCATTGGTGCCATTCCTGCTCCACCTCCTACATATAACATTTCTGCTTCGCTAGGATTGATAAAGAATTCACCATAAGGACCGGAAATTGTAACTTTATCTCCTTTCTTTCTAGAGAAAATATAAGATGAAGCAATTCCAGGATTTACATCCATCCATGTATTTTTAGCACGATCCCAAGGCGGAGTTGCAATACGAACATTTAGCATAACTTCGCGGCCTTCAGCAGGATAAGAAGCCATCGAATAAGCTCTTTCCACTGTTTCAGGATTTTTCATTACTAATGGCCATAATTTAAAATTATCCCATTCTTTCTTAAATTTATCTGGCTCTCCAGGATGTTCTTCTGGATGCGCTTTAATATCGATATCTTCAAACTTGATTTCGCATTTAGGAACTTCAATTTGTATATAACCACCAGCTTTGTAGTCCATATCTTCTGGAAGTTCAACTACAAATTCTTTAATAAAAGAAGCAACATTCCAATTTCGAACAACGGTAGCTTCCCATTTTTTAATTCCGAATACTTCTTCTGGAATTTCAATATCCATATCTTGCTTCACCTTAACTTGGCAACCTAAACGCCATCCTTCAGCAATTTCTTTACGTGTAAAATGAGGCTCTTCTGTTGGTAAAATTGTTCCACCACCTTCTTTTACGATACATTTACATTGAATACAGGTTCCACCTCCACCACAAGCGGATGGTAAAAACAATTTGTTATCTCCTAAGGTTGATAATAGTGTTCCACCAGAACCAACTTCTAAATCTTTTTCCCCATTTACATTAATTTTTACCGGTCCAGAAGGTATAAGTTTGGCTTTTGCGCCTAAAAGAACTCCAACCAATAAAAGTATTAAGGCTAAAAATACAATTACACTTGCAACTACTACTGTCATAATGCTTTGTTTTCGACTATAATTTGATTCCCATAAAACTCATAAAACCAATTGCCATCAACCCAGTGATGATAAATGTTATTCCTAATCCTTTTAATGGAGCGGGAACGTTTGAGTATGCTATTTTTTCTCTAATGGCTGCAATGGCTAAAATGGCTAAGAACCATCCGATACCGCTTCCAAAACCGTAAGTTACTGCTTCGCCAATTCCATCGAAATTCTTTTGTTGCATAAATAAAGAACCTCCTAAAATTGCACAGTTTACGGCAATAAGTGGTAAGAATATTCCTAAAGCACCGTATAAAGCCGGAGCAAACTTTTCTACAACCATTTCAACAAGTTGCACCATTGAGGCGATTACTGCGATAAACATGATGAAACTTAAAAAGCTTAAATCTACATCAGCATAAGCAGGATCTAACCATTGTAATGCGCCTGGTCTTAATAAATATTGATCCATTAAAAAGTTAATAGGAACTGTGATCGCTAATACGAAAATTACAGCTGCTCCTAAACCAACCGCTGTTTTAACGGTTTTAGAAACTGCTAAATAAGAACACATTCCTAAGAAGTATGCGAAAATCATGTTTTCAATAAAAATACTTCGAACAAATAAGTTTAAATACTCTTGCATAATTTATAATTTTAAGCAGTTTCTATGCTTCTTCGATTAATTTTCTATTTCTTGAACGTTGCACCCAAATGATTACGCCTACAATAATTAATGCCATTGGGGCAAGTAACATTAAACCGTTATTTTCATAACCTAACGAATATAACCCAGTAGATTCTGCTAAGGTTGCGCCTTTGTGGCCTAATACTTCAAATCCGAATAATTTACCTGAACCTAACAATTCTCTAAAAAAGGCTACAATAATTAAAATTAAACCGTAACCAGCAGCGTTTCCGATACCATCTAAAAATGATTTGTAAACTCCGTTTCCTAAAGCAAAAGCTTCTAAACGTCCCATTACAATACAGTTAGTAATAATTAAACCAACAAATACGGAAAGTTGTTTACTAACATCATAAGCGTAGGCTTTTAAAACTTGATCTACAAGAATTACCAAAGCTGCTACGACTACTAATTGAACGATAATCCTAATTCGGCTAGGAATCAAATTCCGCATCATGGAAATAATCATATTACTAAAAGCCATTACCACCATTACTGCTAACGACATTACAATTGCAGCTTGTAATTGAACAGTAATTGCTAATGCTGAACAAATTCCTAACACCTGAACGGTAATTGGGTTATCATCATTTAAAGGATCTGATAATAACTTTCTATTTTGTTTCGATAAAAAATGTTCTTTCTCTTCTGAGTTAGAGAGAAAAAGAATCATTTCTTTTTTCTTTGCTTCTTTTGCTGAAGCTTGATCTGTGTTATTTTCTTTAGCCATAAAAATTTTATTTTACTGCTACTTTCATATCAGTTTGTTCTTCAAAATAAGGTAAATAATGTTTCAATCGTTCTGAAATCATATTTGTTACCCCGTCACCTGTAATAGTAGCGCCTGAAATTGCATCTACAGCATTATCATCTTTATCGTTACCACCACCGTAACCTTTTACTACAGAAACGCCAACTAAATTCCCTGCACTATCAAAGATTTTTTCATCTTCAAAACGTTGCTGAAACCACGCTTTTGTAATCTCTCCACCTAAACCGGTAGTTTCTCCTTTATGATCAAAAACTACACCTTTTACGGTATTCACATCATCTTTTAAAGATATATATCCCCAAATCGCATCCCAAAGACCACTTCCTCTTAAAGGAATAATATAGTATTTTTCACCTTCAACTTCGGCTACATATAAAGGGTAAATTTGCTTATCTACAGGTCGCTTTAATTCTTTCGCTAAATCCACTTTAAAAGCGTCTACACTTTCATCTGCAGTTCCATCTGCTCTTAAAGCGATTTCTTGCTTTATGTACTTGTCAAAATTTTCTTTCGCTTCTGCACGTTCTACTTCTACACCTACTGTTCGTAAGATATTCTGCATCTTTTCTTGACGAACATTTTCATTCTGTATAGGTTGTAAAGATGTAGCGGTAAAAGCTAATACTGATGCCACTACCAAAACCATTACAATAGCAAAAATGAATGTGTATGCGTTACTATTTCTATTCATTATATAGCTGTTTTTACTTGTGCTTTAACTCTTTTCTTACGCTTATTAATGTTAGCTTGAATTACATAATGATCGATTGTTGGAGAAAAAACATTCATTAATAAGATTGCTAACATAATTCCTTCAGGATAGGCAGGATTAAAAATTCTAATCATAACTGCAAAAAACCCTATCAAAAATCCGTAAATCCACTTTCCTTTAAACGTTTGCGCTGCGGAAACAGGATCGGTTGCCATAAATACAATTCCGAAGGCTAAACCACCAATAATTAAGTGATTGTACCAAGGGAAATTCATTAAATCGTTATCTGGAAATGAACCTCCTAATAAATTAAATATAAAGGCCATACAAGCTGCTCCAATAAAACCGCTTACGATAATTCTCCAACTTCCTACTTTAGTTAGAATTAGTAATAATGCTCCAGCCAAAATACAAATCGTAGAGGTTTCTGCAATTGAACCCGGTATTAAACCTGAAAACATATCCATTGAAGAATAAGGAACATCGTTACCAGCAGCTAATTTCCCTAAAATCGTTTCTCCGGAAACCGCATCTAATTCATAAGCGTTACTTACCCAAACTGAGTTTCCAGACATATAGGTAGGATATGCAAAAAATGCAAAAGCTCTTGCTGTTAATGCAGGGTTTAAAATGTTCATTCCTGTCCCTCCAAAAGCTTCTTTCCCGATTAAAACGGCAAAAACTACAGAAACTGCAACCATCCATAAAGGAATGTCGACTGGCATAATCATAGGAATTAGTAAACCGGTTACTAAATAACCTTCGTTTACTTCGTGACCTCTAAAAACCGCAAAGGCAAATTCAATTCCCAAACCAACTCCGTAAGAAACTGCAATCATCGGAACTATTTTCATAGCACCGTGACCAATTGCTTCCCAAAAACCAACTTGATCTTGAATTTGATGTAAATATTGGTAACCCGTGTTCCACATTCCGAAGATAAGAGCCGGAATTAATGCGATTACCACAGTAATCATTACCCTTTTTAAATCTACCGCATCTCTAACGTGTGCTCCTTTTTTTGTGGTATGATTTGGCACAAATAAAAAAGTATCTAACGCATTGATTGCGGGAGCGAATTTTTCGTATTTTTTTCCTTTGGAAAATGGCTCTTTTATTCTATCGAGCCGTTGGCGTATCCACTTCATAATATATGATGATCCTTTTATCCTACTTCAGTAATCATTAAATCTAAACCTAAGCGAATAATTTCTTGCGCTTCGATTTTTGAGGTATTCACATAATCTACTAATGCAAAATCTTCTGGAATAACTTCATATATCCCTAGATTTTCCATTTTCTCGATGTTTCCGGTCATACAAGCTTTCAAAAGTTGCATCGGATAAATATTTAAAGGCATTACTTCTTCCATTTCACCGGTTACCACTAATGCTCTTTCTTCTCCGTTTAAATTGGTATTAACCTCGTATTTTTTGTTTGGGAACATCCACGAAAGCGACGTTCGAGACATCGATGGAATTCCGTTATACGTAAAAGGCAACCAACCAAACATTCTGTAATTATTTCCTTCAGGAATTAAGGTTAATGTATTATCGTAAAAACTTACGTATTGGTTGTTTGAAAGTTGCAACCCGGTTAATACATCTCCCGAAATAATACGTGTTTCTTCATCGTTTACCGTTCCGATTAAATCAGAAATATTGGCACCGATAAAGGTTTTGTAATATTTTCTATCTTTTGCAGCGCTTCCGGCAACAGCGATTGTGCGTTCTGCTCGATATTGACCTGTTAGAAAAACATTCCCGATAATTGAAACATCTTCCGCTCCCAGTGTCCAAACACGATCACCCATATTAATAGGCTCGGTTTCTTGAATATGAACCCCTACATTTCCTGCAGGATGCGGTCCAGAAACGCTTAATAATTCAACTCCCTGAATATCTTTCAAAAAAGATGAAGAACCTTTCTTTACGGCTAAATAGACTTTTCCAGAGGTTAATTTTTTTAAAGCATTGATTCCTTCTTGAAAAGCGTCTTTTTTATCTTTCAGAATAAATTCTAAATCTGCCGCTAATGGAGCAGAATTAAAAGCTGAAATATAAATTGCTTTCGGCTCATCTTCAGGATCTGCAACGATATCGTAAGGTCTTTGCTTTAAAAATGCTCCACAACCACTTTCAAAAACACGTTTTTTCACTTCTTCATTACTTGCCGAAGAAGCGTTCATTTTCCCGTAGTCTTTATAGTTGTTTTCTGGATCTGCTTCAATAACAACTTCTAGAATTCTTCGCTTATCACCACGAACAATTTCTTTAAGCGTTCCACTTACCGGAGCGGTAAAACGAACATCTTCGTTGTATTTTGAATAGAAAATTTCTTCACCGGCAAGAATTTTAGTACCTTCTTTTTTAATAAGCATTTTAGGTACCACCGAGTGAAAATCTGGAGGTTTTATCGCAAAGGTCTTAGATCGAGGAGCTTCAACAAGTACTTGCTCTGCTTCACCCTTGAGTCGCAAATCAAGACCTTTTTTAACTTTAATGTCTTTTGACATAATATTATTATCAGTTAATATTCGCGGTTGCAAATTTAGTAATTAAATCATCATGTTTTAGCGAACTCAAATCGAAGTTATTTATTTATATTAATTCTAAATAAACTTCTTCTATTCAACTAAAATGAAAGTGATTTTAACTAGAGATTTTGTGTATATTTAACCCGAATTTTTTAGTGAACTTATGCGATATTTTTTAGCTCTTTTTTTACTTGCGTGCTTTTCTAATCTTGAAGCACAAGTCTACGAAACTACTCCACCGGAATACATTAGAACGATTGAATTTCAAGGCGAATCTGAATTTAGCGGAACGCCAATTATTCAATTAGGTTCTCCAATTACAATCGAATTTGACGATTTAGTGGGCGATGAAGCCGATTATTATTACACAATTGAGCATTATAATTTTGACTGGACTCCTTCGAATTTATCGAAAAATGAATATATGGATGGTTTTGATGATCTTCGAATTTTAAATTATCAGAACTCGTTTAACACGCTTCAAATTTATTCGCATTACCGATTAACTATTCCGAATAGAAATACACGCGGTTTAAAAGTTAGCGGAAATTATATGTTGCGCATCTTTAATGAAAATGACGAATTGGTTTTCTCGCGCAAATTTATGGTTTATGAAGATATTGCAATTGTAAGAGCACAAGTAAAACGATCTCGCGACTTAAAATTTATTGACACCAAACAGGTTATTAATTTTTCAGTAGATGGCACCGATAATTTGGTGTTTAGAAATCCCGATAAAAATTTAAAAACTTTATTGATTAAGAATAACAACCTTTCGAATTCTATTTACGATTTAAAACCGCAATATTCGTTGGGCAACGAGTTTATTTACAGATACGACCAACCTGCAGCATTTTGGGGCGGAAATGAATATTTAAATTTCGACAATAAAGATGTTCGTTCTGCGACAATGAATATTAGAAGTATTCAATTAATCGATATTTACAACACCTATTTATATACCGATGGCGTTCGTGCTTTTGAACCTTACACCTATAATCCTGATATTAACGGACATTTTGTAGTGCGAACGCTGCAAGGAGAAGATCCTGATATTGAAGCTGAATATACGTGGGTTCATTTTGGACTTCAAAATTTTCAAGACTTAAACGGCGGCGAACTTCACATTTACGGGAATTTTAATAATTTCACTTTAGATGAATCTACCAAACTAACGTATAATTCAAAAAAAGAAATTTACGAAACGAAGCGTTTATTTAAACAAGGGTTTTACAATTATAAATATGTATTACTTCAAAAAGACGGTACAATTGACGAAGGTTTTATAAGCGGAAATTTCGACGAAACCGAAAACCAATATACCGTATTGGTTTATTACCGCGACATTGGTGGTAGATACGATAGAATAATTGGTGTTGGAAGCGCTAATAGCCGAAATATTTCTAATTAAATTTAGATGAAACGCGATAGATATGATCGGAAATTTAGAGGAAAAGTTTGCCTGAATTGTGAAACTAACTTAGACCTCAGCGATCGGTATTGCCCAAATTGCGGTCAATTAAATTCTACCAAGAAACTTTCTTTCAACGACTTTTTTTATGAATTCTTCGGAAGCATTTTCGCTTACGATTCTCGACTTTATCGAACGTTAAATGTTTTAATTTTTAGACCTGGAAGAATTTCAACAGAATATATTCAAGGAAAACGTGCTCGTTACGCAAACCCATTTCGATTTTATTTAAGTGTTTCTATTATATTTTTTATTCTCTACGGACTTGTAAATCAATTTTCAACAGAAAATTTATCGCCTGTACAATTTCAACGAGATAAAGAAGAAAACACTATTACTGAAGTTGATTCTACCGACTTAAAACCTGAAAGTGAAATAACCCATTTAGACTTTTTCAAACGTAGTTTAGAAAAAATAGAAATATATAATTCCTACTCGAAAAAACACCCCGAAACATTCGTACACGAAGCGTTAAAAGATTTAAAACACGAAAATAATTTTTACAATCAATGGCTCTATAAACGCGTATTGGTTATTGAAGAAATTACAGAAAACCCTACAGCCTTTATTAATTACGTAATGGGCAAATTACCTTTTGTGATTTTCTTTTTCATTCCTGTTTTTACGTTGGTTCTTTGGCTAACTTATGGAAGGCTAAATTTCACCTATATGGAACATTTAGTATTCTCGTTTCACACCCAAACAATGCTTTTCTTTATGATGACGTTTGGGTTGATTTTAACATCGCTATTTAGTACAGCTTTTATTAGAAGTGTGGTAATTTTATTGTTCCTTTTTTACCTTTACAAGGCGTTAAGAAATTTCTACAAACAGAAAAGGTGGAAAACAATACTTAAATTCGTGTTTTTGAATGTTATATTTATTATCTTAGCTTTTATTACGACCATATTGGAAGTAATATTTTCATTAGTGATTTATTAATATATGATTCAACAGGTTACAAGAGGCATAAAAATTTCAGTTAAAACTAGTTTTCAAGGGACGTTCTTGAAAAACTACAAAATTCATTTTGCCTTTGGTTACCATATTACTATAGAAAACCAAAGCAATGATTCCGTGCAGTTAAATTCTCGTTTCTGGAAAATTAAAGACGCGCTTAGCAAGGATGAAATTGTAAAAGGCGAAGGCGTTATCGGGAAAAAACCAGTTTTAAAACCCGGTGAATCACATACCTATAGTAGTGGCTGTTTGTTAACTTCACCATTTGGTGCCATGAGCGGTCATTATAGTATGATTAATTTTACTTCCACTCGAAAATTTCGTGTGGCTATACCGAGTTTTAAATTAAGCGCTCCTTTCGCGTTGAATTAATTTATTAAAAATATTCTTTATAATCTTTATTTTTAAGTAAATCTCTATAACGCATTTCTACGCGATTTTCTGAATATATAAGTTGGGTAATACTAGTTGTTTTTAACAAACCGCGATCGATAATTAAGCCTAAATTTTTATCTTCCTTTTTCGTATTTTGATGAAAATCCCACATTACATCGGGATCTTCCACTTCAGTGCTTTTTTCTTCTAAGAAATCTTTAAACCATTCCTCTCTAGCCTTTTTCATTTCTTCATCATACGTCATCGAAGCAGACCAAATATGGGGTTCATTTTCCAACTTATTAAAATAAACTTTCGTTTCATCCCAAATTAATTCATAAACCTCAAGTCCGGCTTTCCACACAATCATAATCATGGTAAAAGGCTCAATTCCTTCAAAATTATAGCTTTCAGATTTATTTAAAACATCATCGGCTAAGAGAAATTCTTTTACTACCACACCTCGACTTGTCGTGTAAGACTCTTTTCGTTGATGCGGTTTAAAAGCTCCATTCATTAAACAGATTAATCGTTTTTTTCCACTTGCGCCTATCCAAGTTCCTCCGGCCACCTCATCTTTTGGGTAAAGCAACTTTACACCCTTTTCTTCTACAACTTTTGGCGGAAGCGTTTTTCGGTTGGCAGATTCGTCTCGATTAGAAGTAACCACAAAGCCTTTTTCTTCTTTTAAAAGTGGAATAAACGTAATTGTACACATATTGTATTTGCTAAGATTTTCCGTATTATATTTAACTTCACACAATTTAATAAAACCTTAGTCAAATACGAAAGTGCAGTTGGTTAATTTTCTCTATCTTTACGGAAAATAAATTAAAAACGTTAAAATATTATAAAATTATGGGGAAAGGATTTTTTCACGTTCCGCCGGCGGTTAACGAACCAGTAAAAAGTTACGCGCCCGGAACCCCGGAAAGAGAAGAAGTTTTATTGACATATAAAGATTTGTATAACACAAAAGTAGATGTTCCTTTATATATAGGTTCCGAGGAAATTAGAACTAAAAAAACAGCGACCATGCATCCGCCACACGATCATCAACATGATTTAGGCGTTTATCATTTAGCTGAAAAAAAACACATTGAAAAAGCAATTTCTGAAGCTTTAGAAGCTCGCAAGAAATGGGCTAAATTAGAATGGGAACAACGCGCAGCTGTTTTCTTAAAAGCAGCTGATTTAATTTCTGGACCTTACCGTTACAAATTAAATGCGGCGACCATGATAGGTCAATCTAAAAATATTTATCAAGCTGAAATTGATTCGGCTTGTGAAATTGCAGATTTTCTACGTTTCAATGTAGAATATATGTCTGAAATTTATGACGATCAGCCAGAGTCTGACGAAAGCGCGTGGAACCGTGTAGAGCATAGACCACTTGAAGGTTTTGTTTACGCCGTTACGCCATTTAACTTTACTGCAATTGCAGGGAATTTACCTTCTGCTCCTGCTTTAATGGGAAATGTTGCTATTTGGAAACCAAGTGACAGTCAGGTATTTTCAGCTAAAATTTTAATGGATGTTTTTCAAGAAGCTGGCGTTCCTTCAGGAGTTATTAATATGGTAATGGGCGATCCTGAAATGATTACCGATACGGTATTAAAAAGTCCGGATTTCGCAGGAATTCACTACACAGGAAGTACTGAAGTTTTTAAAAATATTTGGACGAAAATTGGAAACAATATTCATACCTATAAAACGTACCCAAGAATTGTAGGAGAAACCGGAGGTAAAGATTTTATTATCGCGCATCCTACTTCAATTCCTAAGCAAGTTTCTACAGCTATTTCTAGAGGTGCTTTTGAATATCAAGGACAAAAATGTAGTGCGGCTTCTAGAGTTTACCTACCAAAAAGTCTTTGGCCAACGATTAGAGAACAAATTGAAGAAGATATTGCTTCCTTTAAAATGGGTTCTCCTGAAGATATGAGCAATTTTATTAACGCGGTAATTCATGAACGCTCGTTCGATAAATTGGCGAAGTATATAGATCAGGCTAAAAAAGATAAAAAAGCGGAAGTAATTATTGGAGGAAACTACGATAAATCGAAAGGTTATTTTGTAGAACCTACTGTAATTTTAACTACAGATCCGCATTATACTACTATGGAAACTGAATTATTTGGCCCTGTAGTTACGATTTATGTATATGATGATAACAAATGGGAAGAAACTTTAGAAATACTAGATAATACAAGTCCATTTGCATTAACAGGAGCTGTATTTTCTCAAGATCGCTATGCGGCAGCACAAGCTACCGATAGATTGCAAAATTCTGCAGGTAACTTCTACATTAATGATAAACCTACCGGAGCTGTTGTGGGAAGACAACCTTTTGGTGGCGCAAGATCTAGTGGAACAAACGACAAAGCAGGTTCTAAATTAAACTTGCAACGTTGGGTATCACAACGGTTAATTAAAGAAACTTTTGTTCCGGCAACCGATTACAGATATCCTTTTATGGGTGAGTAATTTTGTTGAAAAATTAGTTGAATAAAAAAATCCTCGTAATGTTACGAGGATTTTTTTTAGCCTTTATATTTCATAGGTAAGTGAACTACTTTTTTTGTATCGAAAAATTCTTCATCAAAATAATCTGATAATTCATAAATTTTTGCGGTCTGGTATTTTGCTAATTCTTCAGAAAGATCGCCACCTTTTAAATAGAGAATTCCGTTTTTAAGTTCGTGTTCGCTTTTCTTTTTTATTTTTCCTTTTACCCAACGTACAAAAGTTTCCATTTGTGCTACTGCTCTGCTCACAATAAAATCGTATTGTTCATCGATTTCTTCAACTCTACAATTTGACGTTTTTACATTTTGCAATTCAAGACCTTCGGCAACTTCATTTACAACTTTTATTTTTTTTCCGATACTATCGACTAAATGAAAATTAGTTTCAGGAAAAAGAATTGCTAATGGAATTCCCGGGAATCCACCTCCAGTACCAACATCTAATATGGAACTTCCCGGTTTAAATGATTGAACTTTTGCAATCCCCAAGGAATGAAGAACGTGACGAAGGTAAATTTCATCGATATCTTTTCTGGAAACCACATTAATTTTAAGATTCCAATCTTTATATAAATCTTTTAACTTTTTAAATTGAAGTTGTTGCGCTTCGGTTAAATCGGGGAAATATTTTTCTATCTCTTGCAAAGCAATTTGTTTTTAGGCAAAAATAGGATATTCAGCTAAAAAATAGAACAAGTTTAATCTTCTTCTTTTTGTTTTGCAAGTTCTTTTTGTTTTGCCAATTCTTTTTGGCGTCTAATGATTTCTTGGTGACTTAATTCTCCTCTAAAATTTCGCTCTCGTTCATCTAAATCTTTAAAAACCTCATCACGACCATACATTGTAATTACATCATTTATTTTAACCATCGTTTTCCCGATAGGCGCTCCAATATAATCTTCACCTTCACGTTCGATCCCTAAAACATTTATTCCTTCTTTCCGCAGTTCTAATTCTTGTAAAGTTTTATTAGCCAACCAACTATCTTCTCTAACTTTTAATTCTGAAATTTGGTATTCGCCAGAAAGGTGCAAAATCGCAGCATAATCTTTCACATCAATATCGGTATATTTCGTTAAGGCTTTGTCAATTATTCTAGATAGCCAACGATTTACAAAATCACTTTGGATTGCCCACCACAAAGCTGTTAACCCGACTACAATAAAAATTACACTGTATAGTAACGAATTATTACTATCGGGAATTAAAAATGTTAGCATTAATGAGGAAATGGTAGTGACGATTCCCGCATTTCCTACCAACATTAAAATATAAATAATTCTTCTTCGTACAGGATGATTAATTACTTTTTCTGACTCTTGTGTGGTAAAACCGGTTCCTGTATAGACCGAACGTGCTTGAAATTTAGCTGCTTCTGTAGACAAACCGGTATGCATTAACGCAATGGCAGCAACTTTAGTAATAAGTGCTGAAATGGTAATGATTACAAATAGTGAAATAGCGGCTATCATAGATTACAATTTAATACTGAAAACTTCGTTTAAAGAATGATATAAATCACTTCTTCAAAAAAATCTTTTACCTAATTTTGTGGTTAATGTAAACTTTTTTTGAATTATTTCGTACATTAAGAAAAAGAAAAATAGTTCAGTTGGTAAGTTTTAAGGAATTCTGATAAAAGAAGCTTATTAATTATTAAATTTGAACTTTTACCTCATTAAGCAAATGAAAGAACATACTATAAGATTTTCGAGAGTAGATTCAGCTAAATTTTTTAGGACATTAAATAAACGCGTTAATACTTATTTTAAAGATAACGACCTTTCCCGAACCGGGAATTGGAAATTACACCTCAAGACTATTGTAATGTTTTCACTTTTCCTAACGCCATATTTTTTAATTTTAACGTTAGATATTTCGCAATGGTGGATGCTTCTTCTTACCATAGTTATGGGAGTTGGCATGGCCGGAGTTGGAATGAATGTGATGCACGACGGAAATCACGGTTCCTATTCTTCAAAAAAATGGGTGAATAAAATTATGGGCGGAAGCATGTACATTCTTGCAGGAAACGTTTATAATTGGCAAGTGCAACACAACGTTCTTCACCATACGTATACAAATATTCATGGACACGATGAAGATTTAGAAGCGGGAAGAATTATCCGTTTTAGTGAACATTCTAAATGGCGAAAATTCCATAAATTTCAGCATTATTATTCTGTTTTTCTTTATGGTTTACTCACCTTTAATTGGGTACTCACAACAGATTTTAAACAAACAAGACGCTATTTAAAAAAGAAATTAGCCTACGGAAAGTTACCAAGTCCGCTAAAACAATGGAGTACTTTAGCGGTAACAAAAGCTTTATATATTGCTATTTGGATTATAATTCCTATGCTCATTCTAAGTATTGCTTGGTGGAAAATTCTACTTGGCTTTTTCATCATGCATTATACCGCGGGAATTATTTTAAGTATCATTTTTCAATTAGCGCACGTGGTAAAAGAAACTGAAATGCCACTACCCGATGAAAAAGGCTCAATGAAAAATACATGGGCAATTCACCAATTATTTACTACCGTTAATTTTTCAACCAAAAACAGAATTGTAAATTGGTTTACCGGCGGATTAAATCATCAAGTTGAACATCATATTTTTCCGAATATAAGTCATATTCACTACCATAAAATATCAAAAATTGTACGTGAAACCGCACAAGAATTCAACTTACCGTACAACGAGTATAAAACAACACGATCTGCCATTATCGCTCATTTTCAACATTTAAAAGAAATGGGAAGTAAACCGGCAATTTCACTATAAAATAACCTCAACATTTCATGCAACTACAATTATCTGACCGAATAAATAATCTTGAAACTTCCGCAACCCTAGCAATGGCAGCAAAAGCCAGAGCTTTAAAAGCTGAAGGAAAAGATATTATTAGTTTAAGTTTAGGTGAACCTGATTTTAATACGCCCGATTTTATTAAAGACGCGGCTATTCAAGCAATAAATGATAATTACAATTCATATACGCCGGTCGACGGTTATGTTGAGTTAAAAGAAGCGATTATTGAAAAATTTAAACGCGATAATAATCTAACCTACGATTTATCACAAATAGTTGTTTCCACAGGGGCTAAACAATCTTTAGCAAATGTGGCGCTAGTTTGTATAAATCCAGGAGATGAAGTTATTTTACCTTGCCCATATTGGGTAAGTTATCGTGATATTGTAAAAATTGCTGAAGGTGTTCCGGTAGAAGTAAAAACTTCTATTGAAAATGATTTTAAAATGACACCCGAACAATTGGAAAATGCGATTACGCCAAAAACTAAAATGCTTTGGTTTAGCTCACCTTGTAATCCTAGTGGTTCTTCTTACAGTGAAAAAGAATTAAGAGCTTTAGCCGATGTTTTAAAAAAACACCCAAATATTGTAGTGGTCAGTGATGAGATTTATGAGCATATAAATTTCGTCGGGAAACATGCTTCAATGGCACAATTCGAAGATATGTATGATCGAACTGTAACTGTAAATGGTGTTTCCAAAGCCTTTGCGATGACAGGTTGGCGAATAGGATATATTGGAGCTCCAACAGCAATTGCCCGAGCTTGTACAAAAATGCAAGGACAAATTACAAGTGGAGCAAATTGCATTGCGCAACGTGCCGTAATTACTGCTTTAAAAGCACCGGTTAGTAAAATTCAATTTATGATCGATAAATTCAAAGAACGTCGATCGCTAATTTTAGATTTACTTAATGAAGTTGAAGGATTTAAATGTAATCGACCAGAAGGTGCATTTTACGTATTCCCAAATGTTTCAGCTTTTTTCGGAAAAACTTTTAAAGGAAGAAAAATTGAAAATGCGACCGATTTATCGATGTATTTATTAGAAGAAGCACACGTTGCAACGGTAACTGGAGAAGCTTTTGGAAATGAGGATTGTCTGCGATTATCGTATGCCGCAAGTGAAACCGAAATTAAAGAAGCTGTAAAACGAATAAAAGAAGCTTTACAATAAAATTCAAAAAAATATTTGAATTAAAATAAAAGTCCTGATGAAAGTCAGGACTTTTTTATTTTCTATCTATTTCTCCAAAAGAAAGGCGTTAATAAAATTAAAACCGTAAATAATTCTAAACGACCAATTAACATTAAAAACGCACACCACCATTTTCCGGGCGCTGGCAAAGCATCAAAATTATTTACTGGACTTAACGCACCAAATGCCGGACCGATATTCCCTAACGAGGAAGCCGCTCCACCTATAGCTGTAGGAAAATCTAGCCCTAAATAAGCTAATACAATGGCGCCAATAATAAACGCGAGCATATAAAGGATAAAAAAGCCAAGAATATTAAATACAATATTTTCACGAATCATTTTTCCGTTGAAACGAACCGGTAATATCGCGTTAGGATGTAGCGCTCTTTTAAATTCCGTAATTCCGTTTCGAATCATAATAATATGACGTACAACTTTTACACCTCCAGCGGTTGAACCTGCAGAACCGCCGAGAAAAAACATTCCGAAGAAAAAAATCGTTAAAAAGGGTGTCCACATAGTGAAATCGGCAGAAACAAAACCTGTAGTTGTAATGACCGACAATACTTGAAAAAGTGCATGCCGAAAGGCACTTTCAGCTTCTCCTAAAACCATCGGGTGTTTTATCGAACTTAATCCTACATCGGCTTCAAAATAAATTAATAGCGAAGCGATTACAGTAAAAGAACCTATAAAAATTGCGTACCATTTAAATTCTTCATCTCTCAATAGGCGACCAAATTTTCCTTTAAAAGCAAAATAACTCATCACAAAATTCATTCCCGCTAAAAACATAAAGAGAATGATAATGTATTGTATTAATGGCTGATCATTCCAATACGCAATACTCGCATTTTTAGTTGAAAAACCGCCCGTAGAAAGTGTGCTTAACGCATGATTTACCGCATCGAAAAAATCCATTCCGGCGACTTTCAATAAAATTGTTTCAGCAAAAGTATAACCTACATAAATAAACCATAATCTTTTTGCGGTATCGGCAATTCTCGGTTTTAATTTATCTGCACTTGGTCCCGGAGCTTCGGCGGCGAAAAGTTGCATACCACCTATTCCTAACATTGGTAAAATTGCAACAGCTAGAACGATAATTCCCATTCCGCCAATCCAATGGGTTAAGCTTCTCCACAATAAAATTCCTTTGGGAATAACTTCAATATCGTTTAGAATAGTTGCGCCGGTTGTAGTGTAACCCGACATGGTTTCAAAAAAAGCATCGGTTACTTCAGGAATTGCTTCAGAAAATAAATACGGAAGCATTCCGCTTACCGCCATAAAAATCCACCCTAATGAAACGATAAGATAACCTTCGCGTTGCTTCATTAGTTTTTGGTGATTTCGCGTCACAAACATTAATAAAACTCCAGAAAACATGGTAGTTAACGAAGCTGCTGTAATTTGCATTGTTACGCCATCTTGGTAATACCAACTAACTAAAGCCGCAATAAGCATAAAACCGCCATTACAAAGTAACAGCAATCCCATAATATGAATAATGATGCGAAAATTTAGTTTGGGCATTATAAAAAGAGTTTTTCAACTTTTCTGATAGATCGCGGAAGACAACAAACCACCACGCGATCGCCAGGTTGAATTAAAAAATCACCTAATGCGATTACTCCTTCTCCTTCTCGAATAACTCCACCGATAATTGCAGAACGCGGTAAATCTATATTGATAATTTTTTTGTTGGCAACTTTAGAATTTTTATGGACGATAAACTCTAAAAGTTCAGCATTCATATTATTTAGTTTTGTCATCGCTACAACGTCACCTTTTCTGATGTAACGAAAAATATTATTTGCCGCGAGTAATTTTTTGTTGATAAGCGTATTAATCCCGATAGAATGACTTAACTGAAAATAGTCCATATTTTCTACCAACGAAATGGTTTTTCGAACACTTTTCGATTTTGCTACCAAACAGGAAATAATGTTTGTTTCAGAATTTCCCGTAAGCGCGATAAACGCATCCATGTCATGAATGTTCTCTTCTTCCATGAGTTCAACATTTCTTCCGTCGCCATTAATTACCAACACTTTTGGAAGTTCATCAGCAAGTTCGTAGGCTTTCTCACGATCGGTTTCAATAAGTTTTACATTGAATTTCGCTTCGCTTAAATCTTTTGCAGTTCGTCGACCGATTTTACTTCCGCCGAGAATCATTACGGTTTTTATTTCCTGCTTAACTTTTCCGGTAAGTTTATATAATTCTTCTACACCATCTTCCGTAGTAATAAAATACACTTGGTCGCCTTCTTTAAACTGCGTATCTCCGCGGGGAATTAACGTGTATTGTGTTCCATATCGTTGAATTGCGATCGGCACAAAATGAAGTTCGGGGAAAATTTCAGCAGCTTCTTGAACAGTTTTCCGAACAAAAGAAGCATTTCTAGAAAGTTTAAAACCTACCATTGTTAACGCTCCTTCATCAAACTGAAAGGTATCGTTAAACGCAGATTGATTCAGTAAAAGTTCAATTTCTTTTGCCGCTAAAGCTTCAGGAGAAATTAATTCATCTATCCCAAATTTTTTAAAGCCAATCTCACTTTTATGTTCAAGAAATTCGGTATTAGAAATTCTGGCAACCGTTCTTTTTGCGCCTAATTGTTTAGCTAAAACACAAACGGTAATATTAGTGGTTTCGCTAGAAGTTACACTAATCACGAGGTCTGAGCCTTTAACTTGAGAATCGTTCAGAATTTTTATAGAAGTTGCGTCGCCTTTTATAGTTTGGATATCTAAATGCGTATCGGCATACTCAAGATTTTTCTTATTATTATCTATTAAGGTAATATCTTGAGATTCAAAAGAAAGTAATTTTGCTAAATGAAAACCGACTTCACCAGCGCCCGCAATAATAATCTTCATAATAAAGATGAAATTTTCAACAGCGACAAAGATAGGTTATTTTAATAGAATTAGATAAGTAACTAAACTGCAATTTTTTAGCTCTAAATCTAGAATCTAGACTATAAAATGTATCTTTGCGAAAAATTTTGCAATGGCGAAAAAGGTTATTCCTTACAAAGACTCTAAGCTTACAAAGAAGAAGCAAGTAGAGCAAATGTTCGATAATATTTCTGAAAATTACGACGGCTTAAACCGTGTAATTTCCTTTGGAATTGATACTTCTTGGCGAAAAAAAGTTATAAAATTAGTAACTGATACCTACCCGAAAAATGCGCTAGATATCGCTACTGGAACGGGAGATTTGGCGATTAGTTTAGCCGAAGCAGGAATTGAAGAAGTGGTCGGTTTAGATATTTCTCAAGGAATGCTGAATATCGGGAAAGAAAAAATCGCGAAAAAGAACCTTACAAAAAAAATTGAAATGGTTCAAGGAGATTCTGAAGCGTTACCATTTGGCGACAATACTTTTGATGCAATTACCGTAGCGTTTGGCGTTCGGAATTTCGAAAATCTTGAAAAAGGTTTAGCTGAAATTCGTCGCGTATTAAAACCTACCGGTGTTTTTGTGGTTTTAGAAACCTCGGTTCCTTCCAAAACTCCTTATAAACAAGGTTACAATTTATATTCAAAATTTATTCTTCCGGTAATTGGTAAGTTATTTTCAAAAGACAAAGTTGCTTACAAATATTTAAGTGATAGTGCTGCTGTTTTTCCATACGGAAAAAAGTTCAACAATATTTTACAAAAAGTTGGGTTTACTAGTATAGAAGATAAGCCACAAACGCTTGGCGTAGCAACAATTTATACAGCATCAAAATAAGTGTATGAAAAGAATATTTTTTATTTTAAGTTTTTTTATAACGCTGCAAGGTATTCACGCACAAGGATTTTTTAGAGACGGATCGAAAATTAGAAACCTAGATAATTTTGACAAACAACGTTGGTCTTGGGGTTATTTTTTAGGTACAAATATGTACGATTTTAAATTTGACTATAAAGATAGAACTCAAGATATTCTTGTTGAAAAAAGTATAGGTTTCAACGTCGGTTTAATAGGAAATTTACGAATTAACAATTATATAGATTTACGTTTAGAACCTGGGGTAATGTTTGCCAATAGAAATTTAACCTTTCCCGACATTCCTGAAGATAATTTTCGAGAAGTAAAATCTACTTACGTTCATGTTCCACTTTTAGTGAAATTTTCAACAAAGCGTTTAAATAACTTTAAACCTTTTGTAGTTGGCGGTGTTTCAACTTCTATTAACTTATCGAGTAATGAAGACAACCCAGACGATAACAGCGTTGGTGAATTTAGAATGAATACCAACACGTATTATTATGAAGTAGGCTTCGGAATAGATTTTTACCTCTTCTATTTTAAATTTACGCCTTCAATTCGAGCGATTTTCGCAATAAACGATGAATTAAAAAGAGACGTAGATCCGAATAGCCCATATACTGGAAATATTGATAAAATGGCAACGCGTGGAGTTTTCATCAATTTTACTTTTCAATAATTTTACAATTAACTATTTCGTTTAAATTCACTTAAAAGAATAGCGGTTGCGGTGGCTACATTTAAACTTTCAGTTTTTTGGTTTTCGCCAAACTGCGGAATGCTTATTTTTTGAGAAATTAAACGTTCGATTGCTGAAGAAATTCCGTTTGCTTCATTTCCTAAAACCACAATTCCTTTAGGAGAAAAAGATTTTTTGTAAATATTTTCGCCATTCATAAATGCGCCATAAACCGGTAAATTCGATTTTTCAATAAATGTTTTTAAATCGGTATAAATAATATTAACACGTGCAATTGAACCCATTGTTGCTTGCACTACTTTCGGGTTATAGCAATCTACCGTATCTTGAGAACAAATTAAATGAGAAACGCCAAACCAATCGCACAATCTAATAATGGTTCCTAAATTTCCCGGATCACGAATTCCATCTAAAGCAACTGCAAAATCTAAATCGGCAGAAATTGTATGCTGCGGAATTTTAAATAACGCGAGAGCAGTTTGCGGTGTAGAAAGATTCGATATTTTTTTTAATATTTCCGGCGAAATAATTTCCAGTTTATCTTTGGCGGTAAAAAACATATCAACTTCAGAAAAAATCATTTCCAATTCAAAATCAGATTTCAAAAGCTCTTTTATTACTTTTATTCCTTCAGCCACAAAAAGATTATTTTTATTGCGGTACTTTTTTTGCGATAGGCTGTTTATTAACTTTATTTGGCTTTTGCTAATCATAAAATGATGTATTTTTGACTCGAAAATTTTCCTATTTGAGAACTGTTGCTACAAAAATATCATTAATTCTTTTGGTAGGAATTATATTTGGATGTAATGCGGTAAAAAGAGTTGATGAAGATGAACATTTACTCGCAGAACATACAATTTTCGAGAACGATAAAGAAATTTCTAAAAAAGAAGTTTACGATCAACTCGCGCAACGGCCCAATGTAAAGTTGCCGCTTATTAATGTTCCGCTGCGATTGCATATTTACAACATCGCAAAACCCCAACCCGATTCTGCTTTTTACGCTTGGCTTCATCGAAAACCGAAACGAGAAGAACGACTCATAAATTTTTTATCTAAAAAACAAGTGGAACGTTTAGGGAACAGTTATGTAAGTTTTAATGAATTTTTAAAGGAAACCGGTGAAGCACCTGTTATTTTAAATGAAGAAAAAGCTGAAAAATCTGCCATACAATTAAAAGCTTGGTATTGGAATAATGGTTGGTTTAATGCTGAAACCGATTATAAAATCACGAAACAGGAAAACAAACACGCCACAGTAGATTATTTTGTAAACACGCATCAGCCTTATATTTTAGATTCAATTGAATCTCGAATTTCTTCAAAAGACGCAGATTCTATTTATCGAAAAAACCAAAAAGAAAGTTTAGTAATTTCTGGAGAACAATTTAAAACCGCCAATTTTGAAGATGAACGGGAACGCATTACAAGTCTTTTCAGAAATAACGGACTCTATCATTTTGAACAAGATTACATTTCTTTTGATGCCGATACCATAAACACTAATCACAAAGTAAATATTGATTTAGTAATTTCAGATCGCGAAATTCAGAAGCAAGATACAAGTTATACTGTTCCGTTTAAAATTCACTCAATAAGTGAAGTTAATATTTTTACCGATTACGAATACGCCAACCGAAACAGACCTTTAACAGATTCTGCACAAGTAAATAATTATAATTTGTACAGTTTCGATGAAATGAAATACCAACCTGAGGTAATTACCGATGCGGTTTTCATAAAAAAAGGAAACGTTTACCGAGATAAAGATCGCTCGCTTACCTATAAACGGATGGGCGAATTACGCACATTTAAATACCCGACAATTCAATATATGCCAGATCCTCGGGATACAACGGGAACAAAATTAATTAGTAATATTTTTTTAACGCCAAAACCAAAATTTGGAGTCACTTATAATTTTGATGTTTCGCGGAGTAATATTCAAGATTTCGGAATTGGTTTTGGAGGTTCACTTTTAATTAGAAATGTATTTGGCGGCGCCGAAATTTTTGAAGTCGCAGGACGTACGAGTATTGGTTCATCAAAAGATGCAGCCGATAGCGAAGACCGTTTTTTTAATATTTCTGAAGTTGGAGCCGATGTAAACTTAACTTTTCCTGAAATTGCATTCCTATTTAATACCGACGGAATAATTCCTAAATCGATGTCGCCGTTTACCACATTAAGTGTAGGAGTTAGCACGCAAAATAATATTGGGTTAGACAAACAAAACGTTACCGGAAAATATTCGTATCGCTGGTATCCTTCAGATGAGTTAACGCATCGTTTTGAATTATTGGATTTACAATACGTGCGAAACCTCAACTCCGGAAATTATTTTAATGTTTACCGAAATTCTTACAGTAGACTAAATGAAGTTGCACAAAATAATCGTGATCAAGTAAATCCTAATTATTTCGAAGCGCCAGATCCTTCGAGTACCGATGAACCCGATTTATCAATTCCCTCGGGAACAAAAGCATTTATTAATGATTTCAATAACAATACTTTTTCCTTAAGCCGCGAAGAAAATAGAATTACAAGAAATATAATTGAACGTCGAAATAGACTTACGGAAGACAACCTTATTGTCGCTTCAAATTTTAATTTTATAAAAAACACGAGAGAAAATATTTATGATGAAGAATTCTCTCAATTCCGATTTAAAATTGAAGGCGCCGGAAATACCTTATCGCTATTAGCTCCCTTATTAAATCTTGAAAAAAACAGTCAAGGAAATTATAACTTATTCGGTGTACAATTTTCTCAATACGTGAAACTGGAAACCGATTTTATAAAACATTGGGATTTAGGACAAAAAAACATTTTTGCCATTCGAGCATTAGGCGGAATTGCAGTTCCCTACGGAAATTCTAACAGTATTCCATTTGCGCGTAGTTTTTTTGCAGGCGGTGCAAATGACAATCGCGGTTGGCAAGCTTACGATTTAGGTCCCGGAAGCAGCGGTGGCGTGAACGAATTTAATGAAGCGAATATGAAAATTACTTTTAACACCGAATACCGCTTCAATCTTTTTGGTGCGCTAAATAGTGCTGTTTTTATAGATGTAGGAAATATTTGGAACATTTGGGATAACGTAGAAGATGAAGCTTCCGTTTTTTCATCATTTTCAGATTTAAAAGAATTATCTATTAGTTCTGGTTTTGGTTTGCGCTACGATCTCGATTTTTTTGTTATTCGCTTAGATGTAGGCTTTAAAACCTATAATCCTGCTGCTTCAGACAAACAATGGTTCAGAAATTATAACTTCGGAAACGCTGTTTATAATGTTGGTATTAATTATCCCTTCTAAGCAGTTTTATTTTATTAATTTTGTAACCTAAATATTAAATTCAGAGCATGAGTCACAATATAAAACCCGGCGTAGCTACCGGAAAGGAAGTTCAAGAAATTTTCAACCACGCAAAAGAAAATAATTATGCTTTACCGGCAGTAAACGTAGTGGGTTCAGATAGTATAAATGCTGTTTTAGAAACCGCTGCAGAATTAAATTCACCTGTAATAATTCAGTTTTCAAACGGTGGCGCTAATTTTAACGCAGGAAAAGGCTTAGATAATACAAATCAAAAAGCAGCAATTTTAGGCGGTGTTGCAGGAGCAAAACACATTCATACGTTAGCTGAAGCTTACGGAGCTACTGTAATTTTGCATACAGACCATTGCGCGAAAAAATTATTACCGTGGATTGATGGCTTATTAACTGAAGGAGAAAAATATTTTAAAGAAACTGGAAAACCACTTTACAGTTCACATATGATTGATTTAAGTGAAGAACCGCTTGAAGAAAACATCGAAATCTGTAAAGAATATTTAGCTCGCATGAGCAAAATGGGGATGACGTTAGAAATAGAGTTAGGAATTACCGGTGGTGAAGAAGATGGCGTAGATAATACCGATGTAGATTCTTCTAAACTTTACACGCAACCCGAAGAAGTAGCTTACGCTTATGAAGAATTAAGTAAAGTAAGCGATCAGTTTACCATTGCGGCAGCTTTTGGAAATGTTCACGGGGTTTATAAACCCGGAAATGTAAAATTAACTCCAAAAATTCTAAAAAATTCTCAGGAATATATTACTGAAAAATATGGCGTAGAACATAATCATATCGATTTTGTTTTTCACGGCGGGAGCGGTTCTACCGTAGAAGAAATTCGCGAAGCAATTGGCTATGGCGTTATTAAAATGAATATCGACACCGATTTGCAATATGCGTTTTTAGAAGGTGTTCGCGATTATATGAAAGAATATAAAGATTATTTAGAAACCCAGATCGGGAATCCCGATGGTGAAGACGCACCGAATAAAAAATATTACGATCCAAGAAAATGGTTACGAGAAGGTGAACAAACTTTTAAAGCAAGATTAAAGAAAGCTTTTGAAGATCTTAACAACGTAAACACTTTATAATTTTCTCGTATTTACTTATCAATTAGTATTATTAAACACCACATATTATGGCTGCTTGGTTTAAAAGAACAAAAAAAGGAATACAAACTGCAACGGAAGATAAAAAAGATGTACCTAAAGGTTTATGGTACAAATCACCTACAGGAAAAATTGTTGATGCAGAACAATTAGAAAAAAACTTTTACGTAAGCCCTGAAGATGGTTATCACGTAAGAATTGGGAGCAACGAGTATTTCGAAATTTTATTCGACGATAACAAGTACAAAGAGCTTGATAAAAATTTATCAGCTAAAGATCCGCTTAAATTCGAAGATAAAAAGAAATATCCAGATCGTTTAAAAGAAGCGCAAGATAAAACAGGTTTAAAAGACGCTATTAGAACTGCGGTAGGAAAATCGAAAGGAAAAGAGTTAGTGATCGCCTGTATGGATTTTAGATTTATCGGAGGTTCTATGGGTTCTGTAGTTGGTGAAAAAATTGCCCGTGCTGCAGATTATTCCTTGAAGAATAAAGTTCCATTTATGATTATTTCAAAATCTGGAGGTGCCAGAATGATGGAAGCTGTACTTTCCTTAATGCAATTGGCTAAAACTTCCGTAAAATTAGCACAATTAAGCGATGCGGGAATTCCGTATATTTCGTTATGTACAGATCCAACAACCGGAGGGACAACCGCTTCTTTTGCTATGTTAGGCGATATTAATATTTCTGAACCTGGAGCTTTAATTGGTTTTGCGGGTCCTCGTGTAGTTCGTGACACCACCGGAAAAGAATTACCTGATGGTTTCCAAACAGCAGAATTTTTAGAAGAACACGGCTTTTTAGATTTTATTACGCCTAGAAAAGAATTGAAAAATAAAGTAAATCTTTATTTAGATCTTATTCAAAATCAAGAATTAAGAGCTTAAAATAAGTAAGTTTACACCTATTCAACTATAAAATAAGCTGCAGACAGCAGCTTATTTTATATTACTTGTAATTTAAAAATAGTTGATTGGACACTACTAATTTATTTTTTTCTTTAGAAAAATAGTGACGCCCAATCCCAAAAAATCACCGGTCATTTTAAAATTTCCGCGCGTGGGTTTTGACTCCTCCAAATTACCGAACTGATACTCCCCTTTTAAATAGGGAACTAAAGATTTTTTATAGACAAATCCAATTTGATACAATACTTTTTCAGAGATAATATAAAGGCCCGGACCAATTCGTAAACTTGGATAAATAAAGAAACCAGAAGTATTCTCGTATAATACAAAAACTTGTCGTTCTTCCTTCAAAAATTCATCCCCATAACTATAAGATAATTCTGTACCTCCTTTACTTATTAAGGTAAAATCAAATCCCCCATTAGTATAGAAAAAGAGACTATTACCCAATTGAATTTTTTTCTCAGTTAATATAGGGATAGTAAATAATAATTTCCCATAATTCTTTGGTCACTAAGTAAAATAAGTATAGCCATAATTTTCCGGTAAATCTCTCTCTAAAATACCAAATCTCAAATTATAGAAAGGAGCTAAATCCAGATAAATACCTGAACGAAAAATCCATTCCTTTTGGTGATTAAAAATATATTCAAAACCAATTCGACCAGTCAAAACTGGTTGACTTTCTAAGTCATAAGAACCAAATTGCCGTTCAACAACTCCAGCACGGTAAAGCGTTCCGCTTAAATGATAACCCCAATGTTTAAATCCTTTAAATTTAGGAAGGTCGTTGCGTGGGGATTGAGCCCAAGTAACCTGAAAAAAAATAGCAAGCAAAATACTTACCCTTAGCTTAAGACCTCCTACCACGATAATATTTTAATTGAATTGGAAAATTATGGGTTTCTTCAAATGCTATTAAAAGAGCTTGTGAGTTAAAACCACTTCTTTCTTCTATATTATTCAATTCTTCTTCGTCGAGATAATTGTATTCTTCCATAAAATCATCTTCATGCGTCTCAACTTGTGCTTCTAGCATTTGAACATTTGTCTCATATTCTTCAATCGATGGGAAAGACATCATAGTAACGGTTTGGGTTGAATTTACTATTGCAGAAGAAAAGTTATTTCCAGTATTTAAATTAAAAGTAACCAATTTCACCGAATTTGGGCTTAAATTAAATTCAAATGCCGATTCATCATTTGCCTCCAATTCATCTTCCCTAGAACAGGAAATAAAAACAATTGTAAACATAAACAAGCTCATTCCAAATTTTAAAACATTTTTCATAATTAAAACAGTAATAAATATTAATTACCAAAAACCACGAATTAAGGTCACTATGATTTGGCTTGCAGATTCTCTGCTTAACGCCCTACTTATTTTTAATTTAAATTTTAAAGGTTTTTAAATGAATAAAACCCCTAAGCGGAACTGCACGAAACCAAAAAATAAGTTAAAATAAAAAATTTGTTAAATATATATAATATATCACTACAAAAAGCATAAAGTGTAAATTATTAACAAAAAATAAAGTAAATTTTTATTTATACCTTATTCAAAATCAAGAATTAAGAGCTTAACAAAGAATTATAAATCATAAGAAAAAAAGGCTATCTAATAAGGTAGATAGCCTTTTTTATTTTTGTTTAAAATGAAATTAAGCCTAAAAGATTTAATGATATTGTAAAAATAGTATTTTCTAAACTTGAGAAAGTCTCACCATAGCGTGGGCAAAGAAGTTTACACCAGTAAAAAAATCAATAAATTTTGATAACAATAGAACTAATTTGCTCGAAGATTCTTAATTTCTTCTCTTAAAAAAGCTATTTCTTTGTCTTTATCGTCTATTATTTTTTCATAAAGTGCTCTGGTAGTGATATATAAACCTTCAATTACTTTTTGATCAAGGTCGTCTTCTGTGTCTAATAATGTGATGGTCTTTTTAGTATGTTCTACGAGCAAATCGTGCATACTAACTTCTAAGATATCGGCAATGGCTTTTAATCGCTGGGTTGAAATATTTATTAACTCATTTTCTATTTTCGCATAATTACTTTGCGAAATGTACAGTTGCATTGCCATATATTCTTGTGAATAGCCTAACTCTTGCCTAAATTTCCTGATACATTTGCCAGTTCCAGTCATTATATAACTAATTTCAGTTACTAAGTTACTATTTTTGATTTAAAAAAAATCATTTTTATACAGTTTTAAGAATATGTTTGCTGGAATATTAATTTAAAACAATTTTTAAAATGAAAACAAAATTTTTAATTATTTTAGCTGTTATTGGTTTATTAATTGGTTGTTCAAAGGATGAAAGTCCGTTTACAGAAAACCCTGAAAACTCAATAATACTTGAAAATGAAGAAAGTCTTAATTCTTCAAACATTACTTATTCTACGACCTCTCAATGGGAATTAGCCGCAAATCCATCAAACCCATTAGATTACGTAGGAGCAGAACACAACCAAGCTCTTGAGAGTTTTAGAAACAATATCTATGTTACAGAATCTTTAGATGATGTTTATAAAGTAGTAGAAATTCATTTTAATGAAAAATATCCTGAATCCGGCAATTTTGCTTCTGTAGATTTTCTTGAACCCGTTATTAATGAAGCCATGAATGATTACGAAAATGGTTTTGAAGATTATATTGAGCAATTAGAAATTTCTTCTCTTCAAAAGTCAAAACTTGTAGAAATATTTTCTATAATAGATAATTATGATGGTTATAACGCTGAATCATTAATTAATGAAATAAAAAATGTAGAAAATGAAATGTTAAGGATACCATTAGAAGAAAAGTCTGTTGTTTTAATTGCTGGATCAGTAAGCAGGTTTTCTATGTTGTATTGGGATGCTCAATACCCTGTTACTCAAGGATGGAAATTAAGAAAGTGGCTTACAGTTACTGCTGATGTAATAGGTGGTGTAGCAGGAGCAGTTGCAGGAAGTTCAACAGTTATTGGTGGTATAGCAGGCGGTATTAAAGGTGCAGGTGCTGCGAGTGCCGCATTTGATAAAGCATGGGACGTATTGTCAAAATAAAATAAGTATTAAATACTATGAAAAAAATCCTTATTCCTTTTTTTTTGAGTTTGACGGTTTTTGCTCAGGACGAAAACAGCAAGAAATCCGAAAACGGTACTGTAGCACTTACTGCAAATGCGGGTTTAGCTTTGGCAGATGATCATTATGGTCAAGCTTTTAATTTTGAAGTAACCAAAAGTTTTCAGGATAGTAGCCTAACCTTAGGTTTAAACTTTAGCTATGCTGATATTCAAAGAGAAAACGAAACAGATTACAATATTTTTAAATACGCGTTGTTAGCAGGGACAGAATTTGCTAAAAGCAAGACCTTTAAATTTAATATAATTTACGGTCTTTCATTATTACAATTTGAAAATTATGATAAGGAAGATACTGCTATAGGTGTAGATGCAGGTATATCAATGTCTTATAATTTAACAGGCCCACTTTATTTTAATTTAGGTGCTGCAACAACTTTTAATAAAGAAACCAACATTTTTATGCAGTCTTTTCTTGGGTTCAAGGTTGTCTTTTAAAAAAACATTAATTTAAGAAGGCTGCTCTTTTAAGGTAGCCTTTTTTTAGTTTAACCTTTATCAATCCAAAAGTAAATTACTTTTTATCGTTTTTATGATCATCCTGAACTACCTCATCACGATAACGACAACAGGGATGAACACTATTATAAGCTTCATCTGTTGCTATCATATCTTCCACATCGTGACCAACCGCTATAATACTTTTTTTAATATCTTCTAAACTGGTTTTTTTCTGGTTATAAATTAGTTTTAATTCGTGTGTTTCAACATTCCAGTCGGCTATTTTTACTCCTTTTGCCTTTATACTTGCTTTTTCTATTCGCTCTTTACACATTTGGCAAACGCCATCTACTTGTAAAGTGGCTTTAGCATTTCTATTTTGAGCTGCACAGAATGTTGTGGTTAATACAAATATGAATAAGAATAAATTTTTCATTTTTTAAATTTATAAGTTAAAATTAATTAATTCGATACCGTAAACCGGCATAATATAAACTTCCAAAAATTGGACCGTATACGAATGTACTATCAAAATTTGAACCAAATGGATTTTCAGCTCCTAAAATCGGGTTAGATTGCCGAACATTTGTAATGTTTTCTCCTCCAATATAAACTTCAAATTTTGGTGAAAAAACCTTCGTAATCTGAGCATTTACTGTATTTACTTCAGGTGAATATTCTCCTAATTGATATTGTGGAGCATTACTTGCTGTTGATGCAAAACGTTGTTTACCCAGCCAATTATAAGTGACATCAAATTTCCAGCGACTATTATTTTTTACAGGTGTTGCATAAGAAGCATTTGCGAAAAAACGATGTTGTGCTGTTAGGGGTTTTATTTTTTCTCCGGTTTGATATTTAGTTTTTACATTATAATATTTATAGGCAAGACGGGTATCAAATCCTTTTAGAAGATTATAATTCAATTCAGTCTGAAAGCTATTGGCAAAACTTTCATTTTTTAAATTATAAAAGCTGATTTCTCTTGGGTTTTCCCAATCTACCACCACTTGGTTTTGAAAATCTGTTCGGTAAAAATCAAAGGCTATATCTCCTTTTTGTCCGAATAAATTAAAACCTTGCAGGTATGAAACACCGTAATTCCATGCAATTTCAGGATCTAAACCGTAAATTTCACCTTCATTACTTTCCACAATATTAATTGTTCTTGCGGTAGCAAATAAATTCTGATTTTCAGCAAAAATATTAGCCGAACGTTTTCCGCGACCAAAAGAAGCTCTAAAAGCAGATTTTCCCCAAGGTGTATAACGCATGTGAAATCTTGGTGTTACAAATAATCCTAACCGATTGTGATTATCTATTCTAGCTCCCGCAGTTAAATTTAGTTTTTCCAAGTTATCAAATTGATATTCAAAAAATCCTCCCACAGAATTATCTATTCGTTCAAAATTCTGCGTTTGCAACAATTCATCATAAGCATCGTATGTAAAACTAATTCCGGTTTTAATTTTATGTCTAGAGTCGCTAATGATAGAATTGTAAATAAGATTAGAATACACACTATTGTGTTCAATATTATATCTTCTTAATCCGAAATAAGAATCTTGTTGATGACCACTTACTGCAAATTGAACACCTAAAGTTTGCCACGGTAAATCTGGATTTACATAACCTAATTTCCCGGAAATATCGTAGCGTCTGGTTTCTATCTCGCTTCCCCAAGTATTTGTTGTTAATTTATCGGTTTCTGGATCAAAATTTAATTCGCCTGTTTGTTTATAATCATCTAAAAAACGAAGATTAATAAAGCCCACTAAACCATTTTCATTATCGGTATACTGCCAACGATTCATTACATTTATTTGTTCGTACAAAGGCATATCTAGAAAACCATCATTATTTACATCGTGTTTTTCTTGATGCATATTTCCATGTACATATAAACCTGTACTCCACTTTTTACTAACATTGGTATTGTAATGTACATTTCCTTCTACTCTCGTGCTGCTAGCGCCATATAAGTTAACAAAAAGCTTATCATCTTTTAAGGGCTTTTGAAGTTCTGCATTAATTTGCCCGGCAATACTTTCGTAACCATTTACTACGCTTCCGGCGCCTTTAGTGATTTGTATACTTTCTACCCAAGTTCCCGGTGTAAACGATAACCCATAAGCTTGCGCAGCACCGCGGACTGTTGGAATATTTTCCATCGCTATTAAAATGTACGGACTTGTTAAGCCTAACATTTTTATTTGACGTGTTCCTGAAATGGCATCTGCAAAGTTTACATCAATAGAGGGATTGGTTTCAAAACTTTCCGACAAATTACAGCAAGCTGCTTTTAATAATTCATCGCTACTAACGTTTATTGTATTTTGTGCCTCAAGATAAGAACGAGAAGTAGCTTGTTTTCGTGAGACTACTTTCACCTCATCTAACGAACTTTTTGGCGTTAACTTATGGATTATTTTTTTAGAAGGATTTTTTACACTTATCGTATCGGTTTCAAATCCTACATAACTAATCACCAATTTCTGATAATCTTTTTTATAAGGAATTGAAAATTTTCCGTCAAAATCGGTTACCGTTCCCACATCGGTATTTAACCAATAAACATTGGCTCCTAATAAAGGTAAGGATTTATTTTCGTCATTTTTTTCGAATAGGGTTCCTTCAACTTTTTCTTGTGAAAAACTCATTAAAGAAACACTAAGAAATAATATATTAAAAAGGTATTTCATATTCAATGTTTATAAAATATTGTTGAACTGAATTGTATAGCACTGCAACAATTCTTTCAAATAAATCATACTAATCATCTACAAAAAGTAAATGCAAACATTAAATAAGAAAGACTTGATAATACTGAAGTAAATTCTTTTGAGAAAGTAAAGGCGGCTCGTAGAGAACAAGTTTTTTTTCTTGATTATTTTTTCTCAAAAAACCACTAAAAACTTGGGTTGCAGTTATTACCTGCTTTTTGTGAAGTTTTATTTTTTCAGACCCATATTTTTTAAGGCCTAAATTTTCGTGTCCATAAATAACATCACTAGTTTTTTTACAACAATTTTCAGCAACTTTTTGTGAGTGTTCTTTTTCAGCATGCAGAGTTGTGCAAGTTGTTTTTTTGCATTGTTTTAATTCCACAAAAATACTCGTCTCTATTAGAGAGTCACCACAAAAGCGCTTATTAACTGTAAATGAACTTGTAGAGACAAGCACACAAACAGCCAAAATTGAAACTAAAACAGTACGTAGCCAATTATTTTTCACGGGGTAAAAGTAATAAATAAATACAACTGTTTAAAATGCTAATCTTATTATTTATAACTTGCTAGCCATAAAAAATGTAACTTATTTAAAGTAATAATTAGAAAAATAAATACTATATTTGCCGCTCGATAGAAAAACTATCTATACATAATAATCATTGAAATAATATTGGAATGTATTTAACAAAAGAAGAAAAAGAACAATTGTTCGAAAAACACGGTAAAGGTAAAAACGATACCGGTTCAGCAGAAGGGCAAATCGCATTATTTACAAAACGAATTGCACACATTTCTGATCACTTAAAAAACAATAAAAAAGACTTCAATTCAGAAAGATCTCTTGTAGCTCTAGTAGGAAAAAGAAGAAGCCTTCTTGATTATCTTATGAAAAAAGACATTATAAGATATCGTGAGATTGTAAAAGAATTAGGATTAAGAAAATAAGAAATTAGGGGCTTTTATGCCCCTTTTTTTTGTTATAAATGTCACCCTTAGCAAAAGGGTAGTTTTTCATTGGTCACCTACAACACTACACAACAACACAACGACCATTGTTTAATTAGATTAAAAAAATTATGATTCCACAAACATTTAAAGAGGTTATCGATTTAGGAGATGGAAGAACCATTTCACTCGAAACCGGAAAATTAGCAAAACAAGCCCACGGGTCTGTTGTTGTACAAATGGGTGACGCTATGTTGCTTTGTACGGTTGTATCTTCTTACAAACCGAGCACGATGGATTTCTTTCCATTAACGGTAGATTACCGCGAAAAATTTGCTGCAGCAGGAAGATATCCTGGCGGATTTTTTAAGAGAGAAGCCAGACCAAGTAACGAAGAAATTTTAACCATGCGTTTGGTAGACCGTGTTTTGCGTCCACTTTTTCCAAGCGATTACAGGTTCGAAACACAAGTAATGATTCAGCTAATGTCGCATGATGATGAAGTTATGCCAGACGCTTTAGCCGGGTTAGCCGCTTCAGCAGCAATTCAGTTATCAGATATTCCATTTGAATATCCTATTTCTGAAGTTCGTGTAGCACGCGTAAATGGTGAATTCATTATTAATCCTAGTCGTTCGCAAGTAGAAGAAGCCGATATCGATATGATGGTTGGTGCTTCAGAAGATAGTGTTTCTATGGTTGAAGGAGAAATGGATGAAATTTCTGAAGAAGAAATGGCAGAAGCTATCAAGTTTGCTCACGAAGCGATTAAAAAGCAATGTGAAGCTCAACGTAAATTAGCAGAAGCTTTCGGAAAAAAAGAAACACGTGAATACGAAAAAGAACGTAATGATGAAGCTATTGAACAAAAAGTACATGAAGCTGCTTATCAAAAAGTTTATGACATCGCTAAAGGCGGTCACGGAAAAAAAGAACGCAGCGACGCTTTTTCAAATTTAAAAGAAGAAGTACAAGCTTTATTTTCAGAAGAAGAATTAGAAGAAAATGGCGACTTAGTTAAAAAATATTACGCAAAAACTCAAAAAGCAGCCATTCGCGACTTAACTTTAAAAGAAGGAATTCGTCTAGATGGAAGAAAAACCGATGAAGTTCGTCCAATTTGGTGCGAAGTAGATTATTTACCTTCTACACACGGTTCTTCAATTTTCACAAGAGGAGAAACACAAGCTTTAGCAACCGTAACTTTAGGAACTTCAAGAGAAGCCAATCAAGTAGATTTACCAACTTACCAAGGTGAGGAAACATTTTATTTACACTACAACTTCCCTCCTTTTTCAACTGGAGAAGCTTACCCAATTAGAGGAACTTCAAGAAGAGAAATTGGTCACGGAAACTTAGCGCAACGTGCGTTAAAAGGAATGATTCCAGAAGATTGTCCTTATACTGTTCGTGTAGTTTCAGAAGTATTAGAATCTAACGGTTCATCTTCCATGGCAACGGTTTGTGCAGGAACTATGGGATTAATGGATGCTGGTATTCAATTAAAAAAGCCGGTTTCTGGTATCGCGATGGGATTAATTTCTCAAGGTGATGATTATGCTGTTCTTTCTGATATTTTAGGAGATGAAGATGCTTTAGGAGATATGGACTTCAAAGTAACCGGTACCGAAGATGGAATTACCGCTTGCCAAATGGATATTAAAATTAAAGGACTTTCTTACGAAATTTTAGTAAACGCGCTAAAACAAGCAAGAGAAGGAAGACTCCATATTTTAGGAAAAATAACCGATACGATTGCTGAACCAAATAAGCAAGTTAAAGCCCACGCGCCAAAAATTATTACCAGAAGAATTCCTGGTGAATATATTGGAGCGCTTATTGGTCCTGGCGGAAAAGTAATTCAAGAATTACAGAAAACTACAGGAACCGAAATCGTAATTAATGAAGACCCTGAAACTGAACAAGGAATTGTAGAAATTTTAGGAACCAGTCAAGAAGGAATCGATAAAGTTCTTGCTAAAATAGATTCAATTACATTTAAGCCAGAAAAAGGAAGCGTTTACGAAGTAAAAGTAATTAAGCTTTTAGATTTTGGAGCCGTTGTAGAATATGTTGAAGCTCCAGGAAATGAAGTATTGTTACATATTTCTGAACTAGCTTGGGAACGCACAAATAATGTTACCGATGTTCTAAAGCTTGGTGATGTTATTGATGTTAAGTATTTTGGAGTAGATCCAAAAACTAGAAAAGAAAAAGTTTCTAGAAAAGCCTTACTTCCAAGACCACCAAGAGAAGACAAAAAAGATTCTTCTAAAGAAAATAATGATAAAAAAGAGTAGTTTTTTAAACTCTTTTAAATTTTCAAAAAAGCCCTGATTTATTTATCAGGGCTTTTTTTATTTCAACACATTAACAATTCTTTAACTGACAGACTTGCGAGAAGTTGACGCTTTGTCACATTTCTAAAAAATTACTAAAATCTCAAAAATCAGTATCCTATAGGTATTTTATTAAAAAAATGTAAAACACACAGCTAAAACACTTCATAATTGTTAAATTGTTGATTCACTAAAAACCAACAACTTTATAAGCTATTTCTGCATAGAACTTGCACCTTATAGAGTAGAAAAATTAAACTGATAATCAATAAATTGAAAAAATGAAAGTATTAGTTATTGGAGCAGGAAATATGGGATTAACCTATTCTGAAGGAATGGCCAAATCACCATTGCTTAGTAAACATAACCTAAGAATTTATGATACTGATCCAGAAAAAATTTTAGCCTTAGAAGAAGTTTCACATTTCGATGTATACGATAAGTTAGAAGATTGTTTACCAAATGCAGATGTTGTTTTCATCGCGGTAAAACCTTATCATAGTGACGATCTTTTTGAAGAATTAAAACCTATGATTAACGATCAACAAATATTTGTGTCGTTAATGGCAGGAGTAACCATAGACTCTATTAAAGAACGTCTTGGAGCTAAAAAAGTAGTACGAACGATGCCTAATCTCCCCGCACAAGTGGGTAAAGGCGTTACGTCTTATACTGAATCTGAAGACGTATCGAAAGTAGAATTAATTATGATTCGTAGTCTTTTAGATACAACAGGAGAATCTATTCACGTAGATGGTGAAAACTTTATCGATGCATCCACAGGAATCTCAGGAAGTGGACCCGCTTATGTATTTTATTTTATGCAATCTATGCTGGAAGCTGCCTTAAAAATGGGCTTCTCAGATTACGATTCTAAAGTTCTTGTAAGCAATACATTTGAAGGAGCGGTAGAATTATTTAATAAGTCTGACCTTTCTCCAGAATCTTGGATGGATCGTGTAGCCTCTAAAGGAGGAACCACAAGAGCCGCTTTAGACTCTATGGAAGATAACAACGTAAAAGAATTAATTAAAGATGCGGCTTACGCAGCATTTGACCGAGCAGTTGAGCTTGGAGAAAAATAAATTAACCAACAAAACCAAATTATGCCAATTAAAAGAATTGTAGTAAAAGTTGGTACCAATGTATTAACCAACAAAGATAACAGAATTTTAGGTCCTGTTTTAAAAGAATTAGTACGCCAGATTGCCGTTCTATATGAACGCGACATTATGGTGGTATTAGTATCTTCAGGTTCAGCAATTGCAGGAAAAGAAGTGTTAGGCGAATGTTCTATCGAAGATAAGTCTACGAGAAGACAAGTTTATTCTTCTGTCGGGCAACCTAGAATGATGCGTCATTATTATAGTATTTTCCATGATTACGGAATGCGTTGCGCTCAGGTTTTAGCGACAAAACGTGATTTTACGCCTGGAAAATACAGAGAAAATATGATTAACTGTTACGAAGGTCTTCTTTCTGAAGGAATTATTCCAATCGCCAATGAAGACGACGCTGTTTCTTTAACAATGTCTATGTTCTCAGATAATGATGAATTAGCGAGTTTAGTTGCTGAATTAATCGATGCGGATCGATTAATTATTTTAACGGATACAGACGGACTTTATACAGGTCACCCAGACGATGAAAATTCAGAAAAATTAGATGAAGTAAAAGTCACCCAAAACGTTGAAAAATACGTTCAAGCTTCTGACAAAAAAGAAGGTGAAGGTCGTGGCGGAATGGAGTCTAAATTAAAAATTGCCAAAGGCACGGCAGGAAAAGACATACCTACTTATATCGCAAACGGAAAAAGAGAAAATGTAATTGTAGACATTATTAACGATATGGATGTAGGAACTAAATTTATTTCATAAAAAATTAAGTTTAATTTTAAAAACAACACATGAAACTTTTAAGTTCAAAAATAAAAGATCAAGTACTCGAATCGATGATGAAAATTATTGATCGGGAACGCGACAATATTATAAAAGAAAATAAAAAAGATCTCGAAGCTTTTAATCGTGACGATCAAGCGCTTTATGACCGATTAGTGGTAAATGAAGCAAAAGTTGACGGAATGATTCAAGCCATAAAAGAGGTGAAAGAACAAGACGATCCAGTTGGAAACGAGATTTCTGATATCACCTTAGATAGCGGTTTAAAAATTACCAATAGAACTGCTCCCTTCGGAACGATTATGATTATTTATGAATCTCGTCCAGATGTAACTATTGAAGCGGCTGTTCTTGCTTTTAAAGCTAATAACAAAATTTTACTGAAAGGTGGAAAAGAAGCCATTAACAGTAATTTAATTTTAGAAAAATGTTGGCACGAAGCTCTAGAAGAAAACGGCTTATCGAAAGATTGGATTAAACTACTCCATTTAAAACGTGAAGAAACCCAAGATTTCTTAAAAAATCCTACTGAAAAATTAGATTTAATTGTTCCTCGTGGAAGCGAGCGTCTTATTAAATTTGTAAAAGATAATGCGACTTGCGCAGTTTTAATTAGCGGTAGAGGAAATAATTTCTTATATGTTTCTAAAGATGCCGATTGGGAAAAAGCTGTAAAAGTTATCGTTAATGCAAAAACCGATAAAATTTCTGGTTGTAATGCATTAGATAAAGTCTTAATTGACAAAAATATCCCGAATTATGAAGCCAAATTAAAAGAGCTTCAAGAAGTGATGAAGAAAGTAAATGTGGATATTTTAGTTGATGAAAAAGTTGGAAAAACTCTTGCTGATGAAGAAAAAATTCCAAATGAAGACACATGGTACGAAGAGTTTTTAGCCCTTAAAATTTTATTAGCTGAAGTTGACGGACTTGACCAAGCTATTGAAATGATTAACAAATATTCTGGTGGTCACTCCGCTTCTATTCTAACGGAAAATAAAGAAAAAGCTTCTAAATTTATGGAGCAAGTAGATAGTGCGGCAGTTTACCATAACGCTTCTACTCGATTTACGGACGGTGGGCAAATGGGCGTTGGCGCAGAATTGGCAATTAGTACCGATAAACTCCACCACCGCGGTCCATTAGGATTAAAACAATTAGTGACCAATAAATATTATGTATTTGGTGACGGTCATATAAGAGAATAATTTCCTAAATTCAACAAATTAAAAAAACCTGTTTTCTAATTGGAAACAGGTTTTTTTTGTAAAAGAAAAAGCCGTTTTGCAACGACTTTTTCACCCCAAATAATAAAAATGTTTAACTAAAAATAAACAACTAACAATTTTCAACTGAATTAAATTCAAAGTTCAACTGAAAATATATGGAACAGGATTTTTCTCTTGTCCTGTATTTTCTTTTTGCAAAGGTTTAAATTCAATTACTTCTTCTGTAGAACATTTTAAAGAGTTACTCAGTATAACTAAAAACTCCTTTTCAGAATAAAGATGCTCTACTTTACCGCAACATGTACTTACTTTTAAAGGAAAACCTAACCGCACAATTAACTCTTCATCTATCGCTCCTAAAAAAGCAGCCAATTCTCGTTCTTCCCTTATTTCAATTCTTTCAATCTCATTTTTAAGGTGAATATCGAGATATAAAGGATATTCCACCGTTAAACAAGTTCTATCTTCCTCTTGACAATTTTTATAGGCATTCATCAAACCAGAAAGATTTATAGCTGCAAGTTCTGAAACTCCTTTTTCAACTATTTCTTTACTTTCAAAAGACCAGTGCATTAAAAGAGAATTGAATAAGCTTGTTCTCATATTATCCTTTTAACTGATCAAGTTACATAAATAAAACAACAGTAATTAAAAAACTCCTACCAAAAGATTAATTTTTTTCTAAATTTACTGCGAAAATAAAATTGGAGATGGCAAAAAATTTAAATGACAACGTATGCAAAGAATCAATTTTCGCAAAGATTTACGATACTTATTCAGATCATATATATAATTTTTTGTACTTCAAATTCGGAGAGCGTTTAAATCCTGAAGATAAAATGCAGGAAGCTTTCATTAAACTTTGGAAGAATTGTAAAAAAGTTCCGCCAGAGAAAGCCAAGAGTTTTCTATTTACCGTGGCAAACAATTTAATGCTGAATGAAGCCAAGCATGAAAAAGTGGTTTTAAAATATCAAAAACAAAAACGAGCGAATGTAGATAATCAAGATCCGCAGTTTTTGTTAGAAGAAGAGCAATACCTAAAAAAATATGAAAAAGCTTTAGCTTCACTTACTGAAGCTCAACGAACTGCATTTTTAATGAATCGTGTTGAAGGAAAAAAACATAAAGAAATTGCTGAAGAATTGGGAATTTCACGAAAAGCTGTAGAAAAAAGAATCTACTCTGCCCTTAAAAAACTTAGAAAAGATATTAAAGAATTGTAAACAAGGGTAGGAAAAAAAGAGAGTTAATTGTTTTAGAAGCAGAGAAAGAAAAGAAATGAACAAAGAGAAACTTATACAAAAATGGTTAGATAACGAGCTGAACGAAGCCGAATTTAACCAATTGCAACAATTAGAGGAGTTTCAAGATTATAAAAAAATCGCTGAAACCGCTAAGCAATTTAAAGCGCCTAACTTCGATAAAAAAGAAAGTTTTGCAGCTATTAAATCTAAATTGGTGCAACCTAAAACCAAAACTTCTTGGACAAAACATATTGCAAGAATAGCCGCCATATTTGTTATTGGTTTTGCTACTTATTTTGCGATTACGTATAATTCTGCTACAGAAATTCAAACAATGGCAGGCGTTACTGAAGAAATAACCTTACCCGATGAATCACATATTGAATTAAACGCGGCTTCAACATTATCTTACAATAAATCAAATTGGGAAGACAAGCGTTTAATCAACTTAAAAGGTGAAGCATATTTTGAAGTAGCAAAAGGAAAAACATTTACCGTAGAAACTTCTTTAGGAAATATTAGCGTTTTAGGAACCAAATTTAATATTAGACAACGCGGAGATTTTTTAGAAGTTACCTGCTATGAAGGTCTGGTAAAAGTTGTTACTCCTTTCGAAGAACTTAAATTACCCGTAGGAGAAAGTTTTCAGTTAATCGGAAAAACCAGTTTAAAGCAATCTATTTCCAGCGCAAAACCAAGTTGGCTAGAAGGCGTGAGCAGTTTTAGAAGTGTTCCTTTACAACAAGTTATAGAAGAATTAGAACACCAATACAACATTACTATTACGCTAAAAAAACTTACTTTTGATACAGATGAGTTGTTTACCGGAAGCTTTGTACATAATGATTTAAAAACGGCATTAAAATCGATTACCGTTCCTTTTAATCTTACGTATGAGCAAAACAACACTACTGTAATCTTAAGTGAACGTGAGTAAAAAATTAGGCTGTATACTTTTTATTTTTATTTTTTCATGGGGAAGCGTTTCTGCGCAATCTCAAGAAAAAAAAATTCCACTAACGCAAGTATTGCAGCAAATTGAAACACGTTTTAATATTAAATTCTCGTACGCCAATAGAGATGTAAAATCTTTTCAAGTCGTTCCGCCACCAGCAGATTTATCGTTTAATGAAACGATGAGCTATTTAAATAATCAAACCGATTTACTTTTTCAGGCAATCGATAGTAATATTATTGCTATTCAAAAAAAAAAGAAAAAACCTTTCAAACAGATTGAAAAGCTAGAAGAAGTAATGCTCAGCAACTATCTGGCGAAAGGAATCAACAAAAAAAATAATGGCGTTTTTGAAATTAATTATAAAAACTTCGGAATTCTTCCCGGCTTAATTGAACCTGACGCCTTACAGACTTTACAAGCTTTACCTGGTGTAGAAAGCGTAAATGAAACGGTTTCTAACATCAACGTTCGTGGTGGAACGAATGACCAAAATTTAATTCTTTGGGATGGAATTAGAATGTATCAATACGGGCATTTTTTTGGGTTAATTTCTTCCTTTAATCCGTATCAAACCAAAAAAGTTACGCTTATAAAAAACGGAACCAATCCCGCATACGGAAATAGTGTTTCTAGTGTAGTTTCTATGGAAACCGAAGAAAACCTCAACAAAGATTTTTATGCGGAAACCGGAATAAATTTTTTAAGCACGCACGGTTTTATCGATACGCCTCTAGGAAAAAAATCTTCTATTCAAGCTTCGGCTCGCGTTTCTATTAATGGTTTTTTTATTACGCCGACCTATTACAAATATTTCGATCGCGCTTTTCAAGATACCGAAATTACTTCTACTTCGGCACAAACTTTAAATACCGATCAAAAATTCAATTTTCACGATGCTAGCTTACGTTGGCTATACAATTTTTCATCGCAAGATAAACTTCGTGTGAATTTAATTTATACTTCTAACGATTTGCAATTCAATGAAAACGCTTTTATTGGCGGTGAAGTCGTTTCCAGAGAAAGTGGTTTATCACAAAAAAGTATCGGTTTTGGTGTTTTTCACAACAGAACGTGGAGCAATTCTTTTGAAACTTCTACGCAATTTTATTATTCAAATTATAATTTAGAAGGAGAAAACGCCAATATTTTTCAAGAACAACGTGTACTTCAAGAAAATAATATAGCTGAAGTTGGACTCAAATTAAATAGCTTGCTCAATTTCAATAAATATTTTCAATTTCAAAACGGTTACGAATTTATTGGCACAAATGTTACCGATACCGAAAATCTCACCAATCCCGTTATTTCTGATGAAGACAAAGAGAAGTTAAATACGCACGCTTTATTTACTTCCATAAAATATCGGTCCGATAATAAACAAACTAGAGTCGAAGCCGGTGCACGAATTAATTATTTCGATAAGTTTAATTTATTTTTAGCTGAACCCAGAATTAGTTTCAATCAGCAATTTTTAGATTTTTTCACCTTAGAAATTTTAGGAGAATTAAAAAGCCAAACTACAACACAAGTTATCGATTTTCAAACCGATTTTTTAGGCATTGAAAAACGGAGATGGCAATTGGCAAATCAGCAAGACATTCCTATTTTAAAAAGTAAACAATTATCGCTCGGGTTACGCTATTACCGAAATAAATGGTTGTTAAGTGCGGAAGCTTATGCGAAAAATGTGAGCGATATTTCCTCCCAAAGTCAAGGTTTTCAGAATCAATATCAATATGCGCAAATTATTGGCGATTATACCATTCGCGGGATCGATTTTTTGGTTAACAAACGCTTTGACAATTTGAGTGCCTGGGTAAGTTATTCGCTTACCAATAATAATTATGAATTTGGGGAATTAAGCACAACTAAATTTCCGAATAATGTTGAAATTGTAAATTCACTTTCTGTGGCAGCTTCATATAATTTTAATCAATTTAAATTTTCTGCAGGAATAAATTGGCGCTCTGGAAAACCATTTACGCCTTTAACCCAAAATGGAATTGAAAATAATATTTTTGAATTTGAAAACGCTAACAGTAGCAATCTTAAAAATTACCTTCGCGTAGATATTTCAGCTAGTAAAGAATTCAGTTTAACTGATAAACTTAACGCTTATATGGGTGTTTCCATTTGGAATTTACTCGATAGAGAAAATATTATAAACGCCTATTACGAGCGCTCTTCAACAAACAAAATAGAATTAGTTAAACAACAAGCACTTGGCTTAACGCCTAATTTTGTGTTCCGCGTAAAATTTTAAATTTTCCGTAAGACCTCTTTTTAAAGGAAGATTTTTTCAGTTTAAATATCTATCTTCGAACACAGAAAAATTTCTAATGAATAACTTTTGGCGAAAAATTGTAAACAAGTTCATCTTAACTCAGGACGATTTAAGAGACGATGCAAGCGTTTCTGAATTCAGGTTTGCAAAGGCGTTTCGTAAACTCAAAATTTCGCTTTTACAACTCGCTAAAGAAATTGTATTTATTACCTGCGGAATTTTTGCAGCAGCATTCGGTTTAGAAAGTTTTTTATTACCCAATAATTTTATTGATGGTGGCGCAACCGGGATCGCTTTATTATCTTCTGGATTAACAGATTTACCACTTCATTGGTTAATTTTAATTGTAAATATTCCCTTTGTAATTTTAGGTTTTAATATTGTAGGAAAACAATTTGCGGTGAAAACCGCTCTTGCAATATGCGTTTTGGCCTTGGTAATTGCAAATGTTCATTTTCCTGAAGTTACCGACGATAAATTATTAGTAGCTGTTTTTGGCGGATTTTTCTTGGGCGCGGGAATTGGTTTTTCTGTAAGAGGCGGAGCCGTAATCGACGGAACCGAAGTCCTTGCTATTTATTTAAGTAGAAAATTTGGCGTTACCATCGGCGATATTATTATTGCGATTAACGTAATTATTTTCTCTACCGCGGCTTGGTTACTTTCTATTGAAGCGGCTTTATATTCTATGATCACTTATTTTGCCGCTTCCAAAACACTCGATTTTGTTGTTGAAGGAATTGAAGAATATATTGCCGTAAATATTGTATCGGTTCATAGTGAAGAAATACGAAAAATGATTATTGAAAAAATGCGACGTGGCGTTACGATTTATAAAGGAGAACGCGGTGTAAAGCATTTAGAAGGCGACGACAGAATTGATGTAATTTACACGGTAATCACTCGTTTAGAACTCAACCGTTTAAATACCGAAATCTTAAAAATAGATTCGAATGCGTTTGTGGTAATGACGCCCGTAAAAGACACAAAAGGCGGAATGATAAAACGCCGTCCTTTGCATTAAAATACTTCTTATTTACATTTGCTCAGGAACATCAATTCCTAATAAACTGAAAGCACTTTTTATAGTATTGGCTACTGTTTTTGCTAACTGAACTCTAAAGATTTTTTCTTCGGAATCATCCACGCCTAAAATTGAAATATTTTGATAGAATGAATTAAATACTTTCACTAGCTCGTAGGTATAATTCGCAATTAACGCCGGACTATGTTGTGCTGCAGCTTGTTGAACAATTTCTGGGTAAAGTGCTAATTGTTTAATGAGTTCGCGCTCTTTTTCGTGTAATTTGTAGCTTTCAATATCTTGTTGATAATCGAAAGTTGCCTTACGTAAAATCGATTGAATTCGCGCGTAGGTATATTGAATAAACGGACCGGTATTTCCTTGAAAATCTACCGATTCTTCTGGATTAAATAAAATGCGTTTTTTAGGATCTACTTTTAAAATATAATATTTTAAGGCTCCTAAACCGATTGTTTTATAAAGCGCTTCTTTTTCTTCTTTAGAATAGCCTTCCAGTTTTCCTAATTCTTCTGAAATTTCTTTAGCAGTTTGGGTCATTTCAGTCATCAAATCATCGGCATCTACTACAGTTCCTTCGCGGCTTTTCATTTTTCCACTAGGTAAATCTACCATTCCATAACTTAAATGATACAGATGATTTGCCCATTCATAACCCAACTTTTTCAAGATTAAGAACAAAACTTTAAAATGATAATCTTGTTCGTTTCCAACCGTATAAACCATTCCGTTGATGTCAAAATCTTTTACACGTTGTATAGCCGTTCCGATATCTTGTGTCATATAAACAGCGGTTCCATCGGCACGCAACACAATTTTTTCATCCAAACCATCATCGGTTAAATCTATCCAAACGCTGCCATCGTCTTTTCGGTAAAAAACACCTTTTTCTAGTCCGTCGTTAACGACTTCTTTTCCTAATAAATAGGTATTGCTTTCGTAATAATTTTTGTCGAAATCTACGCCCAATTCTCGATAGGTTTCTTTAAAACCATCGTAAACCCATTGATTCATTTTTTTCCAAAGCGCAACTACTTCTTCATCGCCGGCTTCCCATTGCAAAAGCATTTTTTTTGCTTCTAGCAATAAAGGCGCTTCTTGCTTGGCATCATCTTCAGTAACACCTTGCTTTTTTAATTCCTCAATTTGGGTTTTATATTCTTTATCAAATTTTACATAGTAATTTCCGACAAGTTTATCTCCTTTTAAACCTGTAGATTCTGGCGTTTCTCCTTCACCAAATTTTTGCCACGCCAACATACTTTTACAAATATGAATTCCACGATCGTTAATAATTTGCGTTTTGTAAACGGTATTTCCGGCAGCTTTTAAAATTTCAGCTACTGAATAACCTAATAAATTATTTCTTATATGTCCTAAATGAAGCGGTTTGTTAGTGTTTGGCGAAGAATATTCTACCATAATTTTTGGCGAATTTTCATCAGATTTTACGCTTCCATAAGTAGCATCATCTTTTATAAGATTAAAACTTTTCAGAAAATAAGCATCGCTCAATACGATATTCAGAAAACCTTTTACCACATTAAAATTTGCAACCTCAGCTACATTTTCTTTTAAATGATTTCCAATAGCTTCGCCCAACGCAACAGGATTGGTTTTCACTTGCCGCAACATCGGGAAAACCACCACGGTAATATCGCCTTCAAATTCTTTGCGCGTGGCTTGAAATTCTACTTCTTCAATGCTAACTGAATGTAATTTTTCTACGGCTTCTTTTACTTTTTGCGTAAGGATTTCTTGAATATTCATTGCTAAAAAATTTGAAGCACAAAGATAATTTAAAATTTAGAGTTGCCTAACTTCCGCGGAAGCTTTCCTTATAAAAGCTCGGTTTTCAACAAATATTTTCAAGAAAACAGTTATTTTTAATAAAAAAAGAAATGCTACTGAATGTTTCCTATAATAATGCTGAAATAAAAGAGAAAATTAACACTGAAGTCGGTAAAGCCTTCACCTTGGTTGAACGAATAAAAATGGACGGAATCGGTAGCGGTAAACTTTTTATTACCACCACAAGTATCGAAATTCATAACCTTTTAATTCTGGATAAATACATTAATACTTGCGGAATTGAAATGCGGCCCGACGGTATTATTGTAACGTTTAGATCGCTTTTAGAAACCTACGCTTTAATAATTCCGTATTACAAATTAAAACTTTACAAAGGTCGGGCCGAAGAATATTCAATTTATCGCGATAACTATTTTATTAAAATAAAAGCAGATACAAAAAACGTTCATAATTTCATGAAAAAGTTACTCGATTATAAAGCTGAACATTGGACTTCTAGAGAAAACAATTTATAAACATTTCAGCCTTTATAAGCGTTTCTTTTAACTGCCGAATAACATTCATTTAAACAAAACCTTACTTTCAGCAATAGATTTCAAATCATATTTGCCGCAAAAACAAATGGATTTATTTATTTATGTTTTTGCCGCATTATTTTCGGTAATTAATCCTTTAGGAACCGTTCCTGTCTTCGTGGGTTTAACTAAAGAAGATCCCGCAGCCGAGCGTTCGCGCACTTCTTTGCTCGCTGCCATTAATACGTTTGTAATATTATCAATCGCTTTTTTCACTGGGAAATATATTTTAAATTTCTTTGGAATTAGCATTGAATCCTTAAGAATTGCTGGCGGATTAATTATTGTTTCTTCAGGTTTTGCTTTGCTTACCGGTTCGTTTAATAAACACAAAGGAATGGATCGCGAAAAAGTAAAAAACGATGTAAAAGAACGCGATGGTGTTTCGCTTACGCCATTAGCAATTCCAATGTTAGCAGGACCAGGCTCAATTTCTTTGTTAATTGGTTTACAGGAAGAATACGGAATTATTACCGAACGTTTAGTAATTGTTGGCGCGATTGCCGCAGTTTGTATCGCTACTTTTTTAATGCTGAAAAGTGCTCATTTTATTGTAAAATATTTAGGTGCTTCAGGAATTAATGCGATTTCTCGTATAATCGGTTTTATTGTTATCGCTATCGGGATCGAATATATTAGTTCTTCGGTAATGACGGTTTTAGGAATTGCTTTTGCTTAATTAGCGTTTTTTAAAAGCCAAACCGGAAACGAAGCACAAAATCCCAAAGGCAATCATAGAAAACGACTGAATATTATCATATTCCGGAGCTATTTTTTCTGAACCATTTTTCAATGAAATATGTGGAAACAAAACCGTATAAATTCCGTAGCCAATTAAACCTAATCCAACAACAAGTAAAGCGATTTTAAGCGTATTTTTCATTTTCTGCGGTAAACTTCAAATTTGTATTGAAAGATATATATTTTAACCGTAACTTCAAGTAAAATTCTGTTATGAAAATTTTACTGACCGGCGCTAACGGATATATTGGAATGCGTTTGCTTCCGCTTTTATTAGAAATGAATCATGAAGTGGTTTGCGCTGTAAGAAGCGCCGACAGACTTTCTGTAGATGAGGATGTTAGAAAAGAAATTGAAATCGTAGAAATTGATTTCTTAGAGTCGGTAGATAAAACTATTTTACCAAAAGATATTGATGCGGCGTATTATTTAATTCATTCGATGACGGCTTCTACTTCAGATTTTGATGAAAAAGAAGCGCAAGCCGCTAAAAATTTTAATGAATATGTAGCAGATCTCAATTTGAAACAAGTCATTTTCCTAACAGGAATGATCAATGAAAATAATACTTCTAAACATTTAAGTTCCCGCGAAAAAGTAGGAACAATTTTAAGTGAAGGAAATTTTCACCTCACCTGTTTACAAGCCGGAATTATTGTCGGTTCAGGCAGTTCTTCTTTTGAAATTATTCGCGATCTCTGCGAAAAATTACCCTTTATGATAACTCCACGTTGGGTAAATACCAAAACGCAACCCATCGCAATTAAAAATGTATTGCAGTTTTTAACTGGTGTTTTAGGTAATGAAAAATGTTATGATGAAAATTTCGACATCGGCGGTCCCGAAGTATTGACTTATAAAAAAATGATGCTTCAATATTCACAGATTAGGAATTTGAGTCTCCATATTATAGGTGTTCCGTTTTTATCGCCAAAATTATCTTCCTATTGGTTATATTTTGTGACTTCCACTTCGTATAAACTCGCTTCAAATTTAGTCGATAGTATGAAAGTAGAAGTGATTTCTAAAGATAATAGATTACAAAAAATGCTCGAGATAAATCCCATTTCTTATGCAGAAGCGATTAAATTAGCATTCGATAAAATTGAACAAAATCAAGTAGTTTCCAGTTGGAAAGATTCAAAAGTAAGTGGCCGTTTTACGAACGATTTAAACAAATATGTAAAAGTTCCCACGCATGGATGTCTGTTAGATAAGCAACAACAAAAAGCTGAAAATCCCGAAAAATCTTTAGAAAAAATTTGGAGTATTGGCGGCAGAAATGGCTGGTATTACGCCAATTCCCTTTGGAAATTTAGAGGTTTTCTAGACAAACTTTTTGGCGGTGTTGGTCTGCGACGCGGACGAACACACATTAACCGAATTAACACCGGTGATTCGCTCGATTTTTGGCGCGTCTTGTTAGCCGATAAAGAAAAAAAACGTTTGCTTTTATTTGCTGAAATGCGCATTCCCGGCGAAGCTTGGTTAGAATTCTGCATCGATAAAAAAGGAATTGTTCACCAAACAGCAACCTTTAGACCTCGCGGACTTTCGGGTAGGTTATATTGGTATAGTATGCTTCCGTTTCATTATTTTATTTTTAGAGGAATGTTGAATGAAATTGCGAAAGCTTAATGGTAAAAAAGCTTGTTAATTACATACAAAGCCAAAAACTACTAAGTTTATCCATCTTAATTATTTGTAGTTTTTCAGTTTACATTTTTATTCAACCGGAAAATTTTTACACACAAATTGAAAGTTATTCTATTGTAATTCGAGAATATTTCGGCAGTTTTTATTTATGGTTAGGATTATTAGCCGTTTTATTTTTAATAATTATCGCCTTCTCTCCTATCGGAAAACTTCGACTGGGCAGTAAAACTCCAGAATACAAAACTTTTTCTTGGTTAGCAATGCTTTACAGCGCAGGAATGGGCGCGGGAATTTTATTACGTGCCGTACAAGAACCGGTTTTTATGCAGCAAAATCCGCCGATTTCTACGGAAAACTCAGCTGAAATTATTTCGTTAGAATATACATTTTATCAATGGGGATTTACCGCTTGGGCGTTTTATGGATTTTTCGCTTTGGTGATTGGCTATTATTTATTTGTTCGAAAAAAATCAGTTTTATTAAGTTCGGCTTTTAAACATTCAGAAACCAGCTATATTTTAAAAAGTGTAGACTTACTCACTATTTTAACGACCGTTGTAGGAATTGTCGCTGCAATTGGTTTAGGAACAACACAAATTAAAGGCGGAATTCAACATTTATTTCAGTTTAACCAGCAATATTATCTTGAATTTGAGGTGACTTTTTTAATTTTTTTATTCGGATTTCTTTCGGCTTATCGAGGCATAAAAAAAGGAATTCAGCAAATTTCGAATATCAATATTTATGTAACCTTAATTCTACTTTTTTTCATTTTTTTTCAAAGTGATATGATACATATTCTGAAGAATTTCGGACTTGCTTTCTATCATTATGTTGTAGATTTTATTCCGTTGAGTTTAGCCTTAGGAAAATACAATCCGGGAGAAAATTTTTTAACCGATTGGACCTATTATTATTGGGCGTTTTGGTTAGCTTGGGCGCCTTTTACCGGAATATTTATCGCCAGAATTTCACGCGGAAGAACCATTAAACAAATGATTTTAGGATCACTTTTTATTCCGTCACTCGGAAGCTTTTTTTGGTTTAGCGTTTTCGGGACTTCTTCTTTTCAGCTTATTGAAAAAATGACCAATTACAATAACGAATTCGGCAATGTATTCACTTCAATTTTTGTATTCTTAGAAAACTATCCGTTCGCAACCATAACTTCAGTAATCACGATTATTTTATTGATCGGTTTTTTAGTAACCTCAGTAGATTCGGCAATTTATGTATTAAGTATGTTTACCGATAAAGGAAAAGAAAACCCAAAAAAATCACATCGATTTATTTGGGCTTTTTTATTGTTTTTGTGTACTGAAGCAATTTTATTACTCGGAACGTTTAGTGCGGCAAAAAATGTACTTACGGCGATGCAAAAGTTATTGATTATTACTTCGCTTCCGTTTGCGTTGCTTAGCGTTTTAATTGCCGTAGGATTGATAAAAGATTATCGAGAAAATAAAAATTAATCTTCTTTTGGTAAAAACACTTCTGCCATCATACAACGAGCGCTTCCGCCACCAAGCGTTTCAATAGTATGTAAATCACTACTTAAAATTTCACAATGCTTTTCGATTTTAGCCACTTGATCTGTAGTTAAACTTTGATGTGCTCTTTCGCTCATCACTAAAAATTTCTTTTGAAAAGCTCCTTCTACTTGCAACATATTTCCAGCAAATTCATGCATTTGCTCTTCAGAAATCGTTATGATTTCTTTATTATCGTCTTGCAGACTTTTTACTACCGCTTTTCGCTGCTTTTTATCGTCTATCGTGTCTAAACAAATCACCGCAAAATCTTCAGCTAAACACATCATTACATTTGTGTGATAAATTGCTTTGCGTTCTCCGTTTACCGTTTGATTTGCGGTAAAAATAATGGGCATATATTCAAACTCTTCGCAGAATTCTATGAGCAATTGCTCGTCTGCTCGTGCCGACAATGCGCAATAGGCTTTTTCATTGGCACGATCTAACAATAAACTCCCGGTTCCTTCTAGATAAACTTCTTCCTCTTCAGCCTCAGTATAATCTACAATATTTTTAATTGTAAAACCTTTTTCTTCTAAGGTAGCTAAAATATCTTCTCTACGTTCTCGACGTCTGTTTTTAGCGAACATCGGGTATAAAGCTACATTTCCATTTTCGTGGAAAGAAACCCAATTATTCGGAAAAATAGAATCTGGTGTGTTATTTTCTTTTAGATCATCTATAACAACAACATTTACTCCCACATTTTGAAGTTTTGAAACAAAGGCATCAAATTCTTCCTGCGCTTTTTTGGTAATCGCATCTACTTCGCCATCAATATTTTTCTGAAAATAATTGTTGATTGCGGTTTCTTCGTTCATTCTGAAAGCAACCGGACGAATCATTAAAATAGTATTGGTGATTTGTTTCATTTTCTTCTTTTTAAATTTTGATGTGATTCTGAAATAATTTCAGCAGAAAGCCAGTAAAATTTATTCTCTAATTAAGGGTAACGTTGAACAACGTAAAAGTCCTTCTTGTTTAGCGATTTCAGCGTAAGGAACTTCTTCTACAGTAATTCCGTTTTCACGCAACCACGTATTTAAACGTGTAAAATTTTTCTCAGAAATTACTACATCTTCAGCAATTGAAAAAACATTGCTGTTCATATTATACATTTCTTCCTTCGTAATCTCGAAGACGTTTTCCTTTCCGAAGAAATTTACCAACCATTCATATTCCTCTTTCTCTAGAAATCCGTTTTTATGAATAATGGCTTTATTTTTTCCAACGGGTTGAAAACAACAATCTAAATGCAAAGCGTTGTTTTTCGCGTCGTCATTATCTTTTCTTAGGTTAAAAGATTTTACTTTTTTATGCGGAAATAATTCTTGTATAGCTTCAACAGCTTTTGTATTTGTTCTCGCTGTAATGTAATTTGAATAGTCTTCACCGCGATATGTTCCGACGAAAATATAATCGCCATGCGGCATGACATCGCCCCCTTCTACGTGAACTTCGTCTGGAAATTTCACTACATTTTCCTGTTTCACTTGATTGATTACATGCTGAATTGCATCTATTTCACGTTCACGATCGGGTAAAATATTGGCTTTAATGAATTTATCTTCAATCACAAAACCGATATCTCGCGTAAAAATCTGATTGTATTCTTCAATCACTTTTGGACGATAGACTTCTACATCATATTTTTTTAAAACCTCTTCCACCGCCTTCATCTCTTTAACCATATCTTTTTCCTCTGGATAAGTTCCAGCTTTTATATGTTCTGCAGACTTAGGGTCGTACGCATCTTCTAATTCAGGTTGTTCGCCAATCTCTCTCGCAATACCTAAAATCACAGCTTTTAAGCGTGAAGTTTCGTTGTTTATATGAAGTGAAAGCATTTGTTTATTTTTTTGCAAATATAAAAAAGCTTCATATCTCTATGAAGCTTTTTTATAGATTGATAATGAATAAAATTATCTATTATTAATGTCTTTAAATTCTCTATGGTTTTCTCCAATGTAAACCTGACGAGGACGTCCAATTGGTTCTTTACGTAAACGCATTTCTCTCCATTGTGCGATCCACCCTGGTAATCTTCCTAAAGCGAACATTACAGTAAACATTTCAGTAGGAATGCCTAAAGCTCTGTAAATTATTCCAGAGTAGAAATCTACGTTTGGATATAATTTTCTATCTACAAAGTAGCTGTCTTCTAAAGCTTCTTTCTCTAATCCTTTTGCGATATCTAATACTGGATCTTCAATACCAAGGCTATTTAAAACATCATCTGCTGATTTTTTAATGATTTTAGCTCGTGGATCGAAATTTTTGTACACACGGTGACCGAAGCCCATTAAGCGGAACGGATCTTCCTTGTCTTTCGCTTTTTGCATGTATTTTTTTGTATCGCCACCATCTTGTTTAATTCCTTCCAACATTTCAATCACCGCTTGATTTGCACCACCGTGAAGTGGACCCCAAAGTGCAGAAATACCGGCAGAAATAGAAGCAAATAATCCTGCGTGAGAAGAACCAACTATTCTTACCGTAGAGGTAGAACAATTTTGCTCGTGATCCGCGTGAAGAATTAATAATTTATTTAAAGCTTCTGATACTACTTTATTTACCTCATAGTTTTCAGAAGGTTTTTTAAACATCATTTTTAAGATGTTATCTACATAAGTAAGAGAACTATCACCATAATCTAATGGTTGACCGTTTCTTTTTCGAAGTGTCCAAGCAACAAGAACCGGGAATTTAGCCAGTAACTTAATAATTGCGTTGTACATATCTTCTTCAGAATCTACATTTACAGCGCTTGGATTAAAAGCGATTAATGCACTTGTTAAAGAAGAAAGAACTCCCATTGGGTGAGCAGATTTTGGAAAACCGTCTAGGATCTTCTTCATCTCTTCATCTACATGAGATTCTTTTTTAATATCAGCATATAATTTATCTAGCTGTTGTTGGGTTGGTAGTTCACCGAAAATTAATAAATATGCTACTTCTAAAAAACTTGCTTTTTCAGCTAAATCTTCAATTGCATAACCTCTATAACGAAGAATTCCTTCTTCACCATTTAAAAAGGTAATCGCACTTTCACAAGAACCGGTATTCTTAAAACCGGGATCTAGTGTAATTAAACCTCCAGATTCTCCGCGAAGCTTTTTGATATCGATTGCAATTTCTTTCTCTGTTCCTTCTACGACAGGAAATTCATATTTTTTCCCGTCAATTTCTATAGTAGCGCTTTTTGACATGTGTATATTTTGAGTTTTAATTTTTTTAAGTGTCGCTAATTTACAAAAATTACTGTTAAATTGAAGTTAACAAGCTGTTGAAATTTCAGCAGAAAGCCCCGATTAACGTTAAGGTTTTCTAATAAAACCATTAAAAAAATTTATGATATAAAAAAAGCACAAACCGAAGTTGTGCTTTTTAAAATTTAAAAATATATTCTATTTATATTTTGAACGCATCACGTTGCGGATAATAAGCAATATCACCTAATTGTTCTTCAATACGTAATAATTGATTGTATTTTGCCATACGATCACTTCTGGAAGCTGAACCGGTTTTAATTTGACCTGTATTTAAGGCAACCGCTAAATCTGCAATCGTATTATCTTCAGTTTCTCCAGAACGATGTGACATTACAGAAGTATAACCCGCATTGTGAGCCATATTTACTGCCGCGATTGTTTCAGAAAGTGTCCCGATTTGGTTTACTTTAATTAAAATTGAATTGGCAACTTTATTTTTGATTCCTTTTTGAAGACGTTCTACATTGGTTACAAATAAATCGTCGCCGACTAATTGAACTTTGCGTCCTAATTTTTCAGTTAAATATTGCCAACCGTCCCAATCGTTTTCGTCCATTCCATCTTCAATAGAAATGATGGGGTAATTATCGGCAAGTTCAGCTAAATAATCTGCTTGTTCTTGACTGTTTCTAATTTTTCCTTGTTCTCCTTCAAAAATGGAATAATCATATTTTCCATCTTTATAGAATTCTGCGGCGGCACAATCTAAAGCAATCATAATTTCTTTTCCGAATTTATAACCAGCTTCTTCTACGGCTAATTTTATAGAATCGAGCGCATCTTCAGTTCCGTTTAATGTAGGTGCAAAACCGCCTTCATCTCCCACAGCAGTGCTTAAATTTCGTTTTTTTAATACCTTTTTTAGATAATGAAAAATTTCGCTTCCCATTTGCAATGCTTCGGAAAAACTTTCAGCTTTTACCGGCATTATCATAAATTCTTGAAAAGCGATTGGTGCATCAGAATGTGAACCGCCGTTGATAATATTCATCATAGGAACAGGTAACGTTTTTGCACTTACGCCACCAATATATCTGTAAAGTGGTAAATTTAATTCACCTGCTGCCGCTTTTGCTACTGCTAAGGAAACTCCTAAAATAGCATTTGCTCCTAAATTAGATTTATTTGGAGTTCCATCCAGTTCTAACATTAAGTTATCAATACTTTCCTGTTCAAAAACGGAATGGCCTAATAATTTTTCAGCAATAATACTGTTTACATTTTCTACAGCTTTTTTTACGCCTTTTCCCATATAGGCATTTCCGCCATCGCGTAATTCTACTGCCTCGTGTTCTCCGGTTGAAGCTCCTGAAGGAACTGCCGCTCTTCCTAGAAAACCATTTTCTGTAATAACATCAACTTCTACTGTTGGATTTCCTCTTGAATCAAAAATTTGTCGTGCGTGAATATCTATGATTAAACTCATAATTTTGGTATATTAAATGGATCGCAAGATACAAATTAACTGAATTATAGTTTGCGCTTGCTTGTTAGTTTAAATTTAAAAACCCTTGAAGTTAATCAAGGGTTAGGAATTTTAAGATTTTGTTTTCTCTATATTCTGAATAAAATCATCGAATAGATAACTGGCATCGTGCGGCCCCGGACTTGCTTCGGGGTGATACTGAACAGAAAAACAGTTTTTATTTTTCATTCGTAATCCTGCAACCGTATGATCGTTTAAATGCGTGTGTGTTATTTCAACTTCTTTATTGTTTTCCAGATTTTCTCTACTCACAGCAAAACCATGATTTTGAGAAGTAATTTCTCCTCTTCCAGTTAGCAAATTTTTAATCGGGTGATTAATTCCTCGGTGACCGTGGTGCATTTTATAAGTAGAAATTCCGTTGGCTAAAGCAATAATTTGATGTCCTAAACAGATTCCGAATAAGGGTTTATCTTCTTCAATTATTTTTTTTGCTAATTGAATTGCTTCCGTTAAAGGTTCCGGATCTCCAGGACCATTTGACAAGAAATAACCATCTGGATTAAATTCACTCATTTGCTCATAAGTAGCATTATAAGGAAACACTTTTATGGAGCAATCGCGTTTTGCTAAATTTCTTAAAATATTGGTTTTAATTCCAATATCTAAGGCTGCAATTTTATACTTCGCGTTTTCATCACCAAAGAAATAAGGTTCTTTCGTGGAAACTTTTGAAGCTAACTCAAGTCCTGCCATATCAGGGATTAAAGCTAATTCTTTCTTCAGTCCTTCAATATCATCAACTTTCGTTGAAATAGCTGCATTCATTGCTCCATTTTTTCTAATATATGAAACCAATGCGCGTGTGTCTACATCAGAAATAGCTAAGAGATTATATTTTTTAAGAAATTCTTCTAACGAAAGATCTGATTTAACTCTTGAATAATTATAACTGAAATTCTTACAGATTAAACCTGCAATTTTAATATTGTCGGATTCTATTTCTTCACTAAATGTACCGTAATTTCCGATGTGTGCATTGGTCGTAATCATTAATTGACCATAATAGGAAGGATCGGTAAATATTTCTTGGTAACCGGTCATTCCGGTATTAAAACAAACTTCTCCAAAAGAAGTTCCTTCTTGGTTACCAACAACTTTTCCGTGGAAAATAGTTCCATCTTCTAGTAATAGAATTGCTTTTTTTCGAACGTTATATTTCATGGTAGATGTAAAATTATACGATAAATTAAAAAAAAAGGATAAACTTTAAAAGCTTATCCTTTTTTTACAAAATTATTCAATAAGAAAATTTATTCTATTCATCATCTTTTGATGATTTTTCTTCTTTAGTTTCTGTAGAAGTTTCATTAGCTGTAGCGGTAGATTCAGATTTACTCTTTTTTCCACCTCTTCGGCTACGACGCGTAGATTTTTTCTTCGTAGAATCAGTATTATAAATTTCGTTGAAATCTACTAATTCAATAAGTGCCATCTCTGCGTTATCTCCAAGTCTGTTTCCTAATTTAATAATACGTGTGTAACCTCCTGGACGATCTCCTACTTTTGGAGCTACTTCTCTAAAAAGTTCACTCACAGCATATTTATCACGAAGTTTAGAAAAAACTAGTCTTCTGTTATGTGTGGTATCTACTTTAGATTTTGTTACTAGAGGTTCTACAAATTGCTTTAAAGCTTTTGCTTTAGCAAGTGTAGTATTAATACGTTTATGTTGAATTAAAGAAGCTGACATGTTAGCAAGCATTGCTTTTCTATGCGCAGTCTTTCTACTTAAATGATTAAATTTCTTTCCGTGTCTCATGACTTTTTATTTAACATCATCTTGCTTCCGAACCCTTTCGGGGAGCAAAATATGATGAATTAATCTTTATCTAATTTGTATTTTGAAAGATCCATTCCGAAATTTAATCCTTTAACGTTTACTAATTCTTCTAGTTCAGTTAAAGATTTTTTTCCGAAGTTACGGAACTTCATCAAGTCGTTTTTATTATACGATACTAAGTCTCCTAAAGTATCTACTTCTGCAGCTTTTAAACAGTTTAATGCTCTTACTGAAAGATCTAAATCGACTAATTTAGTTTTCAATAATTGTCTCATGTGAAGAGATTCTTCATCATAAGTTTCTGTTTGTGCAATTTCATCTGCCTCTAATGTTATTCTTTCATCAGAGAATAACATAAAGTGGTGAATCAATATTTTTGCTGCTTCAGTTAAAGCGTCTTTAGGATGTATAGAACCATCGGTAATGATTTCGAAAACTAATTTTTCATAATCGGTTTTCTGCTCTACACGAAAGTTTTCTATACTATACTTTACATTTTTTATTGGTGTGTAAATAGAATCTGTAAAGATAGTACCTAAAGCAGCATTAGATTTTTTGTTTTCTTCAGCAGGAACATAACCACGACCTTTGTCAATAGTAAGTTCCATATTAAAATTTACACTTTTTTCTAAGTTGCAAAGTACTAAATCTGGATTTAGTACTTGGAAACCTGAAATAAACTTTTGTAAATCTCCAGCTGTTATTTGTTCTTTACCAGACAATGAAGCGGTAACGGTTTCGTTATCTACTTCTTCAATTTGTCTTTTAAATCGAACTTGCTTGAGGTTCAAAATAATCTCTGTTACATCTTCAACTACGCCAGCGATGGTAGAAAATTCGTGATCTACACCTTCGATTCTAACGGATGTAATCGCAAATCCTTCTAAAGAAGACAACAGAACTCTTCGCAAAGCGTTACCAACAGTCAATCCATAACCAGGTTCTAAAGGGCGGAATTCAAATTTCCCTTCAAACTCTGTTGAATCGATCATGATAACTTTATCGGGCTTCTGAAAATTAAGTATTGCCATATTGTGAGTCTGTCTGTTAAAATTATTTCGAATATAATTCGACGATAAATTGTTCGTTTATGTTTTCTGGAATTTGAATTCTAGAAGGAGTGCTTACAAAAGTTCCTTCTTTTTTATCGTTATTCCAAGTAATCCATTCGTATACACTATTGGCATTCTCTAAAGAACTTTGAATTGCCGTTAATGATTTTGATTTTTCTCTTACTCCAACAACATCTCCTTCTTTTAACTGGTAAGATGGAATATTTACAATTTCTCCATTTACAGTAATATGTCTATGAGAAACTAATTGTCTCGCTCCTCTTCTAGAAGGAGATAATCCCATTCTAAAAGCTACATTATCTAAACGAGATTCACATAATTGTAGTAAAACCTCACCGGTAATTCCTTGAGCACGGGTTGCTTTCTTAAACATGTTTCTGAATTGACGCTCTAAAATACCATAAGTATATTTAGCTTTCTGCTTTTCCATAAGCTGAACAGCGTATTCAGATTTTTTACCTCTTCTTCTATTGTTTCCGTGTTGACCAGGAGGATAATTTCTTTTTTCAAAAGACTTATCGTCTCCAAAAATAGCTTCACCGAATTTACGGGCTATTTTAGTTTTTGGACCAGTATATCTTGCCATTTAATTTAATTTTTAAAAGGTGATTATGAATTAAGGTCTAATTTATTAATCCTTCGATAATCGTAATACCTTTTAGTTTATACGTTTACTTATACTCTTCGTCTTTTCGGAGGACGACATCCGTTGTGTGGAATTGGAGTGATATCGATAATTTCTGTTACTTCAACACCACCATTGTGGATAGATCGAATTGCAGATTCTCTACCATTTCCAGGTCCTTTCACAAAGACTTTTACTTTTCTCAACCCTGCTTCTTGCGCTACTTTTGTAGCATCTTCCGCAGCTAATTGAGCAGCGTAAGGAGTGTTCTTTTTACTTCCTCTAAAGCCCATCTTCCCGGCTGAAGACCAAGAAATAACATCTCCATTTTTATTTGTCAAACAAACAATGATATTGTTGAAAGAAGCAGTAATATGCGCTTCTCCAAAAGAATCAACGTTTACTTTACGTTTTTTTGTTGTCGATTTTGCCATAATTACTTATTATTTAGTTGCTTTCTTCTTGTTAGCAACTGTTTTTCTTCTTCCTTTACGCGTTCTAGAGTTATTCTTAGTACGTTGACCTCTTAATGGAAGTCCTGTTCTATGACGAATTCCTCGGTAACAACCAATATCCATTAAACGCTTAATGCTTAATTGAACTTCAGAACGAAGCTCTCCTTCGATTGTGTAATTACCTACAGCTTCACGGATTCTACCAATCTCATCGTCTGTCCAATCAGAAACCTTTGTACTTTCATCTACTTTGGCATTTTTAAGGATTTCTTGAGCCCTGCTTTTGCCAATTCCGAAGATATAGGTCAATGCTATAACTCCTCGCTTTTGTTTTGGTATATCAACACCTGCAATTCTTGCCATAATTAGCCTTGTCTTTGTTTAAATCTAGGATTCTTTTTGTTAATAACGTAAAGTCTACCTTTTCTGCGTACAATTTTGCAGTCGGCGCTTCGTTTTTTTACTGATGCTCTTACTTTCATCTTTATAATTTTTTCTAATAAAATGTAACGTATTTATGTACGTTAGCAGTTTTTTTTAAATTTTTTCGGATTGCAAAAGTAATGAAAAAATTCTAAATAACTACATTTTAATGATTTATTAGTATCTATATGTAATTCGAGCCTTTGTTAAATCGTAAGGACTCATTTCTAATTTCACTTTATCTCCTGGTAAAAGTTTAATATAGTGCATACGCATTTTACCAGAAATATGTGCTGTCACCACGTGACCATTTTCTAATTCTACTCTAAACATTGCGTTAGATAATGCTTCGATTATCGTTCCGTCTTGTTCTATCGCGGGTTGTTTTGCCATAATTAAGCTACTGCTTTTCGATTTCTACCAGTTTTCATTAATCCGTCGTAATGTCTATTCAATAAATATGAATTGACTTGTTGCATTGTATCGATCGCTACACCTACCATAATTAATAATGAGGTTCCTCCAAAGAATAACGCCCAACCTTGCTGAACTCCAATAGATACAATAATAGCCGGAAATATTGCAATTAAAGCTAAGAAAACAGAACCTGGTAAAGTTATTTGAGACATAATTCTATCTAAATATTCAGCTGTTTCTGTTCCTGGTCTAATTCCTGGTATAAAACCTCCGCTACGTTTTAAATCATCGGCCATTTTATTTGTAGGAACCGTAATCGCAGTATAAAAATAAGTGAATATGATAATTAATAATGCGAAAACAAGGTTATACCAAAAGCCGAATATATTATTAAAAGCCCCTGCAATTCCTTGAGCTGTTTCAGAATCTGAAAGACCAGCTAAAGCGGCAGGAATAAACATTATTGCTTGCGCGAAAATAATAGGCATTACTCCTGATGCATTAAGCTTTAAAGGAATAAACTGTCGAGCGCCACCAAAAATATTTTTTTCATAACCTCCAGCTGCATTTCTTCTTGCATACTGAACAGGAATTTGACGAACCGCCATTACAAGCATTACTGAACCAAAAATAATAGCAAACCAAATTACAAGTTCGATAAGAATCATGATCATTCCTCCGTTAGATTCTGACACTCTTGAAACCCATTCTTGTAAAAATGCTTGTGGTAAAGTAGCGATAATCCCAACCATAATTAAAAGTGAGATACCATTACCAATACCTTTATCTGTAATACGTTCACCTAACCACATAGCAAATATAGTACCTGTAGTTAAAATGATTACAGATGAAACAATAAACGACAGAGAATCGCCCATTAAAAATGCGCTTTGCGGTAAAGTTGAAAATAAATTATAAATATAACCTGGTCCTTGAACCAAGGTAATCGCAATAGTTAACCAACGTGTGATTTGATTAATTTTCTTTCTTCCGCTTTCTCCCTCTTTTTGAAGTTTTTGAAGATAAGGAACCGCAATACCCATTAATTGCACCACAATCGATGCAGAAATGTATGGCATAATTCCTAATGCAAATATAGATGCGTTTGCAAAAGCTCCTCCTGTAAATGCATTAAGTAAACCTAAAAGACCACCATCGGTTTGAGTTGATAAATCAGCTAATTGCGCTGCATCAATACCGGGAAGTACAATTTGAGTTCCAAATCTATACACTAATAAGAGCCCAAGCGTAACTAAAATACGATTTTTGAGCTCTTCTATCTTCCAAATGTTTTTTATTGTTTCAATAAATTTCATGCTAATTTCATTATAAGGTTACTGCTTCTCCTCCTGCAGCCTCAATAGCTTCTTTAGCAGAGGCAGTAAATTTATGAGCAGATACCTTTAATTTTGTTTTAAGTTCTCCTCTTCCTAAAATTTTAACAAGCTCATTTTTTCTAGCTAAACGATTTTCTACCAATGTATCGAAATCTACAGTATCTTTTATTTTACCATTATCAGCTAATTGCTGAAGAGTATCTAAATTAATACCTTGATATTCTTTACGGTTGATATTATTAAAACCGAATTTAGGAACTCGTCTTTGAAGTGGCATTTGACCTCCTTCAAAACCGATTTTCTTAGAGTAACCTGAACGAGATTTAGCACCTTTATGTCCACGAGTAGAAGTTCCACCTTTTCCAGATCCTTCTCCACGCCCAATGCGCTTACTGTTTCCTCGTACTGAACCTTCTGCAGGTTTTAAGTTATATAATTCCATTGCTTATCTTATTTTGTTTCTTCTACAGAAACTAAATGTTTCACTTTGTTTACCATTCCAAGGATATTAGGGGTATCGTTATGCTCAACGCTTTGCCCTATTTTTCTCAATCCTAATGCTTCTAGAGTAAGCTTTTGGTTTTTAGTACGATTAATCGCACTTCTTACTTTAGTTACTTTTATCTTTCCCATGTTTCCTTGAATTATTATCCGTTAAAAACCTTATCTAATGAAATACCTCTTTGCTTAGCAACAGTATCTGCACTACGCAATTGAAGAAGAGCATCGAAAGTTGCTTTCACTACGTTGTGAGGGTTAGAAGATCCTTGGTTTTTAGACAATACGTCATGTACTCCAACAGATTCTAATACTGAACGAATAGCACCACCAGCAATTACTCCAGTACCAGTTGAAGCAGGTATTAACAATACTCTTGCTCCTCCAAATTTACCTTTTTGCTCGTGAGGCAACGTTCCTTTATGTAAAGGAATACGAACTAAATTCTTCTTTGCGTCTTCTACTGCTTTTGCAATAGCCTCTGCAACTTCTTTAGATTTACCTAAACCTTGACCTACAACACCATTTTCATCTCCTACAACTACAATAGCAGAAAATCCAAAAGCTCTACCACCTTTTGTAACTTTAGTTACACGTTGTACTCCAACTAAACGATCTTTTAAGTCTAAGCCACTCGGCTTTACACGTTCTACGTTTTTATAATCTTGATACATATCTTTTTAGAATTTAAGTCCTCCTTCGCGAGCACCTTCTGCTAATGATTTAACTCTACCGTGATATAAATACCCACCTCTATCGAAAGTTATTGTATTGATACCATTTTGCGTTGCTTTTTCAGCAATTAATTTCCCAACGGCTGTAGCAACATCAGATTTTGTTCCTTCTGCGCTAATGCCTTTATCTCTAGAAGAAGCAGCTACCAATGTTTTTCCTTCAACATCATCTATAATTTGAGCATAAATTTCTTTATTACTTCTAAATACAGATAATCTAGGTCTTTCTGAGGTACCGGTAAGATCCTTACGGATTCTTCTTCTAATTTTATTTCTTCTTTTTACTTTTGAAAATGCCATAACTACACTTTATTAAGCTGATTTACCTGCTTTTCTTCGTAATTGCTCTCCTACAAACTTGATTCCTTTTCCTTTGTAAGGTTCAGGTTTACGGAAGCCTCGAATTTTCGCAGCAACTTGTCCTACTAATTGCTTATCGTGAGAAGTTAATTTAACGACTGGGTTTTTACCTTTCTCACTTATGGTTTCTACCTTAACTTCAGGAGCCAAATCTACCACAATGTTATGAGAATAACCAATTGCTAAATCTAATTTCTGCCCTTGGTTTGTCGCTCTGTAACCAACACCTACTAATTCAAGTTGTTTTGTATATCCTTGAGATACACCTTGAATCATATTGTTAATTAAAGCTCTATATAACCCATGCTTAGCTTTAAAAGCCTTTTTTTCTGAAGGTCTTTCTAATACTATAGTATCGTCTTCAACTTGAATATCGATATCGCTGAACTCTTGTGTTAGCTCTCCTAATTTTCCTTTAACCGTTACGATTCCATCTTTAACGCTTACATTAACGCCTTCTGGAATGGTTACGGGACTTTTACCTATTCTTGACATTGTTTTCGTCTTTTAAGTATTAGTAAACGTAGCAAAGTACTTCACCACCAACTTTTTCTTTACGAGCTTGCTTATCTGTCATTACTCCGTGAGAAGTAGAAACAATAGCAACTCCTAAACCGTTAAGAATTCGTGGTAATTCTTCTGCACCTGCGTATTTACGTAAACCAGGTTTACTTATTCGTTGAATTTCTTTAATTACAGACTCTTTAGTTTCTTTATCATACTTAAGAGCTATTTTAATGCTACCTTGAGCGGTCTCATCTTCAAATTTGTAACTAAGAATGTATCCTTGATCGAATAATATCTTTGTAATTTGTTTCTTCAAATTAGAAGCAGGAACTTCCACCACTCTGTGATTTGCTGCTACCGCATTTCTAATTCTTGTTAAATAATCTGCAATAGGATCTGTATTCATCTATCTTAATTTATGGTTGTGGTTTTCATAATGAACCTTCAACCTATTTATAATTTACCAACTGGCTTTTTTAACTCCAGGGATTAATCCTTTATTTGCCATCTCTCTGAACATTACACGAGAAATTCCAAATTGTCTCATATACCCTTTAGGTCTACCTGTTAATTTACAACGATTGTGTAAACGAACCGGAGAAGAATTTTTTGGTAATTTTTGTAATGCTTCATAGTCTCCAGCTTCTTTTAAAGCTTTTCTCTTTTCAGCATACTTGTCTACCAATTTTTGTCTTTTTACCTCACGGGCTTTCATTGATTCTTTAGCCATAATTAATTCTTTTTAAAAGGTAATCCTAGTTCAGTTAACAATGATTTTGCTTCCTTATCAGTATTAGCGGTAGTAACAAATGTAATATCCATCCCGTTAATTCTGTTCACTCTATCGATATTGATTTCTGGGAAAATAATTTGTTCTGTTACCCCTAAATTATAATTTCCTCTTCCATCAAAACCTGTAGCGTTAATTCCATTAAAATCACGTACTCTAGGAAGTGCCGCTGTAATTAAACGGTCTAAAAATTCGTACATACGTTCTCCGCGAAGAGTAACTTTTGCACCAATTGGCATTCCTTTACGTAATTTAAATGAAGCAACATCTTTTTTAGATATAGTTGATACCGCTTTTTGACCAGTAATTGTAGATAATTCTTCTACAGCGTGGTCAATAAGTTTTTTATCAGCTACTGCAGCCCCAACACCTCTACTAAGAACTATCTTAGTAAGTTTCGGAACCTCCATTTTATTTTCGTAGCTAAATTCTTCTGTAAGAGCTGAAATGACCTTGTCTTTATACTCTTGTTTAAGTCTTGGTACGTAACTCATAACTAAATTACTTCATTAGATTTTTTAGAAAATCTCACTTTTTTATCGCCTTCCATTTTATACCCAACACGAGTTGTGTTTCCATCTTTATCAACTAAAGATAAGTTTGAGATATGAATTGGAGCTTCTTTCTTCGCTATTCCTCCCTGTGGATTAGATGCACTTGGTTTCTCATGTTTAGAGATCATATTTACACCTTCCACAATTGCTTTATTCTTTTCAATTAATACTGTTTGAACTTTGCCTTCTTGACCTTTATGATCTCCAGCTATTACTTTAACAGTATCTCCTGATTTTATTTTAAGCTTTGCCATCTTAATCTGTATTAAAGCACTTCTGGTGCTAATGATACAATCTTCATAAATTGTTTATCACGAAGTTCTCTTGCTACAGGACCAAATACACGTGTACCTCTCATTTCTCCGGTTGGGTTCAACAGAACACAAGCGTTATCATCGAAACGGATGTACGAACCGTCTGGTCTGCGTACTTCTTTTTTGGTACGAACAACAACTGCTGTTGAAACTGCACCTTTTTTAATGTTCCCATTAGGTGTAGCTTCTTTTACGCTGACAACAATTTTGTCTCCAACAGAAGCGTATCTCTTTTTTGTACCTCCTAATACACGAATTGCTAAAACTTCTTTAGCGCCGGTATTGTCTGCTACTCTTAATCTAGACTCTTGTTGTACCATAATTACTTCGCTCTTTCAATTATTTCTACTAATCTCCAACTTTTAGTTTTACTTAAAGGTCGTGTTTCCATGATCTTTACAGTATCCCCTTCGTTGCAGTCATTTTTCTCGTCGTGTGCTACGTATTTTTTCGTTTTCAAAACGAATTTTCCATACATAGGGTGTTTCATTTTCTTTACTTCAGAAACAACAATAGATTTCTCCATTCTGTTACTAGTAACAACACCTATACGTTCTTTTCTTAAGTTTCTTTTTTCCATCTTACTTCAGCAGAATTATTCTAATTCTCTTTTTGTCAGTTCTGTTGCTAATCGCGCATTAGTCCTTCTTACAGTTCTTAACTGCGCAGGATTATCTAAAGGCGTAATTGCATGAGCCATCTTTAAATCTGTGTAAGTTTGCTTTGTTTTAGCAATTTCTTCTTGCAATTCAGCTACCGATAATTTTTCTATTTCTGATTGTTTCATAATTTCAAAAATTATTCTTGATAATCCCTAGCTACAATAAATTTAGTTCTCACAGGAAGTTTTTGTGCTGCAAGGCGTAAAGCTTCTTTTGCTGTTGCCAACGACACACCTCCTAATTCAAAAAGGATTCTTCCTGGTTTCACTACTGCTGCCCAATATTCTACGTTACCTTTACCTTTACCCATACGAACCTCAAGAGGTTTTTTAGTAATTGGCTTGTCTGGGAAAATTTTAATCCAAAGTGAACCTTCCCTTTTCATATAACGAGTTGCAGCAATACGTGCTGCTTCTATTTGTCTTGCAGTAACAAAACTAGAATCTAACGATTTGATCCCGAACGTTCCGTTTGAAAGTCTATGCCCTCTTTGAGCGTTTCCTTTCATACGGCCTTTTTGCTGCTTACGGTATTTTGTTCTTTTAGGCTGTAACATTTCTTTTTCTTTAAAAAATTACTTTCTACGACGTGATTTGTTACCACCTCGTCCAGATCCAGATTTTCCTCCTTGCTTTTTAGATAAACCAACAAGCGGAGAAAGCTCTCTTTTTCCGTACACCTCACCTTTCATGATCCACACTTTAACACCCAATCTACCATAAGTAGTATGAGCTTCAACTAAAGCGTAATCAATATCGGCTCTAAAGGTTGATAATGGAATTCTCCCATCTTTATATCCTTCTGAACGCGCCATCTCAGCACCATTTAAACGGCCTGAAATCTGAATTTTTATTCCTTCTGCGTTCATTCGCATTGCAGCAGCAATAGCCATTTTAATTGCACGACGATAAGAAATACGATTTTCTATTTGTCTTGCAACACTCGCTGCCACTAGATGAGCGTCTAATTCAGGTCTTTTAATTTCAAAAATATTAACCTGAACTTCCTTACCTGTAATCTTTTTAAGCTCTTCTTTTAACTTGTCTACCTCCTGGCCGCCTTTACCAATAATAATGCCCGGACGAGCGGTGGTGATAGTAACGGTTACAAGTTTAAGCGTACGCTCAATGATTACTCTAGATACACTAGCTTTTGAAAGACGTGCATGGATATACTTTCTAATCTTATCATCTTCGGCAAGTTTATTACCGTAATCATCTCCTCCGTACCAGTTAGATTCCCATCCTTTAATGATACCAAGTCTGTTTCCGATTGGATTTGTTTTTTGTCCCATACTCCTACTTAGCTTTGTGTATTGTTTTTAGAATCTAACACCAATGTAACATGGTTAGATCTTTTTCTAATTCTATGTGCTCTTCCTTGTGGAGCAGGACGAAGTCTTTTTAACATACTTCCACCATCCACACGAATTTCTTTAATAAACAGCTCAGCTTCTTCAACACTAGCATCTTCATTTTTCATTTGCCAGTTAGCAATTGCTGAAAGCAACAACTTTTCTAATCTACCCGATGCTTCTTTAGAGCTGAATTTTAAAATTTGAAGCGCTTTCTCTACACCTTCACCTCTTACCAAATCTGCGACTAAACGCATTTTTCTTGGTGAAGTAGGGCAGTTATTTAGCTTTGCAAAAGCTATTTGCTTTTTAGCCTCTTTTATTTGCTCTGCTCTTTCTCTTTTACGAACTCCCATAGCTTCAATTATTTTTTACCTTTATTTTTTGCACCAGCGTGACCTCTAAAAGATCTTGTTGGTGAAAATTCTCCTAATTTATGACCCACCATGTTCTCGGTTACATATACAGGAACAAATTGTTTCCCGTTATGAACACCGATTGTTTGCCCAACAAAATCTGGAGTTATCATAGAAGCTCGTGACCAAGTTTTGATTACAGACTTCTTTCCAGACTCAACATTCTGAGCAACTTTTTTCTCTAATTTATAGTGAACGTAAGGTCCTTTTTTTAATGAACGTGCCATATCTTAATTATTTCTTTCTACGTTCTACAATATACTTATTACTCGATTTGGTTTTAGAACGAGTTCTGAAACCTTTTGCAGGAAGACCTTTTCTTGATCTTGGATGACCTCCAGAAGCACGACCTTCTCCACCACCCATTGGGTGATCAACAGGGTTCATAACTACTGGTCTAGTTCTAGGTCTTCTACCTAACCAACGTTTTCTACCCGCCTTACCTGAAATCATTAACTGATGATCACTGTTAGAAACAGCACCAATAGTCGCCATACATTCAGCTAAAATCATACGAGTTTCCCCCGATGGTAATTTAATTGTAGCGTATTTTCCTTCTCTTGCCATTAATTGAGCAAAAGCTCCAGCACTTCTTGCCATAACCGCTCCTTGACCAGGACGCAATTCAACACAAGAAACCACTGTTCCTAATGGAATTTGAGATAATGGCATTGCATTACCAATTTCTGTTGCAATATCTGACTTACCAGATACAAGATTCTGCCCTACCTGAAGCCCATTTTGAGCAATCACGTAACGCTTTTCTCCATCCTGATAATTCAATAACGCAATGAAAGCTGTTCTGTTTGGATCGTACTCTATTGAAGCTACGGTTCCAGGAACACCTTGCTTATCACGTTTAAAATCGATAACACGGTAACGTTTCTTATGACCTCCACCTAAATAGCGCATGGTCATTTTTCCTTGACTGTTTCTACCTCCAGATCTTTTTTTCGGAGCGAGTAAACTCTTCTCCGGCTTATCAGTTGTAATAGCGTCATACCCATTCACAACTCTAAATCGCTGACCAGGAGTAATTGGTTTTAATTTTCTAACCGACATTTCTACTTCTTCTCTTAAAGATTAGTATATAAATCTATAGTTTCTCCTTCCGCCACCTGTACAATTGCTTTTTTATAAGCGTTTGTTTTACCAGTAACAATCCCAGTTTTCGTATAACGACTCTTGCGATTTGGACGGACATTCATTGTACGAACTTTTTCAACTGAAACACCATAAGCAGACTCAACTGCGTCTTTTATTTCAATCTTGTTCGCCTTATTATCTACTACAAATGCAAAACGATTATTTATTTCACTGTCATTGGTAGCTTTTTCCGTAATAATAGGTTTTCTTAAGATACTCATAATGCTTATTTACTCAAATTCGATTCAATTCCTTCTAAAGCACCTTCCAAAAGAACAACATTTTTAGCGTTAAGTATTTTGTAAGTACTTAATTCTGAATTAGTTATGACTTCTGAGGTCTTTAAATTGCGTGATGACAAATATACATTTTTATTTGACTCACCCAACACGATTAATGATTTTTTACTTTCAATACCTAAACCTTTTAAAACATCAATGAAGTTTTTTGTTTTAGGAGTATCAAAATTAAAATCTTCAACAACAACGATAGCGTTATCTTTAGCCTTTTGACTTAAAGCTGATTTTCTCGCTAAACGTTTAAGATTTTTATTTAATTTGAAACCGTAATTTCTTGGACGTGGTCCAAAAACACGACCTCCACCTTTGAAGATTGGAGATTTAATACTACCAGCTCTCGCGGTACCGGTTCCTTTTTGTTTTTTAATCTTTCTAGTACTACCTTTTATTTCAGCACGCTCTTTTGCTTTGTGAGTTCCTTGACGTTGATTGGCAAGGTACTGTTTCACATCAAGGTAAACAGCGTGATCATTAGGTTCTATTCCAAAAACAGCATCAGAAAGGTCTGCCTTTCTTCCTGTTTCTTTTCCTTTAATATCTAATACTGCTACTTTCATTACTTCTGTATAGTTACGTAAGCGTTTTTGTGACCTGGAACACATCCTTTCACCACAAGTAGATTTTTATCTGCTACTACCTTTAACACTTTTAGATTTTGTACTTTCACTTTCTCTCCGCCCATTTGACCTGCCATACGCATACCTTTAAATATACGCGCAGGATATGAGGCAGCACCCACAGAACCAGGAGCTCTCAACATGCTTTGTTGACCGTGTGTTTTAGAAGAACCTCTAAAACCGTGTCTTTTAACAACACCTTGAAAACCTTTTCCTTTAGATGTTCCCGATACATCGACAAATTCACCTTCAGCAAAATGTTCTACTGTAATTTCATCACCTAATTTGTGATCCCCATCAAAACCTTGAAATTCGACAACTTTACGTTTGGCAGCAGTACCAGCTTTCTTAAAGTGACCTTTAGCAGCATTTACAGTACTTTTGTCTGTTTTGTCATCGAAACCAAGTTGAAGTGCTTCATACCCGTCAACCTCGTTGGTTCTGACTTGGGTAATTACGCATGGCCCAGCTTGAATAACGGTACAAGGAATGTTTTTTCCGTTCTCGTCAAAAATGCTGGTCATACCTATTTTTTTTCCTATTAACCCAGACATATTTATTAATTATTAATTAAACTTATTTACTTAAAAAAAGGGTTAGAAAAATACTCTAACCCTAACCCTATGTATTTTTCTTTTCCGTTTTTCCCTTGCTCGCAGCTTGGGACATGTGATTGAATTTAAAATCCAGTAAGTGATTAAACTTTAATCTCAACTTCTACTCCACTTGGCAATTCAAGCTTCATTAACGCATCAATTGTTTTTGAAGATGAGCTATAAATATCAAGTAATCTCTTATAAGAACTTAATTGAAATTGCTCTCTTGCTTTTTTATTTACGTGTGGAGAACGAAGTACTGTAAAAATCTTTTTGTGAGTTGGTAGAGGGATTGGACCTGTAACTACCGCTCCTGTTGTTTTTACAGTTTTTACAATTTTTTCAGCAGATTTATCTACCAAGTTATAATCGTAAGATTTTAATTTTATTCTAATTTTCTGACTCATGTTCCTTGTTATTAATCGTTAGCTCCTTTAGCTGCTTTAATTACTTCTTCTGATATGTTTGAAGGAGTTTCAGCATAGTGAGAAAATTCCATTGTAGAAGTTGCACGACCTGAAGAAAGCGTTCTTAAGGTTGTTACGTATCCAAACATTTCTGCTAATGGCACATCTGCTTTAATAACTTTTGCACCAGATCTGTCTGACATACTGTTTACTTGCCCTCTTCTTTTGTTAAGGTCACCTACAATATCTCCCATATTTTCTTCAGGAGTTACTACTTCATTCTTCATAATTGGCTCTAAGATTACTGCTCCAGCTTTTTTAGCAGCAGCTTTGAATCCCATTTTTGCAGCCAACTCGAATGATAATTGATCTGAATCTACCGGGTGAAAAGATCCATCTTTTAATGTCACTTTTAAGGTATCCATATAGAAACCAGCTAAAGGTCCATTTTTCATAGCTTGTTCAAATCCTTTCTGAACAGAAGGAATGAATTCTTTTGGAATACGACCACCTTTAATTTCATCTACGAATTGAAGTCCTTTTCCTTCGAAATCTTCATCTACAGGACCCATTTCGAATACAATGTCTGCGAATTTACCACGACCACCAGATTGTTTTTTATAAACTTCTCTGTGTTCAGCGTTTTTAGTTACCGCTTCTTTATATTCTACTTGTGGTTCACCTTCGTTAACTTCAACTTTAAATTCTCGTTTTAAACGATCTACAAGAATCTCGATATGAAGCTCTCCCATTCCTGAAATCACTGTTTGACCTGAAGCCTCATCAGTTTTTACTTGGAATGTTGGATCTTCTTCAGCTAATTTAGCTAAAGCCATACCCATTTTATCAACATCTGCTTTAGTTTTTGGCTCAACCGCGATACCAATTACTGGCTCAGGAAAAGTCATAGATTCTAAAACAATAGGATGATTCATATCTGTTAACGTATCTCCCGTTTTAATATCTTTAAAACCAACAGCCGCTCCAATATCTCCAGCTTCAATTTTATCAATCGGCTCCTGTTTATTAGAGTGCATTTGATACATTCTAGAAATACGTTCTTTCTTACCAGAACGGTTATTAAGAACATAAGAACCTGCTTCTAAAGCACCTGAATAAGTTCTAAAAAATGCTAAACGACCAACGAAGGGATCTGTAGCAATTTTAAATGCTAAAGCAGAGAACGGAGAATCTACGTGAGGTTTACGAGATTCCTCCTCACCTGTTTCCGGATTTGTACCGACGATAGCTTCAACATCTACAGGAGAAGGCAAATAACGCATCACAGCATCAAGCATCGCCTGAACACCTTTATTTTTAAATGCAGAACCGCACATCATTGGAATAATAGACATATCAATTGTTGCCGCTCTTAACGCTGCAATAATCTCATCTGGAGTAATTGAATTTTCATCTTCAAAGAACTTTTCCATCAAGGCTTCATCATACTCAGCAACAGCTTCAACAAGCTCAGCACGGTATTTATTAACCTCGTCCATTAATTCTTCAGGAATATCAATCTCTTCATAAGTCATTCCGTGATCTTCTTCATTCCAAATAATTGCTTTTTTGGAAATAAGATCAACAACTCCTTTAAAGTCTATTTCATCACCGATTGGAACTTGTAATGGCACTGGGTTTCCACCTAGCATTTCTCTAACTTGTTTACACACATTAAAGAAGTCAGCTCCCTGACGGTCCATTTTATTCACAAATCCTAAACGTGGTACTTTATATTTATCAGCCTGTCTCCAAACGGTTTCAGACTGGGGCTCAACACCATCTACAGCACTAAACAATGCAACCACACCATCTAAAACACGAAGCGAACGCTCTACCTCTACGGTAAAATCAACGTGACCCGGAGTATCAATAATATTTACTGTAAACTCCTGATCTCTATACATCCACTTGCAATGAGTAGCAGCAGAAGTAATTGTAATACCTCTTTCCTGCTCTTGCTCCATCCAGTCCATTGTTGCAGCACCATCGTGAACTTCCCCTATTTTATGACTGATTCCAGTATAATAAAGGATACGCTCTGTTGTGGTAGTTTTACCAGCATCAATATGCGCTGCAATTCCTATATTTCTTGTAAATTTTAAATCTCTTTGTGCCATTTTATTTAGAATCTAAAGTGTGAGAATGCTTTATTGGCTTCTGCCATTTTATGTGTATCTACACGCTTCTTAACCGCAGCTCCTTCTTCTTTCGCAGCAGCTAAAACTTCCGCAGCTAATTTTGCCGCCATAGCTTTTTCATTACGTTTACGAGCGAATGATATTAACCACTTCATTGCGGTAGAAACTTTTCTATCTGGTCTAATCTGCATCGGAATCTGAAAAGTAGCTCCACCTACACGTCTACTTCTCACTTCTACGTGAGGCATAACGTTAGATAACGCATCTTTCCAAATTTCTAAACCAGTTTTTTCATCGTCTTCTTTTTTCTCTTCTACGATATCTATTGCATCATAAAAGATTTTAAAAGCAACAGATTTTTTACCATCCCACATCATCATGTTAACAAAACGCGTCACTAACTGATCATTAAACTTTGGATCTGGTAAAAGAGGTCTCTTTTTTGCCTGTCTTTTTCTCATGTCTTCTCTTTAAAAGTTGTTAATTACTTCTTAGGGCGTTTTGCTCCGTATTTAGATCTACGTTGTGTTCTTCCTTCAACACCCGCGGTATCTAACGCACCACGAACAATATGATATCTAACACCTGGTAAATCTTTTACCCTTCCACCTCTTACCAATACTATCGAGTGCTCTTGCAGATTGTGTCCTTCTCCAGGGATGTAAGCGTTCACCTCTTTACCATTTGTCAACCTTACCCTTGCAACTTTACGCATCGCTGAGTTTGGTTTTTTAGGCGTAGTGGTGTAAACACGCGTACACACTCCTCGTCTCTGAGGACACGAATCTAAAGCAGCCGATTTACTCTTCTTGGTCATTTTGGCTCTTCCTTTTCGTACTAATTGTGAAATTGTTGGCATAATTTCTTTTACACTATAATTACATTAAATAATAAATACCCTAATTTTAGGGTTTGCAAATGTAGAAATTTATTTAAAGTATTCAAATTATAATTAATTAATTTTCAGCAATGTTTAAAATTATTTGTTTCTTTCCGCAAGAATTCAGATTTAACCACGTTTAGATTTAAGATATTTTTGTGTTTTGAAAAAGCTCCTTTCTTCATTATTCATTATTCTTTCCTTCTTATTATATACTCAAAAAATAATAGGGCAAGAATTATATTTATCTATTAAGGGAAGTTCTAAAGAAGAAACCAGCGAAATAGATTCGATTGCTTACCAACCAAAACACGATAACTTTAATAGTTTACTTAAAGAAACTGACTCTTTATTTTATTTTATTCAAAAACAAGGTTACGTAAATGCCACCCGAAATAAATTAAAAAAAGAAAACGATTCAACTTTTACGACTCGATTTAGTCTAGGTAAAAAAATTAAAACCATAAAAATTTTCTACGACGACCAAAAGATCACAAAATCGATATTAGAAAAAATCTCATCAGACATTCATTCAAATTATTTTGTGATTCCATTTAAAGGAATAGAAAAAAAACTTCAATTTTTAAATAAAGAAATTGCAGATCAAGGAAAACCTTTTTACAGTTTTCAACTTTCAGAATTAAGAATTGAAAAAAATGAACTCAGCGCGTTTTTAAAATCTAACACTTCTCAAAACCGAACTATTGACTCCATCGCAATTAAAGGTTATGAAAAATTTCCTCGATCTTTCATAAAGAATTTTTTACGTATAAAAAAAGGAAAGGTTTTTAATAAATCGGAAATTGATAAAAAAATTAAACGCTTAAGTAATCTACGATTCGTAAACTCAATTCGCGATCCTGAGGTACTTTTTACAAAAGACACCACTACTTTATATTTTTACCTCGAAAAAAGAAACAGCAATATTTTTGATGGATTTCTCGGTTTTGCCACAAATGAAGAAACCAACAACTTAGAAGTCAATGGATTTCTTAACCTTCAACTCATTAATAATTTAAATTTTGGGGAAAGTTTAAATATTGAATACAAAAGTGACGGAAATAAACAGCAACGATTTCGAGTTCAAGCGATTTTACCATATTTATTCAACACCCCTTTTGGTACGGAACTAGAATTAGAATTATTCAGAAAAGATTCAACATTCACCACAAGCGACCAAAGCGCAAAACTTACCTATCAATTAAATTCACAAATTATCCTAAAAGCAGGTTATAAAGGAAGCACTTCAAATTATTTATTAGAAGATGCGCCAGTTACCGGAACCGTAAATGAAGATTTTAATGCAAATTATTTTTTAGTCGGTGGAACATTTCAAGACCTAAACGATTATCAACAAATTATTCCGATTAAATCATATTTAAATATTGAAACAAATTTCGGAAAAAGAGAAAGGGAATCTAACTCTACAAACCAAGTAAGAATACAAAGTCGGGGATTTTATAATTTTTTCCTAAACAATAGAAATATAATTTACTTCGGAAACGAAACGGGATATTTGAATTCCGACGATTATCTTACCAATGAATTATTTCGTTTTGGAGGAATTCAAAATTTACGTGGTTTCCAAGAAAACGGACTTTTTGCATCTTTTTATAGTGCATTTCAAACGGAATATCGCTATCTTTTATCACCTACCCTTTATATGCATTCTATTATTGACTTCGCAACTTTACAAAATAAAGTAATAGAAAGCAATTCGAATAATCTCTACGGAATAGGATTCGGATTAGCGCTTAAAACACAAGCCGGACTTTTAAAATTAAACTTCGCAAACGGAAAAACTGAAGAGCAAAATTTCGAATTCAGAAATACAAAAATTCACTTAAGTTTAAGTGCCTTTTTTTGATATTACAATGCTCACAACTAACGATCTCGTAAAAAAAAAGTAAATTTTACTACAAAATAGTTGTGTAATTAACTTTTAATTAGGATTTTTGGCTTTGGCTAATTCAAATAAATTATAAAAATGAGAACAAAGTTTAGTGGAATTTTAACGCTGTTACTAGCGTTTGTCGTGCAAATATCCTTTGCACAAGAAAAAACAGTTACCGGTACGGTAACAGATCCGGACGGATTACCCTTACCCGGTGTTAACATTGTAATTGAAGACACTTCAACCGGAACACAAACAGATTTTGATGGAAATTACAGCATTCAAGTTTCAGAAGGAGAAACTTTAGTATTTTCTTATGTTGGTTTTGTAAAACAAGAGATTAAAGTCGGAAATTCGAACTCATATAATGTTAGCATGAGTTCTGACAACACTTTGGATGAAGTCGTAGTTCAAGCATATAGAACTTCTTCTGAGAAAAAGTCAAATATTGCTTCATCTACAGTAACTTCTTCAACCATCGAAAATAGACCGAATGCTAACGTTATTCAAACTTTGCAAGGCCAAGTTGCAGGTTTAAATATACAGACTGGCTCCGGTCAGCCAGGGGCGAACAGTACTGTAATCTTAAGAGGGGCAGGCTCTATCAATGGGTCTATAGAACCTCTTTATATAATAGACGGGGTGCCGCAAAACGGTGATAATTTTAGAAGTTTAAACCCTAATGAAATTGCTAGTGTATCAGTATTAAAAGATGCTGGTGCTACTGCGATTTATGGTAACAGAGGTGCAAATGGTGTTATAATCGTTGAAACAAAACGCGGGAGTTACAACTCTTCTTTAGAAATTAACTATATTGGAGCAACTGGATTTACCGAACTACAAGGGAATGACTATGATTTAATGAACTCTCAGCAGTTATTGACATTAGAAAATAAAAGAGGTTTAGGACTTGGAGCTACACTTACCGAAGAGGAGATAGCTAATTATGAGGTTAACACGGATTGGAATGATTATTTTTTTCGAACTGGTATTAGTCAAAGCCACACTTTAAACCTAAGTTCAGGTTCTAAGAACCTAGCTTCGTTTACTTCACTAGGTTATTTTAATCAGGAAGGAATTCTTAAAACAACCGACTTAAACCGGTTCACTTTTAGAAATAATCTACAAGGCAAATCTGACAATGATAAATTTAATTACTCAACTAATTTAACTATCAACTGGTCAAGAAGAAATGAAGCGACAAATGTCGGTACTGGAGGAGTAAATCAAAATTATGTTTTAGGAGCAAATAATAGTGCGCCATACCTTTCTCCATCATTATATGAAAATAGTGATCAGTTGTTCTCTCTCTACCAGGAAGACGGAACGCTGTTATATACTCCTTTAATGCTTATTGATAAACTTAATAATTTTTCAAATCAGTATGATGAATTGAAATCTATTGCTAATATTTCAGGAAGCTATAAAATTACTGATAATATAACTGCATCAGCCAACCTTGGTTTAGATTATACTCAGACTGTTAGAAACGTTTTTCAATCTTCGGGAGCATTTAACTCTTTATTGTTTCTTGAATCTGACCAAGAATTTGGCGGGCTTGATGCTAATAGCATGTCTAGACAATTAATTGCTAATGTGAATTCACAACTCAAGTATGAAAATACTTTTAACCAGAAACATAATGTAGAGTTAAGTTTATTTACTGAATATGTAAAAGCGCACTTACGAGGTTTTGGTTTTACTCAAAATGGATTAAACCCAAAAACATCTGCACCTTATGCAGGAACCGGTTATATAGGATATGATAATACGCCGTACTATGTCCCTGATGTCAATGCAAATAAAGTAGATTCAGGATTATTTTCTTATTTCGCATATGGTGACTATGATTATAACTCTATGTTTGGTCTTAGCGGAACAGTAAGACGAGATGCTTCATATAGATTCAACACTACAAATAGATGGGGAACCTTCTGGTCAGTTGCAGGACGTTGGAATATATCTGAAATGGATTTTATGGATAACTCTGCTTTTAACATGTTGAAATTAAGAGCTTCTTATGGTAAAACTGGAAATCAAAACATTGCTGGCGAAAGTTTGTTTACATTACCAAATGCAACACGAGAACTTTATTCAGCAACTACAGGATACAATAACCAAAATACTATTGGCATTAGCCAATTAGGAGTGGCAACACTGAAATGGGAAGAAATCTACCAAGCAAATATTGGTTTAGATTTTGAAGTTTTTGATCGAAGATTGAGAGGTAGTGTAGATGTATATGAAAAAAGAACCGAAGACCTTTATCAAGGCGTTCAAATTTCAGCGATAAATGCGATTACTTCAATTAATAAAAATTTCGGAACTCTTAAGAATACAGGTATTGAATTTAATATAAATGCAGATGTTATTAAAACGGAAGACTTTCGACTAACTTTAAAAGCCAACGGGGCATATAATAAGAATAAAATTGAAGACATGCCTGGCCCTGACGGAAATAGTTGGGATGGTGAATCTCTCACAATTAATCAGGAAGGTAAAATGTTAAATGAATATTATGCAATACCTTATGCAGGTGTAAATCCAACTAATGGAAACTTACTGTTTTATGATATTAATGGTAATTTAACAGAGAACCCAGATCCTACAGCTGATAGACGATTTACAGGAAAAAATCTTTTTCCAAGTATGCAAGGCGGGTTTGGTTTTGACTTAGATTATAAAAACTTTTTTGTATCTTCTTTATTCACATATGTAACAGATGTTTGGAGATATGATTATGATTATTCGGGTCTAATTGACAGAAGTAATATTGGAGTTTTTAATCTTTCAAATGACATCCAGAGAGCATGGACTCCTGAAAATACTAGAACCGATATTCCTAGTCTATCTGCTACAAATATTGGGTTAGATACGAATAGTGATAGATTTTTAAAAGATGCTTCCTATGTCAGAATGCGTTATCTAACATTAGGTTATAATTTTACACCAGAGATATTAAAAGACACTTTCTTTGGCCAAGCAAGAATATATGTTCAAGGTGAAAATCTAGTAACATGGACAAAATGGAGAGGTTGGGATGCTGAAAGTAACAGAGCTTCTGATCAATACCAGTATCCAACGCCACGAATTTATACTTTAGGAATAGAATTAAAATTTTAAAAAAATTATGAAAAAAATACTTATTTTTATAATAGGAATCTCACTATTCTCTTGTCAAGATGCTATTGACATAGAACAAGCTGGGGAGTTAACAGAAGATGTTGCTATCGAGAATGTAACAGATATGCAAAATAACCTTAATTTTGTATATAGTGCAGTAAATAATTCAACTCAAATTTCTCTTTCCTCTATTTGGACAGATGAAGTTGGAATTGGTTTTGCAAATGGCGGTCAAGGATTAGATGGAGATTATTTATTTCAGATGAACGCTGGATCTAATTTTGCGAGTGGTATATGGAATAGTTCTTATGATCTTATTAATTTTGCCAACAGGCTTATTAAAAGTTCCGAATCAATTTCTCCTGAAGAGGGAGAAGAAGAACAAGCTTATCTTAATATTCTTGCTCAAGCAAGAGCATTAAGAGCTTGGGCACATTTTCAGCTTTTAACGTATTTTTCAGAAGACATTACAGATGACAATTCTGCAGGGGTCTTATTAGTGGATTTTGTTCCAAAAACTAATGATAATTTACCAAGAAGTTCTACAGGAGAAGTTTTTGATTTTATCATAAAAGATTTAGATTTCGCAGAAACAAATCTCTCTGAAACTATGACCAATCCAATCTATTTATCTCAAGATTTCATAACAGCATTTAGAGCAAGAATGGCTCTTTACAGAGAAAATTACACGGAAGCACAGGGATATGCTCAACAATTAATTGATCAAATTCCTTTATCACAACCAAGTACTTATAGAGATATTTGGAGAGATGAAGCTGCAGGTGAAGTCATTTTTAAACTCGAGAGAACAACAAATGATGGTCGTATTGCAAGTTTATGGCAATCAGTAAGTAATAGAATTGATGGCTCATCGTTTTATGAAGTTGGTCGAGCTTTATTTAATTTACTTGATGAAAATGATGTACGTTACGATGTTCTAATTGGTGATGAGTCTATAGTAGATCCTACTTATTTTGCTAGTAATAACTATTTAGAAAGTGATATTTTATTGATTAATAAATATCCTGGCTCTGAAGGATTAAATAGATTAAATGACTTAAAAATATTCAGAGTTTCTGAAATGTATTTTATTAAAGCTGAAGCTCAAATAAATAACGAAAATCTTTCTGAAGCAGCTTCTACAATCCAAGAAATACGCGAAGCACGCTATACATCAAACACTCCCTCTTTACCTAGCTATTCAAATTCAACTGAAGCTTGGGCTGATTTACTAGAAGAAAGGAGAATTGAGTTAGCATTTGAAGGACACCGTTACATTGATTTAAGAAGAATAGGACCTAAAGCAAATGTTACTGTAGACCGTGACCCTAAGGATTGCGATTTCAGTGGAATTTGCTCTATACCTAATAATGATTATAGATTTATTTTACCAATTCCGGCTACTGAGATACAAGCGAATGATGAATTATCTCAAGATGACCAAAATCCTGGATATTAAAAAAAAACTTATGAAAAAAATAATTTTATTACTACCGATACTTATCATAATATTTTCTTGTGAGCAAGACAAATTGATATATAATGGAGATGATTTTGTAGGGTTTCGATTGACCTCTAATCAATACAGTGTCATAGAATCAAGAGAAGGAGCTTTAACTTTAGCTCTTTCTAGTGAAGCAAAATCTGATTTGACAATTAATTTAGAAGTTAATGACAGTACAGCTGTAAGAGATATGGATTATACTATACCTAATTCTGTTGTTATTCCAAGTGGTCAAAAATCTGTAGAAATTCCAATTACAACTGTTAATGATGAGGACGAAAATGGTTTAAGAGTTTTTGAATTAATAATTACTTCCGTTTCTGATTCAAATATTAAAATAGGAATAGAAGATGAAGGATCATATTCTAAAGTAGTACGTATTATTGATGATGACTGTCCAACACGCTATGTTGATTTTATTGGCAATATTAGAGTAAAAGATTCTGATAGCGGTTCTACAGTGGAAGGGACTGCTGATGCTACACAAGATGGTGAATGTGACTTATTAGTGATTAATGCTCATCTTCTTCCCAGTCTATCTGAACAAGATTCTAATAAACAATTTGCATTAGAATTATTTCCCGCACCAGGAACAGAAGGAAAATTTGGTGATGTAAATGTTCCTCAAACTATTGTTTTAAGAGATGCTCAAGAAGACTTTGAAATCGAAGATGGAGTATTTGTTAACTTGGATTTGGCTTATTCAGGTTCTGGAACTTACAATGCTGAAGAAGGTATTATAGAAATTCAATATGATGCTGTTGCTATAAATCAAAGTTCAGGTGAGCCAATAGGTAATTTTTGGAATGGCACCACTACTATTACAACCAACAATCAGTAATTACTATATTACAAGAAAAATAAATAAAGAAAGGTTGGTTAAAACTAGCCTTTCTTTATTTATTTTCTTATTTTTAATTAAAACTTAAAAAAATGAAAAAGAAAATTATTTTAATTATAATACTAAATATATCATTTTTTGGCTTTTCTCAAACAGCAATACAAAAAAAAGAAATAGTTTCAAAGTATAGTTCAGAAAAAATAAATGAGATTAAAGCATTTATGAAAAAGGAAGCCAAAGAAAATGAAACTAAAATAAATAAATTAATAAATTCAGGGAAAGCAAAAAGAAAGATAACATTAAAAAATGGTAATACTGCTACCTTAAGAAGCATAGTAAAAGATAGCATACCCATTTATTACACTCTCCATAATGCCGATGCAGCTAAATCTACTAGAACCTATTTCCTTAATTCGGGAGGTGCGCTAAATTTAGACTTGGATGGTCAAAATATGACCGTTGGGGTATGGGATGAAGAAACTGTTCTAGAAACGCATCAAGCTTTTATCAAAAATGGAACATCAAGGATTTCAATAGAAGAACCTGGCACAACGGATGGTTTTCATGCTACTCATGTAGCAGGAACTATCGCAGCTAGTGGAGAATTCAATAGTCAAGCAAAAGGAATGGCTCCAGAATGTAATATTTTAAGCTATGATTGGAATAATGACGATTTCGAAGTTCTAAGTGAGGGAGGCAACGGATTATTGATTTCTAATCATTCCTACGGAACCCCGGTGTCAGAAAGCCCAGCTTGGTATATGGGTGCATATTCTTCTGCCTCTAGATCATGGGATCAAATAACTAGAACTGAACAATACCTTTTAACAGTAATAGCAGCTGGTAATGACGGTAATGTAACAAACCCTTCACCTTTGCAAACTGGTTATGATAAACTTACGGGAAATGCAGTATCTAAAAATAATCTAGTTGTAGCTAATGCTTTTGATGCTCCTATTGGACAATCTACTGGGACCATCATTGGTGAAGTAAATATTAATCCTTCTAGTAGTCAAGGACCAACAGATGATGGTAGAATTAAACCTGATATTACTGGAAATGGAACAGATCTTCTATCAACTGCTAACTTCTCTAATAGTTCTTATGATAAGAGTTCAGGAACCTCAATGGCCAGCCCTAACGTAGCAGGAACACTTATCTTACTCCAACAATATTACAATAGATTAAATGGTAATTTTATGTATGCTTCTACTTTGAAAGGTTTAGCCTGTCATACTGCGGATGATATTTTAATCGATGGACCAGATGCAATATCTGGATGGGGATTATTAAATGCTTTAAAAGCTGCTAATACCATCACTAAAGATTTTAGTGGAAATGGATCATCAATAATTCAGGAAAATACAATGACAAATAGTAATATTCTCGAATTTGAAGTTCAGGCATCTGGAACTGAAAATTTAGAAGCTACAATTTGTTGGACAGATATTCCAGGTACTGCAACTACTTCTTTAAATTCTAATACACCTGCGTTAGTAAACGATTTAGATATAAGGATAATTAAAAATAGTAATAACACAGAATATTTCCCATGGAAATTAAATTTGGCTAATTTAAATTCTCCTGCAATTAAAGGGGATAATAACGTTGACAATGTAGAGAAAGTAAGTGTAGATAATGCTAATGGAGGTGATACTTATACAATCAGAGTTAGTCATAAAGGTAACTTGACTGGAGGTTTTCAAACTTATAGCTTAATTGTTACTGGAATAGATGCTACCGCTTCAACTATAGGTTCTAAAAAGAATCAATTTTCTATCTGGCCAAACCCGGCTGATAACTCTGTGAACTTTACAAGTCCAAATGGATTTACAGATGCGACAATTGAAATTTATGATTTAAATGGTCGTATTGTAAAAACGTTTAATGATATTAACACTAGTAAAACTTTCTCTGGAGATTTAACAGGAATGGCTGCCGGAGTTTATGTTGCTAAATTAAATGATGGTATCAACGGAACTATTCAAAAAAGAATCATAAAGAAATAAATCTTTTTTTAGAAATAAATTGAAGGGCAATCATATGATTGCCCTTTTTTAATTTAATTTTGTCATATGAAAAATATCATTTACGGAATACATAGTACTGCTGAAGCTTTAAAACAAGAGGAATCGATAGATAAACTTTTCGTTCAGAAAAATTTATCAAGTCAAAACGCTAAAGAAGTAGTGAGATTGGCAAAAGAAAAAAAAGTTCAAGTTTCTTATGTGCCTATTGAAAAGCTAAACAAACTTACGCAGGAAAATCATCAGGGTATTGTCGCAAAAATATCTCCTATTCAGCTTTATTCAATCGAAAATCTTGTAGAAAGTGCTTTCAAAAAGACCTCATCTCCCCTATTCCTTCTTTTAGATCAAGTTTCTGATGTTCGAAATTTAGGTGCAATTATTAGAACCGCGGAGTGTACAGGTGTAAATGGAATTATCCTTTCAAAACAAGGAAGCGCTGCGCTGAATGATCAAACCGTAAAAACTTCAACAGGTGCTATTTTTAATGTTCCAATTTGTAAAGTAGATCACCTTAAAGACGCTATATTTTTTCTTTCATCTTATGATGTTAAAACAATTGCAGCTACTGAAAAAAGTAATGATTTAATTTATGATGTAGATCTAAAAGGTGCGATTGCACTAATTATGGGAAGTGAAGGAAAAGGAATTACTCCTTCCATTTTAAAAATGGTAAATCATCGTGCTAAACTACCTTTACTTGGCGATATTGAATCTTTAAACGTATCTGTGGCTTGTGGAGCTATTTTATTTGAAGCTGTAAGACAGCGCCTATAATTTATTTTTTTCCGGCTTCTCCTTATTATTTTTTACTGTATAATTTAACTGAATAGAATTATTTGCATTTTCTTCCGAGTCTAAATCTTCATTATTTTCTAATTCCGAAGAAGGCACAAAATTTCCATTTTCATCGAAATGTTTCATAAATTCATCTTCCTCTTCATCATATTCTTTTTTCTGCCACGAATAAATAGGTTTTGGAAGTTGATAATTTTTATAGAAAATCGCTAACAATATTCCTGATAAAAATCCGGAAAGATGCCCTTCCCACGACATAGTTTTATCGATTGGGAACATTCCCCAAACTAAACTTCCATACACAAACACCACAATAAGTGAAAGTGCGGTCAATCGGTAATTTTTAGACCAAATTCCTTTAAAAAATAAAAAGCTAGTTAATAAATAGACTACTCCACTTGCGCCGAAATGAACTGAATTTCCTCTACCTAATAACCAAGTTAATAATCCGGTAAATAAAGTTCCATATAATAAAACTTTCCAAGAAATTTTTTCATAGAAATAAAAAAGTGCGGTGGAAAGTATTAAAAGTGGAATTGTGTTACTATATAAATGCTCAATATTAGCGTGAATTAACGGACTAAAAATTATTCCGCGTAAACCGATTAAATCTCGAGGCTGAATTCCTAAATAATTAAAATTAAAACCAAACCGAACTTCTAACCAAAAGACAATCCAAATTATTATCACAAATAATAGTGGATAAGCAATTGTTGATGATTTAAATTCTAATTTTTTCATAGTGAAATATTATAATTTTCTTTTCAAATTCTTATCCAAAATTCCTTATAATGCAAAATTGTCACACACAAATTTTATCTTTGTTTTATGAATAAACCATTAGCCGAACGCCTTAGACCGCAAAACCTGGAAAGCTATCTTAGCCAACAACATTTGGTTGGTAAAAACGGTTCACTTTACAGTCAAATAAAAAACGGAATAATTCCTTCATTAATATTTTGGGGTCCTCCGGGTGTGGGAAAAACGACCTTAGCGAATATCATCGCGAATGAATCTGATCGTCCTTTTTTCACCTTAAGTGCGATAAGTAGCGGCGTAAAAGATGTTCGCGAAGTAATTGAAAAGGCAAAAAAACAAGATGGATTATTCACTACGAAAAATCCAATTTTATTTATTGATGAAATTCATCGTTTCAGTAAATCACAGCAAGATTCTCTGTTGGGTGCGGTAGAAAAAGGATGGATTACGTTGATTGGCGCAACCACAGAAAACCCCAGTTTTGAAGTTATTCCCGCATTGCTTTCACGCTGTCAGGTTTATGTTTTAAATGAATTCAGTAAAGATGATTTGCTAGCGTTGTTAAAAAAGGCGATTGACGAAGATGAAATTATTTCGAAAAAGAAAATCGAGCTGAAAGAAACCGATTCTTTACTACGAATTAGTGGCGGAGATGCTCGAAAATTACTGAATATTTTTGAATTGCTCATTACTTCAGAAACTGAGGATGAAATTAGTATTACCAATGATTTAGTTGAACAAAAAGTTCAGCAAAACACGGTTCGTTATGATAAAACCGGCGAGCAGCATTATGACATTATTTCCGCTTTTATAAAATCTATCCGTGGAAGCGACCCAAACGCTGCGGTTTATTGGTTAGCAAGAATGATTGAAGGTGGCGAGGATGTAAAATTTATTGCCAGAAGACTCCTCATTTTAGCTAGTGAAGATATTGGAAATGCAAATCCTACCGCTATAATTATGGCCAATAATACTTTTCAAGCGGTTACCACTATTGGTTATCCGGAAGCGCGAATAATTTTGAGCCAATGTGCAATTTACTTAGCTACTTCTCCAAAAAGCAATGCGAGTTATATGGCAATAAATAAAGCGCAAAAATTGGTAAAGCAAACCGGAGATCTTTCGGTTCCATTATCAATTAGAAATGCGCCGACAAAACTCATGAAAGAGCTGAACTACGGAAAAGATTATAAATACGCGCACAACTATGAAGATGGTTTTGTTGAACACGAATTTTTACCGAAAGAAATTGAAGGACATACACTTTACGAACCCGGAAATAATAAACGGGAACAATCCATTAGGGATTTTTTAAAAAGCAAATGGAAGAAATATAAATATTAATCTACTCCTTTTCTGGTAAACTCTATATGTTTTAATTGTTCACTTTCTTTGTCGAAATATTCTACTAGTAAATTTCCAGCATCTGTAAAAGTAGCAGTTCCGTTAATTTCATCGGAATTATAAAGAATTGTATTGGTATTGGTGTAATGTAAATGTGCTATTCTTTTTCCGCTATTTTTCTCTTTAAGTAAAAAACCTGCACTTATTGCTTCAATTTCATAAGGAGTTTCTCCTCGCATAAAAGTAAAATGACTGGCTTTATCTAATGCTGTCGACTTTTCAGGTGTTTTACTTTTAGCTGCATTTCTTTTTTCGTAAAAACCTTGTTTTCCGTTGTATCTATGAACGTAACTACCAAAAGATTCAAAGGCTTCTTTTAAAGCATCTTTATATGCCTTTTCAAAATCTTTGAGTTTACTAGAAGCTACAAGTGATTTAAAAATTACATTTCCTTCGCAATCTTTTAAAATTAATTGTGTTTCAGTTTTCATTGAAAAAAACTCCATTGGAGTTCCGGTAACATCGGCGTATAATCCTAAACAACGATCTAGTTCTAACCCGGAAAGTTTTGGATCGGTTTCTATGTAAGTCTCAAAACCACGCTGATTTAATAAATGTTTGGTGAGTGAATTCAATAAGAATTTATTTTTTTCATTTCCCAGAAAATCATAATCTAACGGCACAACCACATATTGGTAATCATCTAATTGATTGGTGTTTTGCGCATTTATTTTATTAATTATACTGAATAATATAAAACTAATTAAAACTATTTTTTTCATGGTATTGAATTAGAATATCGTGGTTAATTTTTTTAAAGTATTAATCGCTGTTCGCGAACTATGTTCTAAATAATTTGGCGTAAAATAGATGGTTTTCATTCCTATTTTTTCGGCTCCTTCAATATCGGCTTCCAGATTATCACCAATCATCACACTCTTTACATTTTCAGTATTTGCTTTTTTTAAGGCTTTTTCAAAAATAATAGGATGGGGTTTTTTTACACCCGCGTTTTCTGAAGTAGTAACTGTTTCAAAATAATGATCGATTTGAGCATTTTTCATTTTTAAATGCTGAACTTCCTCAAAACCATTGGTGATAATATGTAATCGGTATTTTTCAGCTAAATAATCGAGTGTTGAAATCGCGTCTTCAAAAAGGTGATTATTATCGGGCAAATGAAGAATGTAATCATCAGCCAACTTCTCAATAAGTTGTGTAGATGATTTATAGTTTAAAGCTTCAAAAGTTTCTGAAATTCGCTTAAACCGTAAATCTTCTTTCGTGATTTTATCTTCTCTGTAAAGTTTCCAATACGATTCATTTAACGGAACATAAATTTTCAGAAAATCTGTTATATTCAAATCCACTTCATTTTTCAGCAAAATTTTTTCAAACGCTAGAGCAGAATTTCTTTCAAAATCCCAAAGTGTATGATCTAAGTCAAAAAATATATCGGTTATATTAGTCATCTTTATTTAAACGATAAATGAGTTCTAAATATTTTTCATTGTCTTGTTCGTCTTCAAAATCTGAATTTTTAAAAATCAACACAAGATTCCCTCCTACTTTTTGAACTTCTTCTTTTATATTTTCCAGCGTGGTTTTTACTTCAAAATAAGATAATTTCTCCAACACTTGACTGTTAAATGCTATCGGCTCAATTACCAACGGCGAAATTCTTTCAAAATTAATATCGTAAAATAAAAATGGCGTACAAGTTCCTGCTCGAAATCCGATTACATCGTTAAATGCCATTGAAAAATCTCTTGCAATTTCCAACTTATCGAAATTATTGTAAAGTTCTGGCAAATTTAAATCGTAATCATTAATTAATGTTGCTTTTAGCGGTCGATTTACGATTGCTTCCCATCGTTTTTTTTCAGTTCGTAAAACTTTTAAGCTTCTAATCGCTTCATAACCCGGAATTAAACCAATATTCCCATAATCTGCCATCGATTTAATTAGGGCATGATATTTTGTTTTATGATAACTTATATTCTTGTTGTAAATGGAATAATTACTAAGCTGAAAAAAGAAATTCCATTTTAAATTTTCTTGTTTAGAGTACGCTATTAAATCATCATAAATATCGAACGGATCTTTTTGCAAATATGACAAGACTTTAATCCGCTCAATAAAACCATTTAAATTAAACTGAAAAAAATCACGCAAACTTGCGCCAATACTTCTAACAATTCCTTTTTTCTTATATTTAAAAGCCTGTGAAACGGCTAATACATTTTTATTCTGAAAATTTTTATGCGGAAAATTAACCTCAGGAAATCGTTCTTTCAATAAAGCTTTAAACTTAAAAGCCCAAATATCTACCAAAGGTTTATCGACAATGTCTTCTTTCACCAAAAAACTTTCTGAAGAAGGATAACGCCCGTTTTCATCTTTTACGTGCGGAAGATATTCTTCATATCTACTCAATAAATAGAAAGAAGCTGAAAAAATATCGAAGGGTAAATCGCTGTGTTCTGAAACACGGAAAAAACAAACGGTTTCCTCCCACTCGGTTAGTTTTATTTCGGTATCGCTAAACCCTTGTTCTAATAATAATTCGGTTTGCTGAATGAAAAGCTCATTTCCCATTTTTTGCTTTCCGTAGGAAAGTTTCATGCCTTCATGCGCGATAAACTCTTCAATTTTAGAAGTGAATTTTATTTCTAACCCAAGAATACGCGTACAAATTTGCTTAAACGTATAGTTTATTCTCGGCGTAAGGGTTTTGGTATAAATTAACAACATAAAATTGACCGCTTATAAAATTCCTTCATCAGCGAAGCTAAAGTATGATTTTTGGGTTACAATAAGATGATCTAAAACTTTAATATCTAAACTTTCTCCGCCATGAATTAATTTCTGCGTTAATTGCTTATCTGCTTGACTAGGTTTTAGTGTTCCTGAAGGATGATTATGCACTAAAATTATTGCCGTAGCACCTAACTCTAACGCACTTTTAAACACTAAACGGGCATCTACCAAAGTACCGGTAATTCCGCCTTTACTTAGTTGGGATTTTTGTAAGATTTTATTAGAATTATCTAAATAAATTATCCAAAATTCTTCGTGCGGTAAATCGCCTAAAATAGGTTGCATTACTTCAAAAACACTTTGGCTAGAGGTTATTTTTTTCTGAATGCTTACTTCTTCTCCACCGCGTCTTCTTCCTAATTCCATAGCCGCGACTATAGAAATAGCTTTAGCTTCGCCAATTCCTTTAAATTTTACCAATTGTTTTACAGAACGTTTTCCTAAATCGTTTAATTTATTATCTGAAGTCGATAAAATACGTTTAGAAAGTTCTACAGCACTTTCCGATCTATTTCCTGAACCGATAAGAATAGCTATAAGTTCTGCATCGCTTAATGCTAATTTACCTTTTTGTAAAAGCTTTTCGCGAGGTCGATCACCTTCTGCCCAGTTTTTTATTGAAAAAGAACTTTTCTGTTCTTCCATGGAAATTGTTTTCTTAAAGGTAACCATTTTCGAAAAAAGGAAATCGACTTATATCCAATCTTTTAATTTATCGAAATCCAATCCGCCGTAATTCCCACTGCTCATTAAAACAACTACGCTATTAACGAAACTGTCTTCTTTTAAATATTCCTGAAATAAATGTGCGTTTACGTAAACTTTTAAATTAGGATGCTCAAAAGCTTCTTGAATTTCTTCTTCTGAAAGTGATTCTAATTGTTTTATATCTAATGCTTCTGGCGAATAAAATACGATTGCTTCATCTGCATCGTCTAAGCTTCCTTTGTATTGTTTTAAAAAGTCTTTGGTTAAACTACTATAAGTATGCAATTCTAAACAAGCGATTATTCTATGTTTGTCTGGAAATTGTTTTCGAACTGCAGTAGTTGTTGCTTTTACTTTTGATGGACTATGAGCGTAATCTTTATAAACTATAGTTCCGCGTCGATCAACAATTTTTTCCAGTCTTTTTGAAGCGCCTTTAAAACTTGCAATGGCTTCGTAGAAATCTACCTCATCAATTCCCATATGTTGACAAACCCATTTCGCGCCGGCTAAATTGTTTAAGTTATGTTGACCAAAAATTTCAATAGGCATTTCACCTTCTGGTGTTTCCAAATAGGTAATTCCATCGTTTATTGAATATTCCGGGGTTTTGTAAGCGTGTTTTCTAGTCGGTTTGGTAGCGGCTTCTGCAATTTCTTTAACGAGCGCGTCTTCTTCATTATAAACTAAAATGCTTCCATTTACCATTTCTTCCGTAAAAATCTTGAATTGATCTACGTAATTTTCAAAACTCGGAAATACATTTACGTGATCCCACGCAATTCCACTAATTAAAGCAATATTAGGTTGGTAAAGATGAAATTTTGGTCGTCTGTCAATAGCAGAAGAAAGATATTCATCGCCTTCTAGCAACATAAAATCATTCTCTTTTGTAAGATGAACCATATTATCGAAGCCGTCTAATTGCGCGCCAACCATAAAATCTACTTCTTTTCCGTGATAATGTAACACGTGCAAAATCATTGAAGTGATAGTGGTTTTTCCATGCGAACCCGCGATAACGACACGTGTTTTATCTTTACTCTGTTCGTATAGAAATTCGGGGTAAGAATAAATGGTAAGATTTTTTTCTTGTGCTCTTAATAGTTCGGGATTATCTTCTTTGGCATGCATTCCTAAAATTACCGCATCTAAATCATCGGTTATTTTCTCTGGAAACCAGCCCATTTTTTCGGGTAACAAACCTGCTTTATCCAACCTACTTTTTGAAGGTTCAAAAATAGTATCGTCGCTTCCTGTAATTTGATCTCCTTTTTCCTTTAAGGCCAGTGCTAAATTGTGCATAGCGCTTCCACCAATAGCTATAAAATGTATTTTCATAGTTACAAATATAAGAGGTTGCTTTTGAATGAACTTACATCGCCTGAATTTTTGTCTTTTCTTCGAATGCTTTTTCAAAATCATTATTTAGTTCTAAAGACTTATTAATCCATTTTTCAGCTTGCTTTTTATCGCCTAAATTTTTGTAGAGTTGCGCTTTTCTATAAAAAGCATAATGCAACGGAACGCCATCTACCGGAGAGAAGTTTTTAATGTATTGTTGTAAATAAAAAATTCCGCGTTGATTTTGAATATTATATTCCGCAGCGACTTTTCCCGTTAAATAATTTAATTGATTTCTATTAAAATTTTGACAACCGATCGCGGTTTTTTCAGCATCTAAATTATCTATTTTATGTAAGGAAAAATTTTGCAAATCTTGCTGACAGGCTTCTGCGTTATTTAATTCCATTGCTTTTAAATAGTAGCTTCGTGCAATTTTGGATTGGTTATCGTGTTCTGCAATATATCCTTTCGCAAAATAACCGTTTATCGGACTAATTTCTAATAATTGATCTGCATAAGTGGTAGCGGTTTCAAAACTTCCGCCGATAAAACCGGGCAATTTCACGTACAATTCAACTAATGCCCAACGCGCTTCGATATGATTTTTATCTAATTCTGCTGCTCTTTTAAAGTATTTTTTGATGTCTGAAATATAAAATGCTGCTTCAATTTTCGTCACCGATAAAGCTTTAAGTCCTAAAGTTCCGCCATATTTAAAATTCAAATTGGCATTTTCCGGAAATCGCTCTACCAATTCTTCGTAAATTTCTAGAGCTTCATCTAAGTTTTCTTGATAAACTGCGATATCTGCTAAATATTCCTGTGCTTTATAATAATTGGTATCGTTTTTTTCTACTTCAACTAAATAAAATTTTGCCTTCGTTAATTTTTCTTGCTGAAAGTAGGCTTGCCCTTTTTCAAAATTAGATTGACTGAAAACGCAAATAGGGAATAATAAAAGGAACAGAATTTTCTTCATAGATGGATAATATAGTTCTAAAAAGGCAAAAATAATGCCCCAATCTATATAAATCATAAAGATTTGATAAAATCATTATCTTTAACAAAAACCAAGACATATGAAATTTCGCTTCTTATCTTGCATTTTATGTATGCTGGCTACTCAATTTATATTCAGTCAGCAAAAATTTGAAAAATTATGAAGTAGGCAAGTAAAATTTCAGAAATATATTCAATCTATCAAGAAAAAGTATAAGTAGAATTAATCCTCTTCCGGAGGATAATTTTCTAAAGCTTTTTCTGCAATCTCTCTAAAAAATTCACTTCGCTCTTGCGGTGACCAATTTTCGTTGAAGCGGCTTTCGACTACCGCTTGCCAAAATAATTCGTTGGTTACAGCATCTGCAAAATCTATGGTAATACTTAAGAAAAGTTGATCTCCACCGACCGGAATTCCGCCAGACACGCCACCGCCAACTGCTCCGCCTCCACCGCCGAGACCGATCCCAATAGATGAATTGCTTGCTTTGTTAAAAGGTTCAGCAAAAATATTTATTTTAAAATCAGGAGTTTCACTTTTATTGAAGTTGTTTTCTTGTAAAACCGTATCTAACGCAGCAATCATACGATCTTGATCTAATTCGCTTAAACCAGACTCCATATCGGCATAAAATCCGTAGGTATTAAATTTCGAAAAATCGACCTCTTGATCGTAATCAAAATAAGCTTTTGTCCCGCCACAAGAAATAAGTAAAAAGGCTAAAATTATTCCTATATATATTTTCATTTTTCTATAATTTTCACCTAAAATTACTAAAAACAAAAACAGCTTAATCTTTTATAACCAATTCTTAACATTTAAAATTTATCTTCAGGATCTTTATTTAAATTTTTCCATAATTTATCCTTCAATTCCTGAATACCTTGTTGTGCTACGGAAGAAATAAACATATACGGAAGTCCTTTAAATTCTTCTTTTAGTTGCATATTCAATTCTTCTTTTAATTCGGCATCGAGCATATCACTTTTTGAAATTGCGATAAATCGATCTTTATCCAACAATTCAGGATTGTAGCGTCGAAGTTCATCTAAGAGAATTTCATACTGCTTTTTAATATTATCTGCATCACAAGGAATAAGAAATAATAGAGTTGAATTTCTTTCGATATGGCGTAAAAATCGATATCCTAAACCTTTTCCTTCGGCGGCGCCTTCAATAATTCCAGGAATATCTGCCATTACAAAAGTTTGGAAGTCACGATATTTTACAATTCCTAAATTTGGTTTTAATGTAGTGAATTCATAATTAGCTATTTTTGGCTTTGCAGCTGTAATTACTGAAAGTAACGTAGATTTTCCTGCATTGGGAAAACCAACTAAGCCAACATCTGCCAAGACTTTTAATTCTAAGGTGATATCGCGTTCTTCGCCTTCTATTCCGGGTTGTGAATAACGAGGCGTTTGATGCGTGGAAGTTTTAAAGTGCCAGTTTCCACGACCGCCCATTCCGCCTTTGGCAATAATTATTTCTTGATCGTGTTCGGTAATCTCATCGATAATCTCGTTTGTATCCGTATCGCGAACTACCGTACCTAATGGAACGTCGATATAAGCATCTTCTCCATCGGCTCCGGTGCTTCGCTGCTTACCACCATCTTTACCATGTTCCGCCTTTATGTGGCGTTTAAAATTGAACTCATATAATGTCCAAAGGTTTTCGTTTCCCCGTAAAATTACGTGTCCGCCACGACCACCATCACCACCATCTGGACCGCCTTTTTCAATATATTTTTCACGGTGTAAATGCGCCGAACCTTTTCCGCCTTTTCCGGAAGAAACGTGCAGTTTTACGTAATCTATAAAATTTCCTTCTTTCATTATCTATACTTATTCGCTATTCAAATAAATTGAATATCTGCGTTTTATAATTGATCTATTACTTTGCTTAAGCGTTGGGTAATTTCGTCGATACTTCCTACACCATCGACACCAAAGTATTTATCTTGTGCTTGATAATAGGACTTTAATATAGCGGTCTCTTCGTAATAAACTTTTATTCTATTTCTAATTACGCCTTCATCGGCATCGTCTTTTCTCCCTGAAGTTTTACCACGTTCAAGCAATCTTTTTACCAAAATTTCGTCTTCTACTTCTAAGGCGATCATCGCATTTACGCTAGTATTTTTACTAACTAACAATTCATCTAATGCTTTGGCTTGCGCTGAAGTTCTAGGAAAACCGTCGAAAATAATTCCTTTTGCATTCGGGTGTTTTTCAACCTCATCATTTAGCATGTCGATTGTCACCTCATCTGGCACTAATTGACCTTTATCGATAAACAATTTTGCCTTTTTACCGAGTTCGGTTTCATTTTTTATATTATAACGAAAAACATCTCCGGTAGAAATGTGTACCAAGTCGTATTTTTGTTTTAAAATTTCGGCTTGCGTTCCTTTTCCGGCTCCCGGAGGGCCAAACAATACAATGTTTGTCATGTTAATTTTCTTTAAGTTGATATATTTCTGGTAAATTTCTTCCTAATCCGTTGTAATCTAAGCCAAATCCTACAATAAATTTATTGGGAATTTCTAAGCCGATATAATCAATTTTATGGGCTTTTTGATAGGCTTCCGGTTTAAAAAATAAGGTAGCGATTTTATAATTGGCTACGGCTTCTTTTTCTAAAATTTTAACGATTTCTGAAATGGTATTTCCGGTATCTACAATATCTTCTACTACGATAACGGTTTTCCCTTTCAGGTTTTCTACTCCGATTAAATTCTGAATTTTACCGGTAGTTTTAGTTCCTTCGTAAGATATTAATTTGGTGAATTCTACTTCACAATTGCCTTGAAATCGTTTGGTGAGTTCGGCGGTAAATAAATATGCGCCATTTAAAACTCCCAAAAAAACAGGTTGCTTTGCTGCTAAATCTTCATTTATTTTTTCAGCGACTTTTTCGATAGTATTTTCAATTTCTTGAGCAGAAAGAAAAGGTTTAAACGTTAAGTCATGAAGTTGTAGCATTCTTTTTTATTTTTTAATAATTTGCAAAGATAAGGAATACAGATTTAAAGCCTATTATTTCGGTAATTCTCTTGGAAAGATTTATTTTTGTGGAATTCTGTTTTGCGCTAGGGGTAGCAGCGGCATCCTTTTGTGTAGTTTTTACGGAACAAAAGATATAGCGAATAACCCGACCCGAAAGGGAAGCGCCCAAAAATTATAAAGATAAATTTATGCATAATTACTTTTCATCAGCTTTTAAATTAGGAATTTTAGGCGGCGGACAATTAGGAAAAATGATGTTGTACGACACGAGAAAATACGACATCCAAACCTATGTGGTAGACCCAAATCCGGAAGCGCCTTGTAAAATTGCTTGCAATCATTTTGAAAAAGGTGATTTAATGGATTTTGATACCGTCGTGAATTTTGGAAGAAAAGTAGATTTACTGACGTTTGAGATTGAAACGGTAAATGTTGAAGCGTTAGAACAATTAGAAAAAGAAGGGAAAAAAGTATTTCCTTCGGCTGAAACATTACGTAAAATTCAGGATAAAGGAGTTCAAAAAGAGTTTTATAAAGCTAATGATATTCCGACAGCTCAATTTGTGAAATATGAAACAAAAGCTGAATTAACCGAAGCAATTATTAGAAAAGAGCGGCAATTTCCGTTTGTTTGGAAAAGCACCACCGGCGGTTATGACGGCAAAGGCGTTCGTGTAATTAAAGAGCAAGAAGATTTAATTCCTGTTGAAGAAGTCCCTTGCATTGTTGAAGAAATGATTCGGTTTAAAAACGAATTGGCGGTAATTGTTGCCAGAAGCGTTTCGGGTGAAGTAAAAACTTATCCGGTTGTAGAAATGGAATTCCATCCGGAAGCAAATCAAGTTGAATATGTAATTTGCCCTGCAAGAATTGAAGCTAAAGTTGCTCAAAAAGCACGCGAAGTAGCTACCAAAGTTTCACGAACGTTTGAACATGTTGGTTTATTGGCGGTAGAATTATTTCAAACCCAAGACGATGAAATTTTGGTAAATGAAGTTGCTCCACGACCTCACAACAGCGGTCATTATAGTATTGAAGCAAGTTTCACGAATCAATTTGAACAACATTTACGAGCGATTTTAGATCTTCCGCTAGGAAATACCGATAGTAAAGTCGGTGGCGTAATGGTGAATTTGGTAGGCGACGAAAATCACGAAGGAAATGTCTATTACCAAAACATCGAAAAAATTATGCAGATGGATGGCGTAACGCCTCATATCTACGGAAAAAAACAAACGCGTCCGTTTCGAAAAATGGGTCACGTAACGATTGTAAATAAAGATTTAAGTGAAGCTCGAAAAATTGCTGAGAAAGTTAAAAATGAAATTAAAGTAATTAGTAGAGATTAGCAAAATAAATTTTAGTACTGAATAAAAGCGTTTTTTTTAAATCAAGCTAAAGGTTAAAAACCGATAACAAAAAACTAAAACATATGAGTAAAGTTGGCGTAATTATGGGAAGCACGAGCGATTTACCTGTAATGCAAGAAGCAATCGATATTTTAAGAGGATTTGATTTAGAAGTTGAAGTCGATATTGTTTCGGCGCATCGCACTCCAGAAAAATTATTTGACTACGGAAAAAATGCACACGAGCGCGGAATTAACGTAATTATTGCCGGCGCCGGTGGCGCTGCGCATCTTCCGGGAATGGTAGCTTCTCTTTCGCCACTTCCTGTAATTGGCGTTCCGGTGAAATCGAGAAATTCTATCGATGGTTGGGATTCTGTTCTTTCTATTTTACAAATGCCAGGTGGCGTTCCTGTTGCGACTGTTGCGTTAGACGGTGCAAAAAATGCGGGAATTCTTGCTGCGCAAATTATTGGCGCTTCCGATAAATGTGTTCGTGATAAAATATTAGTTTATAAAGAAGGATTGAAAGAAAAAGTAATAAAAGGCGCTGAAGAAGTGCGGAAAAAATAGTCCTTTTTTAATATTTATAATTTTTAAAACCTACTCAAAATGAGTAGGTTTTTTCATTTTAACATACAGTTTTCAGAAAAAAAATTGCATCTTTAAAACAGTTATTTTTAAGGTTTACAGTTATGTGCAAAAATCGTCTTCTTTTTGGGCTGTTGGTAGTTTTATATTTTCCGCTTTCAGCTCAAACGCTGTCTGGAATAATTCTTTCTAATGAAACTGAAAAAGGTATTCCAAATGCTACGGTCGAAATTTCTCAGAATTACGGTGTCATCACAAATCAAAACGGAAATTTCGAAATTGAGGTAGATAAATTTTCGTCAACTGATTCTTTACGTTTTTCTTCACTAGGTTATCAATCTTTAAAAATTGCAATAAAAGATTTTAAAAAAGACACAATTATTCATCTGAATAAAAAAGTTGATCAGTTAGACGATGTCTATTTAGTTAATAAAAATATTGAAGCACAAAAAATTATAGAGAAGGCAAAACAAAATATCAATAAAAATTACAGCTTAGATTCCCTAGAATTTAAGATTAGACATAAGCTGACAGAAAAATATATTTTTAATGATTTCGATTTAAAATTGAAGAAAATAAATCTAATTCCTAAAAGCCAACGCGTAAAATTTACTACCGATATCAAAAAGATAATTGATGAAATTAAGAATACCGAACACATATTAGAAAAATTTAATAGTTTTAGCTACAAACAATTTCCTCATTCCAAACCCAAAATAGAGCGGATTGAAGAAAGTTATAGCGTTACTAAACATAATCCTACGCTCGTGAATTCCTGGTATTATGCCTTAGATAAAGTAATAAAAAGTTATATTGATATTAATAAAGAATATCAAGTAAAATCTGGGATTATTTCATTTGATAGAGATTATAAATTACAAGTAGATAGTACGAAGCTTTATTATCAACTTACTTGGCCAAAACAATATTTTTTAAATCCTGCCGAATATGATTTTTTAAAAAATTCTGAAGATTATTCTTTCGAAATTAAAGAAGTTATTCAATTTAATGAAAACTGGTACTACCAAATAGCGTTTAAACCGAATAAAGCGAAAGCGAAATTTCAAGGAACTTTATACATCTCAACTTCAGATTATGGAATTTTAAAAGGCGAATATGAATTAGGGGAAGGCGAAAAATTAAGTTCATTCAATTTAAAATTTCCTATAGGTGCGAAATTAGAAGAAAATATAGCTTCAGGGAGTTTTATGTATACAAAATTAACTTCAGGCAAATATTCTCCCAAATATTATTTAAAAAAAACAGGTGAATATAATTATCTCCACAGAGATTATCGTTTAAAATTAAAAGATTCAAATTGGTTAACGCCGAGTAAAAAAATCACTTCAAATTTGCTAATCGACGGGCAAAAAATCACAGAAAATCAATATTATTTTTCAGATAAAGATTAAAGCCTATCGAATTTTCAGATAAAATTCGATAGGGAATTCAATCAAAGTTTTAACGTTCATTTTTAATAATTCTAAGGAGTTAACAATTTGAGGCTTTGTATCTTTACAATCCTAAAATTGAAACGATTTATGAGTCAAGAAAATCCATTATTGCAGGAATTCGACACTGCACCTTTTTCAAAAATAAAGACCGAACATTATAAACCCGCTATTGAAGAAGCCATAAAAATAGCACGCGAAGAGATTCAACAAATTACAGCTACCGAAGAAACACCAACATTTGAAAACACAATTGTGGCGTTAGAACATTCTGGTGAAAAATTAAGTCGCGTGGCAGGAATTTTCTTTAATATTAATTCTGCTGAAACGAATGATGAAATTCAAAAAATCGCGCAAGAAGTGTCGCCTTGGTTAAGCGAATTTAATAATGATTTACTGCTGAATGAAGCACTTTTTAAACGCGTAAAACACGTTTTTGATGAGCGAAAAAAACTCGATCTAACTGAAGAACAAAAAACCTTACTCGATAAACATTACAAAGCTTTTAGTAGAAACGGTGCTAATTTATCGGAAGATAAAAAGAACGAACTCCGAAAAATTGATTTAGAACTCGCAAAACTTTCATTGACTTTTGGTGAAAACGTCTTAGCAGAAACCAATCGCTACGAATTGCATGTTACCGATAAAAATGAATTAGACGGGCTTCCGGAAAGTGAACTTGAAAACGCCGAAGAATTAGCGAAAAAGAAAGGAAAAGAAGGTTATATTTTTACGCTTCATTTCCCGAGTTATATTCCGTTTATGAAATACGCTAAAAATCGTGAACTACGAAAAAAATTAGCGATTGCTTTTGGCGCTAAAGCTTTTCAGAATGATAAATATGATAATCAAGAAATTGTTTTAAAAATCGCTAAACTTCGTCATCAACGAGCAAATTTACTTGGTTTTAAAACCCACGCCCATTTCGTTTTAGAAGAACGTATGGCAAAAAGTCCTGAAAAAGTAAATGAATTTTTAGAAGAAATGCTGGAAAAAGCAAAACCAGCAGCCGAAAAAGAATTTCAAGAACTCGAAAATTTTGCGAAAGAACTTGACGGAATCGACCGATTGGAGAAATGGGATAGCGCGTATTATTCGGAAAAATTGAAACAGAAATTATTTCAACTGGATGATGAACAACTAAAGCCTTATTTTAAACTCGACAATGTAATTCACGGTGTATTTTTAATTGCAAAAAAACTTTACGGAATTCATTTTAAAGAAGTTTTTAACGTTGATAAATATCACGATGAAGTAAAAACTTATGAGATTTACGATGAAAATGGCGACTACCAAGCACTTTTTTATGCCGATTTTCATCCGCGAGAAGGAAAGCGAAACGGCGCTTGGATGACCATTTACAAAGAGCAACAGGTAAAAGATGGCAAAAATGAGCGTCCGCATGTTTCTAACGTTTGCAATTTCACGCGCCCGACTTCCAAAAAACCTTCGTTACTTACATTTAATGAAGTTACGACTTTGTTCCACGAATTTGGTCACGCACTTCATGGAATTCTAGCAAATTCTACTTATTCCAGTTTGTCTGGACCTTCTGTTTATTGGGATTTTGTGGAACTTCCGAGTCAATTAATGGAAAATTGGTGTTACGAAAAAGAAGCCTTAGAACTTTTTGCGCGTCATTACGAAACCGATGAAGTAATCCCGATGGAATTAATCGAAAAAATAAAAAAATCAGCTAATTTTCACGAAGGAATGCAAACCGTTCGTCAAATAAGTTTTGGAATGTTAGATATGGCTTGGCACGCCGCCGATCCGACTTCAATAAATGATGTAAAAAAACACGAATTAGAAGCCTTTGAAGCTACACGACTTTATCCCGATGTACCGGAAAATTGTATGAGTACTTCTTTCGGGCATATTTTTCAGGGTGGTTATTCTGCTGGATATTATTCTTATAAATGGGCAGAAGTTCTAGATGCTGATGCATTTGCTTATTTTAAAGAAAAAGGAATTTTTAGCGAAGAAGTGGCTACGAAATTTAAAGAAAATGTGTTAACCAAAGGTGGAACTGAAGATCCAATGGTTTTATATAAACGCTTCCGTGGAAAAGAACCCGATGCAGACGCTTTACTAAAACGCGCCGGTTTAATTTAATTGGGTTTTCTTTAAGAAAAAAGGCTGTCTAAAAAAATAAGTTTTCGTCAACCTGAACTCGTTTCAGGTTCTCATTAAAAATTGTTAAGTAACAAGATGAGATTCTGAAATAAATTCAGAATGACATTTTTCAATACTTTCTAGACAGCCTTTCTAATTTTAAATTAAGGTCGCTCTGCTGAAGCGTCTCTTGCTAAGTCGGCTTCATCTTCTTTTTGCTCTAATTGCGAATCGAAATAATATAATGATTCTTGCGTAGCTTTTGCACCGCCCGCAATTTTTAATTTATCTAATAAATCTAGTACAAGCGCTTCTTCTTCAATTTGTTCTTTTACAAACCATTGACCAAAATTCCATGTTGCCCAATCTTTTTCTTCTTGCGCTAACGAAACGATTTCGTAAATAGCGTTGGTGTTATCAATTTCATGTTGAAATATTTTCTCAAAACAATCCTGTAAATTTTTAGGATCTTCGCTTGGCGCTTCAATAGCTGAAATTGTTGCTCTCCCTCCACGCTCCATAATGTATTGCATTACTTTCATCATGTGGTTGCGTTCTTCTTGCGAATGACGAAATAAAAAGTTAGCAATACCGGCAAAACCTTCGCTATCTGCCCAAGCTCCATACGCTAAATAAACTTGCGCCGCGTTTGCTTCCTTGGTAAGTTGCTTATTAAGAATTTTCTCAATTTTCTTAGATAATCTATTTGTTTCCATAACTAAATTTTAGCTTCAAGATACTTAAAAGATTATCTATTTTCAATTAAAATTTACTTAATCTTATTCGGGTTTTGTTTTACAAAAGAAGCCCAACCGCTATAATTTTTTCCGCTTTCTACACGACCTTGATTATAAAAATGACAAACCGCGGCTGCCAATCCATCGGTAGAATCTAAGTTTTTGGGAAGTGATTTTAGTTTTAACATACTTTGCAACATTCTGGCAACTTGTTCTTTACTTGCATTTCCGTTTCCGGTGATGGCCATTTTTATTTTTTTGGGAGAATACTCGGTTACCGGAACTTCGCGACTTAAACCGGCGGCCATCGCAACGCCTTGCGCTCTACCGAGCTTCAACATCGATTGAACATTTTTTCCGAAGAAGGGAGCTTCAATCGCAATTTCGTCTGGGTGAAAGGTTTCAATTAATTCAACAGTGCGTTCAAAAATGAGTTTCAGTTTTACGTAATGATCGGTATATTTTTTCAGCATTAACTCATTTAGCTGCATAAATTCCATTTGCTTTCCGACCACTTTTATGAGTCCGTAACCCATAACGGTAGTTCCGGGATCTATTCCGAGGAAAATTTTTTCGTTTACTGATGTATTTCTATTCTGATTCAATTTGAAGTGGTAATTTAAAGTTGGTCGCGACTGGGATTCCTCTTTTTCGAGCCGGATAAATTTTTGGTAGTGTAATAACCGATGAATCTAACCAAGTTCTGAATTGCGGCAGTTTTTCAATTAATGTTTGGTTCATCGTTACTGAATCTAGCGAGGGTTTTCCTTTGGCTGAAATTGATAAATGTAAAACCAATTTTTCTTGAATGGAATCGTTTACAATTACTGTTTTTTGGGCTAAAAAAGTATAAATATGCGATGAAAAAGTTTTCTCGAAACAATGTTGACGTTCTTGATCTGAATATTGCTCGCAACTTGCAAAAGCAGGATAGGTTTCGATTTCATTCCAGTTGATTTCTTTTACTTCTTCCTGAAAAATATCGTCTGAGCAAACCCGTTTGGTTTCGAAGTTTTTACAGCTTATTAGCAATATCGCAAAAATGCCTAAGGTGATTCTAGCCATAGCGTAAATGTACGTAAATCACTCCAAAACTAGCGAAAATTCCTTTTTTAATCGGTTTTTGAATCGGAAAAGTGAATTTCCTTTTTTAAATCTTGCGCTCTTCGTTCAGCTAAAATTGTGTAAACTTCAGCTCTGGGATGTTTCTCGAATTTTTTCAGGAATAATTCGTAATAATTTAAGCGTGTTTTTAACTCTTTATAATAATTATCGGCTGATACCGCTAATTCAAACTGAGAACGGATTTTCTTAGGATTTTCTTCCAACGCAAGTTTAAAATAATTGATGGCTTTTTTATAATCCTTTTTCATTTTATAAGTTAAGCCTAACGATTGATAATGTTCATCTAAAGGCGTTTTCGAGAGCAATAACGCCATTAATAAATGTTTTTCAGCTTCATTATAATTTTCTAATAAGTTGTAGAGCTTTCCTAATTGTAGATGAACTTTTGCATTATCAGGATTAATTTTTATGACTTCAAGAAATCGATCTATAGCTTTTCGATAGTTTTTAATTTGATAATAACTGTAGCCTAATTTTTCGTATAAAAATTCTGAACCTTCTCCTTTTTCGTTTAATTCTTCAAAAACGCTTATCGCCTCTCTATATTTTTGCTGCGTATAAAAATTTTGCGCTCGCAAACTTAACATTTTACTGTTATCGGGATTTTCATTTAAAGCAATTAAGCTAAGCGAATCCACCACATTATATTTCTTATTTTTAAATTGATGTACAGCGATTTTGTAAAGTGCTTTCTGATGAGTAGCGTCGTAACGTAGCACTTTTTGAAAATAATTTTGCGCTTGTTTGTTTTCTAATTTTTGATTGTTTAAACCACGTTGATAATAAAAATCTGGATTGGTAGGAAATCGTTTAATTAATTCTGCAAACAAACTGTCTGACCTTTTATAATTTTTAGTTCTGTATAATAATTTCCCGTAACGCGCAGCGGCGATTACTAATTTTTTATCGAGCGCTAAAGCTTTTTTATAATGAATAATGGCTTTCGATAAATTTCCTCTAGCTTCTTGCGCTTGCGCAATTTTCTGATGAATTTTAGAAGTTAACTGTGATTCTTTTTCATATAAATTAATGGCTTCTTGATATTTTCCAATTTGGTATAAACTATCGGCATCACGAAGCGCCGAATGCTGAGCTTCGGCGCTTAAGGCTAAAAAAATAAATAATATTTTTAAACTAAACTTCATTTACTTTTCTACTTGAAAAATAATAGGAAGCGTATAAACTACCGAAACAGGTTTTCCGTCAACTTCACCAGGTTTCATTTGCGGTAATTGGTTAATTGCTTTTTCTGCTTCTTCACTTAATTCGGGTTTTGCAGCTCTAGCTTTTACCGTTTTAATTTTTCCGTTTTCATCAATTGTAAATTTTACATAAATGCGATTAGTTCCGTCTTGCGCATAAGGTTTTACTTTTTTGGTATCAAATTTAGAATTTACAAATTCAGATACTTTTTCTGCCATACATTTTTTTGCGGCTTCTCCTTCTAAACCTTCACAGCCTGGAAAAATAGGAATAGTTTCAACTTCGGAAAAAGGAATTCCTTCGTTTTGGATTGATGATGATTTTTCAAAATCAAATACTTTTTGATTTTCACCATCAGTAATTACCAATTTATGCATATTCGAATCTTCAATTATCTTTTTTGACAACTCTCTTAAACGTCTGTTTTCATCATCTGTTAAATTATTAATATCTCCTACTTCGATTACACCATAATTTTCAGTTTCGTTGGGTAACAGCAACTCTGGTAATTCTGGTGAAGTTGGTGGAGTGGGTGGAATTGGTGGTTTTTCCACACTTTCGACATCTTGATTCTTTTCTACATTATCTTCAGAACAAGAAACATAAGTCAACATTCCTAATATTAAAGGAATTAGTAAAAAATATTTGAGTTTTGCGCATTTTGATGATTTTGATTTTTGTAACATAACGATTCGTTTTTTGATTAATGAATGATTAAAAAATTGATTGATGAATGATATTTTCTCCGTATTGAAAATGGAATTCAACAGATTTTCATAATAATTTCGGGTTGATGAAAGCCGCGAAACTTCTTTATCTGCAATGAATTCGTGAAGAATTTTAAGTTGATGTTGATAACCGTAAACAGCAGGATGAAACCAAAAAATAATTTTTAAAAGTTCCATAAAAAGCAAATCGAACGTGTGATTTTGTTTTACGTGCACTAATTCGTGTTGAAGAATTTGTTCTTTTTCTGCCGATTGAATGTTTTCACCTATAAAAATTTGATTTAGAAATGTAAAAGCAAGTCGGCTATTCGGGATTTGCCAATATGAAATTTTCTGAAAAATAGTTATGGTTCCTTTCTCTTTAAATTTTCTAAACGCTAGAATTTTTCTTACCAATAAAAAAATGCTAAATGCTATACCTAAAATATATATACCAATTAAAATATGTAAAAAATTAAGTGAAGACCAGAAAGTTTCACGTTCTACTATAGTAGTTTCGGGAAGTTTTTCAGCAGAAAAATTTCCTATAAAAACACTTGGTAAATGAATAACGGCTTGGGAAATTTTAATTTTCTCCTGAAAAAAATCAAACGAAAGAAACGGAAGTATCAAAGCTAAAACAGGCGTGAATAATAAATAAAATCGATTAGTTTGAAAAAATGTTTCCCGCTTAAAGAACAGCAAATAAGCTGCGAAAAATAAGAATAAAAATACCGTAAATTGAATGATATAATTCTCCATAACTATTCCTTTTTATTAATTTCTTTTAAAATTTCTTCCAGCTCTTTTAGACTTACATCATTCTTTTTTACAAAAAAGGATAGCATACTTTTCATAGAACCATCAAAATAATTATTCATTAATTTGGTTAAGGAAAATTTACTATAGCGTTCTTTTTCAATCAGCGGAAAATAAATATGACCTCGTCCTTGTTTTTTGTAACCCACAAAACCTTTGCTTTCTAAAATTCTAACAATGGTAGAAATGGTGTTATAAGCCGGTTTAGGTTCGGGAATTTCATCGATAAGCATTGCTACATTGGCGTGTTTTAATTTCCACAACAATTGCATGACTTCCTCTTCTGCTTTGGTTAATTCTTTCATTTTTCAACTAAGAGTTTAGTTTTACTATTCAAATATAACTAAAATTATAGTTTAAACTAATAAATTAGTTATAAATTAATTCAAAATAACCTACATTAGTCATAAAAAAATGGATATCGTATTAGTAATTATTGGCGCTTTACTTTGTATCACAGGAATTATAGGAAGCATTTTACCCGTTCTCCCCGGTCCGCCAATTAGTTGGTTAGGACTTTTAGTTCTTCACTTAACAAATGGTGTAAAAATGAATTATACTTTGCTAGGAATTACCTTAGCTGTTGCCATTTTAATTTTTGTTTTAGATTATATAATTCCCGCTGCAGGCACAAAACGTTTTGGCGGAAGTAAAGCCGGGGCAATCGGAACAACTGTCGGGTTGGTTGTCGGAATTTTTATTCCCATTCCGCTGGGGATATTAATTGGTCCGTTTGTAGGTGCTTTTATTGGTGAATTATTTTTTAATAAGAGTAATTCTAAAGTTGCTTTAAAAGCAGCGTTCGGTTCATTTATCGGCTTTTTGGCTTCTACATTTATGAAGTTTTTCGCCGCTTGTATTTATCTGGGAATTTTTATTTATGTAACTTTCGAATATCGTGAAGCATTATTTTAAACTAACAAAATATGAATTTAATTGAAATTGCAGAAAAACTAAAAGAAGCTGAAAATTCTAAAAGACCTTGCGCTCCAATTCGAGAACATTTGACTGAAAAAGATTTAGATTCGGCTTATAAAATTCAGCAACTAAATATTGAAAAAGAAGTAAAAAACGGAAAAAAAATTGTCGGTAAAAAAATAGGATTAACTTCTTTAAAAGTTCAAGAACAATTAGGAGTAAATCAACCTGACTTTGGAATTTTATTAGATTCCATGGAAATTCCTGCTAATGAAGAAGTCGATTTCAGCAAATTTATGCAACCCAAAGTGGAAGCTGAAATAGCGTTTATACTTAAAAATGATTTAATAGGAACTAATAATACTATTGCCGATATTGAAAAAGCAATCGATTACGCCGTAATGGCAATTGAAGTTGTGGGAAGCAGAATAGAAAATTGGAACATTAAAATTACCGATACAATTGCAGATAACGCTTCTTCAAGTCATTTCTTATTAGGTACGCAACGCGTGGCTTTAGATCAATTAGACCTTATTAATAATAAAATGGAACTTTATATTAATGAAGAAAAAGTTTCTGAAGGCGATGGAACTTCTTGTTTAGGAAATCCTTTAAAAGCGGTAGTTTGGTTAGCGAATAAAATGGCATCGATTAACAATCCGCTTCGCAAAGGAGAAATTATACTTTCCGGAGCATTAGGTCCGATGGCTGAATTTAAAAAAGGTGATGTAATTTCAGCAAGTATTGAAGGTTTAGGTGATCTTCAATTTTCAACAAAATAATTAATTCTGAAAAAATAAAAAGTAGAATGGTGATTAAAGCCATTCTACTTTATGTTCGATAGGTTCTCTTTTTCCTTCTGGTAATTCTTCATCGAAATATCCCATATAGAAAAAGCCTAAGCATTTTTCTCCTTCAGCTAAATTGAAAAATTCATCTGCATATTTTATTAACGAAGGTGAACTCCAATACGAGCCAATTTTTAAATCGGTAGCTACTAACCACATATTTTGTACAGCCATAGCGGTTGAAGCAATTTCTTCCCATTCTGGTAAGCGTTCTTTCTCGTCTCGCTTCATGCAAATTGCAATTACGCAGGCAGATTGTTCGAATTTCTGAGTTATTTTATTCTTTTTAAAAGCTGAAAAATTATTAGTCGTTTCTTCATATTTATCAGCTAAAAATTCACCGAATTCTAATTTCTTCTCTTGTAAAACTTTGAAACGCCAAGGCTCGGTTTTTTTATGCGTAGGAGCCCAATTTGCAGCTTCTAAAATTTTAATGATATCATTTTCTGAAATAGGTTTATCATTATATTGTACAGGAAAAACCGACCTGCGTTTTTCTATAATATCTTCTATCATACTAAACTTTAAATACTTTTAAAATTACTTGTTTAATTCGCTCTCTATCATCATCTGTTAAATTTGAACCAGATGGCAAACACAAACCATTTTCAAATAAATTCTCTGCAACATTTCCTCCATAATAAGGAGCATTTTTAAATACCGGTTGTAAATGCATAGGCTTCCACAACGGTCTGCATTCTATATTTTCTTCTTCCATCGCTAGTCGAAGTTGTTCTCTGTCAACTCCATTTGTTTTTTCTTTATCAATTAAAATTGCAGATAACCAATGATTAGAGTAAAAATCTTCATTAGGTTCTTTAAAAACAGTTACCCCTTCTATATTAGAAAATAATTCTTGATAGAACAAATTCATTTTTCTTCTTAATTGAATATGTTCATCTAAAACTAACATTTGTCCACGTCCAATTCCCGCAGAAATATTACTCAATCTATAATTATATCCGATTTCACTATGTTGGTAATGCGGCGCGTTATCTCTTGCTTGCGTAGCATAGTAAACTGTTTTTTCTTTATCCTTAACAGAAGGGCAAACTAAAGCTCCGCCACCACTTGTAGTTATTATCTTATTTCCATTGAATGAAAGAACTCCAAATTTACCAAACGTTCCACAGCTTTTATTCTGGTAAGTAGATCCTAAAGCCTCTGCTGCATCTTCAACTATAGGAATATTGTATTTATTAGCAACTTTAGTAAGTTCTTCAATTTTACAAGGCATTCCATATAGATGAACGATAATAATTGCCTTAACCTTTTTTCCTTGCTGAATTCTATTTTCTAAGGCTTTCTCAAGTGAAACAGGACAAATATTCCACGTCTCTTTTTCACTATCCACAAAAACAGGCTGAGCTCCCAAATAAGTAATAGGGTTTGCTGAAGCTGAAAATGTAAAACTCTGACATATGACTTCGTCTCCAATACTTATTCCAAGTTGAAGTAAAGCCAAATGAAGAGCTGCAGTTCCGCTACTTAGAGCTGCTACTTCTTTATTAGCAGATAATTTATTTCTTAGATCTTGCTCAAACCCATTCACATTCGGACCTAAAGGAGCAATCCAATTCTCCTGGAAAGCTTCATTTACAAACTTCTGCTCTTCTCCTCCCATATGTGGAGATGACAACCATATTTTAGCCTTACTCATATACTTAATTTAATTTCAAAAATAAAGTTTTTCTTCCGAACCTAATTTAGTCTTCTTATAAAAAATCTATCTAAACAAAAAAGCCCCCTTCATCTAGTTGACGAAGGGGGCTTTATAAAAAAGGCGGCGACATACTCTCCCACAATAAGTAGTACCATCTGCGCTAATGAGCTTAACTTCTCTGTTCGGAATGGGAAGAGGT